>JANMXA010000174.1:0-2351 GCA_031394255.1 Gemmatimonadota bacterium
GTGGGGGGTGTTGTCCGCTGGTCGCCGGGGGGGTCGGGGGCCTACCCCGTCCGTGTGGTTCACTCCCTCGGCGGCGCGGCCCGCGCGATTCTTGGGGCCACGGAGGCCGTCGGTTGCAGTATGGCGGGCGACAGCCTGTCCCAGGCATGGAAGACCGCCTGGGGCTACATCGTCCTTTGGCGGAGGCCCGGCGAGGCCGGTCAGTTCGGGATTTACTTGGGGCGGCCATGTTTGACCTTTCCCCCGAAGTGACCTTTTCCCCCGACAATTGGGCCAGCTAGCATCGGAAGGTTCCAGCCAGCCGAGGCAAGGTGATAGGGGCCCGTCCCGGCTGACCCCTGACGGGTGAAGGTCCACAAGCCACCGCCGCTGACAATCCGCAGAACCGTACCCCGACCGCACTATGTTTGGTTTCCGTGGTCGCCGGGGGTTCCGGCCCGCGGGCCCACTCCACATGAGACTCGCCGGGAGCCAGCATGAAATACCTGCTTCAGGTCGCCCTTGCCGCCACAGTACTCCTCGCCGGGTCCGCGGAAGCGCAGTGGACCCATCGGTATCCCAAGATCAAGGGCCTGTCACACCACGTGTACCTCGAGGGCTACGAGCTTCCGACGCTCACGATCGGCCCAATGGATCCTGCTCCGGCGCCCGACGGCCAGCGGATCGCGTTCGCGAGCCGAGGCTGGCTCTGGGTGATGGACCTGAACAGCGGCATCGCCCGGCGGGTAACGACCGGCGGATCGCTCGACGCCCGGCCGGCCTGGTCGCCGGATGGCAAGCGGCTCGCCTTCGTACGGGACGACGGCCGCGAGACCTCGATCATGGAAATCGACCTGGCCAGCGGGCGCGAGAAGGTGCTGGTCGACGAACCCGCCATCGACCTCGACCCGAGCTACTCCCCCGACGGCTCCACGCTCTATTACAGCTCGGCAGCGGCCGGTGATCTGGACATCTGGAAGCTCGACCTCGCGAGCGGAACGCGGACCCGGATAACTACCGCCACGGGCCAGGAACTCGAACCGCTCCTCACCCCGGACGGGCTGCAGCTGGTCTACATCGCCAAGACCGCGAGTACCAACGACGTCCGGGCCCGGACCCTCGCCACCGGCGACGACCGGGTGCTTGTGAGCGGCCCGCTGCTCTCGATGCTCCGGATTGCGATGCGGAACGACGGGCGGACCCTGGCCATCACCTGGCCCGCGAGCAACGCCGATGGGTGGGAACTCAAGCTGCTCTCGCTGGTCGGAGCGCCCTACTCGTTCCTCCTTACCGCCGCCGACCGGATGCCACTGACCCCGGCGTTCTCGGCCGACGGCAAGTGGGTCTACTACGCGGAGGCCGATGGCGAACAGCGGATGCGGCTCCACCGGATCGGGGCGGGCGGCGGGCGCACGGCCGAGGTACCGGTCAACGCCTGGGACTGGGGAACCCCCACCGGCCGGATCCGGATCGATAGCCATCTGGCCGGCGCCCCCGGCACCACGGCCGCCCGGCTCTCGGTGATTGGAAGCAACGGTCACCCGCTGCTTCCCGACCGGAGCCAGCCCCGCTTCGACGGCCAGACCGGCACGGTGTTCTTCTACAGCGAAGGCTCGGTCGAGCTGACGGCACCGTTAGGCGACATCCAGGTCCAGACGGTCCAGGGCCTTGCCACGCCGGTGGCCCGGGCCCGGGGCACCGTGGCAGCCGGCGGAACCAGCTCGCTGGACGTGACGCTGACCCCGGTCTGGGACGCCCGCGCCGCCGGATGGTCAGCCGGTGAACATCATTTCCACCTGAACTACGGCGGCCCCTACCGGCTCTCGCCCGAGGTCCTGCTCACCATGGGCCGAGCCGAAGGCATGGACGTGCTGACGCCACTGCTGGCCAACCTCCACACCCGGTACGAGGACCAGTCGCTGTTCCAGTGGCGCTCCCTCACCGGCTCACCGCTGATTGCCTGGGGCCAGGAAGTCCGGTCCCACTTCCTGGGCCACCTGGGGCTGGTGGGCACGGCCGAGTTGTTCTGGCCCTGGACCTGGGGACCGGGCTACGAGGTGAACGGCGCCGACGACCGGACCAACGGCGAGGTCCTGGCGTTTGCGAAAGGCCAGGGCGGGATTTCGACCTACGTCCATCCGATCTCGGTCCGGCAACCGTTCACTGAAGCCGGCATGAAGGCCATCCCGGTCGAGATCGTCGCGGACGGCGTGCTCGGCCTGTTCGACACGATCGAGCTCGTCTGCCTCTGGAGCGATGAGCTTGGTTCCGCCGATCTGTGGTACCGGCTCCTCAACCTCGGCATCCCGGTCGCGATTTCGGCCGGCACCGACGTGATGAACAACTTCTACCGGACCATGGCCGTCGGCACC
>JANMXA010000175.1:0-30853 GCA_031394255.1 Gemmatimonadota bacterium
ACACCTTGGCCACCGCCTGAGCGGTGAGATTCACGATCTCGCTCTGGGCCGCCAACACGTTCTTGACGTCCCGCTCGTAGGTCTCCGACCAGAGGCTCCGGGTGGTGGCCGGGTCGGTGAACTGCACGTTGATCCGCATCACGTCGCCGGATCGGAACACGGTCGCTTCGAGCACCGCGTCGAGGTCCAGCTCCTTGGCCACTTCCCGGGTAGGCTTCGGGCTTTGTTTGTACACCATCATCGCCGATCGGGAAGCCACGCCCACGTTGCCCAGCTTGCTGAAGGCGTTGGTGAGGGCGTCCTGCATCGCATCGACGAAGACGGCATCCTTGCCGGAGATGTCCTCGATCGGCATCACGGCGATCCGTTCGATCCCGTGGTGCTTGGCGCCCTTGAAGAAGAACGCCGCGGCCGCGGAGGCGCCGAGCACGACGGCGGCGGCGGCCCCGAGGAGGAGTCCCCGTCGTCCCGACTTCGGCTTCGGCTTGGCGGCGGTCGCCTGGTAGGGCCGGGTCGTCGTCGGGGTCACCCCGCCGCTGGGTGTGGTGGCCACCAATTCCAACTGGGCCATCAGCTCGTCGGCGCTCTGCCACCGGTCGGCCGGGTTCTTGGCGAGACACTTGAGCAGTGCCTCCGCCAGGATCGATGGAACGTTGGCCCGCCACTCCCGGACGTCTTTCGGCTGTTCCAGCACGTGGGCCGAGAGGATCGCCTGCGCAGTGGTCGCCTCGAAGGGCGGGTGGCCGGTCAGCATCTCGTAGCCCACGATCCCTAAGGCGTAGAGATCGACCCGGTGGTCGATGTTGGCCTCCGCCATGGCCTGTTCGGGCGCCATGTACTGGGGCGTCCCGACCGCGAACCCCACGGTGGTGAGCGCGTCGCCTGCCGAGACGCTGACCGCCTTGGCCACGCCGAAGTCGGTGACGGCGGCATGGCGGCCCGAGAGCATCACGTTGTCGGGTTTGATGTCGCGGTGGACGATCCCGCGGGCATGAGCGTAGGAGAGGGCGTCGGTGATCTCGTGGAGCAGTCGGACCGCCTCGTTGATCGGCAGCGGGCCGGTCCGGGTCAGCTTGGCCCGGAGCGATTCCCCGTCCACGAACGGCATCACGTAGTACAGGAACCCATCGGCCGCGCCCGAGTCGTACAGCGGCAGGATGTGGGGGTGCTGCATCTGGGCGATGATGTGGATCTCGCGGGGGAACCGGTCGGTCCCCATGGCGGCCGTGAGCTCGGGCCGCAGGATCTTGAGCGCGACCTTGCGGTCATGCTTGATGTCGTGGGCAAGGTACACGGTGGCCATCCCGCCGACGCCCACCTCGCGCTCAATGCGGTAGCTGCCGCTGAGAGCGGCAGCAAGGCGGTCGGGTGGGGTAGTCATGGGGCCCCCCAAATTAGGCGGCCGAGGCCGTTTGCGCGACTACGGCCGCGGCTTCCGCGAGCTGATCACCGGTGCCGTGGGAAGGGCCGCGAGGTCCACGACCCTGCCGCCCTTGATCACCGAGCTGATCCGCCGGTAGTTCCGCGCGGCATCGAGCGGGTTGGCGTCGAGGATGACGAGGTCACCGGCCTTGCCCGGTTCCAGGGTGCCGAGTTCCTTGTCGAGCTTGTAGGCCTTGGCCACGTTGCTGGTGACGGTCTTGAGGATGTCCATCGGCGCCATCCCCGCTTCCTCGAACACGGTGAGCGCGTTGAAATGCCCCTCGCCCAGTTTGGTCCGCGAGTCCACCGAGTCGGACGCGACGGTCTTTGAATCGGCGACCCGGATCGGATCATCGACACCGGCATCAGTCGACACCATGAGCAACGCGCCGGCCCGGCTCAGGTTCCGAATGTTCTCCGCCGCCATCTTCATGTAGGGCAGGAGCAGGTTGGTCGAGTCGGCTTTTGTCTGCGCGGCGATGGCCCGCTTGGTGAGGCCCAGGACCGAGACCCCGACGCCCTTCTCGACGATCTTCGTGATCGTGGCCGGCTGGATCGGATAGACCGGCCCCGAGATACTGCCGTGGGTCAGGATGTCGACGCCGGCGTCGACCGCCATGTCGATGCTCTCCGGCGAGGTCACGTGGGCCTGGACCGTAATGCCGGCGCGGTGACCCTCTTCGACGATCACCTGCTCCTGGCGGAGGGAGAAGGTGAGGAAGTCCATCTCCTGGTGACCGCTTCCGCCGAACTTGAGGAAGTTGACGCCGAGTTCGGTGTACTTCCGGATCGCCGCCCGGAGGGTGTCGGGCGGCATCCAGAGGAGCGCTCGGCCGGTGCCCTGTTCCCAGGTCTCGTTGGTCCGCTTCGCGAAGGATTTCGTAACCCAGGCGGCCGCGGGGGCGATGAAGTCCGGGCCGAGGGGGCCGCTGAAGCCGATGATGTTGCCGGCGAGATAGATCCGCGCGCCTTCGGCCTGCCCGGCGTTGATCTGGTCACGGACCTTCACCAGGGCCGCCCGCGGGCCCCACGTATCGAAGACAGTGGTCTGCCCGGTCTTGAGCGCGATCTGGGCGCCTTCGAGGACGATCTTGTCGTACTGATCCTCGAAGAGGACCAGATGCTCGAGGTTGATGTTGAGGTCGAGGTGGAGGTTGGCGTCCATCATTCCGGGAATCACCCATTTCCCGCGGGCGTCCACCCTGGTCAGGTCGCCCGGGATCGTCACCGTGGCGGCGGGGCCGACCGCCGTGACCTTCCCGTTCCGGATCAGCACGACGCCGTCGGGGATCGGGGCTCGGCCGGTGCCGTCGATGACCGTGGCGCCGGTGACGGCGAGGTTCTGGGCCGCGGCCGGCAAGCCGACGGACGCGAGCAGGACGCCGCCGAGTAGCACGGGCCTGAGAGAAAAGGGAAGCATCGATGAGCCCCGATCGAACAGGTGGTTGAGGGAAGCCGCGAGGCGGCGAGTACAGTGTATCACCCGGCGCCGGGCCGGGCAAATCAGGGCATTGTGTCGGCCCTCAGCCCTTGACCCGGGTCGAACGAAGGCCGACCCTTCAGGCCGACCCCCACCCGAGGTACCGATGATCGTCGGATTGATGCTCCTGCTGCTTCAGCAACCGGCGCAGCCCGCTGCCGGCCGGATCGAAGTCACCCCCAATCCGGCCGAAGTGCGGGTAGGGCAGTCCCTGCAGCTGCACGCCGCGGTGTTCGACGCGGCCGGCAAATCGGTGCCCAACGCTAAGGTGATCTGGTTCGGCGCCCGCTTCAATGGGACGGTTGACTCGAGCGGCCTCGTTCGCGGCGGGTTTCGCGGCCACCTCGACATCGTCGCCATGACGGTCATTCCGGGGAGCGGCCGAGTGACGGCCACGACCCGGGTCGCTGTCCTCGCGGGCCCGCCGACCCGGATCGATCTCCGCCCGGCGTCGGTCACCCTGCCCGTCGGCGGCCGGCTGACTCTGGCCGGGACACCGTTCAGTTCCGACAACGATACCCGTACCGATCCGATCGTCTATGCATCGGCCAATCCGCGGATCGCATCGGCCACACCCCAGGGGCTCATTCAGGCGGTCGGCCCCGGCAAGACGGTGATCACCGGTACGGCAGGCGCTGCGACTGCAAAAATTTCCGTCCAGGTGGTTCCCAACACGGTCGCCTCCCTCTCCATTGCGCCGGCGGCCCGGGCGGCGTTGACAGGCGAGGTGGTTCGGTTCACCGCCACGCCCAAAGACAAGAGCGGTCGCCCGGTGGACGGTCTCACGCCACGGTGGTTGGTCGCGGCGGTCGGCAGCACCGGGAGCGCCGTGATCGACGAGGACGGGGCGTTTGTCGCCGACGAGCAGGGGGTCTACACCGTCACCGCCCTGGTGGGTTCCGAGTCCGCCGATGCGGTGGTCCGGGTTACGCCGCGTGCGGTCGGGCGGGGGATCGAGGTGTTGGGTCGGGTTCCGTTGCCGGTCAGAGGTGCCGAGATCTGGATTCACCCCAACGGGAAATGCGCCTATTACAGCACGATCTCGGATCGGGTCTACGCGATCGATGTGGCGCATCCGAGTCACCCAGCGATCGTCGATTCGATGACGATCGACGCCCGCACCATCAACGATGTCATGACCACGGAGGACGGCAAGTACGGGGTGTTCTCCCGCGAAGGCGCCTCCAACCGCAAGAACGGGATCGCGATCTTCGACGCCTCGGATGCCTGCCATCCCAAGGTGATCGCCGACTACAACGAGACCGTCACCGGCGGCGTTCACTCCTCGTTCGTGTATCAGGGTCACGTCTACCTGACCGACGATGCCACCGGTTCGATGCGAGTGATCAGCATCAAGGACCCGTATCATCCCCGCGAGGTCGGCCGGTGGCAGACCAGCCAGTCGGACCAGGGCCGGTACGTCCACGACATCGATATCAAGGACGGCATCGCCTACCTGTCCTACCTCAACGACGGGCTGATCATCCTCGATGTGGGCAACGGGATGAAGGGGGGCACGCCGGAGGCGCCCAAGCTGGTCTCACAGTTCAAATACGATCTCGACTACCTCTATCGCCGGATCGAACAGCGCTATGGACTCGGCATCCGGGGAACCCACACCGCCTGGCGTCACGGGAAATACGTCTTTGTCGGCGACGAGGTCTATGGGTCGCGGGCCGCGAAGGGGCACGAGGGTGGCAACGACCTGACCTGGGGACGGCTCCAGGTGCTCGATGTGTCCGACATAGAAAAGCCGAAGATCGTCGCATGGTATGAGCCGACCGACGGCGGGGTCCACAACATCTGGGTCGAGGGCGACTCCCTCTACGTCGGGAACTACCAGGGCGGCGGCCGAGTGGTCGACATCTCGGGCGAACTCAAGGGCGACCTGCTCCGTCAGGGCCGGGAGATTTCCTGGCTTCTGACCGCCGACTCCCTTGGCACCAAGCCACGGGCCACGTTCACGTGGGGCGCCGTCGTCAAGAACGGGCTGATCTACTTCAACGACATCAACTCCGGGCTCTGGATTACCCGCCTCGAGTCGAAGGACCGACCGGTGCCGTAACGGCCGAGCCCGAGCTGCGCGCCGCGGTCCAGCGGCGTCAGATTCGTGCGTCCGTCACCCTCATACAGGAATTACGCGATGCGCCCGTTCGCCATCCTCTGCATCCCGACGCTGCTCCTGGCGGTCCGAACCCAGGCTGGCCCGGCGCCGATCCGCGGCTTCTCCACCGAGGCGGCCGCGGCCCAGCGGGGCTGGGAAACGAAGTTCAAGGCGGTCCCGTCGCCCGACAGCATGCGCGGCTACCTCAAGCGACTCACGGCCCGGCCCCAGCATCTTGGCTCCCCCTACGGCAAGGCCAACGCGGAATGGCTGGTGTCGCTGTACCGGGCCTGGGGGCTCGAGGCGAACATCGAGACCTTCGAGGTTCTGTTCCCAACCCCCAAGGTTCGACTGGTGGAACTGGTGGCGCCGAGCCGGTTCGTGGCGAGCCTGCGAGAACCGCCGGTTGCGGGTGACGCATCGTCGTCGCAGGAGAGCGAGCGGCTCCCCCCGTACAACGCCTACTCGATCGACGGCGATGTGACGGGCCCGCTCGTGTACGTGAACTACGGTGTCCCGGCCGACTATGAGGAACTCGAGCGTCGAGGGATCTCCGTCAAAGGGGCCATCGTCATCGCCCGGTACGGCGGCGCCTGGCGGGGCACCAAGCCGAAGGTGGCCTGGGAACACGGCGCGATCGGCTGCCTGATCTATTCCGATCCCGCCGACGACGGCTACGCCCAGGGTGACGTCTATCCGGTCGGCCCGTTCCGGCCCTCGAACGGCGTCCAGATGGGGTCGGTGGCCGACATCCCGGTCTACCCCGGCGATCCCTCGACCCCGGGGCGCGGGTCGGTACCGGGCGTCGTGCCGGTGCCGTTCGACAAGATCGAAACCCTGACGAAGATCCCGGTGCTGCCGATCTCCTACGGCGACGCACTTCCCCTGCTCAGCGCCCTGGGCGGCGAGACCGTGCCGCCGGCGTGGCGCGGCGGGCTGGGGATCACCTACAAGACCGGCCTGCCCGGCCCGGCACGCGTCCATCTCAAACTGGCCTTCAACTGGAACCGGGTGCCGCTCCATAACGTCATCACGCGGATTGTGGGATCGGAAGCCCCCGACGAGTGGATCCTCCGCGGCAATCACCGGGACGGCTGGGTCCACGGGGCGAACGATCCATTGTCGAGCCTTGTGTCGGAGATGGAGGAGCTCCGCGGCATGGCGGCCCTCCTCAAGCGAGGCTGGCGGCCGCGCCGGACCATCGTCTATGCCGCCTGGGACGGCGAAGAGGAGGGTATCGTCGGCAGCACGGAGTGGGTGGAGACCCACCAGGAAGAACTGGCCCGGAAAGCCGTGATGTACCTCAACACCGACACCAACGGCCGCGGCTTCCTCGGCATGGACGGGTCGCACTCGCTCGAACGATTCATGAACGAGGTGGCCCGCGAGGTCACCGACCCCGAAACCGGACTCACCGCCTGGAAACGGGCCCAGCTCCGCCGGATCGCCGACGGCGGGCCGGCCCAGCGGGACGAGCTCCGGCGCCGGGCCGATCTCCGGCTCGGCGCGTTAGGCAGCGGGTCGGATTACTCGCCCTTTCTTCAGCATGTGGGTCTCCCCTCGCTCAACGTCGGCTTCGGCGGCGAGGGCGGCGACGGGGTGTTTCATTCGACCTATGACACGTTCGAGCGCTTTGTTCGGTTCAACGACACATCGTTCGTCTACGCCCGGGCCCTGGCACACACCATCGGTACCGCGATCATGCGTCTGGCCGACGCCGAGGTGTTGCCATTCGAGTTCACCAACATGGCGGACACCTACGGGATCTACCTCGAGGAGGTCAAGGCGCTCGCCTCGGGCCGGCGACGAGAAGTGATCGAGCGGAACCGGCAGATCGAGGAAGGCCTCTTCGCCGCCACCACCGATCCCCGGACGCCGCGCAAGGCGCCCGTCCGGGAACCGGTACCGGCCTTCCTGAACTTCGCCCCGCTCGACAATGCGATGGTGGCCCTCAAGCAAGCCGCCGCCGGATACGAAGCGGCCCTGGGCAAGGCGACGGCGGGAGGCCTCAGGTCTGAGGCAAACGGGCTGCTCCGGCAGGTCGAACAGTCCCTCACCAGCGACGCGGGATTGCCCCGACGGCCCTGGTACAAGCACATGATCTATGCCCCTGGCTACTACACGGGGTATGGGGTGAAGACCTTTCCCGGGGTCCGGGAAGCGGTGGAGCAGGGGTACTGGGATGAGGCCGATCGCGAGATCGGCCGGATCGCCGAGCGCCTGAAGGCGGCGGCCCGGATGATCGAACGGGCCGCCGCCAGGCTATAGCGCAGGGTTACTTCACCAGCAGAATACGCGAATTGGCCGGGTAGACCCACTCGATGCCTCGCTCGGTGACGACCCCGTCGTCTTCAAGCGGGATCCTGAGTTTCTTGCCGCCCCATTCCGGGATGGCGGTGTAGGCGAAGAATTCGATCGAGAAGAAGTTCGACGGCCGGATCTGGAACGTGAGCCGCAGGGGATTGAAGAACGCAATCGACGGCCCCGAACCATGCCCCCGGTCGCCCACCGAGTGGCTGCCGACGATCACGTCGGTCAGTGCCGCGTCGTCGCTCGGATGATTGAAGACCTTCATCAACGCATAGCCCGGCATCGCCGCCACGTTGGCATTGATCCGGGTCAGCATCTCCTGGGCGGTGCCGCCGGGCTTGATGGTGGACTGGATCATCCGGCGCATCGCGATGGCCTGGTCGAAGGCATGCTGGTAACTCTTCGGGGCTTCGCGTTCGCCATTCTTGAGGACGTACGCCATCCGCTTCATGTCGGTGAACGTATTGAGATAGCCGACGCCCCAGTCGATGACCAGGATGTCGCCCCGCTGGATGATCCGGTCGTCGGAGGTGTTCTCGATCCCGTTGGGGCCGGTGACGTACACCGATGGCATGTCGAACGACGATTCGAGCGACCGTTCGAGCAGGCGATCCCACATCCACCACGCCACTTCCTTCAACGTGGTCCGGCCCGGCGTGATGACCTCGTTCGAAAGGGCCCGTTCCGCGATGTTTCGCGAGATCTCTCCCGCCTCCCCGAACGCGACGATCTCGGATGCCACGTGGCGTGAGAGGTAGTCCGAAACCAGTTTCTCGGCGGAGACCAGCCGCGTCGCGTAAGGAGCGCCGATCGCTTTGACGAGGTGCTGGTAGACGGTGTGGGTGAGCCCGTCCGCCATGCCGATTTCGTCGGAGACGTTGATGCCGATCCGTTTGGGGTCCCGCTTGGCAACGAACGCCTGCAGGTCCGCTGCGCCGCTCACCTCATCATAGGCGGGACACTGTTCGAGCATCGGGCCGGTGGTGCCGAGCGCAACCCGTTCGATCCGGTTGCCGCCTCGATCGGTGAAGATGTAGTACCCGACGTCCCCCGTGTAGCCTCGGCCAAGCTGCTCGTAGAGCGGATCGTAGTGGCTCTCCTTCTGGGCGACGATCCACATGTCGATCCCGTTCTCCCGCATTGCCTGCGGCAGGATGTAATCGAACTTCTCCAGCCGGATCTGGCATAGGCGGTCCCACCGGCGGCGGGCCTCCTGCGCCTCTCCCCGAGCAGCGCTCATGACAACCAGGGCGGCGACAGCGAGGGAACTGCGGTTCATGGGAACTCCGGCGAATGAGGACGCATGATTCACTGGGCCGCCGTACGACGGCTAGAAGTCGATCTGTGCTCGGGCCACGAGCGCCTGCTCGCGGGCCATGGTCACGCCCGTGACCACGATCGGGGTGTCGAAGCGGGTCCGGATGTAGTTCACCATGACCCGGACGAACGGGTTCAGCACCCAGGTGCCGCCGGCTGTCCACGCGTGGGCCCGACTCGTAGGCTGAGTGGTCGGCGCGCTGGGCCCTAGTCGGCCCGCGTTGGCGGGGGCCGAGAGCCCGAATTCGTCGCCGTCGAAGGCGCTGTACCGGATCCCTAGCTGAAGGGCCCCCCAGCCGGGCTGGTGCCGCCGGAGTTCGCGACGCGGGCGGATCCGGCCGAACTGGCCCCCCTGGTACCACGACGCGAACGTCTCGCCCGTGATCATCCAGAGCAGGTCGACGTAGTAGGCACTGAGGTGCAGGTCGTAGCTGGTGATCGGCGCCGGATCTTGCCGGGTTCCGGAATAGCGCGCCGTCCAGTATTCGCTCTGCAGCTTGACCGGGCCCCGCGCCAGCGACACCTCGTATGCGGCGAGGGTCCTGCCGACGTTGGTGGCGGCAACGCCGGTCGCCGCATTGAACGGCTGCGGCGTGAAGAAATTCACGCCCCGTCCCTCGGTCTGGATGACGGGTGCGGCGTACGGGCCGGCCGGGCTGTTGGCCGCCGCGCCACGTTTGTAGTTCACGCCGAGGTGGTAGACACTGTGCCGGTCATGGAGCCATGCGGCCAGATTCTGGGAGAGCCGCAGGGTGACAACCTTGCCGTCCGCCGCCACGGCCTGTGGATTGCCGCCCTGTTCCTCAGTGTTGATGCCCGTTCCGTTGGTGGCCGCGAGGGCGTAGCTGAGGCCCGGGAGCCGGGTCGGCGCGCCGGCGACCATCACGCCGCGATCGTAGCTCTGGTTCTGGAGGAATCCGAACTGGAGGCTCCGCTCGGTAAAATCAGTGAGGTTGTCCGAGCCGCTGTTCTCGAGCCCGAATCCGGGTTTGAACTGCCCGACCAGAAGCCGGGCTCCGGGGCGAAGCCAGTCAAACGCGAGATACCCGTTCACCAGGCTCGCGGACTGCGTGGTGGTACTCGCGTTGCCGGTGGCATACTCGCCTTCGAGGACAAAGGTGTAGTCGGTGGCGTAGGTCACGCTGGTCCCGAACCGGATCCGCCGCAGGCTCAGGACATCGGGGGTCACGCCGCCCGGATGGAACGACCGGGAGTCGAACTGGAGCCGGCCGAGGAGTTGCGCCTGCCAGCGGCCATCGATGCTCTGGAATCGGACGCCGTCTGGCGCGGGGGGGCGCGGCGCCGCTTTGATCGTATCCTGGACGACGGCGAAGATGGCAGAGAGGAGCGCAGGCAGGAGCAAGCCGGTCATGGGGCTCGGGGGCCGACGAGGAAGGTGGCGACAGGATTCAGGCGAACGTTCACGGGCCATAAGTTACCCGTGCCCGCGTTTCAGCCGATAGTCCCGGCCGGCTTCGAGCGTTGACCCGCCGGCCCCGCTCGGCTCAAATTGAATCCGTGACCAGTCCCAAGCCGCTGTACGAGCCTGCCTCTGCCGCCGCGCTCGACCCCGATCGCGATTTCTACCGCGCGGTAGCTGACCCGGCTGCACGCCATCCGGTGGACCGATTCGTGGTCCCGATCCGGAGTGGCCGGGCGTGGCGCCTTCGGGCCGGGCAGCTCTGCCGCTTGACCGCAATCGAAGGCCCCCAGGTCGTGGACTTCAACGCCTGGAACCGCCACGATCCCAGGGAGCGGTTCTGGGCTGCCCGCACCAAACAGTTGCACGGGGCCCATATGAACGTATTCGACCGGCTCTGGTCCTGTCTGCCGTACCTGCGCCCGATGGCCACCGTCGTCGGCGATAGCATCCGGTACGGGATCGACGCCGACGGGGCCGGGTGCCACGACCTCCTCGGCACCCGCTGCGATCCCTACGTTCACAAGATGCTCACCGGGCAGGATGTCGACTTCTGCTGCCACTCAAACCTGGTCCGCGCCGTGAGGCCGTTCGGGCTTCAGGAGTCGGATGTGCACGATGTGTTGAATGTGTTTCAGGTTACCGGATTGACGGCCGAGGGACACGGCTACTTCGTCAAACCGTGCCCGGCTGCTCGGGGTGACTACTTCGAGTTCTTCGCCGAAATCGACCTGCTCTGCGCGGTGTCCACCTGCCCGCACGGCGACATGTCGCTGCCGATCTGGGGCAAGAACGCGGTGGCGGACGTGACGTCGATCTGCCGCCCGATCGAGATCGAGGTCGCGGATATCGACGAGGGGCTGCTGGCTCGATGGCAGCCGCCGGCTGTGGCGGACTACCGCGGCAACCACGGCATCGACGGCGACTGACGGCAGTCAGGGATGGGCGTTCCCCGGCGACCCTCGCGCCCCTCGTGCCGGAGGGGTATCATCCGCCCCCTATGCGCCGCCTGCTCCTCAGTGTAATGGCCTTTGGATCGCTCGCTTCCCGGTCCGCCACTGCCCAACGGGTCGTCTGGAAGAACCTGGTCACCGTCTACGGCGACAACACCGAGTTCTTCACCCCGTATCGCGAGGGAGAGACCATTCTGGGCGGCCAGTTCACCAGCGCCATCGCGGTGGCCCCCGCCGACAAGTTCGAGATCCGGGCCGGCGTCTTCGGGGACGTCCGGTGGGGCTCGGAAAAGTTCCTCGACAAGACCAGGCCGATTCTCTCCTTCCGGTATCACTCGCCGACCTCGCTCGGCGTGATCGGTACCCTTGAGACCGGTCGGCGGCACGGGTTCCTCGAACCGCTTGAAGTCACCACCCTGGAACTGACCCGGCCGGTCGAATACGGCCTCCAGTGGATCGAGAAGCGCCGCCGCTGGGAGGCCGAGGCCTACATCAACTGGCAGAAGCTCAACACTTCGACCCAACGGGAAGTGTTTGACTACGGTTGGAACATCCGGGTCCGGCCGATTCGGCAGCTGTCCTTCGAAAGCCAGCTCCACGGCCTCCACCACGGCGGGCAGCTGTTCAACGCCGGCGTGCCGGTGACCAACAACATCGCGTCGGGGTTTGGGGTGACGGTGTCCGACACCGTGCCCAGGATCGGGCCGGCGCGCCTGACGCTCTATCGGCTTCGGTCGTCGGGCAACATCGATCCGAGCGCGCCGGTAGGACGGCCGGCCAAGGGGCGGGGGACCTACCTGCGCCTTGGCGTCGAACCGGCCCGGGCCGTCGAACTGTTCGCCATCCAGTGGTGGGGCCGGGATTTTCTGGCCCAGGACGGGGACAACAACTACAATTCGGTCGGCCGGAATGCGGATTTCTACCGGGCGCGCCGAACATATTTCGAGCTCGGGATTCTTCGCCGGGCGGTGCTGGACGGCGGCGTGCAGCTCGACGCCGAGTTCCGGTTCCACCGGATCGACAAGGAGAGAAGCATCGCCATCCAGGGAACCTCCTGGGAATACTCGTATCGGTTGGTGGTCCGGACCCCGTTCCAGTTCCTGTTGCGGTAACACACACGAAGGAGTCGGTATGGTTGCAGGGTTGTTGCTTCTTGCGATGTTCCAGCAGCAGGCGCCGCGGATCGAGATCACCCCGGCGCGGGCCGAGGTGCAGGTCGGCCAGTCGCTGCAGATGTCGGCCCGGGTACTCGACGCCGGCGGGAATCCGATCTCGAGCGTCAAGGTCATCTGGTTTGGTGGCGGGGACGGTGTGGTCGACTCGACGGGTCTGGTTCGCGGGGGGTTCCGGGGCTACATCGAGGTCGTCGCCATGGCGGTTCCTCCAGGCGGCAAGCGGATTACCGAGCAGGCCCGGGTCAAAGTCACGCCGGCCCCGGCTGCGCTGCTCGACCTCAACTACCCGTCACTCAAGCTGGCCGCGGGCTCGCGCATCAGCCTGTCGGGAACGGCCCGGAGCGCTCAGGGTGACATCCGCTACGACCCGGTCTCGTTCACGTCGAGCAAGCCCTTGGTCGTGACGGTCACTCCCGACGGGCGGGTGCAGGCAGTTCGCCCGGGCACGGCCGTGATTACGGGCCAGGCCGGGTCTGCCCACGCCAGCGTTCCGGTCGAAGTGGTGGCCGCGGTCCCGGCGTCAATTGTGCTGACCCCCGCCACCAGGTCGGTTCTGACCGGCGATGTTGTCCGGTTCGCGGTGGTGGTGAAGGACCGGGCCGGCAAGGCGATCGAGGGCCTGACGCCCCGTTGGTCCGTCGCCCCCCTCGGCGCGACCGGCGCCGGTCAGATCGACGCGGACGGAGCATTCGTTGCCGAGGAGCAGGGCGCCTACGCGGTCACGGTGGCCGTCGGGAGTCTGACTGCCGACGCGTCGGTCCAGGCCGCCGCCCGCCACGTCGGTCGAGGGATTGAAGTCGTCGGGCGGGTGCCGATCAAGGAGCGGGGCGCCGAAGTCTGGGCCCATCCGAACGGCAAGTGCGTCTACTACAGCACGATCTCGGACCTGGTCTACGCGATCGACGTCACCACTCCGTCGAGCCCGAAGATCGTCGATTCGATGAAGATTGACGCCCGGCTCATCAACGACGTCATGACCACCGAAGACGGAAAATACGGCGTCTTTTCCCGCGAGGGCGCCTCCAACCGGAAGAACGGCATCGCGATCTTCGACGCCTCCGATGCCTGCCATCCCAAGGTCATCGCGGACTACAACGCCACCGTCACCGGCGGCGTGCACTCGTCGTTCATCTACAAGGATCACGTCTTCCTCACCGACGACGCGACCGGGTCGATGCGGGTCATCAGCATCAAGGATCCCTACAACCCGCGCGAAGTCGGCCGCTGGCAGACCAGCCAGACCGAGCTGAGCCGCTACGTCCACGACATCGACGTCAAGGACGGCCTGGCCTATCTCTCGTACTGGAATGACGGGCTGAACATCGTCGACGTCGGGAACGGCATCAAAGGTGGCACGCCCGAGAAGCCGGTGCTGGTCTCGCAGCTCAAGTACGACCTCGACCACCTCTATCGCCGGGTGGACGACATGTACGGCCTCGGCGGCCGCGGCACCCACACGGCCTGGCGCCACAAGAACTACGTCTTCATCGCCGACGAGGTCTACGCCTCCAAGTCCGCGAAGGGGCACGAGGCAGGGAACGATCTCACCTGGGGCCGGCTCCAGGTGGTCGACGTCTCGGACATCATGAAGCCGAAGATCGTGGCCTGGTACGAGCCGACCGACGGCGGCGTGCATAACGTCTGGGTCGCCGGCGATTCGCTCTATATCGGCAGCTACCAGGGCGGCGGCCGGGTGGTGGACATCTCCGGCGAACTCAAAGGCGACCTGCTCCGTCAGGGCCGCGAAATCGCCTGGCTGTTCACCTCCGACTCGTCAGGGTCGCGACCCCGCTCCACCTTCACCTGGGGCGCCGTCGTCAAGGACGGCCTGATCTACTTCAACGACATCAATACGGGGCTCTGGATCACCAGGCTCGAGAAGAAGGAACGACCGGTACCGTGACCGGCCTACGAAATGGCCTTGGGCTTCTTCTGCCGCGCTGGAAGCTTTCGAAGATCGCCATATCGGCGGTGCCGGTGTTCCAGTAGACCGAGTTGTACATCGAGATCATGTCGGTGAGCGGGGCGCCGGTCACGATCCCGGCGAAGAGCTTGCCGGTCTGGGTGGCCAGGAAGGACGATTGATAGCCACCCCACGAGTGGCCCTGCAGCCCGACCTTGTCGGGATCGACGATCCCCGTGGCGATGGCCGCCTTCACCGCCGGCACCACGCACCACACCGATGACATCCCCGGGTCGTTCACCCGGTAGACGATGTCCGGCTGGAACACCGCGTAACCCCGGCTGGTGTAGACGCTCGGATTGAACGCCCGGGTCTCGTTCGGCACGGCACACTGGTGGAGGCCCTGAGAGAGCCTCTCGTAGATGTAGACGACCGTGGGGTACTTCTTCCCGGGCTGGTAGTTGGCCGGGGTCCGTGAGCCGGACCGGGCTGGTAAGCTTGGCGTCGGCCGCCCAGTAGTCGGGGAATTGTTGCACGGTCTGCTTGGTGAAAATCCAGGCGTCGGCGTCTCTGGCCCGGGTCGCGAAGTACTTGAAGGTAGATCGGCTTGGCGAGGTCGATCCTTTTCTCTTTCGGATCGATCAGGACCCGCCGCGCGTAACGGACCCGGTCCTGCGCCGCGCTCTTCGCTGCGCGCGCGCCCGCTCAGCCCGCTCGGACCTGAAGGCTGAAACCGTCCCGCGAGAATCCCATCCGGCCGGCGACGCTGGCCAGTCGGAGCCGGGTCGGAAGGTCCGCTGTCTCCAGCAAGCGGTAAAACCGGGTTTGGGCGTCGAACGGAATATCGATCTCCTCGAGCGCCAGGAGATCGAGCGCCCGGACCAGGCGGTCCGACTCGGTGGCCGCGGGGCCGGGCGGGTCGGGTATCAGGCGAATCACCGCGGCCCGGAGGGCATCGGCGTAGGTGACCGAGCCGTGGGCCACCCGGACCAGATCTTCGGGGCCGAGGACTTCGCGAAGCGCCTCGCGGCGGAGGACCTCCCGGACCTGGTGCCGCTCCCGCTCCGGGAGCGCGTCGATGCCTAACGTTTCGGTCGAGCCGCTGGCGGCGCGCACCAGATCGATGTCGACCTTGAGGCCCTCGGCCCGGTGGACGTGGGTCGCGAAAATCTCCGTGGCCCCGGTCCGCCGGTGCAGCGTCTCCACGACGCCGGCGCCCCGGGCGCCCACCAGGTAGCTGCCGATCACCGGCCGCGCCTGCTCCGCGGCCAGGTGGGAAACGGCGGCGTAGCCCGCCGCGGCCCGGGCGGCGCCGGACCACCGCGGCAGGGCATCAGTCCGGTAGAGCGACGCCGCGGTGCCCCGGGTCCGGTCGTTCGACACCGCCCCTTCGAGCCGGGCCAGCAGCCCCGCTTCGAGACGCTCGCGGCCGTCGCCGGCCAGGTCGATCGCGCGGGCGGCGTACTTGAGAATCTGGATGGTCTCGATCCCGGCCACGTCGTCGAAGAACCAGCCGCACGACGTGAACATCCGCGACGCGTTCCGGGTCATTTCGATCAGCTCGCGCGCCCGGGGCGGGAGGTCGCTGGGCGCCCCGACGATGGCATAGGCCGCGCGTGCCTCCCACGGGTCGCCAAAGTATCGCGTACCTTCCTGGAGGAAGAGCGCTTCGAGTTCCGCCCGAAGCCATTCGAGACCGCCCCGCAGGGGCGCTCGCCACCGCTGGTTGGTGTCGCCCTCGAGCCGGCAGCCGCAGTCGCCCCGCCATCGCTCGATCCCATGGGAACAGCTCCAGGAGCTTGGCGCCACCAGCGACACGGCCGCCGTGGCTGGATGGCGGGCCAGAAAGGAGGCGAAGTTCTCGATCCGAATGGCGCCCTGTCGGACCAGGCCGTCGATCGTGGCGGCAAGCGCCATATCGCCGAACTTGTGATGGTGGCCGTAGGTCTCGCCGTCGGTGGCCATGGCGGTGAGGTGCGGCCCGGTGGCGTCGGCGCCGGATGCGACGATACGACGGATCCACGCCACCGCGTCCCGGACCAGCGGACCGAAAGCCACATCGTGGGAGAGCGCTCCGTCGTACGGCACCAGCGTAATAGTCCGCCCGCCGCCGGTCGTATAGAGCCCCGCCATCCCGTTGGCCGGCACACCGCCCACCTGATAGGGCGCCAGGACGGTGAACTGGATACCCTGGTCGGCCATGACGTCGAGCGTTTCGTCGTCGACCGCCGTCTCGGGGAGCCACATCCCCGCCGGCTCCCGGCCAAAGCGACGCCGGAAATCCGCGATCCCCCAACGAATCTCCGCGGCCTTGTCCCGGCGCGAGGCGAGCGGCAGGATGATGTGGTGATAGGGCATCGCCATCGCGTTGCCGTGGCCCAGCCGCCCCAGACTGGCGTGGTCGGCCGACAGGAATCCCTGGTAGGTGGCGGGGGCCGCTCGCTCCATCCAGTCGAGCAGGGTCGGCCCGACGTCGAAGCTGGTCCACTCCAGCGTGTTGACGATCCGCCGGATCGCCCGGTCGCCGTTGACCAGACGGGCCGCCAGAACCGCCCGGTAACATTCGTGGTCGATTCGCTCATTCCAGTCGTGGAACGGAGCCGCGTTAGGCTCCCGCTCGACCTGGTCGAGCCACGGATCTTCACGGGGCGGTTGGTAGAAATGCCCGTGAATCACCACCGATCGTTGCGGCACCGGCCGCGTCATGAATCGATCGGTCCTGTGAGCGCGATGGCGGTGCGAAGCGCCGGCATGAGGTCGGGAAAGACCGCGTTGGTGGTCTCGAGCGTGCTCAGCGCGGTCTCGAGCGCGGTGTCCCGTTCCCCCGTCTCGAGGGCGCCGGTCAGTCGGTCCAGATTGTCGAGATGCTCGTTGAATCGCTTGGTCGCATAGTCACCCGCCGTTTCCGACGAGATGATGAACTGCCAGTCCGACGACTGGGCCAGCAGCAGTTCCCGGCCGGCCTGCGCGAGGATCCGGTGATCGCCCTCCCGGTCGATGCTCTGCCGGCACGCGGCCCAGAATCGGGCCTCTGCCGGCCAGAGCCGCTCCCAGGTCCACTCGGTGAGGGGATTCAGCCACTTGCTGAAGTCGCCGTTGGCGCCCCACGACCCTTCGGCCAGCGTCACCGCCGCCGTGGGCGGACGCCGGTCAAGGTGCGCGGAGGCGGTCGTCGGCGTCGGCCCGCCGGTGCGGCCCAGCTCACGATAAAAGTCGCCCAGGAAGTCGACCCCCTCGAACCACCAGTGGCCGAACAGTTCGGTGTCGAACGGCACCGCGATCAACGAGCCCTCGGCCGCTTCGTGCCGGACGATCTCGTTCATCAGCCGGGCGTAGTCACGGCCATGGCGCTGGGCGATTGCCCGGGCGGCATTCGGGTCGTAACGCAGCTTGTCGCCGAGATCGGCGTCGGCGCCGGTCACCTTCCAGAACTTGAGGCCGCCCGGAAACCGGATCTTGTGGAACTCGAGATAGCCGCCGTCCCCGGGGTACCCCTGATACCGGCTCCAGACCCGCCGCGACGAGATCGGATCGCGGACCAGCGTGCTCACACCCGCGCTGCGGGCCCGCGGCGCCACCAGATAGGCCCGGTACGGCGATCGCGCCGCCGGCAGGTCGAGGGCGTCGTCGGACGGGAGCAGGGCGCCGTCGGGAAAGTCCCGCTCGCGGTAGAGGCCCAGCGTCTTGCCGGCCTGGGCCAGATGCGAATCGGTGAAGAAGTACCGGTAGCCGGCGTCGCCGAGGTGTTCTTCGATGCCACGCCGGAGCGGGCTCGCGGGTGCGGCGGGGTGGGGGGCCCAGGGGCCGCGCGGGCGGTAAGCGCATTCAGGCGCCCAGCAGCCCGCGGCGCGGGCGCCGAAGAGCCGCCGGTGTTCCGCCAGACCGGCTGCGAGCTGAAACCGGATGCTCTCGTCGGTCGCCAGCAGCGGCAGGAACCCGTGCGTCGCCGCCGAGCTGATCAACTCGATCCGGCCGTGCTCGGCGTGGGTCCGGAAGGCCGCGATCATGTCGCCGTCGAGTCGGTCGAACAGCCGCTTGAGCCGGGCCAGCCGGCCTCGCCAGAACTCGGCGATTGGGGTCAGCCTGGTCTCGCCAGAGGCCTCGAAATCGGCGATCGCCGCGTCACAGGCCGTGAGACGCTGGGCGAAGAACGACCGGAGTTCCCTCGCAAACGTCGGGCTGGCCAGCTGGCTGGCGAGGATCGGTGTGATCCCCAGGGTGATCGGGGTCGCCGCGCCCTCCACCTCGACCGCGCCCAGCATCTCGAGCAGGGGCAGGTACGTGTCCACGGCCGCCTCGCAGATCCAGTCGGATCCATGGGGCCAGCGGCCGTGGTTGAGTACGTAGGGTAAGTGGCTGTGAAGTGCTACGACCAGATCCATCCCGTTCCGCCTATTCGTCCATCAGCCTGCTGACGAGATCCCGGTACACCTCCATGTAGGCGGCGACCGAGCGCTCCCAGGTGAAATCCCGCTCCATGGCCGTCCGGATCATCCGCGCCCACTCCGGCGGATTGTAATAGGTATCGAGCCCTCGCAGGGCCGCCCCCACCAGCGGCTCGGCCTCGTACGGGTCGAACACGAATCCGGTCACCCCGTCGTCCACCGTATCCGCGAGCCCGCCGACCCGCCGGACGATCGGCGCCACGCCGTAGCGTTGAGCCCGCATCTGGGTCAGGCCGCAGGGCTCGTACTGGCACGGCATCAGGAGGAAATCCGCCCCGGCCATCACCTGGTGTTCGAGCTCGTCGTTGAAGTCGGTGTCCAGCGCTACCCGATCGGGCATGAAGCGGGCAATCTGCCCGAGCGCTTCCTCGAACCGGGCCTCGCCGGCCCCGATGAAGACGAATTGGGCGTCGAGTTCGAACAGGCCGTAGGTCGCAATCACGAGATCGAGGCCCTTTTGGGTCACCAGCCGGGCGGCCATCGAGAATACCGGTTTTCGGGGATCGCGACGCAGGCCGAACCGCTCCTGGAGCCGAGTCTTGCAGGCGGCCTTTCCGCTGGGGTCCGCGATCGAGTACCGGGCGGCGATCTGAGTGTCGGTCGCGGGATCCCAGGCCTCGACGTCGATCCCGTTCAGGATCCCGGAGAACCGGTCCCCGAGCGACGCGAAGACTTCCTGCAGTCCGAATCCGCCCTCGGCCGTCCGGAGCTCGGTGGCGTGGTTCGGGCTCACCGTGATCACGGCGTCGGCAAACACCAGGCCGCCCTTGAGCAGGTTCAGCTTGCCGTACCACTCCAGCTGGCGGTAGTTGAACAGGTGGGACGGGAGGCCCAGTTCGGCCATCACCGACGGCGGATAGTGCCCCTGATAACCGGCATTGTGGACCGAGAGCACCGTCACCACCCGGCGATACCGCTCATCGGTCGCGAAGCGGGTCCGGAGGTAGGTCAACGCCAACGCCGCATGCCAGTCGTGGGCATGGAGCAGCACCGGCCCGTCGGAGATCCGCGGGATCGCCATCACGCTTGCCAGCGCGAAGACGCCGAACCGGAGCGGGTTGTCCGGGAAGTCGCCGTTCGCGTTGCCGTAGAGCCTGGGGCGGTCGTAGAACCCGTCGTGCTCGATGAAGTAGATCTGAGCCCCCGGCGAGGGCGTGCGCTGCGTCATCAGGCGCACGGTCTCCCGTCGGGCGCCCAGAGGCACCTCGAACGGTTCGCCGACCGGGACCAGGTCACCAGCCTTGTCGCGGGCGCTGCGGTAGAGCGGGAGAATGGCCAGCGATCGGATGCCGCTTCGGGACTGGTGGCGGGCCAGGTTGGCCACGGCCTCGGCCAGGCCCCCGGACCGGGCAAACGGGTAGTACTCCGCCGCCACGTGGATCACGGTGACCGGCGTGCCGTCCGGCCCCGCCAAAGCGGACTGCGGGTGTCGCTCCCGGCGGTCGGACCGGCGCTCCTCCATCTTTATCCTGTCGGCGGATCGTCCGTGAAGGGATCCTGCCTCATCGCGGGTACGTAGTACTTCTCGCTGTAGTCCTGCACCATCCGTCGGGCGTTGAATTTCTGAAACGCGACCCGGAGCGCGTTCCGCATCTTGTCCACCCACCCGAGGGGAACACCGCGGATGTCGCGAGTATAGTAGAGCGGAATCAGCTCTTCTTCCAGCAGGCGGTAGAAATGCTCGGCGTCCGACGCGTCCACCGCCTCCGGGTCGTCGTCATTGTGGGCGAACGGAATTGCCCATCCATTGGTGCCGTCGTAGCCCTCCTCCCACCAACCGTCGATCGTCCCGAGTTGCGGCACGGCGTTGAACGCCGCCTTCATCCCGCTTGTTCCGCAGGCCTCCATCGGCACCCGCGGCAAGTTGAGCCAGACGTCGACGCCCTGCACCAGGGCGCTCGCCACATGCATGTCGTAGTCCTCGAGGAACGCCACCCGCCCCTCGAAGAACCGGTCATGGGTGAACTGGTAGACCTCCTGGAGAATCTCCTTGCCCGGGTTGTCGGCCGGGTGGGCCTTGCCGGCAAAGATGATCTGGACCGGACGCCGCCGGTCGCACAGCAGCCGATGAAGCCGGTCCACGTCCCTGAACATCAGGGAGGCCCGCTTGTAGGTCGCAAACCGCCGGGCGAAGCCGATGGTGAGCGCGAACGGATGGAGCAGCGTCCCGGCCGCCACCACCTGGTTGGCCTCCTCCCAATGGGACGCGAAACGTTTCCGGGCGTCCTCTCGGACATACCCCATCAAGGTGCCCTTGAGGTCCTGGTGGACCGTCCACAAGTCCGCCGGGTCGATCTGCTTGATCTGTTCGAGTACACTGGGATCGTCCAGCCGGAAGCCCCAGTCCGGGCCCAGCGACCGATCCAGCAGCGCCATCATCGGGTTCGCCATCCAGGTGGCCAGGTGGACCCCGTTGGTGACCGCGCCGATCGGCACCGCCTCGCTGGCCCGGCCCGGCCAGAGCGAGGACCAGATCTCCCGCGAGACCTCGCCGTGCCGCTCGGACACACCGTTCACCCGGGCCGAGAGCCGAGTGGCCAGCACGGTCATCTGGAACCGGTCGTCGCCGTTGGCCGCGTGAAGGCCCAGTCGCATCAGGGCGTCGCGATCGACCCCCATCTCGTCCCAGATCGGTCCGGTGCACGATGCCAGTTGTTCGACGTCGAACGCATCGTGGCCGGCCGGGACGGGCGTGTGGGTGGTGAAGACGGAGGTGGCCCGGACCGCCTTGACCGCCTCGTCTAGTGACGATCCTGCCACAACCAGTTCCCGGACCCTTTCCAGCAACATGAACGCCGCGTGGCCCTCGTTCGCATGCCAGGCCCCAGGATGGATCCCCACGGCCCGGAGTACCCGGACCCCGGCAACGCCGAGCAACCACTCTTGCCGGAGCCGGAGGTCCGGACCGCCGGCATACAGCTTGTTCAAGAGGTTACGGTCGTCAGGGTGGTTTGATTCGAGATTGGTGTCGAGAAGATACAAAGGAATCCTGCCGACCTTCATCGTCCACACCTGCACGTGCACCGGGCGTCCGAACGTGTCCACGACGGCAAGGTGCGGCTCCCCCTTCGGGCCTCGGAGCGGCAGCAGCGGCGTCATGATCGGGTCGACATGCTCGTCGCTGTCTTCCTGCCAGCCGTCCGCCCGAAGCCGCTGGTCGAAGTATCCCTTCATGTACGACAGCCCGATCCCGACCAGCGGCACCCCAAGGTCGGACGCCGCCTTACAATGGTCCCCGGCCAGAATGCCGAGCCCGCCGCTGTAGATCGGGACCGAGTTGTGGAGCCCGAACTCGGCGCAGAAGTACGCCACCGGATGCTCGGCCAGGTTCGTGAACCGCCGGCCGAACCAGGTCCGTTCATGGTGCTGGTCGCCGGCCATCCAGGTCATGACCTGGTCGTACCGGGCCAGGAACGCCGGATCCACCGCCAGGTGTTCGAGCCGCGACGGGGAGACCTCCCTCAGCATGGCAATTGGGTTGTGCCGGGTCTCCCGCCACATCGGGGGGTCGATCGATCGCAGCAGCTCCCGGGCATCCCGGTTCCAGCTCCACGACAGGTTGGTCGCGATCGCGGCCAGCCCCTCGAGCCGCGGCGGCAGCACGGCAATTTTCTGTCTCAAGAGCTGCATTTCTCCCTCTCCGGGCCATTTGGCCCCATTCGGCAATCCGACCTGCGTGTTCCGGCCGCTAGTGGACCAGTTTCTTGTATCGGATCCGATGGGGCTGATCTACAGCCACGCCCTTCCGTCGCTTGTAGTCCGCCGCGTAGTCCTGGTAGTTCCCTTCAAACCAGTAGGCCTCGCTGTCGCCCTCGAACGCCAGGATATGGGTCGCCACCCGGTCGAGGAACCACCGGTCGTGGCTGATGACCACGGCGCAGCCCGCGTAGCGGAGCAGGGCGTCTTCCAGAGCCCGCAATGTGTCAACGTCGAGATCGTTGGTCGGCTCGTCGAGCAGGAGCAGGTTGCCGCCGCTCTTGAGCACCTTGGCCAGATGCACCCGGTTCCGCTCCCCGCCCGACAGGAGCCCGACCTTCTTCTGCTGGTCGGCGCCCTTGAAGTTGAACCCGGCGCAGTAGGCTCGCGAGTTGATCTGCCGCTTCCCGAAGTCGAGGAAGTCGTGGCCGCCTGAGATTTCGTCATACACCGACTTGGTCGCGTCGAGCGAGTCGCGGCTCTGGTCGACGTACGAGACTTGCACGGTCGACCCTACGATCAGTTCGCCGCCGTCCGGTGTTTCGGCGCCGGTGATCATCCGGAACAAGGTCGTCTTGCCGGCGCCGTTCGGCCCGATCACTCCCACGATCCCGCCCTTCGGGAGCGAGAACGTAAGATTCTCGAACAGGATGTTGTCCCCGAACCCCTTCTTCACGCCCTTGGCGACCACGACTTCATCGCCGAGCCGGGGCGGCACCGGGATCGAGATTTCCGCCGTGCCCTCCTGCTCCTTCTCTCCTTCGGCCAACAGGGCCTCATAGGCATTGATTCGGGCCTTGCCCTTCGCCTGCCGGGCCCGGGGCGACATCTTGATCCATTCGAGTTCCCGTTCCAGCGTTCGCTGGCGGGTCGACGCGGACTTCTCTTCCTGCGCCATGCGCCGCTGCTTCTGGTCGAGCCAGCTCGAATAGTTGCCCTCCCAAGGAATCCCCTCCCCGCGGTCCAGCTCGAGAATCCAGCCCGCCACATTGTCGAGGAAGTACCGGTCGTGGGTGATCGCCACCACCATCCCCGGGAACTCCGCCAGATGCCGTTCCAGCCACGCCACCGACTCGGCGTCGAGGTGGTTGGTCGGTTCGTCGAGCAGGAGCACGTCGGGCTGCTCCAGGAGCACGCGGCAGAGCGCCACCCGGCGCTTCTCGCCGCCCGAGAGCTTGGTCACGTCCGCGTCACTGGGCGGAAGGCGGAGGGCATCCATCGCGATGTCGAGCTTCCGGTCGAGTTCCCAGGCCCCGATCGCTTCGATCTTGGTCTGGAGATCGCCCTGCTTTTCGAGCAGGGCGTTCATCGCGTCGTCACTCATCGGTTCAGCGAACTTGTTGCTGATCGCTTCGAACTCCGTCAGCATCGCCCGGATATGGGCCACGGCCAGTTCCACGTTGCCGCGAACGTCCTTGGTCGGGTCGAGGGACGGTTCCTGGGGCAGGTAGCCGACGGTGACCCCGTCGGCCAGCCGGGCCTCGCCAAGGAAATCGTGGTCCACGCCAGCCATGATCCTGAGCAGGGTCGACTTGCCGGCACCGTTGGAGCCGAGGACCCCGATCTTGGCGCCGGGGAGGAAGTTCAGGTAGATCCCCTTGAGGATCTCCCGACTGGGCGGAACGACCTTGCGGAGGTCCCGCATCGTAAAGATGTATTGTGGGTTAGCCATAAGCGGGGGGGAAGTTAGGGCGGGGGCCGCCTTGAAGGTAGGCCGGGTTCCTGGCGGCCCGTTATCTTGTTGGTCCCCACATCCCGACCCTGGAACCCGACATGGCCCTGCTATTCGTTCTCGCCTCGCTCATCGCTCCGCACTCGGCACCGCCGGCCTGTTCGCCGGGGAACGCCGGCCTCAAGTTGCCCGCCGGATTCTGCGCGGTGCTGGTCGCCGAGAAGGTCGGCCCGGTCCGCCACATCCAGGTGGCGTCCAACGGCGATGTGCTGGCCGCCAGCTTCAAGAGCGGTGTCATTCTGTTGCGCGACACCAATGGCGACGGCATGGCGGAGGAGGAACATCAGCTCTTTGCCGGCGTCGGCGGGACCGGACTGGTACTGACGCCGGAGAATCTTTATTTCGCCGCCAACGACAGCGTGATGGTCATCCCCTTCAAGGCCGGCATGACTCAGCCGACCGGGACGATTCGGACGCTGGCCCGCGACCTCCCGAAGGGCGGGCACTTCATGAAGGGGCTCGCCCTCGCCAAGGACGGCTCGCTCTTCGTGTCCTTCGGCTCGCTCAGCAACAGCTGCCAGAAGCCCGGTCAGGACCGAAACGGCCCCTTCCCGGGCCAGGACCCGTGTCCCGAGGTCGCCGTCCGTTCCGGGATCTGGCGTTTCAGGACCAGAAACGAGGGCCAGACACCTGCCGACGCGAAGCACTTCGGTTGGGGGATGCGGAATCCTGAAGCCATGGCGGTCGAGCCCTCGACTGGCACGCTCTACATGGCCTCCCACGGCCGCGATCAGCTGACCGAGAACTGGAAGTGGCCGGCCGACGAGGGTCGCGAGAACCCGGCTGAAGAGTTCGGTCCGGTCGCCAACCTCGCGGACTACGGATGGCCTTACTGCTTCTACAATGCCCGCCTCAAGAAGAAGCTCCAGAATCCCGAGTACGGCGGCGACGGCGTCAAGGTCGGAGGCTGCGACAAGAAGGCCCAGCCCGCGATTGCGTTCCCCGCTCACTGGGCTCCCAATGCGCTCATGTTCTACACCGGCGCGATGTTTGGCAACGACTACAAGGGCGGCGCGTTTCTGGCGTTCCATGGGTCGTGGAATCGGGCCCCCGCGCCGCAGGAGGGGTACCGCGTCGTGTTCATCCCATTCAAGGATGGCAAACCGGTCGGCACCTGGACTGATTTCGCCGTGTCGGCAGGGGCCACCACCGATCTCCGCCCGACCGGTCTGGCTCAGGGTCCGGATGGATCGCTCTTCGTGAGCGACGACGCCCACGGCAAGATCTGGCGGATCATCAGGCCGTAAGGCGCAGCAGGCGGTGAACGCATATATTGAGAGTGGGGTTGGGCAACCGCTCGGCCTCGGCGACCCCAACACGAGGAGGGGAATTGCGCGGAACGAGTATCGTGTCGTTCGTGGCAGCAGTGGCGTTGACCGGCGTGGCGAACGCGCAGGACAAGCCGATGCCTCTGGCGGTCGGCGCTGAAGCGCCGGCGTTCAGTCTGCCCGCATCGACCAAGGACGGCGTCTCGCCCAAGGCGGCGAGTCTGCTGGATTTTCGGGGCCAGACGGTCGTCCTGGCCTTCTTCTACAAGGCCAGGACCTCTGGGTGAACGGTGCAAATGGACGCGTACCGTGATCAGTACGCGAAGCTCTTTAACAGTGGTGACGGAGTAAAGGTCTTCGGTATCAGCGTCGATGCCGACACGGCGCAGGCCAGTTGGGCTCGCGACAAGGGCTACCCGGTCACCTTCCTCAGTGACCTCGGCGCAGATGTTGGGAAGAAATACGGAGTGGGGATCCAGACCCGGTTCGGGATGCTCGACCACCGCACCGTGTATGTGATTGACGGCAAGGGCAAGATCGCGCACGTGATGTCGCCCTTCCGGGAGACGGATCCCACGGCCTACACCGAATTGGCCGAAGCCGTCGCCAAAGCCCAGCACACCCACTGACCGCCAGGCCCCGACGATTCGTCGTCGGGCCTCGCCGGGCCTCATCGGGCCCGGCGGGCACTGGGCCTCGTAAGGGCGGGCGTAAGCCCGCCCTTACACGCTTCCACCCCGCCTTCACGCGTTCCGGATCGCCGCCTCGACCGCCGCCAGCGTCGGATCGATCTCCGTGATCCGCCCCCCGCTCGACTTGAGCAGAATCTCCGGATCCTTGAGCAGGTGCCCCGTGAGAATCGCCACAACCTCGTCGTCCCGCCCAATCGTCCCTTCCGCCACCAGACGTCGAACTCCCGCGACTGACGCCGCACTCGCCGGCTCGCACCCGACCCCGGCCCGATCGATCACGGCCTTCGCCGCCAGGATCTCCTCGTCGGTCACCGAAGTCACGACCCCGTTGGTCCCGCGAATCACCGCGACTGCCCGGTCGTGGGACGCCGGATTTCCGATCCGGATCGCCGTGGCGACTGTCTCGGCCTCGACCGTGAACCGCTCGGCGAACCCGCCCGCAAAACTCCGTGCGAACGGCGCCGCGCCCGCGGCCTGAATCGCCGCGAGCCGGGGCACCCGGTCGATCAATCCGAGGCGTTTCGCATCGAGCAGAGCTGCCCCGATGGCCGAGGTGTTGCCCAGGTTGCCGGCCGGCAGCGCGATCCAGTCGGGCGCCCGCCACCGGCGGTCCTCCAGAATCTCGAACCCGATCGTGCGCTGCCCGAGCAGACGAAACGGATTGATGCTGTTGACCAAGTAGAGCCCCAGGGAACCGCTGGCCCGGCCCACCAGGTCGAGGCAGGCGTCGAAGTCTCCCCGGACGGCCAGAATTCTCGCGCCATAGGCCACCGTCTGAGCGAGCTTGCCTAACGCCGTCTGGCCGGCCGGGATCAGGACGACGCCGGTCAACCCCGCCTGCGCCGCGTACGCCGCCAGCGACGCCGAGGTGTTCCCGGTCGAGGCGCAGGCCACGGCCTTCAGGCCCAGTCGCCTGGCCTGCGACACGGCGACCGTCATGCCTCGGTCCTTGAACGAGCCGGTCGGGTTCATGCCCTCGTGCTTCAGGGTCAGCCTCCGGCAACCCGCCCAGCTCGACACCGACTCCCGTTCGATCAGTGGCGTGTTGCCTTCGGGCCACGATACCACGTCTGCGTCCCGGGCCTCGGGCAGAATCAATTCGCGGAACCGCCAGACCCCGGAGCGGCTGAGCCAGGCCGAACAACGGCCCCGGTCGGCGAATCGCGCGGCGATGTCTGCCGGCTGGTCCGGCCGATCAACCTCGAGGAGACCGCCGCACGCCGGGCAGCGAGTGATCGGCGCGTCGAACGGCTGGCGCGCCTCACAGGAAGGACACCGCAGCGTTGTCGTCATCTGGTTCGTGCTCCAACCCGGTCGACTGTCGTGATCCGAAGGTCGCATCGATAACCTGCCCTGGAATACGCCCGACTGACCGCGGTTCCGATCGTGGCCGCGGCCACCCGAGTTCCGGCCAGAGCAAACAGCGTCGGTCCGCTTCCGGAGATCGAGCAACCCAAGGCGCCCGCATCGAGGGCAGCCTGTTTGGCCCGCCCGAACCCGGGCAGGAGCGCCGCGCGGACCGGCTCGGCAATCCGGTCATCAATGGCCTCGCCGAATCGGACCGCGTCATTGCCGAAACCGGCCGCCACCATCGCGGCGATCTGCGCCCCCTGGTGCAGCGCATCGGCGCGCGAGATGAGCCGGGGCAGAACGGAGCGGCCGCGCCGGGTCTCAAACTCGTATGCCGGCTTGGCGAGCACGATCCACATCCCCCGTGGCGTCGGGATCCGGACGACATCGATCGGGTCGAGGCTGCGAATCAACACCAGGCCGCCAAGTAGCGAGGGCGCAATGTTGTCGAGGTGCCGGCCGGCCACGGTGGTTTCGGCGGCCAGCGCGGCTGCCAGGACCTCCAGCGGGCCCAGCGGTTGGCCCATCAGCACGTTGGCGGCAACGGCGCCTGCCACGGCGGAGGCGGCGCTGCCGCCTTGGCCGCCCGAAAGCGGCAGCCCCTTGATCAGCGAGATGGTCAGGCCGAACCGGCCCCGCCGCCCGCCAAGATCAAGGGCCGCCTGCGCCGCAATCGCTGAGGAATGGCGGTTCGGATCGGTGGGCAGATCGGGATGGCCGGGGTCGGCCACCAGGACACCACGGCCCCGGCGCCTTTCGGCAATGACGATGTCGCCGGCTCCGCGGACAGCCAGGCCCAGGATATCGAGGCCGGGGCCTACATTCCCGATCGAGCCGGGTACGAATACGCGAGTGGTCTTCATGCTTGGGATAGGCTCAGGATCGCGCAGATTACCGAAACGCCAGGGGAAAGTCTACCTGTCGAACCGCCCTTCGCCGGTGTAAATTCGCGGCCCAAGGAAGTGATAGGCCCGCCTCTCGATCGAACCGCCCGCCTATCCGCCGTTCGTCCATTCGAGGAAATCAATGCGAGTTGCCGTACTCAAGGAAACCGCCCTGCGCGAGCGGCGGGTGGCGATCAGCCCCGCGACCGCTCAAAAGCTCGTTCAGCAGAAGCATGAAGTCATCGTCGAACGTGGTGCCGGGGTGGCGGCCTTTTATCCCGACCAGCAGTATCTGGACGCCGGGGCACTGGTGGCGGAGACCGCCGCAGAGGCGTGCGCCGGCGCAACCGTCGTCTGCAAGGTCCAGCCGCCGGAGGTGGGGCAGGTCGGCGCGCTGCCTGAAGGATCCGTGCTCATTTCCCTGCTGGCGCCCCACCGGTCTGCCGCGTTGATCGACGCGCTGGCGCTCCGGAAGGTCTCCGCCCTGGCCCTCGAACTCGTACCCCGGACCACCAAGGCACAGTCGATGGACGTGTTGTCGTCCCAGGCAACCGTCGCCGGCTATCAGGCGGTTCTGATCGGCGCCGCTCGGTTGGGGCGGTTTCTTCCGATGCTGACGACGGCGGCCGGTACCATCACGCCGGGGAAAGTGTTCGTGCTCGGTGCCGGCGTGGCCGGCCTTCAGGCGATCGCCACCGCCAAACGGTTAGGCGCGGTCGTGTCCGCATTCGACGTGCGGCCCGCCGTGAAAGAGCAGGTCATGAGCCTCGGCGCTTCCTTCATCGAGGCGGAGGCCAGGGCCGAGGGGACCGGCGGCTACGCGAAGGAACTGTCCGAAGACCAGCAAGCCCGGGTCCTCGAGGCCATCGCCAAGCACATCAAGGACGTCGACCTGGTCATTGCCACCGCGGCGATCCCGGGCAAGCCGGCCCCACGCCTCGTCACCCGCGCCATGGTCGACTCGATGCGCCCCGGTTCGACGATCATGGACGTTGCCACGGAGACCGGCGGCAATTGTGAACTCACCCAGGCCGGCGAGGACGTGGTTCACCAGGGCGTCACGATCGTGGGCCCCCTCAACTTGGCCAGCACCCTGCCGAATCACGCCAGTTTCATGTTCAGCCGGAACATTCAGTCCCTGTTCGATCATGCCGTGAAGGATGGTCAGTTCCAGGTCGATCCCGCGGACCTGATCGTGGGGCCGATGGCCGTGACCCATGCCGGTGAGATCCGCTTCCGCAGCTAGAACGGAGGGCAGGGGCGCCTCCTGCTTCCTGCCTTCCGCCTCCGATGGTGGCCACTTCTACGTCTTGCCCCGTGTTTGCCGGCGCTGGTTGGTACGTCTCCCGGTTCCCAAGGGTGATGGGGGGTACGCAGGTTACGTTCCACTGTGAACCGTTAACTTGCAAGCTAGCCTAGGCGTATGGATGAGGTAAGTTGGCGGGAGAGTATCGAGATTCTCGGTGTCTTTATCCAGGCTCTCGGTGCCTTTTAGGAGCGACCCCACCCGGTCGGACCTGCCATGTCGTTCGCAAGCCCATGTCCCGAGCGGTCTTACTTAAGTTATTGATTTTTCTCGTCTTAGATAGTATATTGGCGCCCCGAGGGGGGTTCGATTGTTTCGGGATTGTTTCGGAAACCCTGACGGGCAGTATCCCTTAACTGTGGGAGGACCTAAGTGACTCTTCCTCGTGCGAAGCGCCGGGCGGCACGGCCAGCCCAGATCGCCCGTGCGGTGGACGAGGGCCGCGAGAGCCTCGACCTCTACTTGGACGAGATTTCCCGGGTACCGCTCTTGAGTCGAGACGAGGAAATGGAACTCGCTCGCAAAGCGTTCCGCGGAAATATCATCGCCCAGGAGAAGCTGGCCAGGCATAACGTGCGGTTCGTGGTGTCGGTCGCCAAGAAGTTCCAGAACCGGGGCGTACCGCTCGTCGATTTGATCGGCGAAGGGAACCTTGGTTTGATGACCGCTGCCAGGAAATTTGATCCCGATCGCGGGGTCAAATTCATCTCGTATGCAGTTTGGTGGATTCGGCAGGCGGTCCAGGCGGCAATTGCACGCCACGGCCGCCCGGTTCGGGTGCCGCTCAACCGTACCGCGGATCTTTCGCGGCTCGGTCGGACGACCACGCTGTTGAAGGAACGTCTCGGCCGGATGCCGACGACGGAAGAACTTGCGCGCGCCACCGGGCTTACTCCTGAGGCCGTCCGAAGCCTGAGTGCGTTGAACTCTGAGGCTGTTCGCCTCGACCATCCCACCCGGGACGGTGATGGCAACGAACGCATGGAACGGTTTGCGGCCACAGACCAGGAGGGCACCGACAGTTCCACCCTGGCCAACAGCCAGACCAACGACATCGAAGCGGCACTGGCGACCCTGCCTCCGCGGGATGCCAAGGTGCTTCGCCTGTATTTCGGCCTTGAGGACGGCAATAGCCGCACCCTCGAGGAGATTGGCCGGATGATGGGGGTCACCCGGGAGCGGATTCGACAGCTTCGGGACCGGGCGCTCCAGCGGCTCAGGGAGGGAGATACCGGGGACCGGTTGAAAGACCTGGTCGCCTGATCAGTTCGCAGGAAGGGAAGGGGGGGGGCGTCGGCCGCCCCCAACACGGTCCAAACCAGGCAACAACAAAAAACGACGGACTGATTAGCGCACACCTGGATTAAAAGATAGTACCAATGGTGCAGATAAGGTG
>JANMXA010000176.1:0-3217 GCA_031394255.1 Gemmatimonadota bacterium
CGAGATAGCCCGACTCGAAGGGGAGCTAGGGGCCGTTCGAGCAAAGATTGCAAGCCAGTTGGCGCGAATTGGCCTCGATGGGTGACCCGTTCCTCGAGGTCGTTCCCCTTGGCAGCTTGATTGAGCGCCTCGAAGCTGGCGTTAGTGTCCGCTCCGAGGATCGGCCGGCATGCGGCGGCGAACAAGGTGTCCTCAAGGTTTCTTGCGTATCGGGCGCTGGGTTCCGGTCGCTCGAGAACAAGGCCGTCTTGCCGTCTGAGATCGCTCGCGTTGGCCCGAGCGTAGCCGCAGGCGACCTAGTTCTGACTCGGGCAAATACCTCGGACTTGGTCGCCCTTAGCGTAGCGGTTGACAGGGACTATCCGAATCTTCATCTGTCGGACAAGCACTGGCGGGTGATCCTCCGGCCCGAGCACGAAGGTTACACTTGGCTCAAGCACGCGCTGAACTCCGATCGGGTCCGTCGCGAATTGGTGAAACGAGCCACGGGCACAAGCGGAAGCATGAAGAACATATCCAAGCGGAATTTCCTTTCAATTGTTGTTCCGTGGCCGTCGGCCGTGGAAAGGGCGGCAGGTGGGGCCCTGATGGATATGATGGAGGCACGGAGTTCCGTCGCGACCCGGCTCATTGACGCCAGCCGGCGTCGCAAGTGTGGCCTGATGGAACAATTGTTGACGGGTAAGCGGCGTTTCAGGCCCTTCGACAGAATGCCATGGAAAACTCATAGGCTCGGCGATCTGTTCAGTGAGCGGGTTGAGCGCGACCGAGCGGACCTCCCTCTGCTGTCAATTACAGCCGGTCGCGGCGTTGTGCTTCGAACGGAACTTGATCGGCGAGACACATCGCCGGCCGACAAGGCAGCATACCTGCGAATTGCGCCGGGAGACGTTGGCTACAATACGATGCGGATGTGGCAAGGGGTCTCGGCCCGCTCGGAGTTGGAGGGGATTGTTAGCCCCGCCTATACGGTCTGCGCTCCTGGCGCTGGTATCGATAGCCGTTTTGCGGCGCATCTCTTCAAACTGCCCACAACGGTCAATCAGTTCAGGCGCCACTCCCAAGGCCTTGTCGACGACACACTGAACCTGAAATTTCACCACTTCGCACAGGTTCACGTTCAAGTCCCGAACATGGACGAACAGGCCGCGATTGCATCCGTGCTAGATACCGTAGGGCGAGAAATCGGCCTATTGGAAGTCCTCCGCGACGCCTATGATCGACAGCAGCGGGCGGTTGCTGAGTTGTTGTTGACCGGCAGGGTCCGGGTTCCGGCCTGAGGCCCTAGTGACCGACCACACCGCTCCCCTCCCCAATGAGGACCACGTCTCCCAGGTCCCGGCCCTCCAACTGCTCCGGAATCTTGGGTGGACATACCTCACGCCCCGCGAGGCACTTGAGCTGCGGGGCAACCGAGGCTCCCGGGTTTTGCTTGGCGGAGTCCTGATCCCGAAGCTCAGAGAGCTCAATCAGATTCGTTTCAAGGGTGAAACGCATCCCTTCTCCGAGGGCAATATTCGAGCGGCGGTTGAAGCCCTTGAAGACATCCCGATTGACGGGTTGGTCCGAACCAGTGAGAAGGTCTACGACCTCCTCCGCCTGGGCAAATCGCTCCAACAGACCATCTCAGGCGACACCCGAAGCTTTCCGCTTCAGTACATCGACTGGCAGAACCCGCGAAGGAACGCGCTGCACGTCACGGAGGAATTTGAGGTCGAACGAGGCGGCTCCGGAGACACCCGCCGTCCCGATCTGGTCCTGTTCGTCAACGGCATCCCGGTCGTAGTCATCGAATGCAAGCGACCGGACCTCGAAAAGCCGATGGCTGAAGCCATCTCCCAGCAGATCCGAAACCAGAGGACGGAAGAGATTCCCCAGCTCTTCCTTTACAGTCAGCTGCTGCTTGCTGTATCCAAGAACGAGGCCCGGTACGGAACGACCGGAACCCCGGAACCGTTCTGGGCCGTCTGGCGGGAGGACACCGACGAGTCTGCCCTCGACTATGCGGTCAACCAGCCACTCCCGGTACCCGCGAAGGACCGGCTCTTTGCCGATCGCTTCCACTACGTTCGCCGGCACTTCGATGCGCTCGACCAACACCACCGGCAGCCAACGGAGCAGGACCGAGCGCTCTACGCCCTCTGTCGGCCGGAGCGGCTCCTTGAGCTGATCCGGCGGTTCGTGCTGTACGACGAGGCCGAGAAAAAGGTGGCCCGGTACCAGCAGTATTTCTGCGTCAAGAAGACGATGGAACGAATCAGCCGAGTCGGCCACGATGGACTTCGGCCCGGTGGGGTAGTTTGGCACACCCAGGGAAGCGGCAAGTCGCTCACCATGGTCATGCTTGCCACCGCCATTGCGGAGGACATCCCTGCCGGCGGTGACAAGCGGGTGATTCTGGTAACCGACCGGGTCGACCTCGACGACCAGATCTGGAACACCTTTCGGCGCTGCGGGCTCGAACCGGCTCGCGCCTCGACCGGCAAGAACCTGGTCAAGCTGCTACAGGAGGCCAAATCACCCATCGTCACCACCGTCATTGACAAATTCGAGACCGCGGTGGCCACCAAAGGGCTGATACTCGACACCCCCAACATCTTCGTGCTGGTCGATGAGAGCCACCGGGGCCAGTACGGCCCCCTCCATGCCCGAATGCGGAAGGTGATGCCCAACGCCTGCTTCCTCGGCTTCACCGGTACCCCGGTCATGACGGCGGAAAAGGACACGATCCGCAAGTTTGGTGGGCTGATCGACAGCTACACCATCAGCCAGGCCGTTGCGGACAAGTCGGTGGTTCCGCTCCTCTACGAAGGCCGGTACGTACCGCAAGTGGTTGACCGGGAGCAGATCGACCGGTGGTTCGACCGGATTACCCAAACGCTGACGAAGGAACAGGCCGCCGACCTGAAGAAGAAGTTCAGCTCGACGTCGCAGCTCAACCGGGCCGAGCAGAAGGTGGCAACGATCGCCTGGGACCTGAGCGCCCACTTTGCCAACGCCTGGAAGGGAACCGGCTTCAAGGGCCAGCTGGTGGCGCAGGACAAGGCCACCGCGCTGCTGTACAAGAAACACCTGGATGAATGTGGCCTGGTGACCTCCGAAGTGCTGATCTCAGCACCCGATGACCGCGAAGGCGACGTCGACATCCTCGAAGACAACGTCAACGAGGTGGTCAAGTTCTGGCGGAAGATCATCGAGCGGTACGGGACCGAGCTGC
>JANMXA010000177.1:0-2389 GCA_031394255.1 Gemmatimonadota bacterium
GCCGCTCTCGTCACTACCGCCGCCGCGTGCTCAAATGGCGGGACCGAGCCTCAGCCATCGGTTGATCATCTGACGATCGTCGTGCGGCCGTCCGCCACCGACTCGATCCTCGCCGAACCGATCCAGGCCCTCGTCGTCCAGGTCCGCGCGTCGGATGGAACGCCGCAGGCGGGACCAACCGTCCGATTTGAGACCTTGCCGGGGAGCAATCCGGCCTTCCCCCAGAGCATGACCGTTCGTCCGATCGATCAGCCCAGTTTCGAGGCTTTCGCGGCCGTGGCGGCCGATGCCCGAGGCCAGGCGGCCGTCCAGGTGAAGTTCGGCGCCAGCGCCGGGGTCGGGCGTATCGAGGTGTCGGTGTCTGAGTTGGGAGTAGCCGATACGGTCGCCTTCAACGTTCTCCCGGGTGCGGCTCGGAGGGTCCTCGTCGAGCCGAGGGATACCACGATCAGGATAGGCGCCGCCGTGCAATACCGCGCCCGCGTCGTGGACCGGTTCGGCAATGCCCGGACCGATCCCGTAACGGTCACGATCTCTTCGACGCCCGGCGGCATTGCATCGGTCGACGGGACTGGTCGGATGGCCGCGACGGGCACCGGCCTCGTCGCGATCATCGCGTCGGCGGGCGCGTTTCGGGATACGACCGCGGCCAGCGTGGTACCGGTCGGTCAGTACGCCGCGGTGGAGGGCGGCAGCCTCATCGTCGTCGACTTCGATGGGGCCGGCCGTCGGGTGATCGACCCGGGCCCCATGAGCGGCGATCTCGAGCCCGCCTGGTCACCGACCGGCAACGAGTTCGCCATTGCCCCGTCGGGCTTCTCCCGCCAGATCAATCTGCAGTCGATCAATGGAGGGGTGACACCGATAACCTGGCCTGACGGGCTCGGCGTCGGCGATCCGTACTGGCCGGCATTTTCCCCTGATGGCCAGTTCATCTATTTCACGAACCTCGGCGGCGGACCTCAGGGGATCTGGCGAGTCAGGCGCGATGGGACCGGTCTTGCCACGATCACGACCGGAGTATTCTATCGGCCGTCGGTGTCGCCAGATGGCCGGTTCGTCACGTTCCACGCGGTCGGGGCAATTTCGGGCGGGATCGGCGTTCGGGTCTATGACATGGTGCAGAAGGCGTTCGTTGGGGCGGAGGTGCCCGGCCGGTTTCCGGAGTGGGCCCCCAGCGGCAACCGGATCGCTTTCCTGGAGAACGACACCAACCGGCTCATGATCATGGAGTCGGACGGTACCAACCTTCGACATGTGACCGCCGCGGGCCTTGGAGCGGAATCTCCCCTGAGTTGGTCGCCCGACGGCCGGTGGCTTCTAGTCCGTGCCCAGGCTGGACTGGAGCTCGTCGATGTGGCGACCGGTCTGATCGTTCCGCTCGGCCTTACGGGCGGACGGGGAATGCCTGTGTGGCTATCGGGCCAGTGACGTGACTCAAGCGGTGACCACACTAATCCTTGCAGTCGGGTGAGGCAAACCGGATCACGGTCCCGCCAAGAACCCCTTCATCCACGAATCGGACGTTGACGACGGCGTCGCCACCGAGTCGGCGGGCCTGGTCACGGAGTCCGTCGAGTACAGCGGCGCTCGAAGTGAGGTCGCCGGATCGTTTCGAGGTGATCAGCCCGATATCCTGAAAGGCACAGCGCGGGAGCGTGGCGCTGAATAGGTGGATGGGGCTGGCGGCTGGTGTTGGATCGAGCACCGTCGGCGACAGCCGAACACTCTGGGTTTCTGGGCCGCAGCCCGCGGCAGCGATGGCGAAGATCAGAGCCTTCTTCATGCATGCCCCCCTCGGAAGCGAATTTCGCTGTTGTTGCCGGCGTCAGTGGGTCGAGATGACGCCTTGGGTGGGTCAGTCCTCTTCGGCCAAGATCCGCCGAAAGAGTCCAGGCAGATCGATGATCAGCGGCTCCGCCTCCCCGCGCGGCCGCCACTCGATCAGCGCATCCACTACCTCCGGTCGCTCATCCTCGGGCCGCCACCGCTCCACGACCCGCGCGTCGACGTCGACGATCCAGTATTCCGCCACCCCGCTCCGCTGATACCGCCGGCGCTTGGTGATCCGGTCGTACCGGGCAGTCGAGGGCGAGGTGATCTCCGCGATGAAGAGGGGAACGCCGTAGTCCGGCCAGTCGGTCGGTTCCCGACCGTCGGGCTTCCGGCCAACCACGAAGAGGTCGGGCTGAGACACCTGGCCGGTCCCGAGATCCAGATCGGCGGGGGCCAGGCCCACCGACCCCAACCGATGGTGACGGACGTATGGCCCGATCAGCTCCACCAAGGCGAGGACCGCCCGCTGGTGCAGGGCCCGGGGCGACGGGCTCACCAGCAACTCGCCGTCGACGAGCTCGTAGCGGTTGCCGTCGTCCGGCAACGCCAGCAC
>JANMXA010000178.1:0-21888 GCA_031394255.1 Gemmatimonadota bacterium
CCGGTGTGTCCGAACACGCCGGGCCCGGGAATCGGCGTCGCCTTCGACCAGCGGTTCCGGACCACGTCGTACACCTGCACCGCCTGGACGTTGTCGGTATCGTGCCAGCCGCTCACCAGATACACGAGCGAGTCGCGCCAGGCGTAGCTCACCGCGTCGTCGACCGGAATCGGGATCGGTGCGCCGGCGCTCCAGCGCCGGCTGCGCGGATCGTAGATGTCCACCGCGGGAACCGATCGCTCCCTGGCGGCGGAGTCCACCGAGTAGCCGCCAAAGAGATAGACCCGGCCCCGAACCACCTGCGCCGTGGCCGCGAGCCGGCCGACGGGCCCGGGGACCGACGGGAGGATCTCCCACTGATCGAGACCCGGACGCCAGGCCGCCGCCCGCCGGGTGATGCCGGACCAGCGTTTGGTCGAGTCAACGCCCAGGAACGAGAACACCCACCAATCCCGCCCGATCCGGCCGGCGGCAACGGCGTTGTTGGTCACCGGGGTTGGCAGATTCGGCATTTGCGCAGCAACGCTCGACGCCGTCCCGCCCAGCAGGGCCAGGACGGTGCGCAGTTTGATGGCAGAGGTCATGGCAAGAATATGCCACCGCTTGCCCCGGAGCCGCGAGTCGCGATACCGTTCGTCCATGACAACCGCACTCCGGGCAGGATTCATCGGACTGGGCAATGTGGCCCTGGCTCATCTGGAAGGGTACCGGCACCAGACCCAGGTGACGGTGGTGGCCGGCGCCGACATCCGGGCTGACCGGGCCCGGATGATGGGCGAACGCTACGGCTTCACACCGTACACCGACTACCGGGAGATGCTCAAACACGAAACGCTCGACCTGGTCGCGGTGGTGAGTACGGTCGCCACCCACCGCGAAGCGGTGGAAGCCGCGGCGGATCGGGGCCTCCACGTGCTCTGCGAAAAACCGCTGGCGATCACGCTCGAGGACGCGGACCGGATGATCCGGCGATGCCAAGAGCGCCAGGTCAAGCTGTTCTACGCCGCCTCCTACCGGTTTCTGCCGCCCCTGGTGAAGGCGCGGGAACTGATCGAAGCCGGCCTGATCGGCGACGTCCGGCTCATCACCGAGACGATGATCGGCGGCACCGGCCCGGCCGGATTCCAGGACATGGGGACACACCACTACCCCGCGGGCGGGCCCGGCGGCTCGGGCAACGGCCTGGTGGACCACGGCATTCACCTGGCCGACATCTTTCCCTGGCTCCTCGGCACCGAGATCGTGGCGGTATCGGGCCGGGGGCAGATTTCCGGCGCGCCGCCGGTGTCCGAGCACATGACGATGGAGTTTCGGACCGGCGCTACAGGCCACCTGATCTATGACGATGCCACCTGGCCGGCCGAGTTGCCGTCGGAGGGGCTGTTCAGTTGGGGCCCGTCGTGGGATGAAATGGCCAAGGGCGACGGTGCGAGCGGAAAGGCCCACTGGCAGACTCACCCCGGCACCATCAAGGTCTACGGTTCGAAGGGCACGCTCCGGATCTTCCACTACGCCAACCTGCTGTTCCTGCGAACCGAACGGGGGGTGGAGCAGATTCCGACCGAAGGCGCGCCAATGCCGGGACAGTTCGCGGCGGAGATGGTGTCGTTCGCCGAAAGCATCCGGCGAAACGAGGCTCCGGCCGTCGGCGCCGACGTGGGACGGCGGGCGCTGGCGGCGGTGTTAGGCGTCTACCGGAGCATGGAGAGCGGGACCCCTACGATTCTCTAGCCCCAGTTCCTCGAGGAACCGCCGGCCGCCGGTCACGCGGCCTTCCCTCGCGTCCACTCGCGTCATCACCAGCCGGTCCTTTGCCCGGGTCATGCCGACATACAGCAATCGCCTGGCCTCCTCCACGTCGTCCTTCGTGGGGGTCCGGGTCGGGCTCCCACCGGGAAACTCCGAATCCTCGACCCCCACGATGATGACCCGGGAGAATTCGAGGCCCTTGGTGGAATGGAGCGTCAGGAGATTGACCCGGTTGGGATCCGCCTCGACCCCGTCGCTCCGGGACAACGCCAGCCGGCTCAGGAATTCCATGATACCATCCGCGAGCGGCATCTCCTCCAAACCCTCGATCAAACGCCTGATCCGCGCCATGGCATTCGGATACCGGTCCTCGGCCCGTTTCTCGGCCCGGACGCGGGCCATCAGGTCCACGCCGCCGAGCCGCTCGATCACCGTCTCGATGGTGGCCGCGGTGGGGCCGACCCGCTCCCGCTCGACCCGATAGTAGTCGAGGCTGTTGCTGTAACGACCGAGGGCGTAGATCCGGGCGAGGTCGGCCAGCATGACGCCTTCGGGCGTGAGCGTGTCGGGATCGGACAGCGCCAGGGCCACCCCGAGATGGTCGAGCGCACCCGAGAGTGCGGTGCGCCGAGCGCGGGCCCGGCGTTCCTCCTCGAGCTTGCGGTAGACCCTGGCCAGCGTCCGCACGTCCCAGAGCGCCTGGTGCGGCGTTCCCTTGTCGACCCCGAACTTCTCGGCCAGGTGTTCGAGCCTGGCGCTCCCGATCCGGAGCGACCGCGCCAGGGGCAAGGTGTCGAAGGTGACGAAACCACCGGGCGCGCCGGGCGGCTCGTCTCCCAGCGATTTGATCATCCGGCCCAGTATCGGAAAGTCGAATTGATACCCGTTGTGGGCCACGAGGGTATCGGTGCCGGCGAAGGCCTTGAACTCGGGCCAGACGGCTTCGAAGTGAGGAGCAGTTTCGACGTCCGTCGCCCAGTACCCGTGGACCGCGCTCGCTTCCGGTTCGATCGGCACCCGGGGCTTCACGAGGCGGTGGAACTCGTCGACGATCTCCCAGTCCCGGACCCGAACCGCCGCGATCTCGACGATCTCGGCCGAGCCGACGTCGCGGCCGGTGGTTTCGAGATCGACGACGACGAAGTCCTTGAAATCAGGGCCGGCGGCGACATTGGCCAGCTGCAACGCCTTGAACGAGGTCAACGCCATGCCAAGCACGCCGGACCGCGACGGCTCGATGACCAGGTCGGCCGGCGCCGGGACATCGCCCGGCTTGAGATAATCCACGAGCCGGAACCCGCCGGCGGTGTAGAGGCCGGCCAGGCCGATCTCGAGTCCGCCCATGAGCGGGAAGAGAACCCAGCCTTTGCGCGCCTTGACCCCGGCGAGCGCCTCGGCGAGGCGGACGGCCGCGGGGTCGAAGGCCGGGTCGGAGAGATCTTCGGCCCGCTGCTCCAGCGCGGTCTGGTAGGTGCCCACCCGCTGCGACAGGATTTCGTCCACCAGGCCGGGCAGCGCGGCGTGCTTGACGCTCAGCGCCACCAGGTTCTGAAGCGAGGCCAGGGCCCGGCGAATCTTCTTGCCGTCTTCATCGGTGAGGGCCAGATCGCGGCTTCGTTTCCGCAGGGCCGGCATGAAGCCCATCTGCTCCGACTCGGCCTGGCGGCGAACGGCGTCGGCCACGGCGGAGGGGAGCACGGCCCGGGTGAATGATTCGTTGATGAGGGGGTCGCCCTGATGGGCGATGACCTTCAGGGCGGCGACCAGGTATGCCACCACCTTGTCGTCGGCGACGGCGCGGCCGTGCGCGGGACGGCAGGGGATCCCGGCCCGCATCAGTTCGCCCTCGAGGTGGTCCCCGATCGTGTGTTTCCGGTACAGCACCGCGTAGTCGCCCCAGGACAGATCGGATGCGGCCCGGTCGCGCCTCAGTTCTTCGAGGATCCAACCGGTTTCGGCGATCTCGTCCGGAAAGCTCTTCGCCTCGACCGGGAAGACCGAGTCGCGGCGGGCCACCACATCCTTGGCGCCGAACAGATTCGGATTGGCGCCGATGAAGTGGCGAGCGAGCTCGAAGATCATCCGGGCGGTACGCCAGTTTTCGTCGAGGACGATGGTGCCGGTGATCTTGAAATCGTTGATGAAGGCGACGATTACCTTGGGGTCGGCCCCGGCGAAGGCGAAGATCGATTGCTCGTCGTCACCGACGGCAAAGACATTCTGGTGCGGTGCCGCGAGGGTTTTGACGACCGCGTACTGGACCGGGTTCAGGTCCTGGAACTCGTCCACGAGCAGGTAGTCCCACTGGCCCGCCACCCGCTGGGCCACCTCGGGGCACTCGTCGAACAGCCGCCGGGTCTGGATCACCAGGTCGTCGAAGTCGAGCATCCCGCGCTTGGCGAGGTATTCGCGGTAGCGGCGGAACTGGAGTTCGTCTTCGTCCGAGAGCTCCCAGCCGGTCAGGCGATGGCGGCTGAATCGGGTGAGTGTGCTGCCGGCCCATTTGGGAGAGCAGCGATGTTTCGCCAGGATTTCCTTCTGGTAGTCTTCGTCCGCGATGCCGAACCCGCGTTCGATCCCGATCGCCCGGCCCTCGGCCCGGAGCACCTTGACGCAGAGCGAATGGATGGTGGAGCGAGTGACCGTGGTGCCACGCTCTCCGAGATGGCGAGTAAGGCGACCGGCGACCTCTTCCGCCGCCTTGTTGGTATAGGTGAGCGCGCAGATCCGGGCCGGCTCGATGCCCATGTGCTCGATCAAGTAGCGGATCCGCTCGATCAGACAGAGAGTCTTCCCCGCCCCAGGGCCGGCGAGCACCAGCAACGGACCCAGGCCGGCCTTGATGGCCTGGTTCTGTCGTTCAGTGGGGCGGAACGGGGCGGGCTCGGACACTCCGGCAATCTAGCGAGACCCTGTGACGGCCCCCATCCATTCCGACGCAGTTTGGGCCAATTCCACGATGATATCGGCGGCCGTGCGTCCGGTTCGTTTTGGCACCGCGAAGGCGTGGTTGGCCTCGGGGATCTCGTGAAGCGCGGCCTGTGGACCGAGCCGGGCGGTCACCTCCCTGATGAGGGCGATTTCGGCCAGGTCATCGCGGGTGCCCTGGAGGAACAGCATCGGTACCGAGACTCGGTCCAGGTGGTCACCCCGGGATATGGCCGGCCTCTTGGCGGGATGGAGCGGAAAGCCGAAGAACACCAGACCCCGGACGCCATCGAGCGGCTGTTCGGCCGCGGCCGTTGAGGTCATCCGCCCGCCGAATGACTTTCCGCCGGCGAACAATGGCAGGCCGGGACGAAGACGGGCGGCCTCGGCGGCCGCGGCGCGTACGGTTGTGGTCGCCACGGCCGGGGGATCGGTGCGGAACGTTCCCGCCTCCATGAACGGAAACTGATACCGCAGGCTGGCCACACCGGCCTCAGCCAAGGCCGCGGCCAGATCTCCCATGAAGGAGTGCCGCATCCCGGCGCCGGCGCCATGGCCCAGGACCAGCAGGGCGGACGGCGTCCGGGACTCAGTCAGGAGACCGGAGACCGTGCCGTGGGGCGTGGTGATGACAATGTCCTGGGTACCCATGTTGACGACCGCCTCCCGGTTCCGATAGCTTGGGCGTCGGTCCACCGTGACCGCCCGCCCGTCGTTGAATCAATCAGATTCCGCGAGTTCTTCAACCGCGCGGCCGCCGACCGGAACGAACTCAATGTACAGGGGTAGCCGATGATCGCATTCGCTTTCTGCCTGATGGCTCTCGCGACGCCTTCTGATTCCCTGGACCGGAAGGAGCGGGCGATCGTCGCCCATGTATCGGCGCACGCGGGTGAGGCCATCGATCTGCTGGAGCGGGTGGTCAACATCAACAGCGGCACGTTGAATCTCCAGGGCGTCAAGGAAGTCGGCGCCCTATTCCGCAAGGAATTCGATGCGCTGGGCTTCGCGACCCGATGGGAGGACGGGGCCGGGTTCAAGCGAGCCGGCCACCTGGTGGCGGAGAAGACCGGCCGAGGCCCGAGGATCCTGCTGATCGGGCATCTGGATACGGTGTTCGAGAAGGACAGCCCGTTCCAGCGATTCGAGCGGATCGATTCCACGACGGCCAAGGGACCCGGAATCATCGACATGAAGGGCGGCGACGTCATCATCGTGCACGCCCTCAAAGCCCTGGCGGCGACCGGCGCGCTCAAGGACCTGGCGATCACCGTGATCATGACGGGCGACGAGGAAGAACCGGGCGACCCGAGATCGCTGGCCCGGAAACCGCTGATCGACCTGGCCCGGCGCCACGATATCGCCATCGGGTTCGAGGACGGCTCGGGCGACCCGCACAAGGCGGTGGTGGCCCGGCGCGGCTTCACAGGATGGACCCTCGAGGTGAAGGCCCTCCCGGCGCACTCGTCTCTGATCTTCCGGCCCGAGATCGGTTCCGGCGCGATTTTCGAGACGGCTCGGATCCTCGAGGCCTTTCACCAGCGCCTGGCCGGCCAGCCGTTCCTGACTTTCAACCCGGGGATAGCGTTAGGCGGGACGGCAGTGAGCCTGGACTCAACCGGGGTTCGCGGCACGGCGTTCGGCAAGAGCAACGTGGTGGCCGAGCAGATGGTGGTGAACGGCGACCTCCGGATTCTGTCGCCGGACCAGCTTCGCGACACCAAGGCCACGATGGCCGAGATCGTATCCCATTCGTACCCGCATGCCGGCGCCACGATCCGGTTCGACGACGGCTATCCACCGCTCCCGCCATCGGACGGGAACCGTCAGCTGCTGGCGATGTACGACCGGATCAGCCGGCAACTCGGTTTCGGCCCGGTCGAGGCGACCGACCCGATGCGAGCGGGCGCCGCCGATGTGTCGTTCACGTCGGGACTGGTATCGATGGCGATGGATGGAATCGGCGGGGCCGGGAAGAACGATCACACGCCGGACGAGACCGCCGACCTGGGCGTGTTCCCAACGCTGATCAAGCGAGCCGCGCTGCTCCTCTATCGGCTGGGGCAACGCCCTGCCGGAGCCTGACCCATCAAGAGAGGGGTCCGTCGGACGAACGAGGCCCACCCCACCAATCCCGTGGAGCGGGCCCCATACCGAATCGATGAACGGCGGTTACTGCAGGAAGCAGCCCCCGCCGGCGACATTCTTCCAGTTCTGCTGGACGTAGAACTGTTTCGAGCCCACCAGGATGTTCCACCGGGTCCCGTTAGCCGCCGTCTGGGTGGTGCCGAAGTTCCAGGCGCACTTGTCGGCGTTCTCGTTCCCGCGGCGATCATACCAGGCGGTGCCTTCCGGATCCGTCGCGGCTTCCTCGATCTCGTGGGCCAGGGTGTTCATCTCGGCGTCGGCGGCGGCGTCGCCGTTGGGGCCGTTGGTCTGGCCCATGCAGCCCGATGGGAAGTCGGCATTGTAGGGCATCGCGGCGTACTTCACGACCTTCCCCGCGGCAGCCCCGGCGGTGGACGGCGCGGTGTACCAGTAGTGATAGGCGCAGTACTGGCTCCCGAATCCCCCGCCGAGGTTGATCCCCGGGCCGGTGAAGATGGCGTACACCGCCTGCGGGTCCCAGGCCAGCTTGCCGGTCGAGAAGCCGCTGTTGAGGAGGGCCTGCATGTCGGCGTCGGTCGGCTTGGCGGGCGGCGTGGTGCCGGTGGCCCAGTAGCCGATGAAGCCGAGCGACTTGGGCACCCGGCCGCCGGACGAGTTGGTGTAGGTGTTGTTGATGCCCCAGTAGTTGGACGAGCCAAGGTTGCTCATGAAGTAGCCGATCAGCGACCCATCGGCACCGGTGCCGGTCCCGCTCGCGGGGGCGCCGGCGTAGATGGCGGACGAACTCCAGTAGATCGCCGCGGTCTTCGGCACGGTGAGAATCGGACCGTTGTGATAGAAGATGCCGCTGCTGGTCCCGCCGGCCTTGGTCGCTCCGGTATTGGCGCCGTCGTGTCCGGGAGCCAGCGCAATGTCGTTCCGGGTCCGCATCACCGCGATCGGGGCGGCGTCCTGCTGGTCCATGGTCGGCGCCGGCGACGACGCGTCGGTCGGCTGGGTAGGTACGGGGCTCTCACTGCAGGCTGCCAACAACGCCAACCCGCCAATGGCAACGGCACCGACTCTTCTCATGGCTGCTCCGGGTTGTGAGTGGGACTGGACCAGGTCAGGTCCGTGAGACAATTCCAAGCTAGCAAAGTCCGGCAAAAGCGAACAGCCCTGAAAGGAGTTGCACTCCGCGGAGGACGCCGACGTGGCTAGAATTGATGCATTCCGTCCGCCAATTCGAGGGCATCATGTCATTCCCCGGTTTCTTCCGCGCGCTTGTGCTGTCCACCCTGACCCTCGCCGCTCCGCTCGCCGCCCAGAGCTACGACATCGTGATCCGGAACGGCAAGGTGCTCGACGGCATGGGAAACCCGTGGATTCTGGCGGATGTGGGTATCAAGTCCGGCCGGATCGCGAAGATCGGCCGGATCAGCGAGACCGGCACCAAGGAGATCGACGCTTCCGGCCGATTCGTGACGCCGGGCTGGATCGACATGATGGACCAGTCGGGCAGCGTGCTGCCGCGCAACGGCCTGGCGCAGAATAAGGTGCTCCAGGGCGTCACGACCGCCATCGGGGGTGAAGGCGGCTTCCCGGTGCCGGCCGGCCAGATCCGGGAATATTTCACCGGGCTCGAGCGCCAGGGCATCAGCATGAACTTCGGCTCGTACTACAGCGAGACCCAGGCCCGCACCGCGGTCCTCGGCATGGTGTCCCGCAAGCCGACCGAGGATGAATACCGCCGGATGCGCGCCATCGTGGACACCGCCATGCGGAGCGGCGCCATGGGAATGACCACCGCGCTGATCTACCCGCCGTCAAGCTTCGCCACCACCGAGGAATTGATCGAAGTGGCCAAGGCGATCGCCCCGTACGGCGGCACCTATGCCAGCCACATCCGGGGCGAGGGCAAGGAACTGATCGAGTCGATCTCCGAAGCGATCCGGATTGGCGAAGAGGCGAAGGTTCCGGTCGAAGTGTTCCATCTCAAGGCTGCGTACAAGCCGGGCTGGGGCAAGTTGATGACGGCCGCCGGCGAACTGATCGAGGCGGCCCGCGCCCGCGGCGTGGACGTGGCGGCGGACCAATATCCATACACCGCGGGCGGCACCGGACTCGAAGCGACGATTCCCTCGTGGGCCTTCGACGGCGGGTACGATTCCCTCCGCGCCCGGCTCAACGACAAGGCCACGCGCGACCGGCTCAAGAAGGAAGTGAAGTCGGGGAGCCCCGGCTGGTGGAACATCGTGGAGGCCGCGGGCGGCTGGAAAGGGATCGTGTTAGGCAGCGCCAGGAACCCCGCGAACGAGAAATACCAGGGCATGACCCTCGATGCGATCGCCAAGGCCATGCACAAGGACCCGCGTGACGCGGCCTGGGACCTGGTCCTGGCCGGGGAGGGCCGGGTCACCGCGATCTACCACATGATGAGCGAGGAGGACGTGAAGACCGGCCTCCGGTTCCCCTGGGTCAGCATCGGGAGCGACGCGGGCGCGGCCCTGAATCCCGGGGTGATCGACGCCACCGGTCTCCCCCACCCGCGCACCTACGGAACCCACCCCAGGATCATTGCCAAGTACGTGCGCGAGGATGGCGTGCTGACCCTGCCCGAGGCGATCCGCAAGATGACGTCATGGCCGGCCACTCGAATGAAACTGGTGGGCCGCGGCTCGCTCAAGGAAGGCAACTGGGCCGACGTGGTGGTGTTCGACTTCGCCACGATCAAGGACGAGTCGACCTGGGAGCAGCCGGTGAAGAGTCCGAGCGGGATCGACTGGGTGTTGGTGAACGGGCAGATCGTGGCGGACCATGGCCAGCATACCGGGGCCAGGCCGGGGATGGTGTTGTATGGGCCGGGGACGGGGGCGCCCTGACGGACCAAGGGTCCGATCGGAACGGGGGCGCCCTTACGAGCGCCCCCACCAGATCTAGTGACGGGCGCCCTTACGAGCGCCCCCACCCTTTCGAGAGCGATTTCTAGAAGGCCAGGGCGGTGGAGTTGTTGCGGTTGTTGGACGACGCCCGGAGCCGGCCGGTGGCCGGATCGCGGCTGATCGCGACCCAGGTCCCCTCACCGCTCAATCGCATTTCGGCCACGGGGATTTCGCGGAAGCGAATCCCCGACTGATCGAGCACGGATGATGGAATGCGGCCGGCCGGAACCGGCAGCACCACCCCGCCGGCCGCCGCGTCGTACATCGGGAAGAAGAAGTCCGGCCCGTCGATGGCCTGGTCGACGGTCATCCCGAAGCGGAACACGTTCACCAGCCCCTGCAGGGTTCGCTCGTGCAGGCCCGACCCCATCGACGCGAAGGCCAGCAGCGGTTTCCCGCCTTTCAGGACAATGCCGGTCTCGGTCGGATCGGGCAGACGCTTCCCGGGGCCGGTCTTGGCGATGAGCACCTGCTGGTACGACCCCGGGTCGCCGATCGAGATCCCGTCGATATTGATCGCGGTCTTGCCCCAGAAGACGCAATTGATGCTGTGGGTGATCGCGGCCATGTTGCCGTCGGCGTCAATCACGACGACGTCATCCGAGTGTTTGGGCGGCCCGGCAATGGGGAGCGGCGTTTCGCCCCGCGCGAGGTGGGCCCAGTAGGCCCGCGCGTTGGTCTCGGTCATCCGCGACGCATCATCGAATCGGACGTCGGGATAGCGCTGCTTCTGAAGGCCGGCGGGGAGATAGGTCACCGTCCGGGCCAGCGCGACCGACAGCGCCTGCCGCAGCGCCTCGCCCGACCGGGACCAGTGCTCACCCCGCCCCAGCCCGGCCTCGATCGCGAGCTGCTGGGCCTCGATCAGGGCCACACCGCCTTCGTTAGGCGCCGGCAGGGTGGCGATGTCGACGTCCCCGGCCCGGCCCATCAGCGGATCGTTCCAGAGCACGTCGTAGGCTTCGAGATCCTCGCGCGTCATCCGCCCGCCGTCCGCCCGAACCGCCGCGACCAGCTTGTCGGCCCAGGGACCGCGGTACATGTACTCCGCACCGCGGGCCGCGATCGCCTCGAGCGTTCCGGCCAGCGCCGGCTGCCGGAAGATCTCACCGCTGTGATAGGGCGATCCGTCGGGCTTGAGCAGGATGGCCCGGGTCGCAGGGAGCCGCGCCAGATCCGCCGCCCGCTCCTCGAACTCGTGGCCCAGCGTGGCATCGAGGGGAAAGCCCCGGCGGGCCACCCAGATGGCGGGCTCGAACAGAGTCTTCCACGGCAGGCGGCCATACCGGCGGTGCGCCGACTCCACCCCCTTCAGGAAACCGCCGACCAGGGCGGTCCGGCCGCTCACCGCGGTGCCGAGGACGTTCTTGCCCAGATCGATGCCACCGGGAATCGTGAGCGGATCGGTGTCGGCCTTGATGGTGTTCCAGCCGGCATTCATGGTCGAGATGCGGCCGGTCTTCGCGTCATAGTAGACCAGCGCCATGATGCCGAAATAGCTCACCGGCGAACCGGCGGTCACGGCGACCTGCGTGACGGCGGTGGTCAGCGCCGCGTCCATGGCGTTCCCGCCCCGTTCGAGCACCGCGAGGCCGGCCCGGGCCGCAAAGGGACCGTAGGCTACCGTCACGGCGCCGCGATCCCCGGTGGCCGCGATCGTGTGGGTGCGCGTCTCCCGCTGCACCTGATCGAGGTAGTGAACCGCGTCGGCGCCGAACCAGGCCGCGGGCTCGACCGACCCGGCCGACCGTCCGCCGCACCCCGCTCCCACAAACGTCACCATCAGCAACGCCCCGGACCGGACCGTCATCATCGCGGCTACCTCTCGATAAATGAGACGCGGTATTTCCCGCGATCGTCCAGGTTATCCGAACAACGCCAGGCAGACAAGAGCCGCCGCCGGCGAGCCGGCGGCCCGGTCACTCACACGGTCATTCGTAGGCCAGCGCGGCCGCCGTGGTGATCCGGGTGGCCCGGATCGCCGGCCACGCCGATGCCGCCAGCGACACCACGACCACCACCACGAGCCACTGGAGCACGCCGGCCCCTTCGGGAACCAGACGAACCGGCACCGGAATCATGATCCGCCCGAAGACCTGCCCCAGATACACGCTGGCCGGAATCGAGAGCGGGATCGCGATCGCCCAGCTCAGCAAGCCGATCACCAGTCCCTCGACTTGGACGATGGCGAGGATCGTTCGGTGGCGGGCCCCGATCGCTCGCAGCACGCCGATCTCCCGGGTCCGTTCGAGCACGGCCAGGCTCATGGTCGAGGCCAGGCCGAGTCCGCCGACGACGATCATCAACTGCGACATGACCATCAGGAAGCCGGCCACCATCAGGAGATGGTCCTCCATCACCCGACGCGTCTCCGCCATCAACTGGCTGGCGGCCACCCGCATCCCTCCGGCGTCGAGGCGCTCGCGGATCCGTCGACTGAGCGCAGCCTGGGCCAGGGGTGACCGGTCAGTCGCGATGACCATGGCGGCCGCCGTGCGCGAGTCTCCGAAGACGCCCATCATCGCCTCGCGAGGGCCGTACGCTCCCCCGCCCGGCACTCCGCCGGCCATCCCGACCACGGTCCACTCGGTCCGCCGGCCGCCGATGATCAGTGCGATGCTCTTCCCGACGGCGAGCGCCGGCTCGTCTTCCGCCAAGGTCCGGGTGACCACAATGGCGTTCCGGTCGCCCGGTACCAGCCACCGACCGGCGACCAGGGGAAGATCGATCATCCGGGACCGGACCGGGACGAGGGTCAGCCCGAAGCTGCTGCCCGTTCCGCCATCCGCATGCTCCACCGCGGCGCTCCGGCCGCCCCAGGCTTCGGCCGACGCCACCCCGGGCATCGCGGCGAACCGGGCTTCAATGGTGTCGGGCGGGAGCGGTTCGACCAGCCGGACCGACAGATCGAACCGCATCCGCCCGCCATACAGATCAGCGATGGACGCCTTGATCGCCGCCCGGAGATTCAACGCGCCGAGATACACGGCGCCCCCGGTGGCGAGCGTCAGGAGCGTGAGGATCATTCGCTGGCGACGCCGGAACGCATTGCGGAGACTCAGCAGTACCGGACGGGTGAGACCGCCGGTTCGCTCCAGGAGAAGACCGGGCGGCCGGGCCGTCGTATCGAGCCCGACATCACGAAGCGCCTCGGACACGGACAGCCGGCTCCCCCGCATGACCGGCATCGCGGCCGCGGCCACCGGGAGTAGGGCGCCCGCCGCCACCTGCAGCGCCAGCGCCCACCCGGGAATCGCATACGGCGCCGTATCGAAATTGAGGAGCTGCGCCGTGAAGCCGGCGTACCACCGGCCAATCAGCGCCGCGGCGGGCACGGCGACGAGACAGGCCGCCAGCCCCAGACCGAAGGCCAGACCGAGGTACATCGCGGTGAGTTGCTCGCTCCGGGCGCCGAGCGCCTTCATGATCCCGATCTCGCGCACCTGACCGGTGAGCATGGCCGTGATCAGGTTGACGACCAGAAAGCCGCTCAACAACAGAGCGAGCACGCCGAACGCCCCCTGGGTGAACAGCAGCGAGTTGATCTGTCCCGCATGGATATGCTTGCCGGGTTCGGGCACCGTAACCTCCCGCACCACCCGCCCGGTGGACACGACCAGGCGCCTGACGTCGGCGGCGATCCGGCGAATCGACTCTCGATCGACGCTCCGGTCGGCGACCAGGATCTGGAGGTCGTCGAAATCGGCCGGCGCACCGAGCGCCGCGAGGACCGAGGGCGGCACGAAGCCGTACACGATGTGCTCCATCCAGCCCGGTGCCAGCCCCGCGTCGCGCGCGATCCCGGCCACCGGGAACGACAGCGGCGGATGATCCCCCGCCCGCAGCGTCACTGCGCCGCCCACTGCAAGACCGCTGAACTCGACCGACGACGACTCCACGACGAAGGCACTGTCCCGCGGCGGCCAGACACCGGCGACCGGCGCAATCGTCCCGATCGCCAGCGCGGCAGGATCTCGAATGGCAAAGAGTACCGCCGTCTGCCAGCCGACCTCGGTCAGCGCCGCCGCCACGACGGTCCGGCGCGCCGCCACCGCTCCGATTCCCGGCACCGCCCGGACCCGCGCCAGTAACGCCGAATCGATCCGCTCGGTGCGAAGCGTGGCCGACGCCGGGTTGGTGGCGAGGAATCCTTCGCGGGTAGCTCGGCGTACCAGCGCCCAGGCATCGAGCACCGCCCCGGCGCCCACGATCCCGATGGCGATCGCGAGCATGACGAGTACGGTGCGGGACCGATGGAGCCAGAGATCCCGGAGGACCTTCCGCCAGCGGGGCCTAAGCATCGGCGGCGCCTTCGGGCGGGACCACGCGGCCGTCGGCCAGCGTGATGGTGCGCGACGCATGACGGATCGCGGCGCGCTCGTGGGTGACCATGACGACCGTCTGGCCGTCCCGGGCCAATCCGCTGAAGAGGTCGAAGATGGCCTCGGAGGTGCGCGAATCGAGGTTCCCGGTCGGCTCGTCGGCAAGGAGAACCGTCGGCTCATTGGCGAGCGCCCGGGCGATGGCCACTCGCTGCTGCTGCCCGCCGGACAGCGTGCCCGGCATCTTGTCGGCCTGGTCCGCAACGCCGAGCCGCTCGAGGAGGGCCAGGGCCCTCGGCCGGCGGTCCCGCGGCGGCCAGGTCTCACAGAAATCCATCGGGAGCATCACATTCTCGGCCGCCGTCAGCGTCGGCAGCAACTGGAAGAACTGGAAGACGATTCCCACCGCCCGGCCTCGCCAGACCGACATGGCCCGTTCCGACAGCGCATGAACCGCCGTACCGCCGATCAGGACCTCGCCTCGACTCGGGCGATCGATACCGGCCAGGAGTCCGAGGAGCGTGGACTTGCCGCTCCCCGACTGGCCGACCACCACGGCGAACTCACCCCGGTCGATGGTGAGGCTCACGTCCGCCAGTGCCGAAAATCCGCCTCCGGCATCCGGGTACGTACGGGTCACGTGGCGGACTGCAATGAGCGGATCCGCGGGCAAGGACGGCAGCGTCGCAATACTCATGGATCAACACTACGTGGGCCGCCTCATCGGGGCGACGGGCTTCGGCACCGTTCAGCCATCCGGAAGCCCCGTTCGGCGACACAGCGTGGCCGGCGGCGATCTCACCCGGCATCATTGATCACGTCAACATTCTGCCGGAGACTGCCATGTCGATTCGTCGGTTCAGCGTGCTGCTCGCTCTCGTCCTGGTACCGGTCTCCCTGGCGGCGCAGCACGGCGGCGGTGGTCCGCCGGTCACTGCGGCGCCCAAGGAAGCCTCCCAGTTCGATTTCCTGCTCGGCGAATGGGAGCTGACCGTCAAGCTGGCCCCCACCACCCTGGCGCAGCGAATCCACGGGACCCCGAAGCTGGTGGCCACATGGAAGGCGGCTCGGGCACTCGACGGCTGGGGAATTTCCGACGAGCTCCGAATCACCGATGCGGCCGGCAATCCGATGACGCTGAGCCACAGCGTCCGGCTCTTCGACCAGACCGCCCGTCAGTGGAAGATCTCCGCCATCGATGTCTACCGAGCCCGGTTCACCTCCGTCACCGGCGATTGGCAGAACGGGGAGATGCACATCGCCTCCCAGGGCACCAGCCCCGACGGCAAGCCGACAATGGCGCGAACCCGGCTCTACGATATCAAGCCGGACAGCTTCAAGTTCGAGCAGGATCGTTCCGAGGACGGGGGAAAGACGTGGGTTGAGGGCGCGCTGCGCATGGAAGCACGGCGGGCCGGAACCCCAGCTCGCTGACGGCCCTTGCCCAGGACAGCCTGACCACGGATCGTTTCTTTCCTATGCGACGGACCCGCGGCCTCGTCTGGCTCCAGCTCATCATCGGGTGGCTCCCGGTCTGGGCCCTTTACGCGACCCTGATGCTGACCGCCCACCCGGGCGTGAGACCGTTCCACGCGATCATGATCAGCCTGCGCGCGATCGGAGTCGCCGCCCTCCTCGGGCTCGGCGCCAACCGGCTGACCGAGCGGTTCCCGTGGCCCCATCCGTTCCAGGCCCGCTTCGTCGGCATCCATCTGGTGGGGGCCGTTCTCTACGCGGTGGCGTGGGTCGCGTTGATCAGCGCGCTCGAGGGCTTGCTGCGGGGTCAGCTGGTCATGGTCTCGACCCCCAACGGCGTAATGCCGTTTCTGGTCCTCGGGGTCTGGCTATACGTGATGGTGACCGGCGTGACCTACGCCACCCGGGCCACCGAGCGGGCCGCTGCCGCGGAAGCGCTTGCCGCCCGCTCCCAGCTCGCCGCCCTCCGGGCCCAGCTCAACCCCCACTTCCTGTTCAACGCGCTGCACACCGTGGTACAACTGATTCCCCGCGAGCCCAGGCGAGCCGCCGAGGCCGCCGAACAGGTAGCCGGCCTGCTTCGCACCACGATCGAAGAGGAACGGGATCTGGTACCATTGGCCGAGGAGTTGGCCCTCGTCGAACGGTATCTCGACATCGAGCGGATCCGGTTCGGAGAGCGGCTGCTGGTCGAGGTGTCGCTGCCCCACGACCTGGAGCAGGTCCTGATCCCGTCCTTCGCGCTCCAGACCCTGGTCGAGAATGCGGTCCGTCACGGCGCCGCGCCCCGAATCGAGCCGACCACCGTTTCCGTATCGGCCAGCCGGCTCGGCCACGCCCTGGTCCTCACCGTTCGCGACAATGGCGCCGGCGGTCCCGGGGATGCCCGGCCCGGCAGCGGACTGGCCCGGCTCCGCGAGCGGGTGGCCGTTCTCTTCGGCGGCCGGGCCCGGCTCGACACGCACGGCCTGGCGGGCCAGGGCTTCACCGCCTCGCTGACCACGCCCCTGCTGACCGAGGCCGAGTGAAAGTCACCACGGTCATCGTGGACGACGAGCCGGTCGCGCGGGCCGGCCTCCGTGATCTGCTGGCCGACACCGCCTGGATCACCGTCGTCGGCGAGGCGGCGAGCGGTCCCGCCGCGGTCGAGGTGATCGAGAAGCTCAAGCCCGAGCTGGTCTTTCTCGACATCGAGATGCCCGGATTCTTCGGCACCGAGTTGATCGGCCGGCTGACCCACCAGCCCCACGTGGTGTTCACCACCGCCCACGCCCGGCATGCCGTGGCCGCGTTCGAACTCGGGGCGCTCGACTATCTGCTCAAGCCGTTCGGGGGGGCCCGGCTGGCCACCGCGCTCGAGCGGGTCCAGGCCGCGCTCGGCGAGCCGAACGACCATCCCTCACTCGACCGGCTGCGGGAAGCCCTGCGGCAGGGACCCATGAGCCGGCTGTTCGTCCGGGCGGGGGCGGCGGTGATTCCGCTGTCGGTGGATACGGTGGACTGGTTCGAGGCCAGGGGCGACTACGTCGCCGCTCATGCCGGCTCGGCTCGACATCTGATCAATCTGTCGCTCAATCGGCTGGAGGAACGGCTCGATCCAGCCCGGTTCGTTCGGATCCATCGCACCCACATCGTCAACCTCGACTCGGTCCGCGCCTTCCACCGGGCCGGCAAGGGTCGTCTCGAAGCCGAGCTTGCCGATGGCACCCGTGTTCCGGTAAGCCGCGCCCGTTCGCAGGATCTCCGCGCCCTGCCCAAGTAGCCCCGCCCGCCTTGCCTCGACGCGCCCGGGCCGCAACCTTACACCCCACTTCTTCCCGACGAGTTCCCGGCCGTGGATCTTCAGCTTCCCGCCACCATTCGCCTGACCGGCTTTCGGCTGATGCTCTCCATCGGCTGGGGCGACGACGAACGGCGGACGCCGCAACCGATCCGGTTCGATCTCGAGATTGGCCTCCCGGCCCTTCCCACCGCCACCCGTACCGATCGTCTCGAGGACACGGTGGACTACTTTGGCCTGTCGGAGACCGTGCGGACGGCGGCCCAGTCGCACCCGGTCCGGTTGATCGAGCGACTGGCCGGCGTGGTGGCGGCTGCCGTCGTGGCCGAGCTGCCCCGCGGCGCGGAACTCCGCCTCAGGGTAACCAAGGAACAGGCACCGGTCCGGGACCTCGAAGGCGGAGCCAGCATCGAAATTTTCGTCACCGCGACCGGCACGGCATGAGCCGGCGGCTGGTCCTGCTCGGCCTCGGCAGCAACACGGAGGATCGGGCAACGATGCTCCGCCGGGCCCTCCGCGAGCTGGGCTCCGGGCGTTACCCCCTGCGAATGATTGGCTGGTCCGGCGGCTACGAATCCGACGCCCTGCTCCCCGACGGCGCGCCGGCGAGCTGGAACCAGCCGTATCTCAATCTCGCGGCCCTGGTCGACACCGCCGTTGATCCGGCCGACATCCTGATCGCGGTCAAGTCGATCGAACGGAAGCTCGGGCGCGTTCCCTCCGAGCGGTGGAGCCCGCGGCCGATCGACATCGACCTCCTCGCCGACCAAGGTTTCACCTTCGCGACCGACACCCTGTCGCTGCCCCATCGCGATCTGTTGACCCGGCCGTTCGCCCTCCTCCCGGCTGCCGACCTGGCTCCCGACTGGCCGATCGCCTCGGGCACCGACACGACGCTCGAGCGGCTGGCGGCGCCATGGCGGATTCCGGGAGCGGCGCCCCTCAACACTCGCCGAGTCGGCGTCCCGCTCACCGATCTCGTCGGCGTACTCAACCTCACGCCGGACTCGTTCTCCGACGGCGGTCGCTGGACCGACGCCGAACAGGCCGTCGTCCAGGCCGAGCAGTTGGCGGCAGCCGGCGCATCGGTGATTGATCTGGGGGCGGAGTCGACCAGGCCGGGTGCCTCGGCGGTTGGCGCCGATCAGGAGTGGAACCGGTTGGCGCCCGTTCTCACCGCGCTCCGCGATCGGTGGCCGGCCGGCCGAGGGCCGCTGCTCAGCGTCGATACCCGGCAGGCCGGCACCGCGGCCCGGGCCCTCGAGTCCGGCGCCGACTGGATCAATGACGTCACCGGCTTCAGCGACGCGGCGATGGTCGAGGCCGTTCGGGACTCGGCCGTCGACCTCGTGGTGATGCACAACCTGGGCGTTCCCCCGGGCTCGGCCCGGCTCGAGGCTGGGACCGATCCGGTCGAGCAGCTCCTGTCCTGGGGCCGCGCCACCCTCGACCGGCTGGACCGGGCCGGCATCGACCGGGGGCGGGTGATCATCGATCCGGGGATCGGATTCGGCAAGACGCCGGACCAGACCCGGGCGATCCTCACAGGGGCCGGCCGCCTCCGCGCGTTAGGCACGCGCGTCCTGATCGGTCATTCCCGGAAATCGGTCCTGGGCCACTGGTTCCCCGACCTGGCCGCCGAGGCCGCAGGGCGTGACCCCGAAACGGCCGCCCTGAGCCAGCATCTGGCCGGGTGCGCGATCGATTATCTAAGAGTCCACGACGTCGCCGGCTCCGCGCGGGCGATCCGGGTGGGCAGCCTGCTCGGCCCTTCAGGGCCCGGTCACATCGGGATAGCGGGCGGCTAACGGAAACGCGCTGCCCTTCATCTCGCCCGCCACCCAACGGCTCAGGCGCTCGCGAACATCCTCGGCCACATCCTGGTACCGGTCGGCCGACCCCTTCACGAACATCTCGGCATCCACTTGCAGCAATTGCGGCGGATGCATCTCGAAGCTGGCCTGGTTGGCCTGCATGTAACCGAAGCCACACCGCCGCACGACCTCACCCAGCTCGGCCTCCGTGAGCGGAGCCACACCGAGAAACGCCGCCACCCGGCGGGCCACCGTTGGCAAGTCTTGTTTCATGTCCTCGAAGAAGACGAACAGCACGTTGTCATGGGCCTGGGCGAGCTCCCACCACCCCTTTACATGATCCGGCCAGGTCCCCCACCACATCAGCTCGGGGCTTCGGTACCACGCTTCGAAGACCGGCATGCCCGGCGCAAGCGCCCCGGCGTTGCCGGCGACGAAGTCGACCGAGCTCGCGAAGCAGGAGATCGGATGCCGCGCCACGTAGATGTAGCGGGCGGAGGCGGCCCACGGGCAGAGAGACGCGGGGAAATGGGTCTTGATGATCCGCGATGGGCGCTCGGCCCCGATCAGCGGCGCCCCATCGAGCGACACCGAGCGCAGCCCCTCGAGCCAGGGCGACACCGCGTACAGGGCCCGGCCGGTGGTCACGAGATCGCCCCGGCCCCGGCTGAGAATCTGATAGACCAGATGCTGCATCCAGGTGGTGCCACACTTCATCTGGGTGGCGACGAACACGTCCTCCACCCGCGGTTGATACTCGGCGGCCCGGGCAAAACTCGCCGGGCTGGTCGTGCCATGCGGCCCGCCGACCCCGCGGAACCGAAATGTGGCCTGTTTGAAGTCGAGCTTGGAGAACAAACCAACCAGAAAGAGGAACGGGCGGAGCAGCAACGCGTGAAGCCGGAGCCGGCGCCGGTAGGCGGCTCGCTCGCCGGCGGACAACCCATAGTACCCCAGGCCCAGGGTGCGTTCGCTCTCCCGGCGGAGCACCACCCCGAAGTAGAGGCTCGACATCATGAGCAGCACGGCCGCTGTGCCGACCACGATGAACGGCCACCGGATCCATCCCATCCTGCATCGCTCCCCCGCCGGCCGTCAGGGCCGGCAACCCGCAAGGAAACGAGCCGCCGAGGAAAAGCCAAGGCCCGTTCGGCCCCCTGAGCCGGAGTACCGAAGCCCGCGGCTTCGTGATAGCTTGGCTTGGCCTTGTTTCGCCATCCCGATCCCGCCCAAGGACGCCTCTCATGACCGACGCCGGCTTCGCCGCAGCGCCTCCGTCACCGCTGCGCTGGCGCATGCCGATCGCGCTGCTGGTCGTATCGATGATCAACTGGTTCGACCGGTCGGCCATGTCCTTGGCGCTGCCCAAGATCGCCACGGAACACGGGTGGACCACCGCCGAAATCGGCGCCAACGGCGCCCGGCTGCTGGCGACCTTCTTCGTGGGTTACGGCCTCGCCAACATGTTCCTGAGTCCGATCGCCGAGCGATTCGGGCCCCGGAAGGCGCTGATGATTTCGGTGGTGGCCTTCTCCATCTGCACCGCCCTGAATGCGCCACTCGGCGCCACCATTTCGGCGCTGGTGGCGCTCCGGTTCGTGCTCGGCCTGGCCGAAGGCATCCACTTCCCGATGGCCGGGGCGATCGTGAGTCGGTGGTTCCCCCTGGGTGAGCGGTCGCGGGCCAACGGCATCTACATCTTCGGGGTGCAGATCGCGGTCATCGTGGGCCCTCTCCTCATGGTCCCGATGATCACCCACTTCGGCTGGCGGGCCATGTTCCTGGTCCTCGGATCGCTCGGCCTGGTCGTGGCGCTCCCGGCGGTGATCGCCGTGTTGCGGGACGACGGCCCCTACGCCCCGCAGCGGGACCATCAACCGCCCACCTCCCCGTTCGCGGTGTTCCGGAACCCCGACTACTGGCTCATCCTGCTGGCCGGAATCGGAAGCAACATCATTCTCTACGGTCTTCTCGCTTGGCTGCCGACCTATCTGGCCGAAGGCCGGCACGTGGCGTTCGCGGACCTGGCCGGCAGCACCTCAGCGCCATACTGGTTCGCCACCATCGCGATTCCGGTCTGGGCCATTCTGGGCGATCGGACCAACAAGCGGGCGCTCTTCGCCTCAATCGGATGCGGCCTCGCCGGCACCCTGGTGCTATTTGGCGCCCGGGCGCCGAGCCTGCTGCTCACCGTGATCTTCCTGTCGGCCGCCAACTTCTTCCAGAACGCCTATCAGACGGCGGAGTTCGCTTTCGTCCAGAGGATCCTGCCACCGGGGCGAGTCGGTGCGGCCACCGGACTCTACAACGGCATCGCGATCATCATCGGCGGGGCCGGCGGAACGGCCCTGATCGGCAAGATCGTCGAGGCAACGGGCAGCTATGACAGCGGCCTGATGGTCGTGGTGGTGGCGGGCTGGCTCAACATGCTGTTGCTCGGGTTGCTGTACCGCCGCATCAAGTACTGATATGCACCGCGATCCTCCCGATGCCAGTACCGGAGTCCCCGGCGGGCATCACCCTGTAACACCGAAACGCGGCGTCGGGCCGCTCTATGGCTGGGTGATCGCCGGCGTCCTCGCCGGAGCAGCCGTGGGCAGCCTCTGGCCCGACACCGGCGCATCGCTCCAGCCGCTCGGTGACGGCTTCATCCGGCTGGTCAAGATGCTGGTGACTCCGGTCGTGTTCTTTACTGTCGTCCTCGGCATCGCCGACATGGGCGACCTCAAGGGGGTCGGCCGAGTCGGGATCAAGGCGCTGGTGTACTTCGAGGTGCTGTCCACCGTGGC
>JANMXA010000179.1:0-9575 GCA_031394255.1 Gemmatimonadota bacterium
CGCGGGTGCCGGCCGGAATCGCGATCGAGTCGGCCGGTCCGGCGGCCAGGATCCAGCCGTGATGGATCACCACGGTGGCGTTAGGCACCGGCGGCCGGTCGGTACCGTCGATCAGCGTGGCGCCGCGCAACGCGACGGGGCGCTCCTGGGCGAACGCCAACAGGGCGCCGAGGGCTGAGATGGCCGCGCCGAGGAGGGCGGCGCGAGTCAGACGGGACGGGGTCATGGGGCTCTCGGGAGCGGTGTCTGAAGCGATAGTCCCGGTACCCCCGCAAACCTTACACCTCCTGATCTTGCTCTTTCATCCGATAGCCGACCCCTGGCTCGGTCGTGATGAGCAGGGGCCGGGCCGGGTTGGCCTCGATCTTGTGCCGGATCTGGTTCATGTGGACCCGGAGGGCCTGGGTGGCCGTTGTCGTATGGCCACCCCAGACCTCCTTCACCAGCTGGCGATGGGTAAGGACACGGCCGGAGAACCGGGCGAGGGCGGCGAGCAGCTTGTATTCGGTCGGCGTGAGATGCACCTCCACGCCGTTCACCGTCACGATCCGGGAAGTGAGGTCTATCCTGAGCGGCCCGACCACGACGGCGGGATCAGGCTTGCCGGTGGCGGTGGCATGGCGGAGGGCCACGCGAATCCGGGCCAGGAGTTCGCCGACGCTGAACGGCTTGGTGAGATAGTCATCGGCGCCGGCGTCGAGTGCGGCCACCTTGTCGCCTTCGAGGCCGCGGGCCGAGAGAACGATGATCGGGGTGGTGGACCACTCCCGGATCCGGCTGGTGGCGTCGAGGCCGTCGCCGTCGGGCAGTCCCAGGTCGAGAAGAATGACGTCGGGCGCGTGGCCTGCCGCCAGGGCAAGACCCGCCCGCATGGTGTCGGCCTCGAGGAGCCGATAGGGATGAGCGCCTAACGCGGCGCGCAGGAACCGTCGCATCGGGGCCTCGTCTTCGATCAGAAGAATCAGCGGCTCGGTCGCCATCAGATGGTTTCCTCCGCCGGAAGCGCCGGCGCCGCGCCTTCCAGGGGCAGGGAGAAACGGAATATGGCCCCGCCGCCCTCCCGAGCGTCGGCCCAGATCCGTCCACCGTGGGCCAGGACGATGCCGCGGCAGATCGCGAGGCCCAGCCCGATTCCCCCGCCGCTTCCGATCCGGTAGAACTTGTCGAAAATCCGCTCACGTTCGGCGGCCGGAACCCCCGGTCCCCGGTCCGCCACGGAAACCACCACCGACCCGTCCCGCTCGGTCGCGGCGACGTCGATGGCGCCCCCGCTCCGGGCGTACTTGGCGGCGTTCTCGATCAGGTTGATCAGCACCTGCTCGATCAGGAGACCATCCATCGGCACCAGCGGCACGGTGGCCGGCAGATCGACGGTCACGGTGAAGTTGGTGAGCCGATCGTCGAGCCGGAGCAGGGCGATGCCGATCACTTCCTCGAGCGGCTGCCATTCCTTCTGCACCGCGAGCGATCCGGACTGGACTCGGACCATTTCGAGCAGGTTCCCGACCAACCGGTTCATTCGGCGGGACTCGTCCAGAATGGTCTGGGCCAATTCGGCCTGGACCTGATCCGGCTTCACCGAGTCATCGAGGAGGCTGCTGGCGGCCCCTTCAATGCTGGCGAGCGGCGTCCGCAGATCGTGGGAGAGCGAACTCAACAGGCTGGTGCGCAGTCGCTCCGCCTCGACTTCGATCCGGGACGTCTCGTTCCTGGCGCCGAGGATCACCCGTTCGATGCCCAGCGCGGCCTGGGCGACCAGCGCTTCGACGAGGGGGCGGTGGACGGCGTCCATCAACTCGGCGGCGGCCGGCCTGGTGATCCGGACGACGCCCATCGGTCGACCGGTGGTGGCGAGGGGCAAGTAGAGGCCATCCTGCCGGGGCAGTGTGTCGGTGCCCGGGCCGGCCGGCTTGCCGTTCTCGAGGACCCAGACGGCGACGGGGTCGCTTTCCGGGAAATGGTTCGACTCCCCGGGAAGGAAGATGTCCACGGTGCCGGCCACGGCCCACTCGAGATGCTTTCGCGTGGCGGCCTCGATGCCCGTGATGTCCCCGGCCCGGCTGATGTCCCGACTCAGCGCGTACGCCGCGGCCGTCTCCCGCTCCCTTTGGCGGAGCCGGTCGGCGTCCTCGCGAATCCGGCCTGTGAGCCTGGCGACGGCGATGCCGATGCCCAGCATCATGGCGAAGGTGAGGATGTAGGACCCGTCGGAGACCGCAAACGTGTAATAGGGCGGTACGAAGATGAAATCGAACAGGGCGATGCTGAGGATGGCCGCGGCGACGGCCGGCCGGGTTCGCGACCGCGCGCCCACGATGACGACCCCGAGCAGGTAGAGCATCGCGATGTCGGCGGTGCTCAAAGTCTGCCGGAGTCCGAAGCCAAGGGCCGTGGCCGCCGCAATTACCCCGAGGACCAGCCCATAGGCCGGCGGCGCGGAACGGATCTGGGTCCGCACCGTGGCGGGCCGCTCGTCCGGCGTCCCCGTGATGACCGAGATTTCGATGCCGGGATCGCGAGCCACCAGCGTCTCGGGCAGTGATCCCCGAAACCGCTCCCACCAGGCCCGTCGCGCCGGTCGGCCCACGACCAGTCGGGTGATATTGTGCTCGGCTGCCCACGCCAGCAACTCGTCCGCGACGCTGGCGCCCACCAGCCGGACCGCGGTCCCGCCGAGCGACTCGGCGAGCCGCAGGGCATCGGCAGCAAGGGGACTCGGTTCCCGGCCGCCCTGCTCGACCGTCACGGCGAACCACTCGGTACCCGATGGTTCGGCCATCCGTCGCGCCGCGCGGACCAGAGGCGTGGCCGAGGCGTCGGGGCCTACAGCCACCAGGATGCGTTCTACCGCGGGCCATGGCTCCCGGATGCCGAAATTCTGACGATAGTCGCGGACCTGGGCGTCGACGCGCTCGGCGGTTCGGCGGAGCGCCAATTCCCTGAGGGCGAGGAGGTTCCCCCTGCGGAAGAAGTGCTCGAGCGCCCGCTCCGCCGTCGCGGGGACGTACACCTTGCCTTCCTTGAGGCGCTGGATCAGCACTTCAGGGGAGACGTCCACCAGTTCGATCTCGTCGGCGCGACCGAGGATCTTGTCCGGCACGGTCTCCCGGACCACGACACCGGTGATCTGGGCCACGACATCGTTCAGGCTCTCGATGTGCTGGACGTTGAGCGTCGTGTAGACATCGATCCCCGCCGTCAGCAACTCTTCGACGTCCTGCCACCGCTTTGCGTGGCGACTGCCGGGCGCGTTGGTGTGGGCCAATTCATCTACGAGCAGGAGATCGGGACGGCGGGTCAGGGCACGGTCGAGATCGAACTCGGGCAAGGCGGTACCGCGGTATTCGAGCGTCCGGCGAGGGATCTCCTCGAATCCTTCCGTCAGGCTCCGGGTCTCGTCGCGGCCGTGCGTTTCGACGACCCCGATAACGACAGCGGACCCGGCCGCGGCTCTGACGCGGGCAGCTCGCAGCATGGCGAATGTCTTGCCCACGCCGGGGGCGGCGCCAAAGAAGATCTTGAGCCGGCCGGCGTGCTCCCGGTCATCCGCCTGTTTGATGCGAGCGAGCAGTTGGTCGGGATCAGGTCGCCGGTCGGGCAAGGGCGCTCCAGCCTGGGATCTAGAAAGACACCGCCAGGGAAGTTACCAGTGTCAGGTTCGAACGGACGGCGGCCGGGCGACCGTGATCGGCGAAGAGCGAGTCGGTTGCCCTGAGCCACCGGGCTTCGGTGCGCCACAGCACGTTGCCCGGCAGGGTCCGGTCGATGCCGATGGAGGCCCCGTTGGCGACGAAACCGGCGGGGGTGCCGGTGGCGACGATGACCTGATCGGGGTCGGAGTAGCGTTCAATCCGGGTGGCCAGAGCGGTGGCGGGCGAGAGCCGCCAGCTGGCGGTGCCCGCCCACCCAAACCATGACCGGCCACCGGAGTGGCCGGCATCGATCTGGGCCTGCCAAGTGGCGGGGCCGACGGTACCCTTGGCCATCAGCTGCTGGAAGAAGCGGGTTTCCATCGTGCCAACGGCCGGTTGCTCGCGGCCGAGAAAGTTTGCGTAAACCAGGGTCAAGTGATCGGACGGCGTAACGTCGATCCGGAATCCGCCGGCCTTGCCGTCGTTGTTCTCGGCGACGTTCTGCCACCCGTTCATGAGATGGACTTGCATCGTGACGTGCTTGCTCGCAGTCCAGGTCGCTCGCGCGCCGCTCAGGTAGTAGGGTGAAAACTCGGCCACCATCGAGCGGGTATAGGTCGGGTTGGTCGAGGAAACCCAGCCTTCCCAGCCGATGTAGCTGAGATAGATGCCGGCGTCGATCCACAGACCCGAACCGGCCCGGACCCCGATTGTGGCCTCCTGGATGTGACGCACCAGTTCGGATCCGCTGATGGTGCCGCTCCGCGGCTCCGCGGCGTAGTTCACCTGGACCGACGTGCCCGCCTGAACGGCGAGGCGGGCCCGCACCGACGGGCGGTCGAGGGCCAGCGCCAGGTGGGCCAGGTTCAGATTGAATTCGTCGTGACGCACGGCCTGGGTGACGAACGGCCGATCATGGAACGGGGGGCGGCCGAAGTCGTAGGCGTAGTAGACGTCGACGAACCCGGAGATGGACGTTCGCATCCGCGTTGAATCCGTCTGCGCCGCCAGGGGGGGCGCCGCGAGGGCGGTAGTGAACAGGATGAGAGTCGCGCGGAGTGGCGTCATCGGGCCAGGCGATCGAGCGCCAGGTTGAGGGCCAGGACGTTGATTCTGGGCTCGCCAAGTATACCCCAGGCTCGCGCTCGAATCTGGCGGACAACCAGGCGCTCGACCTTGGCCGAATCAACCCCACGCGCGCGGGCCACGCGAGCGACCTGGATGGACGCCGCGGCCGGAGAGATGTCGGGGTCCAGGCCGCTGCCCGAGCCGGTCACGAGGTCGACCGGGATCGGGCCCGTCACGCCGGATGCGCGGAGGGTCGCGACCCGGGCTCGGACCGCGGAATCGAGCGCCGGGTTGGTCGGTCCCCATTGGGAGGCCGAGGACGAGGCGGCGTTGTACTCAGGGGTGGTCGCCGAGGGCCGGCCCCAGAAATATCGGACACTGTGGAACGGCTGGCCCAGCCATTCGGAGCCAACCGGACCGTCGTCAGGCCCGATGAGGCTGCCGGCGGCCCGGTGCGGGAACAGGGCGGCGGCCATTCCGGTGATCAGCGCGGGGTAGGCCACGCCGGTGAGCAGCGTGAATACCGCCAGCGACCGACACGACACGGCGAGCAGACGGCGCACGGCAATCTCCTTCATACCAGCCCCAGGACCCCGAGGGCGAGGTCGATCAGCTTGATGCCGATGAATGGCGCGATCAGGCCGCCGCCGCCGCCGTACACCACCAGGTTCCGGCGCAGAATGGCCGCGGCCCCGATCGGGCGATAGGTCACGCCCCGAAGCGCCAGCGGAATCAGCGCCACGATGACCAACGCGTTGAAGATGACCGCCGACAGCACCGCGCTCCGAGGCGAATGCAGGCCCATGATGTCAAGGGCGTGGAGGGCGGGATAGGTGCTGGCGAATGCGGCCGGGATGATGGCGAAGTACTTGGCGACGTCGTTGGCGAGGCTGAAAGTGGTCAGCGCCCCGCGGGTCATCAGCATCTGTTTCCCGGTCTCCACGATCTCGATCAGCTTGGTGGGATTGGAATCGAGGTCCACCATATTGCCGGCTTCCTTGGCGGCCTGGGTGCCCGAATTCATCGCCACCGCGACATCCGCCTGGGCCAGCGCAGGGGCGTCGTTGGTGCCGTCGCCGGTCATGGCGACCAGCAATCCCTTGGCCTGGTAGCTCCGGATCAGCTCGAGCTTGATCTCCGGGGTGGCCTGGGCGATGAAATCGTCGACCCCGGCCTCGGCCGCGATGGCGGCGGCCGTGAGGGGATTGTCGCCGGTGATCATGACGGTCTTGATCCCCATGGCGCGGAGGGCTTCGAACCGTTCGCGGATCCCGGACTTCACCACGTCCTTGAGGTGAATCGTGCCAAGGGCGCGGAGACCGTCGGCCACGACCAGCGGGGTGCCGCCGTCGCGGGCGATCAGGTTGACGGCGTCCTGCACGTCCGCCGACCAGGCTCCGCCGGCTGCTTCGACAAAGGCGCGGACCGCGTCGGCCGCTCCCTTGCGGACGGTTCGCCCCGCGGTGTCGACCCCGCTCATCCGGGTCTGGGCGGAGAAGGGAACCACCCGGGCATCCTCTGGCGCCTCGATCTCGGGAGCCTCGTAACGCTCCCGGCAGAGCTTCACGATGCTTCGCCCTTCGGGCGTCTCGTCGGCGAGGGACGCCAGTTGCGCCGTCGCGGCGAGCGTCCCGGCTGAAACGCCGCCCGCGGGGATCAGGCGCGTGGCCTGCCGGTTACCGACGGTGATCGTGCCGGTCTTGTCCAGGAGTAGCACGTTGACGTCGCCGGCGGCCTCGACCGCCCGTCCCGAGGTGGCGATCACGTTGGCCCGGACCATCCGGTCCATGCCGGCGATGCCGATGGCGGAGAGCAGCCCGCCGATCGTGGTGGGGATGAGGCAAACCAGGAGCGCCACGAGCACCGTCAGCGTCACGACCGATCCTCGGCCCGCGGCCGCGACGCTGAACAGCGAGTAGGGGAGCAGTGTCACGGTGACCAGCAGAAAGATGATGGTCAGGCCGGCCAGGAGAATGTCGAGGGCGATTTCGTTAGGCGTCTTGCGGCGCTTGGCCGCCTCGATCAGGCCGATCATCCGGTCGAGAAAGCTCTCGCCTGGATTGGCTGCAATCCGGACCAGGAGCCAGTCGCTGATCACCCGGGTGCCGCCCGTCACGGCGCTGCGGTCGCCGCCGCTCTCCCGGATGACGGGTGCGCTTTCGCCGGTGACCGCACTTTCGTCCACGAAGGCGACGCCCTCGACCACCTCGCCGTCGAGCGGCACGAGGTCGCCGGCCTCGATCAGCACGTGGAAGTCCTTCTCGAGCGACGTGGCCGGCATCGGGAGCCAGGCATCGCGCTTCCGCGGGTCTTGAACCCATTTGGCGATGATCTCGCGCCGAGTGCTGCGGAGGGCCTCGGCCTGCGCTCGGCCCCGCCCCTCCGCCATGGCCTCAGCGAAGTTGGCGAACAGCACGGTGAACCAGAGCCAGGCCGCGATGGCGGAGATGAAGAGGGGTGAGTCGCCGACCGGCTGAGCCCAGGCACTGGCCACGGCCAGGATGGTGGTAAACGCGGCGCCGATCCAGACGACGAACATCACCGGATTCCGGAACTGGGTCCGCGGGTCGAGTTTGGCGAAGGCGCTGGCCAGAGCCTGTTGCGTCAGCGCCGGATCGAAGATGCGAGGCGAGGCGGGGCGGGTCATCGGGCGGCCATGGTCAGGTGTTCGACGATCGGACCGAGGGCCAGCGCCGGGAGGAACGTGAGCGCCCCGACCAGCACCACCGTACCGATCAGGAGGCCGACGAAGAGCGGGCCGGTGGTGGGCAGGGTGCCTTCGCCGACCGGGATGGTTTTCTTGGCCGCTAGAGCCGAGGCGATTGCCAGGACCGGAATGGCGACGAAGAACCGGCCCAGCCACATCGCCACCGAGAGGATGATGTTGTAGAACGCCGAGTTGGCGTTCAGCCCGCCGAACGCGCTGCCGTTGTTGTTGCCGGCAGACGAGAACGCGTAGAGGACTTCGCTGAATCCATGCGGTCCGGGGTTCAGGATCCCGGCCCGGCCCTCGGCCGTCATCAGCGCGGCCGCGGTTCCGAGCAGGACGGTGGCGGCCGGGACGAGGATGACGAGGGCCACCATCTTCATTTCGAACGCTTCGATCTTCTTGCCGAGATATTCCGGCGTTCGACCCACCATCAGGCCCGCGACGAAAACCGCTACCAGCGCGAAGCAGAGCATGCCGTACAGCCCGGAGCCCACGCCGCCGAATACCACCTCGCCCAGCTGCATCAGCCAGAGCGGGAAGAGTCCGCCCAATGGGGTTAGACTGTCGTGGGCCGCGTTGACCGAGCCGTTCGAGGCCGCGGTGGTGGCCGTCGCCCAGATGGCGCTCGCGGCGATTCCGAATCGAAGCTCCTTGCCCTCCATGTTCCCGCCGGGCGCGGTGGCGCCGGCCGTGAGGTCGGCGCCGGCAGCCATGAGCAGCGGTGTTCCCCGTTGCTCCATGGCGGTGGTGGCGAATGTCAGGGGCACGAGGATCACGGCCATCGCGGTCCAGTAGACCCACCCATGGCGGCGATCCCCGAGCAACCGACCGAAGGCGAAGCAGAGCGCCCCCGGGATCAGCAGGATCGCGATCGACTCGGCCAGATTCGAGAGCGGCGTCGGATTCTCGAGAGGATGGGCGGAGTTGGCGTTGAAAAAGCCGCCGCCGTTGGTGCCGAGTTGCTTGATCGCGATCTGTCCGGCGGCGGGTCCGAGGGCGATCGTCGCCGGCGACCGGGCTTCGAGGGTGGTAATGGTGGCGGCGGGTCGCCAGGTCTGGACCACGCCCTGCGATACGAGGAAAAGCGCCAGCACCGCCGAGAGCGGCACCAGGATGTAGATCGTGGCACGGGTGAGATCGACCCAGACGTTGCCGATGGTGGGGCGCTCCGCCCGGCGGAACCCGCGGATCAGAGCGATCAGCACCGCAATCCCGGCCGCGGCGGACCCGAAATTCTGGACCCCAAGTCCGACGGCCTGGGTCAAATAGCTCAGGGTGGTCTCGCCACCGTAGGCCTGCCAGTTGGTGTTGGTGACGAAACTGACGGCCGTATTCAGGGCCAGGAGCGGCGGAACGGCGGGAAGGTGATCCGGGTTGCCGGGGAGCCAGCCCTGGAGCCGCTGAAGGAGGTATATCACAACGACGCCGGCCGCGCTGAATCCGATCAGGCAGCGGGCATAGAGGCCCCAACCCATTTCCTCAGCGGGATCGATCCCGATCCCCCGGTACACCAGCCGCTCGACCGGACCCAGGAAGCGCCCGATCGGGCCGCGGACCGGGCCGTCATCAAGGACCAGCGCGAGGTAGCGGCCGAGGGGCACAGCCAGAGCCAGCCCGAGGACAAAGTAGAGACTGGCCTGGGCCACCGCATTGGCGGTCATTCGAGATGCTCCGGGCGAAAGAGGGCGTAGCCGAGGTAGGCCAGCAGGCCGACGGCAACAGCGGCGCCGAGGAGATGCCAGATCGTCATAGTCGTTCCACGGCCCGGATCAGGCCGACCGCGGCGGCGGCCAGCAGGAGGATGATCAGGATGGCGAGCAGGTCCATGTCCGGGCTCCGTTGAGGTACCGGACAAGCTAGGGGACGGCCCGTGAGGGAGGGATTCTCGAACGGGTGTCGGGCGTTAGGAATTCGTTAACGCCGGTGGTTGCCCTCGGCGCAAATCGGACGCATGTTTGCGGTTCGGCCAGGCTGCTGCAGTCGCTGAGGGGCCTGGTGGTACTGCGATGATCCGGAGAATGACCATGAACAAGCATTGGGGTTGGTTCGCTGCTGCGGCGCTCTGTCTGGTTGCGGCCCCATCGGTGTATGCGCAGGCGGTTGACTCGACCAAACCGTCACTTTCCGCCGGCCGGCAGCTGCAGACCAAAGTCTGGGTCAATACA
>JANMXA010000180.1:0-3049 GCA_031394255.1 Gemmatimonadota bacterium
ACCGTAACCAACGCGCCGATCCCGGCAACCGCGGTCCCAATCCGCTTGAGTTCCACCGTGCCGGCGTGACGCCACAGGCGGCGGTAAAGGCCGCCAAAATAGAGCGTGGCAGCCTGAATCGAGAGGGCAACCGGGAGGAAACGAACGAAAGTTTGGAGGTGGCCCGCGGGCCACTCGAGGCTCTCGAACCGGGTGGCGTATGCCACAAACAAGGCAACGGATCCGGCGATGAGATCCGAGGCGATCAGGTATCGATTCCGGAACCGGCGATCGCCGCTATGGCCCAAATTCCGCCTCCTTGGCCGGTGGAGTGCTGCCGTTTCAACGATAACCGGCCGGATCCGCTTAGTTGAAGGGGCATTTGGCCCCGTCCGGCAGGCCGGCGGCCCCCGATCGCTGGATTTTTGTCCGACGGAGCCCGATTATTCCCCATGCGCCCCGACTGATACGGCGGTTGAGGCGCGCTACCCACTCGATTGATCGAAGGTACACCATTCGAAGATCGTCATTGTGCGCTCTGAACTGGTCTCGCATTGGTCGTCAATGTGAGATGAGGGTCATCCAGCTCGGAGCCCGAATGCGTGCACTAGCTGTCGCTGCGGCCCTCTTAGGCCTTGCCCCGGCCCCGCTGACGGCCCAGAAGCCGCCGCCGGAGGCCTTGAACCGTTCCGACAATGCGGCCCGAATCAAGGCGGCGATCGGACGTTCTGGCCTCAGCGCGGCCCAAATACGATCGCGGCTCCGCGCGGCCGGCTACTCGGAAACAGCCCTCGACCAATTCCTCGACAACCGGCCGGACTCACTGGCCGGACCGACCCCGCAAGCGCTTGACGCGATGCGCGCCCTCGGCCTCGCGGGCAGCGACGATGCGGCGATCCCGGACGTCGTGCCGGGCCGAGCCGGCGACAAACGCAGCGACCTGGCAGCCGAGCGGCCGAGTGAGCCTCAGATCTTCGGCCGGGAAGTCTTCGATCGGGTAACCAGTCAGTTCCAGCCGTCACTCTCAGGCCCGGTGGACGAGACCTACCGCCTCGGTGCCGGAGATGTCCTTGTGCTCATCTTGACCGGAGACGTGGAACTCACTCATCAGCTGGAGGTCACCCGCGAAGGTTTCGTACTGATCCCTCAGGTTGGCCAGGTCTTCGTCAGCGGCCTGACGTTGGGGCAACTCGATCGCGTACTGATGACTCGGCTTGGCCGGGTCTACAGCGGTATCAGCCGCAGTGGGAGCGCATCAACCAAGTTCCAGATTACAGTGGCCAAGCTTCGGACCAACCAGGTCTTCGTGATTGGCGAGGTCCTCCGTCCTGGGTCTTATCAGATATCGAGCGCGGGGACCCTGTTGACCTCGCTCTACCTTGCCGGTGGACCGACTGACAACGGGTCGTTTCGCCAGGTTGTCGTTCGCCGGGGCCAGCGGGTCGTCGACTCGCTTGATCTCTATGACTATCTCCTCCGGGGCGACACGCGCCATGACGTTCGGCTCGAAAACGGGGATGTGGTCTTCGTGCCGGTCCGGAGCGTACCCGTCGCAATCACCGGCGCCGTCGTTAGGCCCGCAATCTACGAACTCCGTCCCGGCGACAACCTCCGCGATCTGCTCCAGGCCGCCGGCGGATTCGAACCGACCGCCCTCCGTCGCCGGATCCAGATTGATCGAGTCCTGCCGCCACAGGAACGGGCGGCGGGAGGCCGTGACCGGGTGGTGCTCGACATCACGGAAGACCAGCTACGAGTTGATTCGCCACCTCCGTTCCCCCTCTCTGCCGGGGACCAGGTCAAGGTGTTCTCTGTGTCCGACAGGAAGCGGAACGTCGTCACGGTCCACGGCAACGTCTGGGTGACCGGCCAGATGGGCTACAAACCTGGGATGCGCCTCAGTGAAGCGCTCCGCCTGGCCGGCGGCCCGAAGCCGGATGTCTACTTTGGTCAGATTCTGATTTCCCGCCTCAACGCCGATTCCACCAGGACACAGCTGCGGTCGTCCTTCAGGGATTCCACCGGTGCTCTGAACGATGACGTAAGCCTTGCCGAGGACGACGATATTCAGGTCTTCTCGCGCACTGACTTCCGGCCAGCTCGGTACGTCGTCATCACGGGGGCTGTCCGTCGGCCGGGCCGGGTTCAGTTTCGTGCGGGCATGACCCTGCGCGATGCCATACTCGAAACGGGCGGCGTGACCGAAGACGCACTGCTGTCCGACGCCGAGCTCGCTCGATTGCCCACGGACCGGTCCCAGGGCGCGATGGCCGTCACCACTCGCCTGGCGCTGGACTCGACCTACCTGTTCGACCGGAGCCCGTCTGGAGCCTACAGCGGACCGCCAGGCTTGCCCTCCGCCCGCGGTGGCGCACCGGAGGTCCTGCTTGAGCCCTATGACAACGTTCTCATCTTACGGCAGCCGGATTGGGAGTTGGCCCGTTCGGTCCAAATCGCTGGTCAGATTCAGTATCCAGGACGCTATGTCCTTCGCAGCAAGACCGAACGGCTGGCGGACATTATTGCCCGGGCCGGCGGGCTCACAAGAGAATCATACCCCGCGGGAGCGGAGCTCTACCGCCAGCTGCCTCCTGGTCAGACCGCCCCGATAAGGATCGGCAGCCGATTGATCGCCACCGACTCCACCCACGCGCGGACTATTGACTCGCTTTTGTCCCAGCGAGTGGGCCTCGACTTGGTCAGGGCGATAGACCAGCCATCGAGTCGGGAAAATCTCATCATCCAGAACGCTGACTCGCTTTATATCCCCGAATACCAGGCAACGGTCCGGGTGCTCGGTGCGGTGAACGCCCCAACATCGATCATCTTTCGACCAGGTTGGAACCTGTACGACTACGTTGCGGCCGCCGGTGGAATCGCCCGTCAGGGCGACAAGCGTCGATCCTATGTCGTTCAGCCCGGAGGGCGCCTCGAGAGCGTGAGGCCCCACGGCCTGTTTTCGGCCTCGAAGCCTAAGCCACTACCCGGCGCGGTTGTGTTCGTCCCCGAGCGGGATCCGAATGACAAGAAGGATTGGGCTGGCCTTCTGGGATCGATCGCACAAATCCTC
>JANMXA010000181.1:0-48894 GCA_031394255.1 Gemmatimonadota bacterium
ATTCATGGTACCCACACCGTCCGCTCCGCCGCCGGTACCCGCGCCTTCGGTTCGCTCGGTCCGTCCGGTTCCCCGACCAGGATGACGCCGACCGCTCGCTCGCCGTCGGCCAGCCCCCACGCCTGGCGTACGGCCGGATCACTGAAGACGGCACCGGTCCGGATGTGGGTGGCCAGCCCGAGCGCGACCGCGCCAAGGAGCATGTTTTGAATTGCCATCCAGATCGCGGCGTAGTCTTCTTCGAGAATTTCGGGATTCGGCGAGAGGACCTGCACAACCGCGATCATCAGCGGCGCGGCCACGGTGTCCGCCAACGTCCGTTCCCGGACGGTGCGTGCTGCTTCAGGGTCGGCAACCTTCTGCGCCTTGCGGCCGCCGAGCACTCGGCCGTAGGCGGCACGGGCTTCGGGGCCCAGCACCACAAAACGCCAGGGTGCGCTCATCCGGTGGTTGGGTGCCAGCACCGCCAGGTCCAGGAGCGTTTCGACCTGATCCCGGGTGACCGGCGTGGCGGTGAATTTTTTTGTGGATCGCCGGCTTCTGATCGCTTCGATGACGGTCATGGGTCCCTTGGGATGGGAGGTCCGGGGCGAGTGGCCACCCTCGGACCTCCTGATGTCTGGTGATCGAGGTAAGTCAGGCCCCCAATCTATCGACATTGGCGACGAGGTCCATTCAGGGGTGGACCCAGGGTCAGGTGTCGACCTTTGCCCGGGGTGACCTTGAGCCTCCGCTCGGCAACATGAACCGAAGAGAACCAGCCTCGGGGGATGCCAAACCATGAGACCGTTACCGGCACTGCCAATTGGGAAACTGGCGATGGCGCTGGTCGTTGGGCTGATGAACGCCGGGTGTTCCACGGCCCCCGACCAGACGACCTGGGGCTCGGACCAGGTGACCCTCCGGATTGCCGGCAGTGGCGCCCAGGTTCAAATCCTGGGGGGCGAGGGGTGCTACGGGAGTTTCGGGGCGATTGACCATCCAATTCCGACCGGCACCTTCAGGCTCTCCGGTACCTTCACCCAGTTGATGGGCGTTTTCCCCGGGAGCGTCCAGTATCCAGCGGAATTCACGGGAAACGTCACCGGCACCACGATGATGCTGAGCATCAGCATGCCAACATTGCCGCTGACCCTTGGCCCATTTCAACTCACGGCGGGGGTGACGAAGTCGTGGTCGGCGTGTCTATTCCCGTAACCCTCCCAGGCGGTCGCGATGCGAAGCTTTCTCTCGGCTGGTGCGTTGATTGCGGCGGTGGCCGCCCGGTCCCTCGCGCCATATGACTACGACGAACGCAAGGATGGGTTCGGCGGCGAACCGTGCCGAACGAGATTGAAGACGGAATCGAAGCCACTCCGCGACCGGCTCGCCTCCGGCAAACAGACCGACGGAACCCCGCTCACGGAGGCCAGTATTAGCCGGGCCCGGGAAGTTTTGGAAGCCATCGATGAGCAGATTGCCCAGTGCGGAGAGATGCGGTTCCGGGGCGTTGATCGTACCGTCGATCGCGGCCTCACGCTCGATCTTGGGTCTCCCACGGTCAAGCTGATGTTCCTGGGGCGCGGGAACACCGCCGGCGATCTGGTGGCCTGGCTCCCGGCGGAACGAGTCCTGCTCGCGGGGGACCTGCTGGTCTATCCGTTCCCGTTCGCCACCCAGTCGTACATCACCGAGTGGGCGCGGGTGCTGCGGTCAATCGACCGGATGAATGTCGCCACGATCGTGCCCGGCCACGGCAAGGTGCAGCAGGACCACCGGTACCTGAGAGACATGGCGGAACTGCTCGAGTCGATCGGTTCCCAGGGGCGGGCGGCCTATACGGCGGGCATGACCGTGGAGGAGTTGCGCGCCAGGATTGACCTGGGCGCACTGGCGGAGCGCTTTTCGCACGGAGACGCGTTCATCAACCAACTTTGACGCCATGATGAAGGGGTCGGCGATCGACCGGCTCTGGCAGGAACTCAGCGGCCACTGGAAGCCCGAGGGCGACCGGTAGGGGCCGGCATGGCCTTGATGATGAGCGCGATCCCCGCCCCGAAATCCGCCTCCGCATCGATCTCCGGCCCGTCCACCAGGGCCCGGCGAAGCAGGGGGAATGTGCCGCTCCCGTCGAGCGCGGTCACCATGTTCCGCACCTCCCGCGGCGAGGGAGTTCGCTGACGCATCAGCGCCGACCCCAACGTGTAGGTCTGCGCCAGTCGGAATATCCGGTGCGCTTCGGCCGGGGTAAATCCGGCGGGCACCATGCCGGCCAGCACCCGCTCCGCCAACGCCCGTGACCCCGGCGTGTCCGCCGGGCTACCAAGGAGCAGCGGAACCACGTTCGGGTGCGCCGTCGTGACCCGCCAGGCGGAACGCATCGCCATCCGCATTCGTTCCCGCCAGTCGCCACCCTTCGCCGGAAACTCGATCTGGTCGAGCACCCGGTCGACGATTCCCGTCAGCAGGTCCGCCTTGCCGCTCACGTGGTTGTAGAGAGACATCGCCTCAACTGACAGCGCCTCCCCGAGGGCCCGCATCGTCAGGGCCTCGAGGCCGTGACGATCGGCCAGGGCCAGGGCGGTGGCCAGAATCCGGTCCCGGGTGAGGGGGGCGCGGCGCCGGCGGGCGGGGGTCGGGCGGGGTGGCATGGCGGAATGAAACTTACGTTGTAAGTTTCCGTACGCAATGGGACCGACCGCCCTTAGGAGGCGGCCATCACCACCACCGGATGACCGATGACCACGCTGCTTACGACCCGCCAACTCGGAAAGACCTACCAGGTGGACGCGGCCCCCGTGCCAAGCCTGATCGGCGTCGATCTCACCGTCGTCGCCGGGGAATTGGTGGTGCTGATGGGGAGCTCGGGCTCCGGCAAGTCCACCCTCCTGTATCTCCTGAGCGGGCTCGAACGGCCCAGCGAAGGGGAGATCGACTTCGACGGGAAGCGCCTCGACCGGATGGACGAAACCCAGCTCTCGCTGCTCCGCCGAGCGGGGATCGGGTTCGTTTTCCAGGCCATCAATCTGATCCCGCACCTGACCTTGTTCGAGAACGTGGTCCTTCCGGGTTATCTCCTCGACCCCGACCGGAGCCGCGTGGACGCCCGGGCCCGGGAACTCCTCGACTCCATGGGCATCGGCCGGCTGGCAGAACGGCTCCCGGCCCAGGTGTCAGGTGGGGAGCAGCAGCGCACCGCGATCGCCCGGGCCCTGATCAATTCGCCCCGCGCCCTCTTTGCCGACGAACCGACCGGCGCCCTTAACTCGGCCGCTGGATCCGCCGTTCTCGATGCGTTCCGCGCCATCAACGCCCGGGGCCAGACCATCGTCATGGCCACCCACGAAGTGAAATCCGCCTGTATCGGCGACCGGGTGGTGTTCCTCCGGGACGGACGGGTCCAGGGCGAATACCGGATCCGCGACTCGAAGCTCGATCCGGCCGAACGGGAAGCGGCGCTGCTCGCGTGGCTGGTGGAGCAGGGCTGGTAACGTGCGAAGCATCCTTCTGGTGGTCCGTTCAAACCTCCGGCGTCGCCGAGGGCAGAACCTGCTGATCGGCTCGATCCTGGGCCTCTCGGTTCTCCTGTTCTTTACCGGAGTCGGAATCCTCCGCGAAATCGACCGCCCGCTCACGCTGATGTTCGAGCGTCAGCGCGGGGCCCATTTCACGATGGTGTTCGACGCCCGGATCCACGCCCCGGATTCCGTCCTGGCCTGGTGGAAGGCCCAGCCCGGCGTGACGATGGTCTCCGAAGCGACGCCAACCGTGGCGCTGCTCGAACGCTCTTATGTTCGCGGTATGGCGACCTCGCGCTTTCTCTTCGTGACCGAGCGCCCGCTCCATCCGGCGAGCGGACCGGACTCGCTCCGGATTCTGCAGGGCACCCCGCGCGCCGCTCCCGGCCCGGGCGAAGTCTGGGTCCCCACCTCGCTTGCCTACGAAGCCCACCTGGTCCCGGGGGACACGCTGGAAGTTCCCGCGGCGGACGGACTCGCCCCGCTCGTCGTGGGCGCGGTAGTGGTCGACCCGGTCTTCAGCGCACCGTTCAACAACCCACTCCGGGTCTGGGTGGCGCCGGGCAGCCTGCCAACCTGGTTCCATGCCTCAGCGCTGAACCGCGTGATCGCGTCCGTGCGGATTGCCGATCCCGCGCAGAGCGACGAGCTGTGGGTCGCGTTCACCCGCACCCTGGGTGGCGCGTTCAACGGCCAGGTCTACGACTATCGCGGCGTTCGCGACGGATACACCGCGCCATACGTCCTGATGGCGGCCATGATCGTGGCCTTCTCGGCGCTCGGGTTTCTGGTGGCGCTGTTCGCCATCCAGGGCACGATCACGAGCGCCATGCTGGCCGACTTCAAGATGATCGGGATTCTCCGGACCCAGGGCTTCACCCCCCGGGAAGTTCGCCGGATCTACGAAATCCAGTACCTGATCCTCGCCGCCCTGGCCTTGCCGATCGGCATTGCCCTCGGGTTCTTCGCGGTGAGCGGAACGATTGATCTTCTCACCCGCACCATTGCCACTCCGGTGCCGGCCCGGTCGCTCCTCGGCCTCGGCATCGTCACCTTCGTTTCGTTCCTGGTACTGATCTACGCCTTCGTGCTCCAGGTGGCGCGTGCGGCCGGGCGGGTTCGCCCCGCCGACGCGATCCGGTTCGGTGCCGAATCGGTGGCGGGCACCGCCCGTCCGGGTATTGCCCTGGCCCGGCTCCGCGCGTTGCCGGTCCCGCTCCTGATCGGGATCCGGAACCTGGGCCTCCAGCGGAAACGGGCCGTGTTCCTCGGTGTCGCCATCGTGTTCGCCACGCTGGCCGCGTTCCTGGCGGTCAATCTCGATCACTCCTTCGAGGCCATGCGCGGGAACCTCGCCACCTTCGGCTTCGACGCCGCGACCGTGCGGGTAAGCCGAGTCGGCCGGCGGTTCCAGATCCGCCACTCGGCGCTGATGGCGGCGCTCCGCGGGCGGGATGGCGTCAAGGCTGTCGCCACGTGGGACGGGGTCGATGGCAGCGTCGAGAAGGCACCGGGCGGCACCAATCGGCCGCTCTTCGGCACCGTGGTTGACGGCGACATGGACGGCGTCGGGTTCGAGAACCTCCGGGGCAGAAATCCCCGCGGGCTGGGCGAGATCTCCCTCGCGGTCCGGACCGCAAAAAATCTCGGCAAGGACGTCGGCGGTCGGGTTACGCTGCTGCTGATGGGCACCCGGCTCGAGTTCGAAGTGGTCGGGGTCTACCAGTCCATCAACAACACCGGTGAAGGCTTCCGGGTCCGCCTCGAGGCGGTGCGCCTACTTAACCCGCTCTGGGAACCAGTGGAGTACGGCCTGGTGCTGGCGGATGGTGTCGCCCCGGACAAGTTCATCGCCGGCCTCGAAGCCGAATACGGCGAGGCGGTGGACGCCAAGGCCGGCGACTACTTTGTCCACGACCAGCTGGTGGCGGTCACCTCGGGACTCCGGATGGCCAATGGCTTCCTGGCGGTGGTGTTCCTCCTGGCCGCGGCGGTGTTCATCGTGAACACCACGCTCCTCACCATTGCCGAAAATCGGCGGATCTTCGGCATTCTCAAGACCGCGGGGATGACGCCGGCCCAGCTCCGGCTCTCGGTGGTGTCGGGAGTTGGCGTGCAGGCGGCACTGGGCGTCGTGGCGGCTCTGGTGGTCTGGGCCCTCGCGGCTCGCGCGCTGCTCTCGGTGCTCTTTGCCAGCGTGGGGATGGTGGCTTTCCCGCTCGAGAACTCCCTGGTCGGCATGGCGGTGGTGGTGCCGGTGATCCTCCTGTTCTGCCTCGTGAGTGCCTGGGTGCCCTCCGCCGCGGTACTCAACGTGAACCCGAAAGCGCTGATCGTCGAATGAACCGAATCCTGTTGTTGGCGGTGCTCGCCTTCGCAGCGCCGAGTGGTCTGGCGGCCCAGACGCCGGTCGCCCGGATCGACCAGTTCCTTGCGCGCCACTTGAAGGAGATCCCGGTGCCCGGGTTCTCCGCCGTGGTGGTGAAGGACGGCAAGGTCATCTTCTCGAAGGGCTACGGTGTCGAGGTGCTGGGCCAGCCTCGCCCGCTCACCAGTCGCTCCCCGATCGCCATCGGCTCGCAGACCAAGTCGTTCACCGCCGTGGCGCTCATGAAGCTGGTGGAGCAGGGGAAGATCGATCTCGACCAGCCGGTGATCCGGTACCTCCCGTGGTTCCGCACGGCGGACCGTCGCGGCGGCGAGATCACCATCCGGATGCTGATCACCAACACCTCGGGCCTGCCGAGCCAGGATCGCTGGCTCTTCGACCGCGACACCGACGAGGCCGCCATCGAACGCGGCGTCCGCGACCTGTCCCGGGTGCCGGTGGTCCGGGCGCCCGGGAAGTCGTTCGAGTACTCCAACGAGAACTGGACCGTGGCCGGTGCCGTGATCACCGCGGTGACCGGCAAGCCGTACTCCACCTATATAGAGGACGAAGTCCTCCGGCCGCTTGGCATGACCCAGTCGAGCACCGCGCTGGCGCGGTTCCCGGCCATCCACGCGCTCTGGGGTCACCTTGCGACCGCCGACGGCGTGGTGCCGGCCCGGCCCCGGTTCATTGCGGTGGCCCTTCCGGCCGGGAGCGAACTCCGGGTCAGCGCCGACGACATGGGCAAGTACCTCGCGATGTTCCAGAACTACGGTCGCGTCGGCTCCGAACAGTTCCTGAGCGAGGCGTCGGTCCGGAAGCTCTACGTCGCGTCCACCACCACCACGGCCAGCATGCCGGAGATGGGCATGATGAACGAAAAGGTGGGATACGCGTTAGGCTGGATGGTCGGCCAGGCGGATGGCCGGACCCTGATCCACCACGGCGGGGATGCGATCACGATGGGGTCGTGGACCGTGATCGACACGGCCCACCGAGTGGCCGCGAGCCTGTTCTATGGCGGCCCGGCCCTCAACTCGTACCGGTATCCGAGCAAGGTCTGGGTCGTGAACAACCTCCTTCACCTGGCCCTGGGCGAGCCGGTCAGCGACTACGGTCTCCCGAAGGAGAAAGACCCGACCATCAACAGCTACGAACTTCCCGACTCGCTGGCCGGCCGTTATCTCGGCACCTACCTGGCCGAGGAAGGTCAGAAAGTGGTCATCTCACGGAACCAGAAGGGTGGCGGGCTGATGCTCGACATTTCGATGGGGCCGATGAGCACCAGTTATCACGTGGATTTCGCGAGCGAGGCGAGTGCGGTACTTCGGAACATTTCACTGAACCCGATCGTGGCGTTCACGATCGCGCCGGGCGGCCGGGTCACGGGGCTGAGCGGCGGCTTGCCCGGTGGTGTGTACCGCCACCGGTCGGAGTCGGAGCTGGCCCGAGTCCGAAGCTGGACCTCGCCGTCAGGCCGGCTCGGGGTGGAGTTCCCGCGCAGTTGGGAGGTCCAGTGGTCGGGCGATCGGTTCACCGCTCATGATCCGGCTGATGCCGGTACGGTCGTCACCGGCGGGCTCGCGGCGGTCGCCGATACCGCGGCGCCGGCCGGCGCCGCGGTGCGAGTCGAGTCGATCGGGCGCTACGAGTGGCGCCGGTGGTGGTCCGCCGACCGCCAGCGCCAGCGCTCGGTGACGGTGACCCGGGACGGCGGGGCCGTGATTTCACTGGCGGTGGACGCCCCGGCGGGCCGGCTCACCGCGGTGCTCCGGGACGTTCTGGTTCCGCTTCAACAGACGATCGAGGTCGGGTCGAGGCGTTAGGGCCGCCCTGATCGCGCAGCCGGGTTCGGTGGCGTGGGTGCAAGCACCGAAGCGGGCATTCCGGGGCCGGCGCAGTCAGAACCTAGAGGGTCGGCAGCACCGACCGCACGTGCTCCGCGAACGCACTCACCACCGGTGTCGGCTCCTTTCGGTCGAGCGATAGGGCGATCTCCAGGCGCGGTAGCGCCGGCAACCCGCTTTCCGGGGGCAGGATCCGAAGATCGTCCGGCACCGCTGTGCGGGTGAGCACCGCGATCGCCTGTCCGGACCGCGCCACGGCGATCAAGCCGGTCAGGCTCTCGCTGGCATAGCCGATTCGATACGCGCGTCCTATCGCGTCGAGGCTTCGGCGCGCCGCTCGATGGTCCAGGGTATCGGGAGAGGAAAGGGCCAGGGTGAGCGGATCGCGGTTTGGCACGTCGGTTCCCATGGCGCCGACCCAGACCAACGGCTCCCGCCGGATGGCGGTCGACCCCCCTTCCGCAAACGATGTGAGTGCGAGATCCAATCCGTGATGCTCGAGCCGCTCCAGCAGCCGCGGCGTGTGAGCACAGTGCACTTCGACCAGCACTCCCGGATGCTCACGGGCGAACCCACGAAGCAGGAGAGGGAGGAAGACCACCGCGTAGTCGTCCGGGCAGCCGAGCCGAATCGTACCGGACAACCCCTTGCCGGAAAGCTCCGCTAACGCCTGGTCATGATCGCGGAGGATCCGCTGGGCGTGCGCCAACAGCCGCGTCCCCGCTCCGGTGAGCGTGACACCGCGACCGGTGCGGTCGAACAACGGCTGACCCACAACTCGTTCCAGCCGCTTGACTTGGAGGCTCACGGCAGCCTGGGTGAGCCCCACGCGGCCGGCTGCTCTTCGGAGCGATCCGGCCTGGGTAATGACTTCGAACGTCCGGAGCAGGTCGAGCTCGAGGCTGATTGGCTGCCATATAACTTTTCTAAATATCTTCGATAAACAATATTAGCCCGACTTGTGTTTCTCCAGCCCGGGGCTAGGCTTGGCCTGGGTGGCGGCTTGCCAGCCATGACATCGCCTCAGTGGAGAGCGCCAATGGATCCCAAAGACGATTCCAACCCGCCCAAGGCATCGGCCGACCAAAGCACCTGGCAAAGCACGACGCTCGCCGCGAGCCTCCGGAAGGTCCCCGTCCGGCAGGACGCCTTCACCACGCTGTCGGGGCTGCCGATCAAGGAGCTGTACACCGCCGAGGACGTCGCCGGGATCGACCCGGCTCGCGACATCGGTTTTCCTGGGGAGTACCCATACACCCGCGGCGTCCACCCAACCATGTATCGGGCCCGGCCCTGGACCATTCGCCAAGTAGCCGGGTTCGGCACCGCCGAGGACACCAACGGCCGGTTCAAGTATCTGCTTGAGCACGGTGAGACGGGCCTCTCGACCGACTTCGATCTGCCGACGCTCCTGGGCTACGACTCGGACCACCCGGTCGCGGTGCCGGAGATCGGCAAGATCGGCGTAGCCGTCGATACGGTGGACGATGTCCACCTGTTGATGAAGGACATCCCGCTCGATCAGGTGTCGACGTCGTACACCGTCAACGCCTCGGCATTCGTGCTGATGGGCATGTACGAGGTGGTCGCCAAGTCGCAGGGGGTTCGCCTGGAGCAGATCACCGGTACCTGCCAGAACGACATCCTGAAGGAGTACACGGCGCAGAATGAGTATATCTATCCGCCGGCGCCGGCGGTGCAGCTGGTGGTCGACACCATGGAGTACGCGGCGACGATGATGCCGCGGTACAACCCGGTCAGCGTGTCCGGCTATCACATCCGCGACGCGGGGGCGACCGCCGTCCAGGAATTGGCGTTCACCCTGGCGGCGGGGCATTGCTACGTCACTGAGGCGGCCAAGCGCGGCCTGGCCCCTGACTTCGTCGCCCCGCGGGTGTCGTTCTTCTGGGACATTCAGAACGATTTCTTCGAGGAGATCTGCAAGCTCCGGGCGGCCCGCCGCCTCTGGGCCCGGATCATGAAAGACTGGGTCGGCGCGAAGGACCCTCGCTCCTGGATGATGCGGGCCCACTGCCAGACGGCGGGGGTGAGCCTGACCGCCCTGCAGCCGGACAACAACATCGCCCGGACCGCCATTCAGGCGTTGGCGGCGATTCTCGGCGGCACCCAGTCGCTCCATACCAATTCCAAGGACGAGGCCTACCAGATCCCGTCCGAAGGCGCCATCAAGATTGCGGTCCGGACCCAGCAGATCCTGGCGCTGGAGACGCGGGTCGCGGACGTGGTCGATCCACTGGGGGGCTCCTACTACGTCGAATCGCTGACCACCCGTCTGGAAGAGGAGAGCGAGGCGCTGATTCGTCGGCTGCTGGATCGCGGTGGCATGGTGCAGTCGATCGAGGACGGATTCATCCAGCAGCAGATCGCCGACTCGTCGGCCGCCTTTCAACAGGCGGTGGAAGCCAACCGAGAGCACATCGTCGGGGTGAACATCCACGTCGAGCCCGAGGCGCCGTTGCCGTTCGACCAGTTTGTGCTCGACCCGGGCCTCGCCGAACGGCAAATCAACCGAACCCAGGGCATCCGCCGGTCGCGGCCGCAGGCGGAAGTCGGGAGCGCCTTGAAAGAGGTCGAGGCGGCCGCCCGCGGCGGGAAGAACGTGATGCCCGCGGTGGTCCGCGCCGTCAATGCCCACGCCACGGTGGGCGAGATTTGCGATTGCCTCCGCGGCGTGTTCGGCGGGTACCGCGGGCCGCTCGTCTACTAGTCACGATCAGAGAGATCGGAACCAACATGAAGCCGCCTGTACGCGTGGTAGTGGCTAAGCCGGGCCTCGACGGCCACGATCGCGGCGCCAAGATCGTGGCGCGGGCCTTTCGCGATGCCGGGATGGAGGTCATCTACACCGGGATCTTCCAGACCACGGAAATGATCACCCGGACCGTGGTCGAAGAGGATGCCGATGTTCTCGGCCTCAGTATTCTGTCCGGCACTCACCTGCATTTCGCCGAGGAGATCTGCCGCCACCTGCGCGAGCAGGCCGCCAAAGAGGTCCTGGTGGTGATGGGCGGTACCGTGCCGCCGCCCGACATCCCGAAGCTCAAGGCGTTCGGTGTCGCCGCGGTCTTCGGGCCCGGCACGCCGACGGCGGCGATCGTCGAGTTCGTCCGCCAGTGGCACCAGGCCCGATGAACCGGCTGGCCCACGGATTTCCCCTGCGGGTGGACGCGATCCTCGCCCGCGCGGCGCGGTCGGAGCCGGGGCGTGAGGCCGTCGGGTTCGGCGACCTGAGCTGGACCTATGCCCACGTCTACGATCGGGCCTGTCGCCTGGCGGGAGCCTTGGCCGGTCTGGGGGTGGCCAAGGGCGACCGGGTGGCGTTTTGGGCGACGAATCGGCCCGAGTTCGTCGAAGCCTTCTTCGGCGTGCCGATGCTGGGGGCAATCGTGGCGCCGTTGGACCACTGGTGGACCTGGGCCGACGCCTCCGCGGCTCTGGCCCAGCTCCGCCCCAAGGTACTGATCGTCGCCGCGGAGCAAGCGGCGCTCGTGCCCGCGGCGGGAGCCGGCATCGAACACGTCCTCTGCCTGGACGAGCCCGGGCCCGGCGGCGGATTGGGTTCGTACCGCGACGTGATCGCGACGGCCGGCCGCCTGGCCCAACCGACCACGGTCCTCCCCGCCGACCCAGCCACGATCCTCTTCACCTCCGGATCGACCGGCCGGTCGAAGGGCGCGGTGCATACCCATGGGGGCCTGGTCGCCGCCGCCGCGACGATGTGCCTCGAGCTGGGGCTGGAGGACGGCGGGCGCACCCTCCATTTTCTGCCGCTCTTCTCGTCGTGCCTCGAACATCTGCTGCCGCTCACGTTGGTCGGGGCGACCCACGTCATCATGCCGCATTTCGACGCGAAGGTGGTGTGGGAGCGGGTGCGCGACGCCCGGATCACTCATTTCGACGCGGTGCCGACCACCTTGCGCCGGCTCCTGGAGGCGGCGCCCGCGGAGATCCCGAGTTCGCTCCGGATGATCTCCTACGCCTCCGAGCGGATGCCCGAGCCGCTGATCCGGGGGTTGATCGAGCGGATGCCGCACGTCCGGTTCGTGCAGTTCTACGGGATGATCGAGCACCTCTGTCTCACCGTGATGGGCCCGGGGGATCAGCTGAGGAAGATCGGGACCGTCGGCCGGCCAATGATGGGCGCGGAGCTGGCCCTGCTCCCCAATCCCGACGGCTCGGGCGGGTCCGCCGGCGGTGAAATCATCGCGCGGAGCCCGTCGCTCTTTGCCGGCTATTGGGAGGACCCCGCCGCCACCGCGCAGGTCATGCGCGACGGGTGGATGCGCACGGGCGACGTCGGGAGCTTCGATGAGGACGGCTACCTGCGGTTGGAGGGCCGGATCAAGGAGATGATCAAGACCGGAGGCATGACGGTGATCCCGGCCGAGATCGAGGAAGCGCTGATGAGGCACCCGGGCGTGGCCGACGTGGCGGTCGTCGGGATTCCCGACGAGAAATGGGGGGAGGCCGTCCACGCGTTCGTCATCCTCACCCCGGGCCGGCCGGTTGTGGAGGCGGAGCTCACGGCGTTCTGCCACGAGCGGCTGGCCGGCTACAAGCGCCCGAAGGCCATCCACATCGTGCCGGACCTGCCCCGGGTCGGGATCGGCAAGATCGCGCGGCGGGTGGTTCGCGAACGGTTGCTGGTGTCCGACATCAACTAAGAGGTGTCTCGATGGAAGGCTTCATTCGGCTCCGGCTCTCGGTTGCTGACGGCCATTACGGCGGCGGCCTCATCGCCGGGGCGAAAGTCTCGGAACTGTTCGGCGATGCCCTGACTGAAGCTCTCATTCGTCATGATGGCGATGAAGGCTTGACCCGAACGATTACGACCGAATACCTCGCCCCCGTGCGGTGCGGCGACTACCTCGAAGTGCGGGCCAAGCTCACCTCCGTGGGCAACTCGTCCCGCCATTTCGAATGCACGGCGCACCGAGTCATCCAATTGCTGGACCCGAACGATTCGGCGGCCGACGTGCTGGCCGAGCCGGTGTTGGTCGCGCGCGCGTCGGGCGTGGTCGTCGTTCCGGTGCCCAAGCAGCGCGGCGGCAAACGATGAGCGATGTGGCCGGATTGCTGGCGAGCGCCCGCGCGGGGCACCGGGCGGCGACGGCTCGGCTACTGTCGGTTGTCGAGAACGACGAGCCGGAGGCGGCTGACGTGATCCGGGCGACCTACGCGGACATCGGCCGGGCGGTGAAGGTGGGCTTCACCGGACCGCCGGGCACCGGCAAGAGCACGTTGGTGTCGGTGCTGACGGCCGCGTATCGGCAGACGGCCGAGCGGGTGGCCGTGGTCGCCGTCGACCCGTCGAGTCCTTACAGCGGCGGCGCCATTCTCGGCGACCGGATTCGGATGCGGGACCGCTATCTGGATCCCGGCGTGTTCATCCGCAGCATGTCGAACCGGGGCCAGTCCGGCGGGCTGGCGCGGGCCACTCGGCGAATCGTCAATCTGCTGGATGCGCTCGGGTTCGACGTGATTCTGGTGGAGACCGTCGGCGTCGGGCAACAGGAGATCGACGTCGCGCGGGTGGTCGACACGGTCTGCCTGCTGGCCATCCCGGGCGCCGGGGACGACATCCAGGCGATCAAGGCCGGCATCATCGAGATCGCCGACGTTCTGGTGGTCAACAAGGCGGATCGGCCCGGCGCGGATGCGACGGTGAAGGACCTGACCCAGACCTTGAGTCTCGGCAAGCCACGGAACGATTGGCGCCCCCCGGTGATCAAGACCTCCGCTGCCACCGGTACCGGCATCGACGAGCTGATCGCGGCTGTGCAGAAGCATCGCGACTGGGCGGCGCGAAGCGGCGAGGCCCAGCGGCGCAACGCGGACATGATGCGGGCGGAGATCGAGATCCTGGTGCGCGAACGAGTTCTGCGCGATTTGGCCAGGCGTTTGGACCACGAAAGCCTGAACCGAGTCGTCGCCCGGGTCCTCGACAAGGAACTCGATCCCTACGGCGCGGTCGACGTGCTGTTGGGAGTAGCGCCGGCGTGATCCAGGTGGGCTGATCGACTGTTTACCCGTGTGAAAGAAGGCAGTCCGATGCGATCAACCTCAGTGACACTGCTGTTGTTGTCAGGTGTCGTGAGCATGGGTGCGGCCCAGGCGAAGAAGCCCGAGGCCATCCTCAATGACGTACCCAAGGACTTCGTCGTCCGAGCTCTGCCGGAGGACTTCATCAGGCGGGTCGAGATGATCCCGATGCGTGATGGGGTGAAACTCAAGACCTATATCTATGTGGCCAAGGCCGCGAAGAATGCGCCCATCATCCTGGAGCGGACGCCGTATGACGCCGGCCGCTTCGGTGGCCGGATTGACGCGGATCCATTGTTCCGGGCTGGCTACATCCGCGCTTTCCAGGATACCCGCGGCAAGTATGGCTCCGAAGGCGACTACGTCATGGCGAGGCCGGTCCGCGGGCCGCTTAACTCCACGGGTGTGGACCATTCGACTGATGCCTGGGACACCATCGACTGGCTGATCAAGCACCTGCCCGAGTCCAACGGACTGGTGGGCATGATCGGCGCGTCATACGACGGGTTCACGGTCGCGATGGGGTTGCTCGACCCGCACCCGGCGTTCCGGGCCGCGGTGCCGCAGGGTCCGCTGCTCGACGGCTGGATGGGAGACGACTGGTTCCACTACGGCGCCTTCCGGAACATGATGCTGGGCTACATCCACTCGCAGACCGGGCAACGCGGCGCCGGGGTGATCACCCCGAGCGACACCTACGACAAGTACGAGGAGTTTCTCCGGGCCGGCTCGACCGGCGACTACATCCGCGCCAACGGTCTCGAGCGGTTGCCGTGGATTGCCCGCGCAATGGAGCACCCGGCCTACGACGCTTACTGGCAGGGCCAGGCCGTCGACCGGTTGGTGGCCGCCCATCCCTCGACGGTGCCGACGCTCTGGACGCAGGGCCTCTGGGACCAGGAGGACATGTGGGGCGCCAATCACGCCTGGCGCGCTCTCAAGGCCGCCGGTCACGAGGCGACGAACTGGCTGGTGCTAGGGCCCTGGAACCACATCCAGGTTCACGGCCTCGGCACTTCCCTGGGACCGATGGTCTGGGGCGAGGAGACCGCCCGGATCTACCGGCGGGACATGCTCCTCCCCTTCTTCAACGAACATCTCCGTGGCGGCCCGCCAGCCGGGCTCGCCCGGGTTTCGGTCTACAACACCGGTGAGAAGCACTGGGAGCGGTTTCCCACCTGGCCCACCGCGTGCGACCAGGGCTGCGCCACCGCGCTCAAGCCGCTCTTCCTGAGCGGGGCCTTCGGCCTTTCGTTCGACCATCCGTCCGATCCCAACGCGGGCGACGCCTACGTCAGCGATCCGGCCAAGCCGGTGCCATTCCTGCCCCGCCCGGTGGTCGATCCGTTCGCCGAACTCGGCGCCGGGTCTCTCGGCAACCCGTACGAACCGTGGGCCAAGTGGCTGGTGCAGGACCAGCGGTTCGTCGAGGGCCGTCCGGACGTGCTCACCTATGAGACGCCGGTGCTGACGTCGGCCGTGCGGGTGCAGGGGATTCCCATCGCCGACATCCGGGCCAAGACCACGGGCACCGACGCTGACTTCGTCGTGAAGCTGATCGACGTCTACCCCAAGAACGACGCGATCACGCCCGAAGTGAGCGGATACCAGCTGCCGATCGCCATGGACATCTTCCGGGGCCGCTACCGCGAGAGCTTCGAGCGCCCCAGCGCGGTCCCGGCGAACACGCCGCAGCAGTTCCGGTTCGAGCTGCCGAACGTGAATCACGTGTTCCAACCCGGGCATCGGATCATGGTTCAGATCCAGTCGACCCTCTTCCCGCTGTACGACCGCAATCCGCAGACCTTCGTGCCGAACATGTTCAACGCGACGCCGACGGACTACCGCAAAGCGGAGATCACGGTCCTCCGCTCCAAGGGCCAGTCCTCGGCGGTCCTCTTGCCGGTCGTCAACTGAGAGACTCCACCATGCTCAAGATCGATCAACTCTCCCACGTATACCCCAACGGCACCCGGGCGCTGGATTCGGTAACCCTCGAGGTGCCGCCGGGGATGTTCGGCTTGCTGGGCCCCAACGGCGCCGGCAAGTCGACCCTGATGCGTTGCATCGCCACGCTTCAGATTCCGACATCGGGGTCCATCCACTTCGGCTCCATCGACGTCCTGGCCCAACCGGACGCCCTCCGCCGGACCCTCGGCTACCTGCCGCAGGATTTCGGCGTCTACCCCCGCGTCTCCGCGTACGAGATGCTCGACCACATCGCCGTGCTCAAGGGGTATGCCGGCCGGGGAGAGCGGCGCACGGTGGTCGAGACGCTGCTCAATCAGGTCAACCTCTGGGAGGTGCGCCACAAATCGTTGGCCGGGTTCTCCGGGGGCATGCGCCAACGTTTCGGCGTGGCCCAGTCCCTGATCGGGCGGCCGCAACTGATCATCGTCGACGAGCCGACGGCCGGCCTCGACCCCGAGGAGGCCAACCGGTTTCTCAACCTGCTCTCGGAGATCGCCGAGAACACGGTCGTCATCCTGTCAACCCACATCGTCCAGGATGCCGCGAACCTGTGCCCTCGAACGGCGATCATGGTGGGTGGCCGCCTCGAGTGCGACGGCTCGCCCCAGGAGCTCGTCGCGCGGCTCAAGGGACGGATCTGGCAGAAGACCATCACCAAGGGCGAACTCGACGCCCATCGGGCGACGCACGAAGTCATCGCGACCCGGCTCCAAGCCGGCCTGACCGTGATCCACGTCCTGGCCGACGCGAATCCCGGCGGCGGCTTCTCCCCGGCCGACGGCAGCCTCGAGGACGTCTACTTCTCGACCCTGTCTTCGCTCCGCCGAGCGGCTTGAGGCCCCGACATGCTCACCAGCATCGCGCGGTTCGAAATCCGCTATCAGCTCAAGGCGCCGATCTTCTGGATCACCAGCCTGGTGTTCTTCTTCTTCGCGTTCTCGCTCACCAACAGCGACGAGATCCAGTTCGGCTGGGGCGGCTACGTGGTTCGCAACTCGCCCTACACGATCGCGCTGGTGTGCCTGGTGATGGGCATCTTCGCGATCTTTCTCGCCACCGCCTTTGCCGCTACCGTCGTCCTCCGGGACGACGAGGCTGGTTTCGGGCCGATCGTCCTCGCCACCCCGGTCACCAAGTTCGACTATCTCCTCGGCCGATTCGCCGGCGGCTTCGCGGTCACCGCCCTGGCGTTCCTGAGCGTCCCGCTCGGGGCGCTGGTCGGGGCCCTGTGGCCCGGGCTCGATCCCCAGACCGTCGGTCCGTTCCGGGCGGTCCCGTACCTCTACGCCTACTTCGTTCTCAGCCTTCCCACGCTGTTCGTGCTGGCCGCCTGCATCTTCGCGTTCGCGACACTCACCCGATCGATGTTCGCCACCTACGTCGTGGCGCTGGTCGGGCTGTTGCTGTATTTCCTCACTGCCGCCTACGTCCGCCGCGCGGAGTTCGGCAACCTCGCCGCGCTGGTCGACCCGTTCGGCCTGTCCGCGTTGCAAGGCGCTCTGAGTCACTGGACCCCCTCAGACCGGAACACTCTGTTGGTGCCGATGGCGGGCCGGCTGCTCCTCAACCGGATCATCTGGCTGGGCATCGCCCTGGGCGCCCTGGCGGTGACGGTACGAGTCTTTCGCCGCGAGCAGGTGCCCGACACCAAGCGTCGGACGCAAGCGGCGCCGGAGACCGAACCCGGGCGCGTTCCAGCCCTGGCGCCGATGTCGGCGCCCCGGGCCGATCGAGGGGCGTTGGGGTGGGGCCCGCTCGCGACCCTGACCCGATTCGACGTGAAGAGCGTCCTCCGAAGCCCGGCCTTCTTCGTCCTCGTTGGGATTACCCTCGTCAACACGATCGTCGGCCTCTGGATCGCCGGTGACGACTCCTCCAGCATCACGCTCCCCGTTACCCGGCTCATGATCCAGACGCTGTTTACCCAGTTCACGACCTTCCCGCTCGTGATCGCCGCCTACTACGCGGGCGAGCTGGTCTGGCGCGACCGGGAGCGCCGGGTTCACGAGATCCTCGACGCGACCCCGGCGGCCGACTGGGCGTTCCTGGCGCCGAAAATCATCGCCATCACGATCGTCCTGCTCGTGCTCGCGGTCGGGAGCGTCGGCGCGGCCCTGCTGGTTCAGCTGGCCAAGGGCTACACCACCTTCGAGCTCGGCCACTACGCCGTCTGGTACGTGCTCCCGTGGGTGGTGAACATGGCGCTGTTCGCCGTGCTCGCCGTGTTCATCCAGACCCTGGTGCCGCACAAGTTCGTGGGCCTGCTGGTGGTCGTTCTGTTTCTCGCGGCCCAGCTGACGCTCACGAAGTTCGGGTTCGAGAACAATCTCTACCAGTATGCCGGGACCTCCGCGGTTCCCCTGTCGGACATGAACGGGCAGGGCAACTTCGCCCGGCACGCCGCCTGGTTTCGGGCCTACTGGACGGCGTGCGCGGCGATTCTGACGGTGCTCGCCTACGGCCTCTGGCAGCGGGGTGCCACGGCGCCCCTCCGGAGCCGCCTCAAGCGCCTCCCGGCCCGTCTCCGAGGAGCGCCTGGATGGGCGATTGCCGTCGCGGTGGTGCTGATGTTCACGCTGGGCGGATACATCCAATACAACACTAGCGTCCTCAACGAATACCGCACCTTCGCCGCCGGCCAGCGGTGGGAGGCGGAGTACGAGAAGACGCTGCTGCCGCTCGAGAAGGTGCCGCAACCCCGGATTACCGACGTTACCCTCAACGTCGACATCTATCCGGACGAGCCGCGAGTGGTGACCCGGGGCCGCTACGTCGTCGAGAACAAGACCGCCGCCCCGTTGCGGGAGGTCCACGTCTCCTGGGTCCGGGGCCACGAAGCGCGGACCTTCCTCGGCCCATGGGTTTGGGGGGAGCTCGAGATGCAGTCGCTCGAGGTCGGCGGCGCCCACCTGACCCGGGAGTTCCCCGACCTCCACTATCGGATCTACACCTTCGATCACCCGCTCGAGCCCGGCCAGCGGGCCGAGGTCCGGTTTCAAACCCGCCGGCAGCAGCGGGGGTTCCGGAACACGAACAACGAAACGCGGGTGGTGGCCAACGGGACCTTCCTCGACAACTGGCAGGTCACGCCCTGGATCGGGATGTCCCGCTTCATGCTGTTGTCGGACCGCACGGTGCGACGGAAATACGGACTGGTGTCGGAGATTCGGCCCCCCAAGCTCGAGGACGAGAGCGGCCGCGCCAACAACTACTTCCGCCACGACAGCGACTGGGTCACCGCCGACATTACGGTGTCCAGCGGCGCGGACCAGACGCTCGTCGCCCCGGGGCATCTGGAAGAGAGCCACGTCGTCGACGGCCGCCGGATCTCCCACTTCCGGACCGAATCGCCGATCCAGCACTTCTTCTCGATTCAGTCCGCCCGGTACGCCGTGCGGGAAGACAAGTGGCGAGACGTAACGCTGTCCGTCTACCACCATCCGCCCCACAGCTTCAGCGTGGACCGGATGGTGCGCGCCATGAAGGCGTCGCTCGAGTACTACTCGACCAACTTCAGCCCGTTCCAGTTTCGGCAGCTCCGGATCGTCGAGTTTCCGGACTACATGAACTTCGCCCAGGCCTTCCCGGGCACGATTCCCTTTTCGGAGGCCGCCGGCTTCATCGTCGACGCCCGCGACTCGACCCGAGTCGACGGCATCACCTACGTTACCGCGCACGAGGTCGGCCATCAATGGTGGGCGCACCAGGTGATCGGTGCGGACATGCAGGGACAGACGGTGCTGTCCGAGACCCTGGCCCAATATTCGGCGCTCATGGTCATGGAGCGAATGTACGGGATCGCGGAAATCCGCCGGTTCTTGAAGAGTTCCCTCGACGGCTACCTGCGCGGGCGCGGCACCGATCGGATCGGCGAGGTTCCGCTCGCGCGGGTGGAGAACCAGGCGCACATCCGCTACCAGAAGGGCGGCCTGGTCATGTATCTCCTCCGGGATCGCCTGGGCGAGGAGGCCGTCAATCGGGCGCTCCGGTCGCTGCTGCATGACTACGCCTTCAAGGGGCCGCCGTACGCTACCTCGCGGGACTTGATCCAGCGCCTGCGTGCGGAGGCGCGGCCGGAGGATCAAGACCTCATCACGGACCTGTTCGAGAAAATCACGCTCTACGACCTCAAGGTCACGGCCGGCCGCGCGAGCAAGCGGCCCGACGGCAAGTGGACCGTGGCCATCGACGTCGACGCCCGCAAGCGCTACGCGGACGAGAAAGGGGTCGAGACGGAGGCTCCGCTCGATGAGTCGTTGGACGTGGGGGTGTTCACCAGCGAGCCCGGCAAGCGCGGTTTTACCGCCGAGGGCATTCTGTCATTGGAGCGGCAACGGGTCCGGAGCGGCAAGCAGACCCTGACCGTCGTGGTGGACCGCCAGCCGAAATTCGTCGGGCTCGATCCCTACAACAAGTACGTCGACCGGAACTCGGACGACAACGTCAAGGCGGTCGCCATTCAGTAGACGCGAGTCCCGAAAGCCGAAGTTCTCGTCGACTGTTCGGGCGTGCCGCACATGGGATTCTTCAGCGTTGGCGAGTGACGGACTCGATCGCCCGCCCGAGGAGTTCGACGCCCTGGTCGATCTCGGCATCGGTCACGGTGAGCGGCGGGGCGATTCGGAAAACGCCCCCCATGGCGGGGAGGGTGACGATATTCATGCTGAGTCCGAGGACCATGCAGGCCCGGGTAATGGCCGTCCCGAGCTCCGGTGCCGGGCGCTTGCCGGCGCGATCCGCGACGATCTCCATCCCGAGAAGGAGGCCCCGGCCACGGACATCGCCGATGCAGTCGAACCGGGCCTGCAGCGCCCGCAGCCCCTGCTCGAGCCTCGCTCCAGCCACCCGGGCTCGCTCCGCCAGTTGATCGCGACGGACAATCTGGAGCACCTTGAGACCCACCGCCGCCGGGAGGGGATCGGAGACGTGGGTGGTGTAGAACAGGAAGCCGCGCTCATGACAGCGCTCCTCGATCTCGGCCGAACAGATCACGGCGGAGAGCGGAAGACCGGCGCCGAGGGTCTTCGAGAGGGTCAGGATGTCGGGGACGACTCCGTCCCGCTCGAAGGCAAAGAGATGGCCGGTGCGGCCCATCCCGGTCTGGGCCTCATCGAGGATCAGCAGCATCCCCCGTTCCTCGCACTTCCGCTTCAGGGCCGCGAGATAGCCGAGGGGCAGGTCGAGGATCCCGCCGGCGCTCAGGATCGGCTCGGCGATGAACGCGGCCAGGCTGCCGCTCGACTGGCTGTCGACCAGCTCGAACCCGTAGTCGAGCTCGGCCCGCCAGTCCGCCCGGCCGCCCCGCTCGAAGCGAGGGCGGTAGGTGTTGGGCGCCGGGATCGCCAGCGCACCGACCGCCGCCGGCCCGTATCCCTTCCGCCCGGCCGAGTACGTGGCGGAGGCCGCGGCCCCGGTCATTCCATGCCACGACTGGGTGAACCCCACCACCTCATGTTTCCCGGTGAAAAGCTTGGCGAGCCTGATGGCCGCGTCGTTGGATTCGCCGCCGGTGCTGAGGAGCATTACCCGGTCGAGCCCAGCCGGCGTGGCCTCGGCGAGACCACGGGCGAGATCCACGACGGGGCGTGAGAGCATCCCGCTGAACAGGTGGTCGAGACGGGTGGCGTAGTCCGCGACGACGGCCGCGACCTCCGGATGACCGTGGCCGAGGATCGAACTCATCTGGCCGGAGGTGAAGTCGAGAATGGCGCGACCGTCGGCGTCATAGACGAAGCTGCCCTGAGCCCGCTCGATGATCATCGGTTCGAAGGGCCCGCCGTAGCGGATCAGGTGGGCGCGGGCATCGCGCCAGAATTGGGGGTCGGCGTTTCGGGACACGGGGGCCTCCGGTGGTCTTGAAGGGCGGCGTGACGCAAGAGGGCGATCTCAACCTCGACTATCTGGTCGCCCTCTAGGGCCTGGGCCGCAACTTCTTCAACTGGTCCATCGCCCCGGACGCCTTCTGCAGCATGTCTCCCATCGACTGGATCTTGTAGCCGGCCGGCGGCTCGAAGGTGGATGCGGGAACGGATTTCCGTTCGAATTTGATCAGTTCAAGCGAAACGTATGACTTGCCGTCCTCGATGGTTGTCGCCTTGACCAGTCCTTTCCCTTCGCTCACCATCTTGCGGAGGTGTTCCCACCGGTTGGACTGGACAGACTGCATCATCGGGTTGTTCATCAACGCCTGGAAGATGCCGAACCCGACCTCCCCGATGCAGGCATCGCCCTCCTCCTTCTGGCCCTTGCGGTCGGTTACGACGTGATACCACTCGCACCGGACGCCGGCCACGGTCTCGGTCCGCCCGGTCTTGGTGATCGCCGGTTCCGCGAGGTCCTTGTCGGGCGCCGGCTTCTTCCGGCCCGCCAGCATCCCTTCGGTCATCGCCTTCATCCGCTCCTGGTCTTCCCGGGTCATCACCATCGCGGTCTTCTGGGACGCATCGAGGACGATGAGGCGGTTCTTCTCTCCGTCGATGATCATCCCGCCACCCCGGTTGCCGCCGCCGAATCCATCCATGCGGAGACTTTTGCCCCTGGTGGTCTGATAGACCGTGTCGGTCTTCTGGCCGTGCTCGGTTCGGGTGACGAAAGTGGCCACGCCTTCGACCTGGGCCTGGGCAATCCCGGCGGGGACGGTGAACGCGACAGCGGCGACGGCGGAGCAAATCTGGCGATTGAACATGGTGGATCCTCGGGCTGCGGGCTGGCGGGGATGAAACGTCCGCTTGTCCAACCTAACTCAGCCAGGGGGGCGGGGTCCACTTGGCCGAGACGGGTCCCTGACGCACCCGTGATCATGCCGCGTCGAATCGGTGAACGTCACTCGATCACCGGTTGCGCCGGCGCTGCCATCACGACGACATGCACCGCCCCCGAATACCCGGCAGCTGCTACGGGAGTTTCGGGGTAATCGACCGCCCAATTCCGGCCGGCAGCTTCGCCTTGGCGGGCACGTTCACGCAGCTTATGGGGGTGTTTCCGGGCTTCATCTCAAATCCGGTGGAGGACACGGGCTCCGTCGCCCGAGCCGCAATGACGCTCAATATGAGCGTTCCCGCTCTCTCGTTGACCCTCGGTCCGTTTCGGCTCACGGCTGGCGCGGGGCCGTCCTGGCCGGCCAGCCTTTACTCGTAGCCATCAACGCGCTCGTCTCCCGCACCGGGGCGTCGATCCCGCCCGCGGCGGGGCAGGCCCCCTGCGCAGAATCGTTCGAGATCCGTTGCCCGCCGGGGCCTAGATTCACTCCGTCATCCAATGAGGGGTCAACAATGAAAGTCTTGTCTTTGGCCGGGATCCTGGTCGCCGCGTTGGTGGGGCAGCCCCCGATTCGCGGCGTCTGGGCCGGCACCTTCCAGACGCCGCATGGGGCGGCTCCATTGGAACTCACCATCCCCCCGTCGGAGTCTCCGGTCAGCTATCGGATGACGGTATTTGGCAGGGACTGGGACGGTGCGGTCCGTAACTGGAGGGTCGCCGGCGACAGCCTGCATTTTGCCGTCGGGTTTGTGACGAACATGGGGGAGGTCGAGTTCCACTTTGACGGGGGCGGTCCTCTGCCATGATCATTCGTCCTGCGTTGAAGCCAACGCGGGTGGGCGGTGCTTCCTGTCAAGACCACCTGTCAACCTTCCGAGCGATGGAGATCGCGCCCGGCATCCGGTACCCTTGGTGAGCGAGGGGTGGGTCCCCTCCGTCTCGTACGATGGAGGATGCAAATGAAGCGTTCAAACGTGATCCGACGGTTCACCACGCTTGCCGCGTTCAGCCTGATGGCCGGCTGCGCGACCAAGGCCGGAACCGGTGCCGTGGTCGGCACGGCTGGCGGAGCGGTGGTGGGGGGCGTGATCGGCAAGGTGGCCGGCTCGACCGCGAAAGGTGCCATCATCGGCGCCGTTGTGGGTGGCGCCGCCGGGGCGATCATCGGCCGCCAGATGGACAAGCAGGCCGCCGAGTTGGGGAAGAACATCCCCGGCGCCAAAGTGGAGCGGGTGGGTGAGGGGATTCAGGTGACGTTCGACTCCGGGCTGCTGTACGATTTCGACTCCGATGTCGTGAAACAGACCGCCCAGACCAACCTCCATGAATTGGTCGTGAGTCTCGAGAAATATCCCGATTCCGAGGTCCTCATTGTCGGCCACACCGACAACCTCGGCGCCTCCGCATACAATCAGGCTCTGTCTGAGCGGCGGTCGATGGGGGCGGCACGGTTCCTGGCCGCTCAAGGCCTCGACGGTGCGCGGATTGGAACCAGGGGCATGGGGGAAACCGAGCCGGTGGCGAACAACGAGAGCGATGCGGGCCGCGCGGCCAACCGCCGGGTCGAGGTGGCGATCTTCGCCAGCAAGGCGTTGCGGCAACGCGCCAGCAATCCGGGGACCAAGTGACAATCATCGCTGAGCGCTGAGCTGGGCCGGGCGCCCTCGCGCTGACGCTGTTCGCGGCTCGTCCTGCGCCATCTCCCAGCAACAGGCACTGCAACTCGGCGCCGACGCCGCGACGCAGGTCGCGACCCAGTTGCCACATGCCCCGCCACTCCGGTACGCCTGATCGCCTGGTTCTCAAGAACCGCCCGCGGGCACTTGTTCCCAACGGCTCCGGGATCGCCGGTGCCGTCATTGGCACTGTTGGGGTCGTTGGATCGACAGGAGCCGGGCGGCGACCCCGGCGGCAAGTTCGCAACGCCCCCGATCGGGCTCCGGGCCCGTCTCCATCAGCCTGTGGACGCGATCGCCGCCAAGGGCTGAGCCCGGGTCCACCCTTGCCTCCGCCCCAATAAGCGAGATCTTGAAGCATCACCTCCAACGAGCTTGAGCCATGCCCACGGCCTTGATCCGCCGCCTGTTCCCGCTCGCCGCCCTCGCGGCGGCCACCCCCGCGTTCGCCCAGGACGGCGTCCGCCCCACCATCGATCAGCTCCAGTCCGTCCTCCCCGCCATCGGCCCCAATGAGGCGCCGGTCTGGTCGGCGGACGGGACCACGCTGTTCTACCTGAGCGGCGTCGACGGCAGCCTCTGGAGCGTCAAGGCCGCCGGCGGCGCCCCGTCCCGGCTTTCCGAGCCTCTCGGCGCGGCCACCCAGCTCCGCCGGTCGCCCGATGGACGGCTGGTCACCTATGTGAAGCCCGCGCCCGGCGGGAACGACATCTTCGGCTGGGATCTTGGCGCCCGGGCCGAGCGTCGAGTCACTATGCTGTCGGGCCATGTGCGGTCGTACTCGTTCTCGCCCGACGGCCGGTCGATCGCGCTGGCCAACGACCGCAATGGCAGTGAGGATATCTGGGTTGTCAACGTGGCGGACGGCGCCGCCAAGCGCATTACGGCGGGCCCGCTCTATGAAGGGTTCCCGTCATGGACGCCCGACGGCGGGACGGTTCTGTATACCCGGCTCGATTCCCGCTGGGTGGACCACGACGTCCTTGCGATTTCTCCGGCCGGGGGCCCGGCCCGACCGGTGCTCTCCGACAAGGACTACTTCGACTACCGGCAGGGCGCCTCGTTCGGCTTTGTGCGGGTCTCTCCTGATGGAAAGACCATGCTGTTCCGGTCCCAGCGGAGCGGCTGGGCCACCTACTGGGTGATGCCGTACGCCGGTGGAACCCCGCGCCAGCTGGCCGCCGAGTCGGCCGACCAGAGTGACGCTCGATGGTCGCCTGACGGATCCCAGGTGCTGTTTCTCTCGATGACCAACGGAACCCAGAGCCTCAAGGTGGCGCCCGCCGCCGGCGGGCCGGCGCGCACGGTGGTCGCCCCGTCGGTCGGCATGGTGACCCGGGCCGAGTGGTCGCCGGACGGGAGCCGGATCTCGTACGGGTTCGGGACCCCCACGATGGCTCAGGACCTGTATACGGTGGCGGCCGCCGGCGGCACGCCCACCCAGCTCACCTTCTCCGAGCAAGCCGGCTCGGCGCCCGGCGATCTGGTGACGCCCGAGAAGATCAGCTGGACGAACGAGGGCCTTACCATCAATGCCTATCTCTACCGCCCGAAGAACCTGAAGCCGGGCGACCGCGCCCCCGTCATCATGTTCGTCCACGGCGGCCCGACCTCGCAGTTCAACGACGGCTACCAGCTCCAGCCCCAGGTCTTCGCCAGCCGAGGGTACGTGGTGATCGCGCCTAACGTGCGGGGGAGTTCGGGGTACGGGAAGCGGTTCGAGGACCTCAATAACCGCGACTGGGGTCACGGGGACCTGGGCGATGTGCTCGCCGGGGTGGCGTGGGCCAAGAAGCAGTCCTACGTGAATCCGGGGAAAATCGGGATCACCGGCATCAGCTACGGCGGGATGCTCACCATGTACGCCATCTCGTTCGCGCCGGGCGTCTTCCAGGCCGCGATTTCGGGCTCGGGGTACGGCGACGTGCGGGATTTTCACAACATCGTCCCGGTGCTCCAGCATAGCCAGCTGCTCCACTACGAACTGGGCCACTGGCCCTCGACCCCCGCCGTCGACTCGATCTACCGCCGGAGCTCGGCCATCCTCAAGGCGAAGGACGCCACCGCGCCGGCCATGATCATCCACGGCTACGGCCTCGACGTGCTCGACGCCGACTATGCCGCCTGGAAGTACGCCCGGGAGCTGGCCAAGAATTCGAAGATCGTCGAGTACAAGGCCTATCCCGGGGAGACCTACTACGTGTACGGGCGTGAGAACACCAAGCAAATGCTGCAGGACATGCTCGGCTTCTTCGAGCGGTACCTGAAGGACAACTCCACCGAGGTCGGCGGCGGTCAATGAACGACCCCCGCTCCCGGCGCGGATTTCTCGGCGCCGTTGGCGGCGCCGCTGCAATCTGGCTTGCGGCCCCCTGGCCGGAACTGCTTGCGGCCGGCGCTCCGCCTCCTGCCGGGCAACCGCCTCGGTTCCAGACCCTTACCCCCTCGGAGGCCACCGACCTCGAGGCGATGGCCGCGCAAATCATTCCCACCGACGATGCGCCGGGCGCCCGGGAAGCCCGGGTGGTCCATTTCTTCGACCGGGCCCTTGGCACCTTCGCCAAGGCGCAGCGGCCGCTGTTCGCCGAGGGCCTGGCGCAACTCAAGCTCGAGGTTGCTCGCCGGCGTGCCGGCGTGACCTCGTTCGCGGCCCTGGCCGGCAGCGAACAGATCGAGCTGCTCAAGGCCCTCGAGGCGGCCAAGTCGCCGTTCTTCGAAGCGGTGCGGGTTGGGACGATCACCGGGCTGCTCGCCAATCCCGCGTACGGGGGGAATTTCGGCAAGGCGGGCTGGAAGCTGATCGGATTCGAGGACCGGTTTACCTGGCAGGCGCCGTTCGGGTACTATGACCGCACCTAGTCACCATTCGCGGCACCAGAGTCCGGGTTCGGCGCCGGTCGGGCCCCACTTCAGACCCGAAGACGAAGTGGACTTCGTCGTGGTCGGCGTGGGTGCTGCAGGGGGAATCGTGGTGCGGGAGCTTGCGACGGCCGGATTCAAGGTGGTCGCGCTCGAGCAGGGGCCGTTTCTGCACGAGGGGGATTTCCGTCACGACGAGCTGGCTGTCAGTCAATTGGCCGCACTGACCAACGACTTTACCCGTTCGCCCAATACCTACCGGAAGACCGACCAGGAGCAGGCCAGGCCGCGCAACATGGTGGCGTACGGGCGGGCGGTCGGCGGCGGAACGATCCACTACACCGGCAATCTCTGGCGGTTCCACGAGATCGACTTCATCGAACGAAGCCGCCGAGGTCCGCTGGCCGGAAGCGCGATGGCCGACTGGCCCATCACCTATGCCGACCTCGAGCCCTACTACACCCGGGTCGAGTGGGAGATCGGGGTGTCCGGGCAGGCCGGTGCGAGCCCGTTCGATCCGCCCCGGAGCAAGCCGTATCCGCTCCCGCCGATTCCCATCAAGTCCACCGGTGTGCTCCTCGAGCGCGGCGCCAAACAGCTCGGCTGGACCGCGTTCCCGGCGCCGATGGGCATCCTCTCGAAGCCGTATCGGGGTCGCGGGGCGTGTGTGTCCTGCGGGTTCTGCGAAACCTTCGGCTGTGAGGTGCAGGCCAAGTCCAGCACCCTGGTGTCGATGATCCCCGACGCGATCGCCACCGGTCGCTGTGAAATTCGGCCGTTGTCCTATGTCCGGAAGATCGAGACCGACGCCGGCGGACGGGTGACCGGCGTCAAGTACTTCGACTCGGCCAACCGGGAGATTTTTCAGCGGGCCAAAGCCGTGGTGGTCTGTGCCAACGGGGCCGAGACGCCCCGGCTGCTGTTGATGTCGGCGTCGAAGCAGTTTCCGAACGGGCTCGCCAACTCGAGCGGGATGGTGGGTCGGCATCTCATGTTCAACGGCGGGGGGGTCGCGGTTGGTCTGTTCGACCACGAGGTGAACGGCTACAAGGGCGCGGTCGTATCGCGGGTGGTCCACGATCTCTATGAACTGGATCCGAAACTCGGCCTCTACGGCGGAGGCGGGTTCGATTTCCGGTGGGATTTGAACCCGATCGGCTTTGCGTTGGGTGGCCTGCCACCCGAGGCCCCCAACTGGGGCCCTGAATACAAGCAGATGCTTCGGGACTATTTCAACCGGACCGTGCTGTCATTCGCCCACACGACGTCGCTGCCGGTCGAGACCAACACCATTACTCTGGATCCGACACTCAAGGACAGTTGGGGACTGCCGGCGATCCGGGTGACCCACCGCGAACACCCCAGCGACATGAACCTCTACCGCTACTTCATGGATCGGGCCGATGATCTCCTGACGGCCGCGGGTGCGACGAGGCGATGGGCGTTTCCGTTTTCCGACGTACCCCCAACCCAGAACCCCCACCTGCTGGGAACCTGCCGGATGGGAAGCGATCCCAGGCGGAGTGTCGTGAACCGGTTCCATCGGGCCCACGACGTTCCGAATCTGTTTGTCGTCGACGGCAGCAGTTTCGTCACCAGCGGCCGGGGCCAGCCGACGATGACGATCATGGCGCTGGCCTTCCGGGCCGGCGCGGCGATCGCGGCGATGGCCAAGCGGGGAGAGATTTAGCGATCGGACGAGGGCCGCGCCACGGTGGCGGCGGCCCGCCACCGGATCGGATGAGGTGACGAGTCGGCGCCCGGAGTCGGGACGGTCAGCGGGGGAGGCGAACGCCCAGACGCCGGCCGACCATCGTCGGGGCCAGGGGCTCGAAGGCGTCGAGCTTGACGGTGCCTTCCGGGAAGAGCAGGATGACGGTGGAGCCGTAGTTGAAGCGGGCCATTTCGGCGAAGCGCTCCAACCGGATGTTCCGGCCGCGGAAATCGAGGCGTTTGGGGTTCGTGGCGTATGCGGGAATGTTCACGCCGTTCCAGACGGTTTCCACTCCGGACACCAGCAGCGCCCCGACCATCACCGAGCACATCGGTCCGAAGTCGGTGTCGAAGTGGCAGACCAGTCGCTCGTTCCTGGCGAACAGCCCTGGCACGTCGGCCACCGTTCCCGGCGATACGCTGAACAGCCGGCCCGGCACATGCAGGGTTTCGATCAGCGTCCCGGTCCAGGGCATGTGGACGCGGTGATAATCACGCGGCGACAGATAGAGGTTCATGAACACGCCGTTCTGGTAGGCTTTGGCCAATGCCGCATCGCCCAGCAGTTCGGTGGCGGTGTAGTCGTGGCCTTTGGCCTGGAAGATCCGGCCGTTCTCGATCGTGCCGCACTGGCTCACCTTGCCGTCGGCGGGCAGCACGACGGTATTCGGATCGGGGTCCGCCACGCGGACGCCCGGCCTCAGGGCCCGGGTGAAGAAGGCGTTGAAGCTGGGGTAATTGTCGGGGTTCGGATCGGCGGCTTCGCTCATGTCGACGTCGAAATTCGCCAGCACGGTCCGGATGAAGCGCCGTTTGATCCAGGGCGCTTGAGACGTTGCCAGGCGCCAGGCGATGTGTGAGAGGAATCGTTGCGGCAGGAGGTACTGCACCAGCGAAGAAAATCTCATTGAGATCAACCTAGCAGGTCCGCGACACCCGGTCCATCGGCCACTCCGTCGGTTGTCTGCGCTTTCGAGCCGTGGGTGGCCAGCGAAGCGAACCGAGGTGCACCGGTTCCCGGGCTCTGCTGCCCCGCAAAGGCGGCGCATATTGGCGCCGGCAATTCTTCCTGGTCGCCTCCATCCATGCGCATCAGCCCGGCAACTGGAGCACGGAGCCCCCCGACTTTCTCCCCGGACTGATCCCGGCTATTTCGACTTGCCCTTGTGCTTGCCCTTCCGCTTCGGGATCGGCATCTCCTCGTCCGCGTGCCGCAGCCCGCGGAGCATCACCCGGTCCGACGTGAGCAGCTGGGACGCCGAGGCCAGTTCGGTGTCGAGCAGCTTGATCTCCGCGGTCCGGGCTTCCATTTCGGCCGCGATGACCTGCAGCCGCGCCGCGGCTTCGGCCTGGGCCAGTTTGAGCTTGAGCCGCGCCGACTGGGAGGCCCCGATGGTGCGGGTCTTGGTGGTCCGCTCCTGCCGTTCCCGCTCCCAGCGGGCGACACCCATCAGGACTTCGCCGTGCGCGGTAAAGACATCGGTCAGGGTCACGCCGGTTTTGGACAGCTTGAGTTCGCGCACCTGGTTCGAGTGACTGGTACCGCGCGACTTGATGATCGTCAGGGCCCGATTGCGTTCTCCCTCCCGCGTGAGGTAGGACACGTGAATCCAGGTGTCCGCGATCGTCGAAATTCCGGTGGCGGTCCCCTCGCCGGCCTCGGGGCCATCCATGATCGAAGTGTTGACGACGGTGATCTTCCTGGTCTTGAGATAGTCCAGAAACGCCTTGGTGGCGGGGACAGTGGCGCCGCCATTGGCCTTCTTGGAGAGGGTGGAGAGCGGATCGATCACGAGGCAGCGGGAACCATGCTGCTCAATCAACGCGCGCAGCTCCCGGAACTGATCTTCGATGTTCGGTCCCCGGGTCCGGGTCGAGTAGATCTTGAGCAAACCGGATTTATGGTGTCGACCGAGCCGGATGCCGACCGACCCGAAGTTGCGGACGATCTGGGACGGGCCCTCATCAAAGCTGATGTAGAGGGTGCGTTCACCGCGCTGGCACGCCGCAGCGGCGAACAGTCCGGCCAGCGTGGACTTGGCGGTTCCTGGTGCCCCGGAGATCAGGACACTGGTGCCGCGGTAGTATCCGCCGTCGAGCATGGCATCGAGACGGGGCAGCCCCGACGAGACCCGCTCATTCGTCACCGGATACTTGACTTCGATGGGGCCACCATTGGTGATCTGAATGCCTGAATCACCAATGATGAGCGGGAACTCGTCGCCCAGGAAGCCGGAACCCCGGTACTTGACGACCCGGATGTTGCGAAAGGCGGATCCGTCCCGGACCTGATGGTCCAGATTGACCACGCAATCAGCCATGAACGGCATGAAGTTTTCGTGACGCCGGTTGGGACCGATGCCGTCGGCGACTTTCTGGGTGATGATGGCCGTCATTCTGCTGCGGGCCAGCCAGTCGCGGATCCGGTACATCTCCCGGCGCTCCGCGACCGGGTCGTCCAGCAGGCTGAGCAACACGTCGATCCCATCCAGCACGACCCGTTTGGCGTCGACCTCGGCCGCCGCAACCATGAGAACGTTGAGCAGGCCACTCACGTCAAAATCCTTGGCCTGCACCATCTCGGGTGAGAGACTCCCGTCGAGAAAGAACAGCCGTTTTGCTGCGAGCGCCGGCATGTCCCAGCCGAGGGTCGCCGCATTGATCACGATCTGGTCGGCGTTCTCCTCGAAGGCCACCAGGAGGCCCGGCTCCTTGCGATCCCGGGCGGCGTTGATCAACGACTGCACGGCAAACATCGTCTTGCCGGAGCCGGGGCCACCCCGGATCAAGGTGGTGCGGCCGAGGGGCAGTCCACCGTGGGTGATCTCATCGAAGCCCTGGATACCCGTGGGCGCCTTGGCCAACGGAACGCGGACCGCGCGCGTCACTGCTCGCCGGTTCACGGGGTGTGCCCTGAGTAGATTCGCCATCTTCGGAAGAGCCTCGACGGGAGGTGTGGGCTGTGTGGTCCGCCATGGTCGTGCCCCATCGCCGATGGCCAGTTTCCTAAGGGTAGCTGAACCAGAGAGATAGGCAACCAGTCCTTTGGATTGAGTGAAGCCGGATCTGTCAGGGATGCGCGATGGTCCCTCAATCCTCAATCCGCCGTTAGGTCGATACCCGTCCCTGCGTTGTGAGACTACGCTACGTCGATAGCCGCCGATCGAGATCAGGCCGACCACGGCCCGGCGTGCGGTTTCTGTCCATCAGCACAGGTGGTAACAATGTTAGCCCTCCCCCGACTTGCGGCTCGACTCGCCTGGACCATCCCCCTGGCTGCGCTGCTCACCACGGCGTGCGAGCACAGCCCGGCGGCACCGGGCGTCCTGGCAACCATCACCGTGACTCGCAACCCCGACACCCTGGCCGTCGGCACCAGCCGGCAGTTCACGGCCACCGGCCGGGACGCGGACGGAACTCCAGTCGGGGTCAACCCCGCCTGGTCGGTCGCGGCGGGCGGGGGAGCACTCAACGCCTCAGGCGTGTTTACGGCCGGGACGACTCCCGGAACGTTCACGAATACGGTCACGGCGACTCTGGGAAGCATTTCGGGCAAGGCGACCGTGACCGTGATTGCCGGTCCGGTAGCGACCATCATTATTGCGCCGGCGACCCCAACCCTCGTGGTCGGGGCCACGCAGCTGTTCACGGCCGTGCTCAAGGACGCGTTCGGCAACGTCGTCGCGACTTCGCCCAACTGGTCGGTGTCGGCGGGCGGCGGCAGCATCAACAGCGCGGGCCTGTTCACCGCGGGCCCGGTGGCCGGGACCTACCTCAATAGCGTTGTCGCCAGTGTGGGCAACGTGACGGCCTCGGCGACCGTGACCGTGACGGCCGGGTCGCTCGCGACCATCACGGTCACGCCCGGCACGACAACCCTTGGCACCACTGGTACCCAGCAGTTCACGGCCGCGGGTCAGGATGCCACCGGCAATCCGGTTGCCATCACCCCGGTCTGGTCGGTCGCGGCGGGCGGCGGAACCATCAATATTTCGGGTCTGTTCACTGCCGGCACCACGGCCGGCGTGTTCCCGAATACCGTCGTGGCCACCGTGGGCGCTATCGCCGGTACGGCGTCGGTGACCGTGACCGCCGGAGCGCCGGCGACCATCACCGTCAGTCCGACGACGTCAACCCTCATCGTCGGCACGACGCAGCAATTCACGGCCGTAGTGAAGGACCTGGCCGGCAACGTTCTCTCGGTTGCTCCGGTCTGGTCGGTCGCAGGGGGTGGCGGCACGATCAATAGCACCGGGCTCTTCACCGCGGGCGCCTCGGCCGGGACGTTCACCAATACGGTGCGAGCCACCATCGGCATCGTTGCCGGCTCCGCCTCCGTGACCGTGACCGCCGGAAGTCTCCTGACCATCGTCGTCACGCCGAACGCGGCGAGCCTCGCCATCGGCGGCACCCAGTTGTTCACGGCCATTGGCCGGGACGCCAACGGCAATACCGTCGCCATCACCCCGACCTGGTCGGTTGTCGCGAGTGGTGGAACGATCAACGGCTCGGGCCTGTTTACCGCGGGCACCACGGCCGGCACCTACGCCAATACCGTCATGGCCTGCAGCACGGCCCTGTGTGGAGCGGGCAGCGTGTCCGGCTTCGCGACGGTGACGGTGAACTCAGGCTCCTTGGCGACCATCACCGTCACGCCGAACCCGATTGCCTTGGGAACCGGCGCCAGCCAGACGTTCACGGCAGTGGGTCGGGATGCCAGTGGCAATGTCCTTCCGATCCTGCCCACGCCGGTCTGGTCGGTCGTCGCCGGGTACGCCGGCGGCACGATCCAGAATCCCTCCGGCACCTATACCGCTCCGGGGGCGCCCGGGATCGGGTTCGACTCGGTCCGGGCCACGATCGGGGCCATTGTCGGCTCCGCGCGGGTCAACGTCAGCGCCTCCGGTGCATTGGTGTCTATTGCGGTCACGCCAAACCCGGCCACCGTCCTTCCGGGTGGCACCAGCCAGATGACGGCGACAGGCTTTGATGGAACTGGCCTGGTGGTTCCAACGCCCGGGCTGGTCTGGTCGGTCGTGCCGGCGGTCGGCGGCGGGACCATCAACAGCGGCACCGGTCTGTTCACGGCGGGCTCGGTGGCCGGGACGTACCAAAACGCGATCAAGGCGACGAGCGGCTCCGTCTCGGGCTTCGCCACCGTGACCGTGAGCACTTCCCCGCCGCCCGGGCCATCCCTCGGCACGGCGGCGACCCACGGGTTGCTGGCCGGTACGGCCTTCACCTGTGTCACCGGCGGCACCATCAACGCCGATGCCAGCGTCTGGCCCGGGAGCGCGTTCACCGGCTTCCCGCCCTGCGTGATCACTGGCGCCACCCACGCCGCTGATGCCTTCGCGCAGCAGGCGCAGGGTGATCTCACCACGGCGTTTCAGGCCCTGGCCGCCATGCCGTGCGGTACAACCATTACGGCGGACCTGGGTGGAACGACGCTGGCCGAAGGGGTGTACTGCTCCACGACGTCGGTCGGGGTGACGGGAACCGTCACCCTCACCGGCAATGCCAATTCGGTCTTCGTGATCCGGGCTGCCTCCACTCTCACCACGGCCGGGAACGTCGTGCTGATCGGGGGAGCCCAGGCGAAGAACGTGTACTGGTGGGTCGGTAGTTCGGCCACCATCGGGACCGCGAGCCAGTGGCAGGGAAACATTCTGGCGCTCACGTCGATCACGCTGGTGGACAACGCCACCTTGGTCGGCCGAGCGCTGGCGCGCAACGGCGCCGTGACACTGGGCACCAACAACACCATTACTCTGCCGTAACCGGACGCCGTGACCCTAGAGACTGGGAGAATGACGATGTGTAAGCGACTTGTGATGACGGCGTGGATCGCGGCGACCGTATGCCTGCCGACAGCGGCGATGGCCCAGCAGCAGCCGGCGGTCCGCGGCGACGGCAGCTGGGAGCTCAGCCTCGGCGGAGGCATGCTGTTCCTGGACAACTCGCTCCGAAATTTCCTGGCCAGCGGAGCGCCCGAATACCGCTTCGCCAGCAGCGCCACGCTGGGGCGCGGCGTGCCCACGGTCGTGGCCCGCGTGGGCTACAACTTCACCCGGAACGTCGGGTTCAGCATCAGCGGGGGAGCCGCCAAGAGTTCCGGGGTGACGTATCTGACGCCGAGCGCGGCACTGACCTTCACGGGGAACCTGAACGCGAAGACCAGTCCCTTCCTCCTCGTCGGGACGGAATTCACCCGGATCAGCGGCAGGAATAGCCGGGTTACCCATTCGACCTGGGGCCTGCACACCGGGGTGGGCGTCCGGAGCATGGTCAGCGACAACCTGGCGCTGCGGCTCGAGGGCCAGCTCCGGTTCGAGGGCTACAACGAAGTCCCAATGACCAAACACACCGTCGTCAACCCGGTCGTGACCCTCGGCCTCTCGTACTTCGTCGGAGGCCGGCGACCCGCTCCCGCCGCGGCCATGGCGCCGGCCTGTCCGGTCTGCCAGCGTCCGGCGGTACGGGTGGATACCGTGCGCGTGGTGGATACGGTGCGGGTGAGTGTTCCGTACCTGAGTCCCGCCCCGACGGTCATCGTCATGCGGGATACCCTGGTTCTTCAGGGGGTCAACTTTGGCTTCGACGAATCCGTGCTGACGATCGACTCTCACGAAATTCTCGATCGCGTGGCCAAGATCCTCCTCGAGTCGCCGTGGGCGAGCGTCCGCTTTGAGGTGGCCGGCCACACCAGCTCGATTGGTACGACAGAGTACAACCAGGCGCTCTCAGAGCGCCGAGCCGAGGCGGTGCGGGCCTACCTGGTGTCGCGGGGCGTCGAGAACGGCCGGATGGTGGCGCGGGGTTATGGCGAGACGCAGCCACTCGTACCGAACAGCTCCGAGGGGTACGCGTGGCAGAACCGGCGCGTTGAACTCAGGCGTATTCACTAGTCCACCGACAGGGAGGTTCACCATGGCGTTCGGGATCTATCTCATTGGGTATCTGGTGCTCATCGTCGGTCTGGTGCTGGGCGCCAACATCCTGCACGTGCAGACAAAGTGGATGGTTGTGGGCGTCGTGTGCCTGGCCGGTATCGCGATTCTCCATGGCGTGACCGTGACCCGGCAGAAGGACCTGCCCAAGGCCTGATCCGCCGGTCGGCGGATTCAGGCCGCCACTTCCGGGAGGGCGGCGCGTCGGCGAGATTGGGGGGTCCGACACCCTCCACCGGAATGGCCCATGAAACGCTCCATACTTGTCGCGCCGATCTCGTCGGCGCTCATCGCGATCGCCCCCGCCACGGCGCAGGTGACCCGGCCGGCGCCGGAACAGGCGCTGGCCCGGGCGATCTACCAGGAATTCATCGGCATCAACTCGGGCTTCACCACCGGGGCGACGACCCCGGTGGTGCAGGCCGCCGTGGCGCGCCTCAAGGCGGCGGGGTTCCCCGACGGCGACATCCACGTCGACGGCGCCAATCCGAAAAAAATGAATCTCGTGGTGCGCTATCACGGGAGCGGCGGCCGGAAGCCCATCCTCCTCGTCGCCCACACCGATGTCGTCGAGGCCAAGCGTGAAGACTGGAGCATGGATCCGTTCCAGCTCAACGAGAAGGACGGCTACTTCTACGGGCGCGGCGTCGGCGACGACAAGGCCCAGGCCGCGGCCTGGATCGCCAACCTGATCCAGTACAAGGCGGAAGGCTTCACGCCCGACCGGGACATCATCGTCGCGCTGACGGCCGACGAAGAAGGCGGCGGCCCGTTCAACGGGGTGGATTGGCTCCTCAAGAACCATCGCGACTGGATCGATGCGGAGTACGCCCTGAACGAGGGCGGGTGGGGCGAGTCCGTGAACGGCAAGCGGATCGCCAACGATCTCCAGGTCAGCGAGAAATACGTGCTCGGCTTCCGCCTCGAAGTCCGGAACAAGGGCGGCCACAGCTCGCTCCCCGTCGCCGACAACGCGATCTATCATCTCGCCGGGGCGCTCGACCGGCTCTCGCGCTTCGGCTTTCCCATGAAGACCAACGAGGTGACGGCCGCCTACTTCAAACAGATGGCGAAGACCGAGACCGGTGCGGTCAAAGCCGATCTCGAGAAGGTCGCGGCCGGATCGCGCGAGGCCATGCAGCGGGTGGCGAAATCGTCGACGTCATGGAACGCCACGCTCCGCACGACCTGTGTCGCGACCATGCTCGAGGGCGGCCATGCGATGAATGCGCTCCCCCAGCTCGCGGCCGCGACGATCAACTGCCGAGTCCTTCCCGAGGACCCGCCCGAGTTCGTGGAGGAGGCGCTGCGCAAAGTCGTCGCCGACACGGCGGTCGTCGTCAGCCGCGCCAACAGTCTGGGCCGCGGACCGGCCTCGCCGCTCCGGCCGGACGTGATGAACGCTGTTACCGACGTCACCAGCGCGATGTGGCCCGGTGTCGTCACCGTGCCGATTATGGTGATGGGCGCCACCGATGGCCGCTCGCTCCGATCGGCCGGGATTCCGACCTATGGTGTCCAGGGGTTCTTCTTCGACCGGGACGATATTCGGTTCCACGGCCGCGATGAGCGGATCCGGGTGCAATCCTTCTATGAAGGGCAGGCGTTCCTGTATGAGCTGGTGAAGCGGTTGGCAAGCGCCAAGCCGATCTCCTGAACCCCGATTGTTGCGGCGGCGATCCGCGGGCTACCCCCGCGGCACGATGTAGTCCCGCGTAATCGACGCAACGGTCGTGGTCCCCATCTGCCGCATAACGAGTTCGAACTCGTGGCGGAGCAGCGTGAGCACCGTCTCCACCCCTTCCTGCCCGAAGGCGCCGAGTCCCCAGATGTAGGGACGGCCGATTCCGATCGATGAGGCGCCGAGGGCCATCGCCTTGAAGATGTCGGTACCGCGGCGGAAGCCACCGTCGCAGATGACCGGGATCCGGCCGCCGGTGCCCTGAATGACCTCGGGGAGCGACGTGACCGTGGCCCGGAGGGAGTTCTCGGCCCGGCCACCGTGGTTCGATACGAACAGGCCGTCCACGCCGTGCTCCACCGCGAGCTCGGCGTCCTCGCGGGTGACGATGCCCTTGATCAGCACCTTCATTTTGGTGGACGCCTTCAGGCGGTCGACGAACTCCCAGGTCGGCGGGCCCACCTCCGGGATCTTGGGCACATCGGGATAGCCCACCAGGTTGGGTTTCCGACGGATGTCGACATCGTTGGCGGAATTGACGCCGGGGAGCGGGGCGCCACCCAGGTGGCAGTCGGTGCAGTGACGGGGGTCGCGCCGGGCGCCGCGGATCATCGTCTCGCGGTTGCTTCCGGCGGCCAGGTCCACCGTGAAAACCACTGCCGCGCTTCCGGCCCGTTCGGCGCGTTGAACCATCTGCAGCGAGCGGGCCCAGTTCTCGACATCGTGGTAGAGCTGGAACCAGACGGTGGCGCCGCGGGCCTTGATGGCATCTTCGATCGAGGTCGTGGCCACGGTCGAGAGGACCTGCAAATGATCCCTGGTCCTCGCGGCGCGGGCGACGGCCATCTCACCTTGGGGGTGGAACGCCTTCTGGCTGCCCACGGGGCAGAGGACGATCGGCGTGGGGTAATGCGTGCCATAGAGGGTGACGCCGGCGCCGACCGTGGCGGTGTTCACCAGCCGGCGCGGGCGGAGCGCCCACCGGTCAAAGCCCTCCCGGTTGGTGCGAATGGTGCCATCGTCGTCCGTGCCGGTGGCGAGATAGGCCCAGTGCGCGATTGGAATGTTCTTCTTGGCGACCGGCTCGAAATCGAAGACGTTGAGGGCCAGGCTCGCTCTGGTGATGAGCGAGGGATCCTGGAGGGCGTCCTGCGCCAGGGAGAGCGCGGCCGAGGCATGGCGGCGGGAGCCGACGGCGAGGCCGCGGAGCGCATGCTCGTTCAGGCCGGCCGCGGCGAGCAGCGGGCTTCCGGCGAGGAAGGCAAGGAACCGGCGGCGGTCGGTCATGAGGTCACCTCTTGAAGCCCGGAACACCTAACCCTCCCCAGGCGTCAGTGATCCTGGGGCCGGTTGGGTCGCGGCAGCTTAGGAAGTGTACAACCGAACTGCAAAGATCGGTGATAAGGAGAATCTTCTGCTGGCGGCTGCGCCTACCGGTCGGCCGAGGGCCCTTCCCTCATCAGAACGTGATCCGGGCGCCGATCCCCAGACGAGACGGCCCGGCGATCGGGGTGACCTGCAACGTCAGGCCGGTGGAGCGTGCGACTGCGTTGTGCCGGCGCACCGAGCCGGGCACCCGGGCAATGTCCCATATGATGCTCGCCGTGACCGCGCCGAGGACGAGAACGCCGAGCGCATCGGTGCCGCCCGACTCCGGGCTGTTCCAGACCGCCGCGACCGCGGCAGTGGCTCCGACGGTTACCAGAAGCCTCGTGCCGATTCCCCCAAGGCCGCGACCAGTCCGTCCAGCGTAGAAGTGGCCAAGGGACGGACCGATCAGAAAGCCCGCCAGCTCCAACACCGCCAGCCCGTCATTCGGCTGATCGTTTGACGTTAGCAGCTCGACGGCGACGATCGGCACGACGAGTCCGCCGATTGACCAGGCCAGTCCCGTCCAGATGGATTTGATCCCGGAGTCGGCCCTCTCCGTCAGGGGAATGCGGGTTGCGGCGACATCCCGGGTAGCGGACTGACCAGCAAGCGTGGGGGCGATGACGAGCATCCCGACGAGCGTCAGCGCACTCTGGGCGAGGCGGACTCGGTTCATATGTCCTCCAGTGTGGTGACCCGGTCACGCTCCGCCATCGCGGCGGCGATGCGAGTCGGTTGGGCTCCAAGGCGATGGGAGGAATCTGCCGACCGGCGGTCAAGTGGGCGTCAAGACGGGTTGTTGGGGGGCGCTGGACCTAGCGGCCTCAGCGAGGCAGGCAGGGCGCAATCCGGCTACGGGGCTGCGCGGTGCCCGTAGCTCATAACGCGGGCGAGCTTCCACACCCCAGCGTCGAGTTTCCACAGCATCGTGAACACGGCGAACCCGGCCAGACGCTCCGGGCCGTCGCCTTTCCGCTCGTAGAACCGGTGTTCTCCGTACTCGATCGCACCATACCCGGGGACCGGGTCCACCCGGAGCGTCTCCGGCACGAGCTCTCGCCGGGATCTCCATGCGTCCGGCGCCTTCCGGGCTTCGCAGTTCTTCGCGTAGTCCGCCACGAGCGCCGCGCCCGAGGTGGCCACCACGCCGGCCTTGTCATGGTAGAACTCGAGGTCCTCCGTCACCAGTGTCGTGAGCCGCGCGGGATCGCACCCCAAAAAGAACAGGGCGAAGAAGTCGGCGTCGACCGCGGCCAGGGATCGGGTGAGGTCGGCGCCGGCGGGAACCGGGGTTGTGGCGGTCTGCGCGGCCACCGGGGCGGCAGCCACCCCGAACGCGAGGAGGATGCCGATTGCGAATCGAGTCATTGGAAACCGTGAGTCGTTGCGAGTGATGGCCACCTACGGGACTCCAACGGGACTGGTTTCGTTCCGCGGGTGTCTGCTTGCCGCCGCCGGAGATACCGGGCAAGTTGCTGTCCGGGCCGAGGCGCGGGGCCCCGGCCGGCTCGACACGGAGTGACGGCATGAGGATCGCAGTCATCGGCGCCGGGAATGTCGGCGTGGCACTGGGCGGGCGGTGGATCGATGCGGGCCATGAAGTGACGTACGGTATCCGCCCGGATCGCGAGGCGAAAGGGGCCCTTCCGGCGGGTGCGGCGCGCGCTCCGGTCGGCGAGGCCGCGGCGGTGGCGGAGGTGATCGTGCTGGCGGGAAAGGTCGTGATCGACGCCACGAATCCCGTCGGTCCCCGCATCACGGCCCTGACGGGGCCGAACGGTGAATCACAGGCGGAGCAGCGACAGGCCCTCGCCCCCGCGGCCCGGGTAGTCAAGAGCTTCAATCAGACCGGCGCCGAGATCATGGCCGATTCACGCTACCCGGTGCCGCTCGTCAACTTTGTGGCGGGAGACGATCCTGCCGCGCGCCAGGTGGCCCTCCGGTTGGCGCGGGACGTGGGTTTCGACGGGATCGAGGTCGGGCGGCTGTCACGGGCCAGGGAGCTCGAACGCCTCGCGACGCTGTGGATTTCCCTGGCCATGAACCCCGCCTCGGGGCTCGGCCGCGGGTTCGGCTTTGCGATCACGAGGCGTTAGGCGTGTGTGAGCGCCTCGCTCACGGGTGCGTCCCGCTGTGCGGAAATTCCGTCGGCGCCGTGATCAGGTAGTTGTCGGGCGGGGTCATTCCCAGCAGGTGCTCGACGAAGTAATCCCACCGCCGCCGCCGGTAGTAGGTGTTGGCCGCCATGTAGTGGGATCCGTTGGTGGCAATCAGGAGATCGTACCCCTTGTTGGTCTTGGTCAGCGCGTCGATCAATTGCAGCGTCTGGGCCGGGGGGACGTTGTCATCCATTTCGCCGTACGCCAGCATCAATTTGCCCTTGAGGTTCTTCGCCAGGGTCCAGTTGGCCGGCGCCAGGTGGTTCTCGCCTCCCGGGTATCCCTGATAGATCTCGGCCCAGGCACCGAGGTAGCCGCGAATATCGTGGTCGCCGCTGGCGGACACCGCCACTTTGTAGAAATCGGGATACGCGAGCATCGCGCGCACCGAGCCGAACCCGCCGCCGGAACTGCCGTAGATCCCTACCCGGTCCAGATCCAGCCACGGACGAGTGGCCGCAATCTGGTGATAGGCGGCGATGTGATCCTCGAGGCCGCCGGCGTTCTCCAGGTGCCCGTAGGCGTAGGTGTGGAACGCCTTGGATCGAAACGGCGTGCCGCGCCCGTCGATCCGGATCCCGATGACACCGAGTTCGGCGTGGGACTGATCATCGCTCCCGGCGATGAAGCCCTTTGGCACGTTGGTCCGCTGGGGGCCGGGGTAGATCTCCTCGATGATCGGGTACTTCTTGGTCGAGTCGAAGTTGGACGGCTTGTAGAGGATCCCGTAGACGTCGGTGACGCCGTCGGCCGCCTTGGCCACGAACGGCTCCGGCCACTTCCAGCCGGTGGCCAGGAGCCGGGTGACGTCGCCTTGCTCGAGGGGAAGCACCGTTTTTCCGTCGAGGGAGCGGGCTACCGTCACCGGCGCAACGTCCGCCCGGCTCATCCGATCGACCACCCAGCCGCCCCCCGCGCTCAGGCTGATCTGGTGCTGCAGCGGTTCAGGGGTCAGCAAGGTCAGTGCGCCCCCGTCGAAGCCGATCGAGTAGAGATGCATCAGGTAGGGATCCCGGCCGGGCTCCCGTCCCGAGGCGGTGAACCAGAGCTTCCGGGCCTTCTCATCGATCTTCACGATGTCCCGGACCACCCATTCCCCCCGGGTGATCTGATTCTTGATCTGTCCGGTCACTGCGTCCATCAGGTAGAGATGGGACCAGCCGTCGCGTTGCGAGTACCAGATCACTTCTTTGCCGCTCGGCACAACCCGGCTCATCGGCGGCCCGCCGAGCGACGGCGAGGGTTCGATCAGCATCGCGCCGCGCTCTTCTGCCACGGTCCGGGTCCGGCCGGTGGCCCCATCGATCGCCTTGAGCCACCAGGCTCGGGCGCCACGTCCCCGTTCGACGTAGTACGCGGTGGTGCCGGCCGAATCGCCCCACCACGCCTCGCCGAACTCGAGCAAGGGCACCATCGGCACTTCCATCGCCGGGGCATCGGCGGCGGTGGCGCGACCGCTCGGGATATCGAAGATCCACCAGGTGCCGCGGGACATCGAGTCGCCCGGCATCGGGTAGCGGAACGACCAGAGTTTCGGCCGCACGCCACCACCGTGGATTGACTGGAGCAGGTTGATCTCGGGTACCTGGCGCTGGTCGACCTTCTGGGCCAGGACCCGCTTCGAGTCGGCCGACCAACGGGCTACCGGCGGGGCCGGATAGCCGTTCCGGACGTTGGTGACCCACTCGGTGCTCGACCCGAGATAACCGGCGTACTCGTTCAACTCCGCGCCGTCCGTGGTGAGTGCCCGCCTTTCGCCGGTGGCGAGGTTCCGGAGCCAGAGGTTGTGGTTCTCGAGGGAGAGCGCCCATTTCCCATCGGGAGACGGGAGGTCGTCAGGGCCGGTCGTGGGCTTCGTCACGGCCACGGCATCGCACTGATACGTGCCCAGGTCACAGCGCCAGGACTTCCGGCGGAGGCTCACCTCGACCCGGGTGACCTTCCCATCTTCCTGCCAATTCAGCGTGGTGAACGGCAGCGAGTCGGCGACCACCGCGGTATCGGCCGCCTTCGCCAGCGCCCCGGCAAGCCTGATGTGATCGAACGCCGGCCGCCGGATCTTCCGGGCGGGATCGACGTAGATGAACTCGCTGCCTCGCTCGGTGGAAACCCGGTACCAGAATCGATCAATGCCACCGATCCACTGGGGCGTGATCCTGTCGCGAAGGACCAGTCCGGCCACCCCGCCGGTCGGGAGCATCCGCTCGGCCCGGGCGTAGGTGGCAACGGGCATCCGGGGCTGCATGACCGCGAGGATGGCGGCCGCGAGGTGGTTCGACGTTGTCATGGATCTTCCGTTTGCGAATGGCCCCAAGCCGTGGGAGGCTCAGAAGAGGTGGTGACGGTACGGCGCGATCGGGTGAGCAATGCCAAGGAGCAGGTCGCCCGCTTGTCCGCGTCGGAGGGCCTTGCTCGCGTGGATGAAGAGCGCAATCTCGTGGACCGGTAGCCGAACCGCGGCGGTGCCCTGGACCAGGCCTGAGAGGCGGTCCTTCGATCCGCCGTGGCCGCTCGTCACGCCGAGGCCGGCGGCCAGGAACAGCCAGGAATCCGGACGCAGTGGCTGGGCCTGGAACGCCGTTGAGAATACGGGGGTCGCCCCAACGCCGGGAAGAAAGAGAAGATCGCTGGAAGACACCACGTGGCTCGAGCCGAGGGCGAACTGCGCGTGAAAGCGGACGAACCCCTCGTGAACGCCGGGCCCGCTGCCGCCATCCCGGAGCAGGAGCCCGGCGTTCAGGTCGAGGTGCGGGGGGCCGAACGTCCAACCACGCGAATCGCCCTCCGAGAACGTCGGCTTGTGGCTCATCGAGTCGGCCGGCATTTCCTGGGCGGCGAGCCCGCGGGCCAGGAGCGCCGCCAGGACAGCCACAGTTACCCAGTGCCGCATGTCATTCTCCAAGGCCGGTCAGTTCCTCGCTCAGCTTCTTCAGCCTGGCACGGGCCTCGGCGTCGTAGGCCTGGGGGTGGGCCCGACCGGGCTTCTGCCCGATGAAATACAGTCCGCTCCCCATGTCAGGCGCCTGCACCAGCTGGAGGACGGCTTTGGCTCCCTCGTCGATCGTCGCCTGGGGCTGGTAGCCGGCCTTGGCCACCATTCCGGTCGGCATCAGAGTGGCCGGATGGAGGGCGTTCACCGTCACACCCTTCCCATCGAGCTCCTTCGCCAGATCGAAGGTGAACATCACCTGGGCCAGTTTGCTCTGGCCATAGGCCCGGAGCGGGCTGAAGTTCTTCGCCATCATCACATCCTCGAAATCGACCGGGCTGGCGGACAGCGAGGAGACGTTGACGATCCGCGCCGGAGCGCTCGCAAGGAGCCGCGGCAACAGCAGGCGGGTCAGCAGGACGCCGGACAGGTAGTTCACCTGCATCCGGATCTCGGCGCCTTCAGGGGTCAGCTGGCGGTCGGCGGGGACGGACCCGATGCCGGCATTGTTGATCAGCACGTCGAGCCGGCGGTAGTCCTTGAGGATGTCCCCCGCGAACCGCCGGATCTCGGCCAGCGACGCGAAATCCGCGGCGTAAAACCGGGCGCTTCCCTTGCCGGCCTGCTCGATCTCCCGGACCACCTCGGCGCCCCGGGCCGAGTCGCGGCCGTGGACGATGACGTGGGCGCCGCCGGCGGCCAGTCGGAGGGCCACTTCGCGGCCCAGGCCGCTGGTCGAGCCGGTCACGAGGATGACCTGTTGGCCGGCCTGGGGCCGGGCAGGGGACTGGGCCCCGGCCGGCGCGAAGGCCAGGAGTGCGGCGGCGATACCGATGCGAACGCTCATGCTGACCTCGGAGTGTGAGAGATGCGGGACACCTAACGCCGATCGGGCCCGAAGTCGATGCGGGGCAATGTGGTCATCCCGCGCTCCGTCTTCTGCTTCGCCACCATCCGCGCCACGTCCGCCAGAAGCTTCCGGGCGTCGTAAATGATGCCGTCCTTGATCGTGTACTTGATCCCGCCCACCCGCTCGGCCTTGCCCGTCTTGTCGTTCAGGCGGACCGTGCCGGTTCCGTAGAGCACCTTGAGATTGGCGACCGGGTTCTCGGGTACGATGATCAGGTCGGCCAGCAATCCCGGCCGCACCACGCCGAACTCGATCGGCTTCCCCTTGGGCTCGAACAGGGCCTGGGCCGCGTGCATCGTCGCCCCGCGGATCACCTCGAGGGGATGAAAGCCCGCCTCCTGCAGCAGTTCCATCTCCTCGATGGTCGAGAAGCCGAAGGTGTTGTAGATGTACCCGGCGTCCGAACTGACCGTCACCCGGCCCCCCATGTTCTTGTAGTCATTCAGGAACGCCATCCACACCTTGTAGAAATTCCGCCAGGCGGCCTCGTCCCAACTGGTCCAGTCGAAGTAATAGGAGCCGTGGTTGGCGCGATTGGGCTGGTAGAAGTCCCACAGCGACGGCAGGGTGTATTTCTCGTGCCAGTCGGCGTTGGCGCGGTACATGACGTTGCGGCTCGCCAGGTAGGCGGTCATCGTCGGGTCGAGGATTACGTTCAGCTTCTTGAACTCGGCCAGCAGGGCATTCCACTCCGGGCTCCCCTGCTTGTGGACCAGATCCCATTGCCGCGCCACCTGTCCGAAACGCCACTGCTCATCGGCGTAGTTGTAGCCGGGCGGCCAGGGCTGCACGTCGCGGCCGTTGTAGAGTGCTTCGAAGATGCCGTAGAAGTGGGTGACCGTGCCGAGCCCGAGCCGGGCCGCGTCGAGCGCGTTCATATTGGCGACGCCGGTCTGGGCCAGGTGGGCCGTGGTCCCCAGGCCAAGCTTCTTCGCCTCGTCGATCAGCGCCGCCATGATCTCGGGCGGATAGGCCGTGAGTTTGAGTCCGTCGATCCCCGTTTTGGCCGCCATCCGGACCCACTCACGGGCCTTCTCCGGCGTCTCGATGTAGCCGTCCCACTCATCGAACGGTAGCCGATAGTCGAACATCCTCGGCGCGGTGATCTCGTTCCGGGCGCTCCGCGCCTTCTCGCTCGCCGAGAATCCGGGGGACGCGAAGGGCACCCCGCGGCCGGTGGTGATGCCGTGGGCCAGCCAGAGTTTGTAGACGTACTCGACCTCGGGCGTCTTGGGCGTGTCGCCGGAGTGGAGATGGAGATCGACGAATCCCGGCAGGACGAACATTCCGGTCGCGTCGATTTCCCGGCCTCCGCTCTGGGGCCGGCCGGCGGGTTTCATGTCGCCCGCGGTGGCGCCGACCGTCATGATCGACACGATCCGGTTCCGTGCGATCACGATGTCGACGGGCCCGCGGGGCGGGGCGCCGGTGCCGTCGATCAGCGTGGCGTTACGGATGGTGAGCCGGTCGAAGGGCCCGTCGCCCTCGGCCCGCGGCGGAGCGGGGCGAGGGTCGGTGGAAGGGTCCTGCGCAGTTGCCAACGACGGCGTTGTGACCGCGACGAGGCACAGGAGCGCGATTACGGTACGGCAAGTCAATGTTCTCATGGCGATCTCTCGGATTCGCGGTTGCATCGGAGCGACGACCGCGCGGCGCGGGCGCGCAGCTATCGCGGTTCCTGGTCGAGCGCCGCGGTGATGGTTCCGAGCATCCGGCGCCAGGCGAGCGTGCGCTCCCGGCTGGTGGCCTCTGGCCAGGCGCTGTTGATGGCCACCACCAGACGCCGCGCCGGATCGATATGGATCAACTGCCCGTTGATTCCGATCGCGTCGAAGGTGCCCCCGTCCCCGGTCCACCACTGGAACCCATAGCCCCGTTCCATGTACCCCGTGTCCCAGTGCTTCCGGGTCGCCTCGGCGAACCATCCATCCGGGACGACGGCGCGACCGTCGATCTTGCCGCCGTCGAGAACGAATTGCCCGAACCGGGCAAAGTCACGGAGGCCGGCTTGGAGGCAGCAGCCGCCGAGTTCGCGGCCCGAGCGATCGAGCGTCCAGGTGGCGGCCCGCTCCATTCCGTAGGGCGCCCAGATCCTGGTCGAAAGGTACTCCGCCAGCGGCTGCCTGGTGGCGGCCGCAACGAGGGCGCCGAGCAGATGGGTCTCGCCGGTCTTGTACCACCACTTCGTTCCCGGTGGCGCCTCGCGCGGGAGGGTCCGCATGTAACTCACGGTAGCGTCCAGGCCCGGCGTGATCGGCGCCCGGTAGAACCGGGCGAGGTCGGAATCGGGGTCGCTGTAGTCCTCGTTCCAGCGGACGCCGGAGGTCATGGTCATCAGCTGCCGGATCGTGACGCCGTCGTACCCGCTTCCCGTGAGGGCGGGCAGGTAGCGGGTGACAGGATCGTCGATACTGGCGATGAACCCCTCCCGCACCGCGATGCCGACCAGAGTGCTGGTCGCGGCCTTGGCCACGGATTGCGAGGTCCATTTGCCAAGCGGACTGTGGCCCAAACCGTAGCGCTCGAACCGGACGGCTCCGTCCTGAAGAAGGATGAAGCCGGCCACCTTTTGTTCCGCGAGGTATTGGTTCATGGCCTGCCCGCCTGGCATGGCGGGTGCCAGCGCCGCGATGGCCGGCCCGGCGGGAAGCTGGCGGACGGTTGGTCCACGGGCGATCGGTGTTGCGGGGAAGATTTCGTCCCAGTGGGCAAAGCCGAACTCGCGCTCGGCCTGATTCCAGAAGAACGAGTCGCGGCGGAGTGATGCTGCCGTCGGGCCGGTCTGGGCGGCCGCGCAGCCAACGGCAAGGCAGGCGGCGGCCCATGGAACGAGTCTGGCCGGGGTGAGGTGCATCGTGGGGCCCTTTGAAGTTCCACGGGAAATATACGACGAGCGCCGGTGCTTCGGGGGCCGATCGGTCAGCGGGGTCCGGTCAGGAAGTTCCGGAGCGGCAGTTTCTCGCGGTCGACCAGCCGCCCCTCCTTCATCACCATGGAGATCTTCCGGACGTTCTCGAGGTCGGCGAGGGGGTCGGCGTCGAGGATCACGAGATCGGCGATCTTCCCCTTCTCGAGGGTGCCGAGCTGGTCGAGCTTGTGATAGGCCGCGGCCACGTTGCGGGTCGCGGCCATCAAGGCGTCCATCGGCTTCATCCCCTTTTCGCCCATGGCGCGAAGCCAGGAAATCGATCCCCCGGGCGATGTACTTCCGGACCTCGGCCCGGATCTGGTCAGGCGTCTTCCAGAGCAGATCAGCGCCGACGTTCTCGGTGTAGACCGCGTTGACTCGATTCCTGAACGGGGCAGTCGAGGCGGCCGCCTGGGGATTCATGTCGCGATCGAGCGGCCCGGTCAGTCCCACGCTGTTGCCGGCCACGAACATCCGGCTGCCGACCACCTCGCCGTGCTTGATCCGGTCCCGGACGTTCATGAGCGGCTGGAGTGGGCCCCACGAGTCGAACACCGTGGTCACTCCATTCCGCAGCGTGACCTGGGCCGCCTCCTCGATCAAATCCTCGTAATGACCCTCGTACCGGGCGTGGAACTCGATCGACATCATCAGGATCAGGTGGACGTTGGCGTCCATGAGCCCCGGGATGATGAACTTCCCCGCGGCGTCGATCCGGCGGGCGCCGCTCGGCACTGTGACAGCGGCCCGTGGCCCGACGGCCGTGATCCGATTGGCCTCGATCACGATCACCGCGTCCGGAATCGGCGCCGCCCCGGTGCCATCAATCACGGTGGCCCCGGTGACGACGACTGAACTCTGGGCCATCAGGGGCACGCAACCAGAGACCAGTAGCAGGCCCCCAAGGGCCGTCCCCCACCGTCGAATACTCATGGTCGTCCCTCCCTGGGTGTGCGACAGCGATCGGGCCATCGCGGCCCGGTTCAGTCCGTCCGGGTCGGCATCAGAAAGCGGATGGCGTGGTCGCAGGATGAGCGCAGATGCTTCCGCATCGCGCGCTCAGCCGCATCGGGGTCCCGCGCCGCGATGCTCCGCACGATGTCGGCATGTTCGTCCACGGCACCGTCCAGCCACCGCGGCGTCCGGGGCCACATTGACCGGATCCGGTGCATCTGGTCGTCCAGGGTGCCCAGAATGGAAATCATCCGCCCATTCTGGGTGGCCCGGACC
>JANMXA010000182.1:0-5467 GCA_031394255.1 Gemmatimonadota bacterium
CTTGGGCCCGGCCGGCGACCCGGTCCAGCTTCCGAACGGTCTGCCGAACGTGAACCGCCTCCGTCAGGCCCTGACTGCGCGCCCCATACAGACGGCCCAGATCCCCGACCGGTTCGACGCCTGATCGGCCGGCCACCACAGCGGGCTCGTTGCGATCCGTCCGGCCCTCTGGCGACGGCGGAAGCGCAACCGCCCATCGGCCGGCGGGTTGCGCCGGGCTGATGCTGGTTCCGACTCCATCCGCGATCGCTGCCATCTCATCCACCTTTGAAGTGACGTCGGGTGGGGAGACTGTCTCCCCACCCTTCGCCGTGCACTACCGCTACTAGAACAGCCGCAGAATGGCCTGCTGCGACTGGTTCGCCAGCTGGAGCGAGATGACGCCGAGCGACTGCCGGGTCTGCAGCGACAGCAGCTGAGCGCCTTCTTCGTTCTGGTCGGCGACGGTCAACTTGTCCGCGCCCTCACGGAGGACGTTCCTCGCCTCGTCAAGGAAGTTGTCGCGGATGGAGAGCTGGCTCGACACGGCGCCCAGGGTTGCCGTGTTGGTCCGAAGCGTGGACTGCGCCGCGTTGAGCTGGCTGACCGCGGCGTCGAGGGCGCTGTCCACCGTCCAGGTCTGGACGGCGATGGCCGAGACCGCAAGACCGACGGTCGAGGTGGCGTCGAAGCCGTTGATCGAGATCTTGGAGGTGCCGTCCTCGTTGGTCTTGACGACGAGCTCGCCACCGTTCGAGAGCAGGTTGGTGCCCTTGTACTTCGAGTCCGTCGAGGCCTGGTCGATCTGCTTCAGGATCTCATTGAACTGGATCGCGAGAGTGGACCGGCCGGCCGTGGTGGCCGAACGAGCCGACTCCGCAACACCCTTCGCGGCATCGATCAGCTTCGAGATCGCGTCGACGCCGTTCGACGCGGACTTGATGGTCTGGATCGCTTCGCCGATCTCGTTCTTCCGGGCTCCGAGATCGCTCGCGCGGCCGCGGGCGCTGGCGGCGGTGAAGTACGCCGTCGCGTCGTCGATCGGGCTGTTGACCTTGAGGCCGGAGGCGAGGCGCTTCTGGGTGCTGCCGATCAGGCTCGAGGTCTGCTGCAGGCTGAGAAGGTTCGAGCGAACGCCAGAGGACAACGAAATGTCTGCCATGGTACAACTCCTGTTCTAGGGTGTGGAGCCGGGGATTCTCCCCGGCCCGCGTGCCGACCGATTGAGCTCCAGGCGTTTCCCGGTTTGCCAGGGCCCATCTGTCGTCACTCCTAGTTGTCGGCATCCATGTGGGAAAGCTTTAGGGCCAGTCGGGACACCAGCTCCGCCCGGATGTCTCCCACCACGGTCAGCCATCCGCTTTCGTCCGGGGCTCGTCGGACGACCGTCAGACTCGGGAACCACGGGGAGACCCGTTCCCCGAAGACCGTCCAGTCGCTGCCACTGTCCATCTGCCACGTGGGCCGCCCCAATGCGGCTGCCATCGAGCTGACGGCGGTCGCCGCGGTGACGACCCCGTCGAGGCCCGCGATCAGGCCGGCCACGCCGTCGAGATCGTTTCGCAGATCGAGGTCGGCCCAGCGGTGAATCCGGACCCCAGTCCCCGCCTCGACAACGGCGAGGTCGGCGGCGCAGTCGTCGTACTGCAGGTTGACCCAGACCACGCCCGCCAACCCCACCAGGCGAGCCACCGCGCTGAGATCGGGATAGTGACGGATTCGCTCAGGGGTCAGCAGCCCGCTCCGCCAGCACAGGCCGATTTTCGGCCCCGGGCCTAACGCCGACAGCCGGAGGGCCCATTCGGCCCTGACGGCCGGATCCGGAGCGAGGAATGCCCCAGATCGAAGGAAGTCCGAGCGATTCCGCCGAAGGGCCCGCGGCAGACTGGCAATGCCCACCTGGAAATCAAAGTCCGATTGGCCGAGCTCCGCCCCGTCCGGGAGAACCATGATGGTCGGGAACGACCGCGCAAACAGCGGGACCAGCCGGGGCGAGGCCAACAGCGTGATTCGAGCCCCGGCGGCGGCCAGATCGGTGAGACAGGTCGCAAAATGGATTTCGTCGCCAATGCCCTGTTCCCGCCAGACAAGGACTCGCTTGCCTTTGACCGACTCGCCATTCCAGGGTGCCCAGGGGTACTCCCTCGGCTCCGGGCGGGCTGCGACCGTGAGCCGCCGCCACTCATATTCATCCCACCCTTCGGCCAGCTGCCCGCTGGCCAACAGGGAGAACGCCCGGTTCCAATGGGCCTGCGCGAGCGACGGCGCGGCCTCCACGGCCCGGCGGTGGGCGTCGAGCGCGTAGGCCAGATCGCCGGTGTCGTGATACAGGTTCCCGAGGGTAGACCATCCCTCCGCAAAGCCCGGGGCCAACCCCACCGCGCGGGTGAGATCGGTGAGGGCGCCGGCCATATCGCCGGCATCGCGCCGGGCGTTGGCCCGGTTGAGCAGGCTTCCGGGACGGTCAGGGGCCAGCGTCACGGCGCGCTCGGCGGCGTCGAGGGCATCCGCCGTGCGCCCCAGGGCGGTTAGCACCGTGGCGAGATTCGCGTGCGCTTCGAAGAACGCGGGCTCCAGCCGGGACGCCTGGGCAAACGCGGCCGCCGCCGGCTCGAGCAGATCTTGCGCCTGAAGGGCCACTCCCAGGTAGAACAGGGCCACCGAGTCCGTCGGCGACTCGGTGAGGTACGCGAGGTAGTGATCGACGGCCTCGTCCCACCGCTGATCCATGGCGGCAAGCCGGCCCCGCACCCGGCCGGTTCGGCGCCCGGCGGGACCGCATCGATCCGCCAAGGCGCCTGCCCGGCCGGTGTCGCCGCGGTCCAGGGCCATCTCCGCCAGGCCGCCTAACGCATCGGCCTGAGCCGGATCGAGCCGGAGGGACTCCTCGAACTCCGCCTGGGCGTCGTCGGTATGTCCCGAATCGAGAAGGGCCAGGCCGAAGTCGGCGTGGAGGCCGGGGTCGCCGGCCCGGCGCGCCAGCGCCTGCCCGACCAGGGCCAGCTCAAGATCCCGCTGGCCGAGTTGCCCCATGGCCCGCCCCAGGCGGTGGAGCAGCTCCGGATTGTCGGGGTCCTGCTCGAGGGCGGCCTGGTATCGGGCCGCGGTTTCGGTCAGTTGCTCGCTCGAACCTGCGGTGATCTGGTCGGTCATCGTGCCTCTCCGGTCACAGGGGCCCGGGGTTCCCGGCTCGGATCCCAGGTATGGCCCGCCTCGTCCCTCCGGGCCCAGCTTTGATTGCTACGGCACCAGGAGACGACCGCCGCGTACTTCGCCGGCCGTTCGCCCAGGCCGAGGACCCGGTAGACCAGGCGGACCCACTCGAGATCCTCGAGGGTATCCACCGTCCAGCGAAGGTCGCTGTCATCGACCGGGTGCCGGACATGGCGGACCACGAAGGCGCCGGGATGTTCGAGCCGCACCGGAATCGTGACATGCTCGCGACTCGCCGCTGAACGCCCCAATCGGTCCATCCGGGCGAGGGCTTCGCGAGTGAAGACCTCGACATCCAGCCCGCGGGGATAGGAACGTTCGATCACATTGCTGGAGTAGTCGGTGCCGGGATGATCGATCAGTTCCGCGATGGCGCGATCGAGAACGTCAGGATCGATCAGGGGGCAGTCCGCGGTGATCCGGATGATCACATCGGCGCCGGCCCGATTGGCCGCGCCGACGAACCGCCCGAGCACGTCGTCTTCCGAGCCCCGGAACATCGCCACGCCGGCACTGGCGGCCCAGGCGGCGACGGGATCGTCATCGCCCCGGTCGGTGCAGGCGACAACCACCGCTGTCACCAGCCGCGAACGGCGGACCCGCTCGAGCACCCGGGCAAGCATCGGCGCGCCCTCGATATCGGCCAGGACCTTTCCGGGCAGCCGGCTCGACGTCATCCGGGCTTGAATCACGGCGACGATGTTCATGGGCGCTCCCAATTAGCCACGAAGTACGGCACGGGTACCGCGCCGAAACTGGTCTTGAAATCACCGCGACTCGGCGAGTTCATGCCGACCACATCGACCCGGGAGCACCCCCGGGCGATCGCCCGCTCGACGCCCCTGAGGAAGAGCAACGTGGAGACCCCAAAGGCCCGATAGGCCGGATCGTTGGCTCCGACGAGGTAGTAACCGGTCGAGGCGTCGAACAGGAACAGGACCGCACCGGCCGGTTCCCCGCCCTGGTCTCGTGCGACCAGCAACTCTCCGAACCCATCCCGGAGCGCCGCCGCCGCGATCGAGCGCAGGAGGACCCGCTCCCGGGGCGATCGTTCGAGCCCCTGGCGCGAGAAGGTCAGTCCATGAAGATGGTCAAGCAGATCGAGATCGCTCGACGCCTCGACCCGGAAGCGTTGCGCCGCCTTCCGGAACTCCTGGCGGCGAACGCTCCGGCTCCCGGCAAGAACGGGTTCGAGGCCGGCGCCCGGCGTGAGATCGATGTAGCCGGTGTAGCGCACGTCGAGCCGAAACAGGCCCGCCGCAGGATCGTGGTAGTTGAACCATGACAGCGGCCGGACATCCGCATAGGAGGGATGCAGACACCACGACATCCGGCCGCCACCCGCCATGGCCTGGACCAGCAACTCGCTCGCCTCGAGATGTTCCTTGACCCGTCGGTGACTGGCCGCCGCCTCAGCGCCGGCGACGAGAAGCCCCTGATAGAGACAGAATGGCTGAGGCTGCGCGGCGATCGTTCCGTCCGCTACGCGCAGCACCACGGCCGCGGCACGGGCGCCCGCAGGCGTCCCCACCTGCCAGACCTCCCACTCGAGGTCGAGCGCGTCGAGAAAAGCCGAGCAGCAGAACACCGCCCCGTGTGGGGAGGCCGCCACGAACCGATCCCACGAGTCGCGGTCGGTCCACCGTTCCGCGCCGGATTCCGCCAGAGTCATCATCGGTTCCACCATCACGCCGCCACCGGCTTCCCTGCCGACTCGAGCACCTTCGTCACGGCCCCGATCACATCGTCGAGATCCGCTTCGCTGATACCAGCCTGGCAGAAAGAGAAGTACAGCAATTCGCGCTCATGCATCCGCTCGGCCACTGGACACAGACCGTCCGGATAGGTGACAGGGTCCCGCCCGGGCTGAACGAACGGGAACCCGTCCCGCCCGATCGCAATCCGGCGCTGGTACATAGGCTGGCGGTAGAGCGGCTCAACGTACCCGACGCTCACGGGAATTCCCTCAGCCCGGAGCGCCTCCGCAAACCGGGCCCGGGACAGCCCGGCTTGGTCGGCGTCGAACTTCAATGCGTAGACGTAGTAGCCATGGCGGACCCCGGGGCCCGCCCGGGGGACGGACAGGCCCGGCAGCTCCCTGAGGTGACGTGACAGATACTCGGCAGCGTCGATCCTCGGCTGGAGCAGACGTTCCAATTTCTTCAGCTGCTCGAGGGCAATCGCGGCTTCGATCTCGGTCATCCGGTAGTTGTAGCCCGCCTCCTCCGTCACGTAGCGGCTGCGCTCGCCCTGCGACCGCAGCATCCGCGCGCGC
>JANMXA010000183.1:0-20262 GCA_031394255.1 Gemmatimonadota bacterium
GGCAAAGGCGTTGGCGCGGGCGAGGGCGATCGCGTCCCGTCGGCCGAGTCGGGCCCGCCGCACCACATCCTCAATGTTCCGGAACGGTGCCAGATCGCAGATCCGGGTCAGTTCCTTCAGGGCGGTGTCGCCGATGCCGCGGACGAACCGCCAGCCGAGTCGAAGCCGTAGCAAGGGGTCGGTTTCGACGGTGCAGTCGGACCGGCCCCGCGCGAGGCACGGTCCCGCGACCACCACGCCGTGCCGGCGGGCGTCGTGGATCAGCGTCGCGATCGGATAGAAGCCCATCGGCTGCGCGTTCAGAATACCCAGCAGGAACTCGGTCGGGTAATGGGCCTTGAGATACGCCGTGGCGAAGGCGATCAGCGCAAAACTCCAGGCGTGCGATTCCGGGAATCCGTAGTTGGCGAAACTCATCAGATCCTCCTCGATTCGCTCCGCGATCGCCTCGCTGATACCGCGCCCGATCAGCCGCTCTCGAAGCCGGGCGAGCGCCTCGAGCAATCGGACCCTCTTCCGCTGGTGTCCCATCGTGCGCCGGAGCAGGTCGGCCTCGGCGGCGGTGTAGCCGGCCAGGGTCATGGCGATCGCCATCGCTTGTTCCTGGAAGATCGGAATTCCCTGAGTCCGCGCGAGAATCGGCTCGAGATCGGGATGGAGGTAGCTCACCGCCTCCTCGCCCCGGCGGCGTTTGGTGTAGGGGTGGACGAACTTCGCCTGGATCGGCCCCGGCCGGATCAGTGCCACCTGCACTACGATGTCGTAGAGGCGCTCCGGTTTGGTGTGGAGGATCGACGCGATCTGGGCCCGGCTTTCGATCTGAAAGGTGCCGATGGTGTCACCTCGGCCGATCATCCGGTAGGTCTCTGCGTCGTCGTCGGGGAGGCGGTAGATCGAGAGCCGGGTGCCGGTTCGGGCCTCGATGGCATCGAACGCCCGCCGGACCAGCGCCAGACCGCCCAGACCCAGGAAGTCGAATTTCGGAACGCCCAGGCTGTCGAGGTCGTCCTTGTCGAACTGGATGATGGTCCGGCCCATCGTGGTCGCTTCGATCGGGAGGTAGCTGCCTAACGAATCCGAGGAGAGCACAAAGCCGCCCGGGTGGGTGGAGCGGAGCCGGGGCAGGTCGTCGAAGGCCCGCATCGCGGCGAGGATGGCGCCGGCCCGGGGGTCGTCGAGATCGAACCCCTGCGCCGCGGCCAGGCCGCCGGTGAGAACCTCGATGCCCGATCGGCAGCCGTGACCCCGGAGCCGCTTCGACAGGCTGAAGGCCAGCTCCGCGGGATAGCCGAACGCCCGCATGCCGTCCTGGAGTGCGGTGCAGGCGCTGTAGATCTGGGTGACCCCGGTGATGGCGGAGTGCGACCGCTGGTAGCGGCGGTAGACGTAGTCGAGCACTTCCTCCCGCCGATCGTGCTCGAAGTCCACGTCGATGTCGGGAGCTTCGGTCATACCGTCGACCCGGGCCTCGGAAAGGAAGCGCTCGAACAGGAGGCCGTGCCGGACCGGATCCACCGCGGTGATGCCGAGGCAGTACGCCACCGCGGAGTTGGCGGCGCTGCCCCGGCCCTGTGCCAGGATGTTGCGTTCCCGCGCGAACCGGACCGCGTCCCACATCACCAGAAAAAATCCCGAATAACCGAGCCGGGCGATGGTGGCGAGCTCGTGCTCGATCTGGGCCGTCTGTTTCGCGTCCGGCTCGCCCCAGCGCTCCCGGGCGCCCGCGAACGCCCGCTCGCGGATGAAGCTGTTGTCGTCATGGCCGGCCGGGACGTTGAACCGGGGCAGCGGAGGACGGACCCAGCGGAGGCTGAAATCGCACTCTTCGGCTATCCGCGCGGCCGCCTCCAGACCGGCCTCGGCCCCTCGCCATCGGATTGCCATCTCGGCGGGCGAGAGCAGCATCCATTCGCCATTGGGATGCAGCTGGCCTCGCCGGGTGGCGTCGGCCACCGCGGTGCCGTGGCGGAGCGCGTGGAGGATTTCGTGGACCAGCCGGCTGTCGGGATCGATGTACCGGGGATTCCGGGTGGCGAACCAGGGGACGCCACGTTGGCGCGCGAGGGCGATCAGGGCGCCGGCCAGTGCTTCCTCCCGTCGCCCGGCTTCGTGGAGCTGGACTTCGATGGCGACCTGATCGCCGAAGGCCGAGCGATAGCGGGCCAGCAGGAAGTCGGCGGTTTCGCGCCGCCGTTCGAGCAGCGCATGGCTCAGGGCGCCCGACGCCGGCCCGGTGAGGAGATGGAGCCCCTCGCTTCGTTCGGCCACGTCCTCCCAGCGGAGGCGGGGCCGGCCCCGGGTGGAGGTGCGCCGAGTCCACCGGCGCAGCTCGCCCACGCGCGACTGGGTGACGAGGGCCGCGAGGTTCTGGAAACCCCGTTCGGTCCGGACCAGCAGTGCCAGTGGCCGGCCATCGACCAGAAATTCGGCCCCGATGACCGGACGGAGCCCCTGCTCCCGGCAGGTGACCGCGAACCGCACGATGCCGCCGAGGTCGGCGTGGTCGGTGAGACCCAGGCTGGGGTAGCCTAACGCTTTTGCGTGGGTGGCCAGGCGCTCCGGTCCGACGGCGCCGTCACCGAAGGAGAACGCCGACTGGCAGCGGAGCTCGACGAACGTCATCAGTCCCACCATCCGGCCAGGAACCAGGCATCGGCGAGCCGATCGCGAAAGAGCAGCACCATGACGCCGTCGTGGCGGACGCCCTGGAAGTAATCCCGGTCGTACGCCGGTTCACCGAAGCCGCCGCTGATCCGGTCGGGGCCCAGGCTCGCACTCAAGGCGTAGTTCCTGGTGCCGTCGTAATAGCGGTCCGGCACCGGCACGCCACGGCGCGTGACGCTCCAGACGTCGATGGATCTGGGGGCGGGAAAGAGCTGGATTCCGAGCCGGGGAGTTCGCGCCTCGACGGTGTCGGCGCCGGGCAGGATCCGGGGAACGAACCGGCCGTCGGCATCGGCCCGCCAGCTGATCCGCCGTTCCGGCAGGGGATGGAGCGTCGGTTCCGCGACGGCAATCGCATCGGCCTGTTTGTCGAGCAGATGGGCCAGGGCGGTTTCGGCGGCCCGTTCGGTGGAGAAGCCGGTGTCGAACAGATCGCCCTGCCGGTCGGCCAGCGGAGCCGCGGCATCGACCCGGAGCCCGATCTTCATGACGGGCGCGGAAAAGGTGACCGGTTCCAGCGTCACCCGGATTACCCGAAGCCAGGTTCTCCGATCCGCGGTCGGATGCGAAGTCCGAACCGGAAGCTCGATCCGGGTCCGGTCGGCGAGACCGAACTCGAGGACCATGCCGTGCGCACCTTCGCGCCGACGACTCAACTGGTCGGTGACGGTCGCGAGCAGCGAATTGACGATGAAGGTGACCTGCTCCTGGTCGGCCAGTTCGTAGTCGACCCATTCCAGCTCGGCGCTGGGGAGTTCGCGGGGGCGGGGGCCGAAGATCGGGCGGTGATCGTCGCCCCGGGCGAGACGCCAGATCCGGACGCCCTCGGCGCCAAAGCGGACTTCCACCGACTGGGCGTCGAGGCGGGCCAGATCACCGCAGTTCTCGATGCCGATACCGGCCAGGAGCGGGTAGAGATACTGTGGCGGCGGCGGATCGAGGTGGCCCAGATCGAGCGGCGCCAGGAACGCCGGGTCGGTGCCTGGCGGGACCACCGTGACCGGCAGGGTGCCGGTCCGGGCCGCGACCAGAGCGGCGATGGGCGTGGCGGCAACGCCGGCGCGAGGCTGGTCGACGCCTAACGCCGACGCCAGAACGCCCAGCCCGGCGGCCACGACGATCGGGTCGAGCCCCCGGGCGTCGGCCCACATCACCCCCCGGGCCGGCTCGAGCCGGATCCGGGGGGCGAGCAACAAGGCGTGGCGCGCCAGCTCAGTCGAGCGTGCCGCGTCGGTCGGCCAGGCCGGGCTCGACAGACAGACGAAGCTCATGGGAGACGGCCGGCAGATTGACGATGGTGGAGCGGGACCACCCGGATGCCTTGACGGTGATTTCGATGGCGACCGACTCGACGGCGGCCACGTCGCCGAACGGGCCGACGGCCCAGCGGAATCGGTCAAGCAGGAAGCGGGAGGTGACCCGGACGGTGGCTGTCAGGCTTCGCTCCGTCAGGGCGACGAACGCGCCCTGGCCCTCGTGGACCATCCGGGACAGCCGGAGCATGCCCTGATGTTCGGGGTCGCAGCCGGTCAGGACCACCAGGCCAAACCCTCCAGACCGGAGGAGGATTTCCGCGGACCGGAGCGCCAGGGCGCTTTCCGCCGGCCGGACAATCAGGGGCCCGTCAAACCCGGAGGGGCCAATGGTGCGGGCCCCATCGACCCAGGCCACCCGGTGGCCCATCTCGAGCAGCCCCATGCAGGCGGCCCGGAGCATGGCGGTGGCGCCGCCCTCGGGGCTGGTCCAGGTCACCATCCGGCCGCGCGGCAGGCCACCGTTGGGCAGCAGCCGGTCGAGGGCCTGGCAACCAGTGGCAAGGGGCGGGGTGACGCGTTCGGGGACCAGGACCGCGTCGGGAAACCGCTCCACCAGCAGGTCCCGGAGCGCGCGTGATCGTTCCGGGGACCGGTTGCTGAGGGGAACAAGGGGAGCGGCGGCGGTCATGGCGGCGTTCGAAGCGGGACCGCCAAGATACCGAATAAAAGCCGAAGGTCAAGGCCCGATGAAACGGGAGGGCGAACGGCCCTGGGCTACTTCTTTTTGGTCTTCGCCGTGTACACCGAGTCGAGCACCATCCGGAACAGCTGTGGGGGCTGGGCACCGATGATCAGGGCACCGTCGATGTAGAAGGTCGGCGTGCTCTGAGCACCCGATTTGGCCGCGCCTTCCGCGTCGGCCTGGATCTGCTTGACCGTTTCCGGTTTCGAGAGGCAGGCCGTGAGTGCCGGCCGGGCGAGCTTGAGGGAGTCCGCGAGCGTCATCAGGAACGGTACCGGATTCTTGAGCGGGGCCCAGGTTTCCTGGTGTTTGAACAGGAGATCGTGCGCCGGCCAGAACTTGTCCTGCCGGGCGGCGCACATCGCGAACGACGCGGCGGCCACGGAATTGGCGTGGATCGACGTGATCGGCAGGTTCACGAATACCCAGCGGACCTTGCCCGTCGCGATGTACTCCTTGTCCAGGGCCGGGAAGACCTCGATCGCGTGCCGCCGGCAGAACGGGCACTGGAAGTCCGACATCTCGTACACCGTCACCGGGGCCGTGGCCGATCCCTTGGAACGGGCCGCCATCGGGAGGTCCTGGGCGACGAGACTGCCGGCCAGGCCTAACGAGAACACGAGAAGAGCGGGTGCACGCATGAGTCAGTACCTGGGCCGGTGCCGGCCGGTTCGAGGGTCGAGACGAATGGTGTCGCGGTCGATCTTGAGATTCCAGTACCACTCGCCGTTGGGATCGGCCGGGTCGATCGAGTGGGCGGTGGCCCACCAGGTGCCGTTGGTGATCGCAATGGTGGCCCAGCCCGCCGGGTCAGTCGTGTCGGCCACCGGGTTGGCGAAAATCCGGCTCGCCATCGACTTCACCAGGCTGTCGTAGCCGCGGTAGGCGGTTCGCTCCCAGGCGTAGGTCTCGACCCGATGTGCCGTAATTGCGGCTTCGGTGGCGCGGCGGGTGCGATCGAGCGCCGCCCGGGCGGCCTTGACCGATTCGTCCAGACGGGCCGCCGAATCGGCCAGGCGGAGGAGATCGGAGTCGGTCGCGGGACGGGTGGCCGACAGGCTGTCGCGGGCATGCTGAACCCGGTCCACCGCATCGGAGAGCCGGAGATAGGCCGCAAACGGTTCCCGGAAGATCGCGAACAGGCTGTCGAGTTCCCGGGCCCGGGGCCGCGGTCCGGCCTTGGCTTCGAGTTGTCCCAGGAGCACGTCACGGTCATAGGGGAGAAACGTGACGATCAGCCCGGGAACCGGCGTCTCGACGCCATCCGGATTCGGAATGGAGACGCGGACGGTTGCGGTCCGTTGGTGGCACGCGGCCAGGCCAACCAGCATGAGCAGAAAGAGGTAACGCACCAGGGAAAGGTAGGGGGAGCGAAGCCGCCGTCACAGGCGGCGCCGGCAATCAGTCGGTGACGACGTTCGGCAGGACAAATTTGATCGGGTTGACCGGGCGGCCGTTGACGTGGACTTCGTAGTGCAGGTGCGGCCCGGTGGAGAGTCCGGTATTGCCGACGAGCGCGATGGCCTGCCCGCGCCGGACCTTGTCGCCGACGCGAACCATCAGCTTCGAGGCATGGGCGAACTTGGTGATGATACCGAACCCGTGCTCGATCACGACCATGTTGCCGTAGCCCGTTTCCCAGCCGGCGAAGACCACGGTGCCGTTGGCGGTCGCTTCGATCGGTGAGCCCATCGGCGCCGTGATGTCGAGGCCCTCGTGGGGCCGGGCTTCGTGGAGGATCGGATGTTCGCGGAGCCGGGCGAAAGCACTCGTGAGCCACCCTCGCGTCGGCATGATCGACGGCGTGGCGGCCAGCCGGTCCGCGTGCACCGAGAGACTCTCGGCCGCTTCGCGGAAGGAGCGGGTCAGCAGATTGGCCCGCCGGATCATCGCGTTGAGGTCGATCTTCACCTGGCCGGCATTTTCGAGCAGGACGCTCGCGTGCTCGGTGGAATCGGCGACCGGGCGCGGCCCGCCGATGCCGGCGGCATGGACCTGCGGGTCGATCGGCTCGAGGTTGGCGAGCAGTCGGAACTGGGTGTCTCTCTTCTCCAGCGACTGGACCGAGTCCGACAGAGCGTTCACCCGGACCTGGATCTGGCCGAGTTCCTGAGCCATTCGGGCGTTTTCGAAGGCGATGGCCTTGGCACGCGCCATGTCGAGTGACCGGGCCACCGTGCCATAGCCGAGGAGGAGGGCCACGACGACGGCGGCGATCGCGAAGGTGCCGATCAGCGCCACCGCGGTCTTCGAAATCTCGAAGGCACGCGACGCGCTCGATCCCTCAGGCACGACGATGATCGTCCACCGGCTCTTCTGCATGGCGGCCTAACGACTACCTGACGCCGGCATTGCGCCGACTTGTGTGCTGGCGGGTCCCCCGCGGTCCCGCTCCCCCGAAACAACCGGAGGCCGTCATCCGGCCTCCGATCGGGGGGTAAGTTGCCGCGCGCGGCGGGCCCTGTCAAGCGTCATGGAAATAGACGCTAACCGATTGTTTGACAACGACTTGAAATGCGTCCTCAGGCTCGATCAGGCTTGGGGAAGAGGATCGCCGGACGGCGGATCGTAACACCTTCAGTGGGCGGCGTTTGGAGCCGGTCCCACAACGCCGGCCCCAGGTCGGGCAGCGCCAGGGCGGTCCGGATTTCGGCCGTCTTCGCAGGCAGGATCGGACCCGCCATGATGGCGATCCGGACCAGCGTCCGGTACAGCGAGGCCAGGACCTGGTCGAGTTCATCGGCGCGTCCCTGCTTGGCCAGGGCCCACGGGGCCGACTGCGTGATGTAGAGGTCGGCGGCACTGATCAGGGTCCAGGCCGCATCGGCGCCCCCCTTGAGGTCGTACCGGTCCATCGCTGCCTGGTACGCCGGGAGCTGCCGGCCGGTGGCCTCGAGGTCGAGCGGGCTCGCGGGGCCCGACGGCACCACGCCGCCGCGGTATTTCTCGATCATCGCGAGCGACCGCGCCACCAGGTTGCCCAACCCGTCCGCCAGGTCCGCGGTGTAGCGGGCGTCGAACCGTTCCCAGGTAAAATCGCCGTCGGCCTCGAAACCGACTTCGCGGATCAGGAAGTAGCGGAGCGCGTCAGAGCCGTGACGATTGATCGCGTCATCGAGGTTCACGGCGGTGCCCGCGGTCTTCGACATCTTGGCGCCAAGCCACTGCACGTAGCCGTGGGCCCACACGGCGCGGGGCGGCGCGATCCCGGCGGCGAGGCACATCGCCGGCCACAGGACGCAGTGGAACCGGGTGATGCCCTTGCCGATCACGTGGAGATCGGCCGGCCAGAGCCGCTCGTATCCAGCCTCGGGAAACCCGGTGGCCGAGAGGTAGTTGATGACGGCGTCGAACCAGACGTAGACGGTATGGCCGTCGCTCCCGGGGAAGGGAATGCCCCAGGGGAGCCGCGAGCGCGAGATCGAGATGTCCTGCAGCCCGCCTTCGAGCAGCCTGAGGATTTCGTTCCGCCGGATCGCCGGCTCCACCGCCAGCTCGCCTGAGGTGATCAAGCCGAGGATGCGGTCCCGGTAGGCCGACAGCCGGAAGAAGTGATTGGTCTCCCGGGTCGGCACGAGCGTGAGGGTTGGGTGTTCGGCGCACTTGCCGTCGACGACCTGACTCTCGGTCTTGAAGTCTTCGCAGCCGTTGCAGTAGAGGCCCTCGTAGTCGGCCAGGAAGACATCCTCCGGGCTCCGCTGCTGGATTCGCCGCAGCAGCTCGAGCACGGCCCGGGTGTGGCGCGGCTCGGTGGTGCGGATCCAGTCGTCCTGGCTGGTGTCGAGGCGGTTCCAGAACCGGACGAACCGCTCGGCCATCTGATCGACCCAGGTTTGCGGCGTGATCTGATGCTTGGCGGACATCTCGGTGACGCTCTGGGAATTTTCGTCCATGCCCATCAGGAAATGGACCTGGTCTCCCCGGAGCCGGCGATAGCGGGCAATGACGTCGGCGCCGACCTTCTCGAGCGCGTGACCGAGTGGGGGGTCGCCGTTCGAGTAGTCGTTGGCGGTGGTCCGTAAAAACTTGGACACGTCGAACTCCAGTCAGGACGGCGGCGGCGCGCCGCCGGGGCCCTTGCCGCGGCGCCGGCGCCGGCGCTTGGACCGGGGCTGCGCGGGATCTCCCGCGGGCGGCGTCGCGCCGTTAGGCGGCTCGGCACCCGGGGCAGCGGTCTTTGGCGCCGGCGTGACCGGGGGCTCCTGCGCTCGGGGCCGTTCGGGCGCCCGGGGCGGCCGCTCGGGCCCCCGCGCCCGTTCCGGGATGGCGGGTCGCTCGGTCCGGGGCCGTTCCCCAGCAGGCCGGGCGCGAGGCTCACGGACCTCGCGGCTCCCGCGGGCGGGCTGCGCCGGGGCCGGCGGGGCAGCCGAGATGATCGGCGCATCGCCGACCAGGGCCATTTCCTCCCGGAGATCCGCCAACAGGACGGTGCGGTGACCTTCTTCGCCTCGAAGCAGGACGCGCTCGCGGAAGATGTCCACCGCGATCACCTTCTCACCGCCCACCTTGGTCCGGATCAGTTTTCCCTCCTTGGGGAATCGCTTCCGGGCCGCGACGTAGAACTCGTGCTCGTACTTGAGGCAGCACAGCAGCCGCCCGCATCCACCCGAGATCTGGCCGGGATTGAGCGACAGGTGCTGGTCCTTGGCGAGGGCGAGGCTCACCGGATCGAGCGTCCGGAGCCAGGTCGAGCAGCAATATTCCTTGCCGCACCGGCCAACCCCGCCCAGCCGCGCCGCTTCGTCCCGGACCCCGATCTGCCGAAGCTCGATCCGGGTCTTGAAGGTCGTGGCAAGGTCCCGCACCAGATCCCGGAAGTCGACCCGCTTCTCGGCGGTGAAGTAGAACGTCAACTTCTTCCGGTCCCACTGCCATTCCGCGTCGGAGACCTTCATCTCGAGGCCGTGGTGCCGGACCCGTTCGGTCGCCGTGATGCGGGTCGGGTCTTCGGACCGGCGGAGGTCGTTGGCGGACCGGATGTCGTCCTGGCTCGCGGTCCGGAGGACCTTGAGGGTCGGGACCGGCGTGTCGCCGCCTACGGCGCAGCCGCTGCATCCGGAGGCGCACTTCTTCGTGGCGGTCTCGCCGGTGACGCCGACCCGGCCGAAATCCAGGCCGCGCTCGGACTCCACGATGACGGGCTGGTGGAGGTGGAGCGGATCGGCTTCTTCGGGCCAAAGGAAGTAATCCTTCCTATTGCCCTTGAACCGTACTTCGATGGTAGTGGGCATCAGGTCTCGGCGAAGACTCCCATGGCGGCGTATTTCTCGGCCCGGCGTTTGACCAGCTTCTCCGGGCGGACTCTGCGAAGCTCGGCGACATGACGGGCCAGGGTGGTGCGGAGGACTTCGCCGGTGGCCTCGGGGTCCTGATGGGCCCCGCCCAGCGGCTCCGGGATGATCTCATCGATCACCTTGAACCGGAGGAGGTCGTCGGCCGTGAGTTTGAGCGCGTCGGCGGCGCGTTCCCGGTGGGTGGCGTCCTTCCACAGGATCGCGGCGCAGCCTTCGGGGGTAATCACGGAGTAGACCGAATTCTCGAACATCAGCACCCGATCCGCGACGCCGAGGGCCAGCGCACCTCCGGAACCGCCTTCGCCGATGACGCAGGCGATGATGGCGGTCGGCAACGAGGCCATCTCAATCAGGTTGGTGGCGATCGCCTCGGCCTGGCCTCGTTCCTCGGCGCCAATTCCCGGATAGGCACCGGGCGTGTCGATCAGGGTGACCACCGGCGTGTGGAACCGGGCGGCCAGATGCATCAGACGGAGCGCCTTCCGGTACCCTTCCGGGTGGGGCATCCCGAAGTTGCGCTTGATGTTCTCGCGGGTGTCGCGGCCTTTCTGGTGGCCGATCACCATGATCGACTGACCGGCCACCCGGGCCCACCCGCCGACGATGGCGAGGTCGTCGCGGAAGGTCCGGTCGCCGTGGAGCTCGACGAAATCGGTGAAGATCGAGTCGAGGTAGTCGAGTGTGGTGGGGCGTTTGGAGTGGCGGGCCACCAGCACCCGCTGCATGGGAGTCAGGGTCCGGTAGATCTCGGTGCGGAGCGTCTCCAACTTGCCCTGAAGCAGCGCCAGCTCCCGGTCGACGTCGATGCTGCGTTCTTCTCCCACGCGCTTCAACTCCTCGATCTGGCGGTCCAGTTCGAGAAGCGGCTTTTCGAAATCGAGCGTGTAGATCCCCATGGTCGTCACCCGGCCTTTACCAGTCGGACTCGGTCGGCACCCAGCAGGACCCGGAGGGCCTGCACCAGATCTTCCTCGGGGCTCACGCGGAGCCGCCGTGATTTCATGCGGGCCGACTCGCCATTGCCGTCGGACCACTCAATATAGACCGGCGCGGGGCCCGGGTGCTGCGCGCACAGGGCCGCAATCGCCTTCATGTCGTCGGCCACCGGCGGATCGGGCGCCAGCCAGCGGAGCGCCAACGCGACCGCGCCGGTCTTGCGAAAGTCGGCGAGCATCCGGGCCGACTCCACCACAAACGGCGCCCGGTCTTCACCCCGGTCCCGCTGGCTGTACCCGCCGGTCAGCAGCATGCAGGCGTCTTCCACCAGCACCTGATTGAGCTGGGACCAGGCCTCGGGGAACACGATGGCTTCGCCGGTTCCGTGGAAATCCTCGAGCGTCACGCGGGCATACTCCTTGCCCGTCTTCTTGGAAATCTGCCGCTTCACCGACGTCAGCACGGCGCCGATCGTGACCGGTTGCTCGCTCCAGGTGAACAGCGTCGCCGTGGTCCGGGTCCCGAACATTTCGACTTCGCTCCGATAGGGCGAGAGCGGGTGGCCTGAAATGAAGAAGCCGAGGATTTCCTTCTCGCGGGCCAGCCGCTCGGCCTCGGTCCAGGTCGGCACGTCAGGGAGTCCGACCCGGGTGGGCTTGGGCGACTCCGGGGCCTCCCCGAAGAGCGACCCCTGGCCGGCCTCCCGTTCCTGCTGGAGAAGTTGCGCTTCGCCGAGGGCGCTGTCGAGGGCCGCGATCAACTGGTTCCGGTGCCCATCCATCGAATCGCAGGCGCCGGCCGAGACCAGGGACTCGATCACCCGCTTGTTGCAGAGCCGGAGGTCGATCCGCGAGACCAGGTCCGCGAGGGTGGCGAATCGCCCCGTCCCTCGGGCCACGATGATCGATTCGATGGCTCCTCGGCCGACGTTCCGGACCGCGCCCAGACCGAACCGGATTCGCTCGTCGCTCACCACGGTGAACTTGAACCCGGACTCGTTCACGTCGGGCGGCAGGACTTCGAGGCCCAGTTCGCGGGCTTCGTTGATGTACTGGACCACCTTGTCCGTATCCCCGATTTCCGACGATAGCAGCGCCGCCATGAATTCGGCCCGGTAATGGGTCTTGAGCCAGGCGGTCTGGTACGACAGGACCGAGTACGCCACCGAGTGGGACTTGTTGAACCCGTAGCGCCCGAAGGTTTCGATCTGGCCGGCCAGCTCGTCCATCAGCTTCTTGGGATGGCCCAGCCCAATGCCTCGCTCCACGAACTTGGTCAGTTCCTTTTTGATCAGCTCGGCGTCCTTCTTGCCGACCGCCTTCCGGAGCACGTCGGCTTCGGCGAGCGAAAAGCCCGCGAGCACGTTGGCGATCCGCATCACCTGTTCCTGATAGGTGATGACGCCGTAGGTCGGCTCGAGCACGTCCTTGAGGGACGGGTGCGGATAGGTGACCGCCTCCTGCCCCAGCTTCCGCTTGATGAAGACGAGGTGCATTCCCGTGTCGAGCGGCCCCGGGCGGAGGAGGGCGTTGGACGCGACCAGATCGTCGAACCGGTCGCAGCGCATCTGGCGCAGAGTTTCCGTCGCCAGCGGTGATTCGAACTGGAACACGCCTCCGGTCCGGCCCTGGCGGAGCAGCGCGTACACCGCGGGATCATCGAGCGTGAGCCCGGCCACGTCCAGCGTGATGCCCCGGCGGTCCTTCACCATCTTGACCGCGTCGTGGATCACCGTCAGGGTCTTGAGCCCCAGAAGATCCATCTTGAGCATTCCGACCTTCTCGAGCGCCACCATATCGTACTGGGTGATGATCGAGTTCTCTCCGTCGGCGTTCTGTCCGGCGCCCTTGGTCGGGGCGGTGCACACCGGGACGTAGTTGGGCAGCGGCCCCGGGGCGATGACGACGCCAGCCGCGTGAACCGACATGTGGCGGGAGATTCCCTCGATCCGCCCCGCGAGGTCGGCCATCCGCTCGTAGAGGGGCGAGGCCTTCACCAGGTCACGGAGTTCCGGAACCTTCTTGACGGCCTCGGGAATGGTGAGGCTGTAGGCCGGCCCCGACGGGATCAGCTTGGTGATGCGGTCGGCTTCGCCCGGAGGGATCTTGAGCACCCGGGCCACATCCTTGACCGCGGCCCGGGCCTTCATCGTTCCAAAGGTGACGATCTGCCCGACGCTGTCGCGGCCGTACCGTTCCCGGACGTATTCGATGACCTCGCCGCGGCGCTCGAAGCAGAAGTCGACGTCGATGTCGGGCATTGAGACGCGTTCCGGGTTCAGAAAGCGCTCGAACAGCAGGTCGAACTTGAGCGGGTCGACGTCCGTGATGCCGAGTCCGTAGGCGACCAGCGAACCCGCAGCCGACCCGCGGCCCGGTCCGACCGGAATGCCGCGGTCCCGGGCCGCCTGGATGAAATCCTGGACGATCAGGAAGTATCCCGAGTAGCCGGCCTTGATGATGACGCCGAGTTCGTAGTGCAGCCGCTCCGCGACCACCGGGGGCAATGGATCGCCGTAGCGGTCGATGGCGCCCTTGGTGGCCAGGTCGGTCAGAAGGTCGTCGTCGTTCTTGAACTGGGCGGGCCTCGGGAAGCTGGGCACGAAATAGCGCTTCTCGAAGTCGAACTCGCAGAGGTCGGCGACCTTGACGGTATTGTCGATGGCGTCAGGGTGCGCGGCGAAGAGCTTCCGCATCTCCGCTTCGCTCTTGACGTACGATTCCTCGCCGGTAAAGCGGAACCGTTTGGGGTCGTCGAGGTCGGCGCCCGTCCCGATGGCGAGCAGGACGTCGTGGGCTTCGGCGTCCTCGCGCTTGAGGTAGTGGGCGTCGTTGGTCGCGACGACCGGCAGTCCGAGATCCTTGGACAGCTCGATCATGCCGTCGAGGACGAGCTTCTCTTCACCGATGCCGTGGTCCTGGATCTCGAGCCAGAAGCCGTCGGGCCCGAACAGCTTCGAGAACCACTGAGCTGAACGCCGGGCTTCGTCGTAGCGCTGCTGCCGGAGGCCGTAGGCCACTTCGCCCGAGAGGCAGGCTGCCAGGCAGACCACACCCTCGGCGTGCTGGGCCAGGACCTCCTTGTCGATTCGGGGGCGGCGATAGAATCCTTCGGTGTAGCCGATCGACGTCAGCTTGATGAGGTTCTGGTAGCCGACCTTGTTGCGGGCCAGGAGGACGAGGTGGCTGTAATGCGCCGGGGCGTCGGCAGGCTTTTGCGAGGAGCGGCGGTCGCCGAAGGCAAGGTAGGCCTCGAACCCGAGGATCGGCCGGATCTTCTTGGCCTTGGCGGCCTCGTAGAAGTGCCAGGCGCCGTGCATGTTGCCGTGGTCCGTGAGGCCGGCGCTGTCCATGCCGAGTTGCTTGACGTAGTCGATCAGCTCGGGGATCTGGTTGGCCCCGTCGAGCAGCGAGTATTCACTGTGGGTGTGGAGGTGCGCAAAGCCCATGGCAGAACTCCGTCCGGCGGCCAGCGGGCCACCAGTCTCTCAAGCGGATAGCCACCGATCTCAAGCTCCGGACGCGGAACCGATCAGGGGGGCCAAGTCGTTATGTGTCGCCCATCAGGCACCTCGACGGGAGGCGGCCGACCCGCCGATATTCCAAACGGCGCGGGCTGGTCTGGGCGGGAGAAGGTATTCTGCTTGCCCTTCAATGTCAAAAAGCATTTGTTCGCAATGACTTACGACGGTTCGAGGCGGTTGTGGCCGAGCCTGGTTCCCCTGAGGAGGTTTTGGATGCGGCATCTTCGGATGGCAGCGGAGTGGAGCCTAGTGGTCCTGGTGGTCGGGTGCGGCAGTTCGGCGATCGTGGCCCCACCACCTCCGCCACCGCCCCCACCGCCGGCTGCGGCAAACTGCTCGTCCGTGACCGCGCTCCAGCTGAGCGTGGGCGAGCACCAGGTGATCGATCCGTCCGCGACCGGCGGCTGCGTCCGGGTTCCGGCCGCGGGTGCGTCGGGCGCGGAATACGTCGTGGTGGTGACCTCGACCACCGGCGTCCGGAGCCAAGCCGGCGTGAGCGGGGCGTACTACGTTCGGACGAGCAATCCGTCGTCGAGTCTCGTGGCCGGCGGAGCTTCCGCCGCGTCCCCGGCCTTGGCGCCGCCGACTGGCCTTGGTGGACAGGGATTCCCGGTCGCGCCTCGACTCGGTCAGGGGCCGGCCTCGGCGGCGTTTCACGAGATGCTCCGTCAGCGCGAGGCGGTCCTGGCCGCGGATCCGGCGAATCGCGCCGGGCCGCCGACCGGTCCGGCCCGGGCCCCGGCGGCCGGTCCGCCGACGGTCGGCGACCTCCGCACGTTCAAGGTGTGCAAGGACATCACCTGCAGCCAATTCGATAGTGTCGTGGCGACCGCCCGGTTCGTCGGCACGAAGGCCGCGATCTACATGGACAACACGGTTCCGACCGCCGACACGTTGCAGGACGCGGACTATCAGAACCTTGGCCAGACATTCGACACCTATCACTACCCGATCGATCTGGCCGCATTTGGCGCCGAGTCGGATCTGGACCAGAATGGCCGGATCGTCATCCTGATGACCGACGCGGTCAACAATCTCACGCCGGATTGCACCAACGGCCGGGTCCTCGGGTATTTCTTTGGCCTTGATCTGATCACGACCGGGAACCAAGCCGTCAACTCGAACAAGGGCGAGGTGTTCTACACTTTCGTTCCTTCAGGGTCGACGCCAAAGTGCAGTGCGGTGAGCCGGAGCCAGGCTCTGGGCGTCATCAAGCCGACGTTGATCCACGAACTCCAGCACATGATCAGCTGGAACCAGCGGGTGATCCTGGGGCCTGGCCAGTCGGAGGAAACCTGGCTCAATGAGGCTATGTCCCATTTCGCCGAGGAACTGGGCGGGCGCCAGATCCCCAACTCGGAATGCACGCCGTACCTTTCCTGCCGGAGCATGTATGTCTCGGGTGACATCATCAACACCTACGACTATCTCACTGATACTGAGGCGCATTTCCTGATCTATCCGACCAGCTCGAACGGAACCCTGGAGGAGCGCGGGGCGAGCTGGAATTTCCTTCGCTGGACGATCGATCAGTTTGCGACGGACACCCTCCTGGGCAGCGACATTACCAAGCGGCTGGTGACCGGCCCGGGCGGAGCAGCGACCTTTGCGTCGGTGACCGGTCAGAGTTTTTCGCAACTGGTGACGGAGTGGTTGCTGGCAACGTACCTCGATGACAGAGCCGGGTTCACGCCGCTCAGTGCCAGGCTCCGCTTCAAGAGCTGGGGGCTCCGAGCGATTTTCGAAAACCCGCTGAATCAGAAGACCGCCAATCCTCCGGGTCCCTTCGACGGATTCCCTCTCAAGCCCGATTCGACGAGCGGGAGCTACACCAGGAGCGGCACCCTCCGAGGCGGGAGTGGTCGCCATTTCCGTCTGATTCAGGTGGCCAACGGCCCCGGGATCGACTTCCAGGTCCTCAAGGACGCGGCCGGCAACGGCCTCGACCCCGCGCTCGTGGCGCGGATCGGGATCGCGCGGATCCGATAGCCTGGGCGCCACATTCGCGGCTTGAGGGCCACGGCGGAACCGGTGAGATTCCGTTCCTCATGCTGCGGCTCCTTCTTTTCACCCTGATCATCACCGGGCTCGGACCCGGGGCATTGGGTTTGCCGGCTCAGCTCCGGCCAGTGCCCTCGGTGCTGTCCTATCCGGCCAGCGTCCGGACAGCCGGCCTGGCCGGGGCGGGTGTCGCGATGACGGGGTATGCCGGCTCGGTCTTCAATAATCCCTCCGGCCTGGCGCCGATTCGCAGTCTGAGCCTCGAAGCGTCCGTGGCGCCGCTGCCGGACCGCTCCACCTACCTGATGGGCGCCGCAGCGGTGCGGGTCGGCCACTACAACGTGGGCGGCGGGTACCAGTATCTCCGGTTCCCCAAGGGCGGGCCGGTCTACGACAACTTTTCCTGGGTCGGGACCGGCGTGTACCGGAAAGGCGGGATCGCGCTGGGGACGAGCGCAAAGTACGTGTCGGTGGAGGATTCGTCGGGGGTGATCACCCGTTCGGCCACGACGGACGTCGGCGCTACGGTCGCGTTGTTCGATATCGCGGCCCTGGCGCTCGCGGTCCACAACCTGGGTGACTGGGCGGTCTCGAACGGTGGTCTGGCGCTGCCGAGGTCCTGGCATCTGGGGTTCAGCTTCAATCTCCTCGACACCTACTCGAATGGGCGGCTGCTGGCCACCGTCGAAACGGTCTGGGCAGACGGGCAGCGGCGGCGGACGGTGGTGGGGCTCGAAGCCGGCGCGGTCTTCGCCGGGGTTGGCGTCGTCGGACGAATCGGGCACGGGGACCAGCCGGGCGACCTGTCCGGCACCCTGTCGCGGACGTCGTACGGAGGCAGCCTGGTTCTTGGCCGGGCCCGGGTCGACTACGCCTACCAGAAACGGACCCCGTTCGGGCAGCGCGTGCATCTGGTCGGAGTTCGCTGGACCCCGTGAGAGCGAAACGGATCCGCATGGGCATTCTGATCGTGGCATTGACGTTGTTCCTCGGATACGGAACCGCGTATCTCGCCAGCGACGACATTCGCTATCTGACCCGGGCCGGGATCGAGCAGACCCGGATTCTCGAACGGCGGCGGCCGTTGGAACAGTTGGTCAACGACAGCACACTCCCGGCGATCAACCGCGGCTACATCCGGCTGGTTCTCGAGGTGCGCCAGCGTGCGGCCGATCTCGGACTCGAGGCCAAGGCGACCTACACGACCTACACGGACGTGGGCCGGGATACGCTCCTTCTGAGTCTCACGGGCTCCAAGCGGGACTGCATCTGTCCGGTCACCTGGAAGTACCCGATCGTCGGGCGGGTGCCTTACAAGGGCTTCTTCGATGCCTCGATGGGCCGGCGGGAGGCGGACAAGCTCGCCGCCAAAGGCCTCGATGTCTGGCTCCGCCCGGCGGCCGCGTACTCGACGCTCGGCTGGTTCAACGATCCGCTGCTGTCCACCGCGATGGTCCGGGATTCGGTCGAGCTCGCGGCGCTTGTCTTTCACGAGATCGCGCACAACACCCTCTACGTGAAGAGCGCCACGCCGTTCAACGAGAGCTTCGCCCAGATGGTCGGGTACCGGTCCACGGAAGCATTCTACCGGTCTCGCGGTGACACGGTGCTGGCCAACCGGGCCCGGGATCGATGGCAGGACGAGATCGTTCTGGCGGAGTATTACCACCGCCTGATCGACACGCTGAGCACGTTCTACCAGTCCAAGCCTCAGGGGGACGCCCTCGAGGCGGGGCGGCGCGCCATCGGTCAGTGGTCCAAGGGCGAACTCGAAGGACCGGTTGGGAGCCGACTCAGAACCTACCGGGTGGCGCGCCTGGCCGAACGTCCGATCAATAACGCCCAGCTGGTGGGCGTCCTGCTGTACCGGACTCATCTAGATTGGTTCGACCGATACTTCCTCGCGCAGGACGGGGACATCAAGCGGGCGGTGGCGTCACTGCGAACGTTGATGGCGGGGGCTGAAGGTGATTCTGCGTTTGCGCGCCTCGACCGGGCGAACGGCGCTTCCCGCTAGGACGAGACTTTGCGTTGGCCGGTTCCAACGCGCCCTACCTGCACCCCCTCGGCGGCAACCATCGGCCGTCCAACGTCCCACGGCCAGGGTCGCGTCAGGCCATGACCTTGGGCTGACGGACGGCGGGCTCCGCGGGCGCCAGCACCCTGGACACCTCGGCCCGGAACCGCGCCACATTCGCCATTTTCACATGATCGTAGCCGCGGATCAGATCCGGGAGCCGGGCCAGCTTCACCGCCCGGTCGATCGTTGCCGCGGAGAGACCGTCCAGTTCCTTCTCGATCAGCCCGCGATACTCCCCGATCAACGCTCGCTCGGTGCGGCGGACGTCGTCTCGTCCGAAGATGTCGAACGCGGTTCCCCGGACCCGTTTCATGGCGCGGAGCAGGCGGAACGCCGGGTCGAACCAGCGGCCGAGCGAGATCTTCTTCTTGAGGCCGAAGGCTCGGAGCATCGGCGGGTAGAGCCGGTAGCTCATCCGGGCGCCGGCGCCGAAGGTGTCCTCCACGGCGGCCGGGAAACCTGGATCGAGGGCCAGGCGCGCGACTTCGTACTCATCCTTGTAGGCCATGAGCTTGTACAGGTATCGCGCAACCGACTCCGAGAGCCCGGTACCAAGGCCGGCCTCACGCTCGCGCCTGGCGACTCCGGCCACGAAATCGACGTAGGCTTTGGCGTAGGGCCGGTCCTGGTAGGCGATCAGGTCGGCCGCACGGAAATTCACGAGACGGGCCAGTTCACCGGTGGCTCCGATCGGACCAACGAGGTCCGCGATGGCGGGATCGGCCACCGTCGGAACCGGGGCCTGGTCGCCGATCTCGAGGCTGCCTAACGACCCGATCCAGGCCGGGTCGGCCACCAGCTTCCGGCCGGCCCGGAAGGCCTGGATGTTGGCTTCGGCCCCGGAGCCGTTCAGGCGGATGGCTTGTTCGACGGACGCTGCGGCGACCGGGATCAGGCCCTTCTGGAAGGCGGCGCCGACCACGATGAGGTTGGCCGGCAGGTGGGACCCGAACAGGAACTCCGACAGCGCCTCGGCGTCGAGGTAGAGATTGTCCCGGGCCCGGGTCACCGAATCGATCCGGGCGTGGAGAGCCGAGTCGGGGGGGAAATCGACCGCCGTGTTGCGAACCATGAGGCCGGTCGGGACATGGCTCGACGACACCACCGCCACCGTCCGGTCGGGTCGGGCCCGGGTCAGATGGCGGGCGTCCGCCGCCGTGAGCACGTCGAAGCCGATGTAGGCGTCGGCCTCGCCGAGGCCGACCTTGTTGGACACGTCGGTCGGTCGGGCGAAGATCTTGAGGTGGGAGACGACCGCGCCGCCTTTCTGGCTCAAGCCGGTCTGGTCGAGACTCTTGACCGCCTTGCCCTCGAGCACCGCCGCGGTGCCGAGGATCTGGTTCGCGGTGACCACGCCGGTGCCGCCGATCCCCATGAGGTAGAGGTTGCTGCTCTCGCCGACGAGCCGAACCGGTTCGGGGAGCCGGTCCGCGATCGGTTCGAACCGGGGCCGGGACGGTTTCGCCCGGTCACTGTTAGGCACCACCGTCACGAAGGACGGGCAGTCGCCGTCGAGGCAGGAGTAGTCGGTGTTGCACGAGGTCTGGTCGATGCGTGTCTTGCGCCCGAACTCCGTCTCGACGGGCTGCACCGAGAGGCAGTTGCTCTTCCGGCCGCAGTCGCCGCAGCCCTCGCAGACCTCCTCGTTGATCAAGACTCGCTTCGTGCGCAGGGGAAGCTCGCCGCGTTTGCGGAACCGCCGCGCCTGCGCCGCGCACTGCTGGTCGTAGATCAGCACGGTGACGCCGGGCGTGTCGCGGAGGCGG
>JANMXA010000184.1:0-9290 GCA_031394255.1 Gemmatimonadota bacterium
CAGCGCACACAGGCTGGTCGCGGGCCTTCGGAACCCGTCGGAGACGTCTAGAATGTCGGTCCCAGACTGATCGTCCACACTCCACCTACGCCGGTACGTTGCATCGGACGAGCATAATCCAACCGAAGGATGACGAAGTTAAGAAGGTTGGCCCGGATCGAGAAGCCGTAGCTCTGCAGCGGGGTACGGACACAGGTGCCGGCGACCTTGCCGGTCTGCGGGTTGATCGAGCAGGAGGGTGTCGCCTCGCTCCGCTTGAGGCTCACGGTCATGCCCTGCTCCCAGAACACGCCCGCGTCGAAGAACAGCGCACCCTCGATGGCTCCGGGAAATCCCCGAACCGGGATGAACCCGAGGCCCGCCGCAATCAGCGGGAAACGAAGTTCGGCATTGAATACTGCGGCGCGGGTACCGATCAGGGCATCGAAGGCGGAGCATCCGCTCAACGATTGCTGGTCGTTGGCCTGGAGGCACTCGTTCTTGCGGAACGACCCGGCGGTGTAGCCGCGGATCAACTCGGTGCTGCCGCCGTAGAACCGGAACCTCGCCTCATCCCTGCCGAAGCGGCCGAACGCCATGGCCCGGGTGGCCAGTACAACGTTGCCGGCAACCCGATCGTAGCGCCGGATATCCGCCGTGGCCGACGTGAACTTCCATCCGGTGCCGAACACTTCGAGGTTCTGGCTCACGTCGAACCGGGCTCGGCGGCCCAGGAAGGGGCCCACGTAGGCCGAGAGCGAGTTGTCAAACACGTACGCCAGGGTCGGCTGCAGGTAGGTGATGCTTTGCAGATTTTGGGTCGTGAGCGTCGGCTCCCTGGTCGGAACACCCGAGAAGGCGTCGTAGGGCTCGCGGATCTGGAGGAGGTCGTCGTGGATGTTGGCGAGCGAGACCCCGCCCTCCACGCGGGAGAAGCGGCTGAAGGGGTAGTAGCCCTGGGCCGCAATGTCGCGCATGACGAGGCGGCGGATGTTGGTGACCAGGGTCTGCTCCTGAGCTGTTGGCCCCGGCTCCAGCGACGTATAGTCGTAGAAGAAGTATGGCTGCTGCTGAATGCCGATCGCCCAGTTGAACCGGCGGCTCAGGTTGATGTACTGGGCGATGAACTGGGTCTCCGGCAGCCGGCCGTTCAACGACGCCCCGAAGATCAGTTGCTGGTTGGACAGCATATCGCCGAGGACGATTGTGGCCGAACCGGTCACGCCCCGCCCGAAATTGTCCCGGACATAGCCGATCGTCGGCCGGGCGACGTATTCGGGTTCGAACTTGACCTTGTACGGGCGCGAAACGAAATCCGTCGTGTCCGGTGCCTTGATGTCGACCGAGTCCAGGAGTTTGGCGATCGTGATGGGCTCGGGGCCCTTGAGTGAATCGGGAATCGGTCCGAGCGAGTCGGTTCGGCGGAAGCCCGTGACCCCGCGGTAGATCGACACGGAGGCCAGCGCTTCCGGCGCCTTGGTGGCGTTGGCAGTGTCCGCAGGTGACAGCTGGAACGGCGGCAGTGGCTGAGCCTGCACCAGGACCTGAGTCGGCGTGGTGCTCGGTCGCCACGGGGCCTTCTTCAGGGCTCGGGGGTTGGCCAGGGCATAGACGTCGTACTTCCCCTGCTCGAAATAGACGAACGCGATCCGGTCGGCGCCGCGGGCCCAGGACAGCACCGGCGACAGCGGGGTGATGCCCTGAATGCCGGTATAGAAATCCGTCAACTGGTAGACCTCGCGATCGGCGAAGTCGTAGAGGAAAAGATTGGCGACGTTGTCCCGATCGGACACGAAGGCGATCGACTTGCCGTCCGGCGCCCACTGCGGGTTCGAATTGCGCCCGTGTTCCATCCCGGGCAGCATTTCGATCCGGCCGTCGTCGACATGGTAGAGGGCGATCCCCAGTTCGCTCCATTTGAGCGTGGAGAAGTTGGTCGCCGGGCCGCGATCGGACGAGAACGCGATGGTCTTTCCGTCCGGCGACCAGACCGGGTGGAGGTCGGCGAACTTGTCGTTGGTGAGCCGGCGGAGGTCGGAGCCGTCCACGCTGATCGTGTACAGGTCCGAGATGCCGCCGTCGAGCCCGGTGAAGACGAGTCGCTTTCCGTCGGGGCTGAAGGCCGGCGTCGAGACGCCCGAGATCGGCACCGTGATCCGTCTGATCTCGTGATTGTTCTTGGGGTCCACGATGACGATGTCGTCCTTGCCGCCCCGCTTTGCGGCGAAGGCGAGCATGGAGCCGTCCTCCGACCAGGCCGCCGACGAGGCCAGGTAGCGGAAGCTTTCGTAGTTGCCCGAAAAACTGGACGACAGCAATCGTTTGATCGGCTTCCCGGTATTGCCGTCGCCGAGCCAGAGGTCGATGAAGAAGAAGTTCTTCTCGCTGAAATACGCCACGCGGGAGCCGTCGGGCGAGAGCGCCGGGGCCAGGTGCCAGGTGCCTTCCGATATCTTCTGGGTCAGCAGTGGCTGCGCGATCGCCCGGGCCTTGACCCGGTTGCCGATCTCCGGCAGGTACTGCTTCGTCACTGCGTCCTTCCATTGCGCAACCAGCTGCTCGAAGTTCATCCCGAGTACCCGCCGGAGGGAGAGTTCGAGCCCGCCCCCCATCGCGTTCTTGGTAATGGCCCCGACCGCTTCGTCGCCCCACCGCTGGCCGATGTACGTGATCAGCGCGTGGCCGAACTGATAGGGGAACACCTGCAGGAAATCGCTCGCGGTCGGCAGCTTGCCTTCGAGGGCGCCGTCGCGGAGCCACATCGCGGTCTTGCTGTCGGTCGGCCCGAGCGAGAAGTACTCGGCCATACCCTCCCCGAACCAGAGCGGGGCGTTCGCCGACATGATGCCCTGAATCCCGGCCCCGCCTCGCCCCCTGGACCAGATGTCGAACTGGAACTGGTGGACCATTTCGTGGGTGAGGACGTGCTCGTTGTCGGCGTAGGATCCCTGGAAGGGGAAAGTGTTCCGGTGTCGGAGGTAGTCGGTGAAGCCCTGGGTGCCCTCGTCGACCCCGCCGCCGCCGAGATTGGTCTGCTGGAAGTCGGAGTGGGACGCGTACAGGATGATCGGCTTCCGCTCTTCGAACTGGTGGTTCAGGACCCGGGACAGGCGGGCGTAGGACCGCTCCGCCATCCGCCCGATGTCCAGCGCCGCGGGACGTTCCCCGGTGTAGTAGTAGACATCAAAATGCTCGGTCTGGATGATCTTGAAGTCGAACCGGCCGTATTGAACCCGGTTCCGCCCGAAGTACTGGGCGGCCAGGACACCCGGCAGCAGCGTCAATGCGGCGATGGCGAGGAGCAGGCGGCGCATCTCAAGCCTTTCGTTCAGGCGTCGGCACGAAGGCCACGACCGGCGCGTCATTCCAGAGACGCTCGATCTGATAGAAAGCCCGCGCCTCCGGATGGAAGACGTGGACCACGAAATCGACAAAGTCGAGCAGAGCCCAGCGGCCGGCTTGGAGACCCTCGACGTGATGGGCATGAAGCCCGAGCCGGTTCATCCGCTCAATGACCGAATCGGCGACGCCGCGGACGTGGGCGTCCGAGGTGCCCGATGCGACGATGAAGAAGTCCGTCGCGTCGGTCAGGCCCCGGAGGTCGAGCGCCACCAGGTCGCGCGCCTTGCGATCATCGGCGGCCTCGAGGGCCTCGCGGACCTGGTCGGGAAGCATCGGCGTTGAGGCCGCGTCATTCATCGGCGCTTCGCTCCGGGCGCGGCGGGGTGCCGTCCTCGATCTGATAGCAAACGGCCCACGCTCCGATACCGGCGTGGGTGCCCAGCACACCGGTGGCGAGGGAGACGAAACAGTCGCGCGGCCGGTACGCGGCCACCAGTGCGGTTCGGATCCGCTCGGCGATCTCGGGGACGTCGGCGTGAGCGATGCCGAAGCGGAGGGCCGTTGGCCGCGGGGTGAGGGCCCGCTCCACGAGGCTGAGAACCCGGGACACCAACTGGTCCCGGCCCCGCACGCGGTCAACGGGCACCACCCGTCCGTCCCCATCGAGTGCGAGAATCGGTTTGACGTCGAGCATTCCTGCGAGCCATGCTTTTCCCCGGGAGACGCGACCCGACCGCAGAAGGTTGTCGTAGGTGTCGACCGTCAGGAACAGCCCTGATTGGCGCCGGACCCGTTCAAGCTCGATGACAATCGCTTTCGCATCCCACCCTGACTCGGCCAGTTCAGCGGCCCGGAGCGCCAGCATCCCGAGGCCCAGGGACGCGCTCTTGCTGTCGAACAGGTGGACCTGATCCAGGTTCGCCGCTTTGGCGGCGGCATGCCCTGCCTGAAACGTACCCGACAGAGCACCGGAAAGGAGAACCGCCACCACCTCGTTCGCCTCGGCGGTGGCGGACCGGAAGGCCTTGACGAACTCGCCGGGGGTGGGCTGCGACGTCGTCGGTAGGGCTTTGGTCTCCCGGAGCATCCGGTAGAAATCCGCCGGTTTGAGGCCGATCCGGTCCCGGTAGCTGGTGTCGCCGAACGTGACTTGCAACGGAACCAGGGCGATGTGGTGGCGGTCAAGAACCGCGTCGGGAAGGTCGGCCGACGAGTCCGCCACGATCGCGACCTGGCGGCGGCCCACGTCGTGGCTCAGGGCCCGGTGCTGGGCCCGCATGTCATCGGCCTTCCGGAGCGTGACCGACCCCCATCGCTCTGCCAGGGCGAACACCGCCTCCGGCGTGTCCGTGTGGACATGCATCTTGAGGATGTCGCTCACCTGGGCGACCACGACCGAACCGCCGAACTGGTGCAGCGCAGATCGAACCTCGTTGGAGGAGGGCAGCTGATCCCCCCGGACGAGGCACTCGGTGCAGAACTGATAATCCCGTTCGGCCGACACCATGAAATCGGCCGCGGCATTGAATTCACCGCTGTTGGACCCGGGCGCCGTCGCAAGAATCGGATCGCCCTGGATCAGACGGACGACGCCTTCGAGCATCCGGACGAATCCCTTGCCGCCGGCGTCGACCACCCCGGCTTCGCGGAGGACGGCGAGGAGCGTCGGCGTGCGGGCCAGCGCCATTTCGCCCTGGGCCAGCATCAACCGCATGAATTCAGCGATGTCTCGCGATGCCAGTGCGGCCTGTTCAGCCGCGGTGGCGGTGTCCCGGGCGACGGTCAGGATGGTGCCTTCTCGAGGTTCATCCAGAGAGGCATAGAGGGTGTCGGCGCCCCGCCGGATTGCCGCGGCGATCTCCGGTGCGGCCGCGGTGTCGCGATCTCCGAGCGCTTCGGCGAAGCCCAGGAGGAAGTGGGCCAGCATCATGCCCGAGTTTCCCCGGGCGCCGAGCACGGCGGCCCGCGCCGCTGTCTGCGCGGTCGTGCCGAGCGGAGCATCGCCGAGTGCCTGGAGGGCATCGGCGACCGCCCGCAGAGTCAGGCTGAAGTTGGTGCCGGTATCCCCATCGGGGACGGGGAAGACGTTGAGCCGGTTGATCTCCTCGCGGCCGGCGTGAACCCAATCGGCCGCCGCGTACATGGAACGGGTCAGGCGTGGCCCGTCCACGTACGCGATTCCGATCCCCACGGGGCTAAGCCTGCTCCACAGTCACCTTGATCTCGGCATGGACATCCGCATGGAGCCGAACCGAGAACGAGTGAGCCCCGAGCTGCTTGATCGGGTGGTCGAGCTCGATCTTGCGCTTGTCGATCACGAAGCCCTTGGCTGCGAGCGCGTCAGCCAGATCACCGGTCGTGATGGATCCAAAGAGCTTGTCACCTTCGCCGGCCTTGGCCTTGAGCGTCAGCTGGACCGCTGCGAGGCGGGCGGCGAGTGCGGCGGCCTCGGCGCTTTCCGCCTCGGCTCGTGAGGTCCTGGCCTTCTGCTCGTTCTCGATCCGCTTCTTGTTGCCCGGCGTCGCCTCGAAGGCCAGACCGTTGGGAAACAGAAAGTTGCGGGCGTATCCGGGCTTGACCTTCACCAGCGCACCCGCCCGGCCGAGGTCCTTCACATCCTCACGGAGAATCACTTCCATCTGCATTGCTGCCTCCAGCCGGAACCGCACGGTTCCGGAAATCGATCCAGGTATCGGCGAGGCCGAGGGACAGGAGCGTCCCGAGGGCAATCGGCGCCGCCAGGAAAGACATCACCACTACGAGAATGCGGCCGGGGATGGGCCATCGCCGGGCCCCGTGGCCCGCGACGGCCAGACCTCGCACAGCATAGAGCCCCGCCCACATGACCAGCGCGTTGGTGATGACTCGGGCGAAGGTATCCCCCAGCGGGGCCAAGGCCAACCCCAGCGTCAAGATAGCACCCCAGATCAGGTGGTCGTTGAACCGAAACGCGCTGAACGGACCGGGGGGCTCTCCGATGGGACGGATGGCAAGGCGATGGTACCACGACCAGGCCAGGGTCAGTCCGAGCAGTGCCTGCAACGCCGCAATGGCCGGGAAGGCGCGGGCCACCGCCGGCACCGACGCCAGGGCGGACTGCACCTGATCCGGTGCGGCGCCTTCGAGCAGAATTTCGAGCGATCGTTTGAGATCGGCACCGACGGCCGCGTCAATGGCGGACAGCTCCAGACCGGCGGACCGGCCCCAGGCGATCACGCCGAGGACGCCGATGGCAACCGCGATCGCGGCTCGGCCGAGGCCGCCCTGCCGGGGCGCGGCATGAGCAAGGACCACGAAGGCTCCGGCCATGATCATGCCCATGGCGCCCAACAGACGGGCCGGCGCTGGGGCGGCCTCGAGGTCGAGGACGATCTTGGAGGCGGACAGCCCCGCGAGGGCGATCCAGAGCCATTCGCGTACGGTCGATGGGCGCGAGAACAGCAACAGCAGCGCCAGTGGGGCGAGCAGAAAAAGTGGTGGCGCCAGGAACAGGAACGCCACCACAGCGAGCGCAACGGCCAATGCGGAGCGGCGCCCCAGATCCTGGGGCGCCGCAGGCGACGTCATCAGCCCGAGTATCCCTTGATGTACGGGAGCAAGGCCAGGAACCGGGCCCGTTTGATCGCGATCGCCAGCTGGCGCTGGTGGCGCGCCGTGACGCCGCTCAGGCGCCGGGGAAGAATCTTGCCTCGCTCAGTCAGGAAGCGGGACAGGAGCTTCTCGTCCTTGTAGTCGACGATCCGGATCCGCAGTTCGGCCAGCGGATCACCCTTCTTGTGGCGGCTCATTCGTCGTCCTCCTCTTCGGTCTCGGCCGGCTTGACCGCGGCGTAATTCGGCGGCGTCGGGGGCTCCTCGTTCAGAACGACCAGGTGCCGCATGACCGCATCATCGAGCTTGATGGCACGTTCGAATTCGGGCAGCTGGTTCGGCTCGGCGGAGAAGGTGGCGATCACGTAGTAACCGGTGTCGCGCTTCTTGATCTGGTAGGACAGCGTACGCCGGCCCCAGTGATTGAACTGGGCCGCTTCGCCGGTGGTATTCGGCAACAGCGAATGGAAATGCGTGAGCTTCGAGTTGATGGTCTCTTCGTCCAGGGCTGGATCGAAGATGTAGACCACCTCATACGGACGGGCCATGCACACCTTCCTTTGGTCGTGGCCCCCGCCTTGGGTGCAGAAGGCAGGGGAGGATGATTGTGAAACGCGACCCAATCTAACCCCGACGAGGACTCGACTCAACCCCGAGCGTCCGCATCTCATTGCCCGCTATCGCCTTGGCGCCCCTGCTATTTTAGGGGCATGCGCGTGGAATCGATTCAGACCGGGCAGCCCAGGACGTCGGGCAGGGCCGACCCTCCGGGCGCCCCCGAAAAGCCGTGGACCAGTGCCATCTGGAAAGATCCGGTAGAGGGCAGGGTATGGGCAGGTCGCGAGGGCCTGAGCGGAGACGCCCAGGTCCACCGGCCCAGTCATGGCGGCCCCGAACGGGCCCTCCTGATCTACCCCGCCGAGCACTATCCGAGGTGGCGGGCCGAATGGGGCATCCGGGACCTGGGGCCCGGAGGCTTCGGCGAGAATCTGACGGTGTCGGGAGTTGACGAGCACGCGGTCTGTGTCGGCGACGTCCTGCAGCTCGGCGACGTCCGGCTCGAGGTTTCCGGACCCCGGGAACCCTGCGCTACGCTCGCCCGGCGTCATCACCGGTCGGACCTTGTTGACCAGGTGCTTGGGAACGACCGGTCGGGGTGGTATACCCGGGTCCAGCACGAAGGCTGGCTCGAGCCGGGGCTGGTGATTCAGCTGCTTGACCGGCCCTATCCCCAGTGGCCGATCAGCCGGGCCGCCCGGGTGAAGCGGGACCGGAGCCGGGCGCCCGCCGAAGCCCGCCTGCTCGCCGACTGTCCGGCGTTGTTGGCGGATTGGCGGACGACGATCGGCGGCTAGGCGCCGATCGTCAGACGTTGAACCGGAAGAGCAGGACGTCGCCGTCCTGAACGACGTATTCCTTGCCCTCGGACCGGACCAGGCCTTGTTCGCGGGCCGGCTTCCAGCCTCCGACCCGAACGAAATCCTCGAAGGCGACCGTCTCCGCGCGAATGAATCCCCGCTCGAAATCGGTGTGGATGACCGCCGCGGCCTGGGGGGCCTTGTCGCCGTTATGGATGGTCCAGGCCCTGACCTCCTTCTCGCCGGCCGTGAAGTAGCTCCGGAGGCCGAGGAGATGGTAGGCCGCCCGGCCCAGCCGGTCGAGGCCGGATTCGGTGACTCCGATCGAATCGAGGAACTCCTTGCGGTCCTCGAGCGGAAGCTCCGCCAGTTCCATTTCCACCTGGGCGGAAAACAGCACCACTTCGGATTCTTCGGTCGAGGCCGCGAGCGCCGCCTGCAATGCCCCCACGTGGGGATTGCCGGTGTTGATGTCGGCTTCGGCCACGTTGGCCGCGTAGAGGACCGGCTTGGCTGTCAGCAGGTTGAACTGCCGATAGGTGGGCGCTTCTTCGGCGGTCGGCACAACGCTCCGGGCGGGCCGGCCCTCCGACAGGGCGGTCTTGAGCGCGTCGAGGAGACGGCTCTCGAGTTTGGCCTGGGCGTCCCCGGACTTGGCGGCCCGAACGCTCTTGTCGAACCGCTTTTCGACGGCGGCCAGGTCGGCGAGGGCCAGTTCGAGGTTGATGACCTCGCGGTCACGGGCCGGGTCCACGGAGCCCATCACATGCTGGATGTCGTCGTCGTCGAAGCAGCGGACGACGTGAATGATGGCGTCCACTTCCCGGATGTTGGCGAGGAACTGGTTCCCGAGTCCCTCGCCCTGGCTGGCACCTTTGACCAGCCCCGCGATGTCGACGAACTCAACGGTGGCCGGAACGGTCCGCTCGGGTTTGACGAACTCGGCGATCCGGGCGAGTCGGGGGTCGGGTACTTCAACCACACCCGTGTTGGGCTCAATCGTGGCGAACGGGTAGTTCGC
>JANMXA010000185.1:0-5696 GCA_031394255.1 Gemmatimonadota bacterium
CCGGTTCGACAGCCGGCTGGAGCAGCGGTTCGCCGAGCAGGACCTCCGGCTCGACCGCCGATTCGCGGCCTTCGAGGCTAAGGTGGAGCGGCGGCTGGCCGGCTTCGAGGCCAAGATGGAACAGGGCCTTGTGGACCTCGAGGCCAGGATGGACAAGACCACCACGCTCGCCATCGTCCAGGCGCTTCGGTAGCCGCTTGACGGCCCCTCAGGACCGGCGGGCATTCCTCGGCGTCCTGGGCGGGCTGTCTCTGATCGGTGCCAACGGACCGAACCGGACCGGCATTCGAAGCCAGCCCGCCGACCTCCAATCCGACTTCCTCTTCGACGACGGACTGGTCTATCTCCAGACCGGGTCCCTGGGCCCCACGCCCCGGCCGGTGATAGACCGGGTCATGGAGGTCTGGCGCGAGCTGGAGCGGAACCCGGTTCTCTACGGCTTGGGACCCTGGAAACCGCCCAGGACGAGGTCCGCCAGACCGCGGCGGCTTTCCTCGGCTGCGGCAAAGACGAGATCGTCCTCACCGGGTCGACCACCGAGGGCATGAACTGGGTGGCCCAGGGCCTCCACCTCAAACCCGGCGACCGCGTCCTCACCACCGATCAGGAACACCCGGGCGGCCGGTCGTGCTGGGACTATCTGGTCCGAACCGCCGGCATCATCCTCGACGAGGTCCGGATCCCGCCGGACCTGCACGATGCCGCCGAGATCGTCGACCGGTTCAGCCGGGCCATCAAGCCGGACACCCGGGTCCTCTCCTTCTCCCACCTGCTGACATCGACGGGCCTCCGGATGCCAGTGGCCGAGCTGTCCGCGCTGGCCCGGACCCGAGGCGCCGTCAGCATCGTGGACGCCGCCCAGGCCGCCGGCGGAATCCAGGTGAACGTCAAGGCGCTCGGGGCCGACGTCTACGTCACCAGCGGGCACAAGTGGCTGCTGGCCCCCAAGGGCACCGGCATCCTCTACCTGAGCGAAGGGCTGGGAACCCGGGTCGACCCGATCGCCCTCCAGGCCGGCCGGGTTTCCTACTCGGGGTCCTCGGGGGTCCGGAACATCCCGGGGTTGATCGGACTGGGCGCGTCCCTCGATTACCTCGCGGCCAAAGGCCCCGCGGCCACCGAGGCTCACAACCTCTCGCTCCGGAACCGCCTTTACGCCGCCCTCGCGGACGTCCCCCGGCTGACGGTGGTGAGCGCCCCGGCCGGCCCGCTGGCTTCACCCCTGCTGACGTACACCCTGCCCGCCGACGTCCCGAGCGACCGGCTTTACCGGCAGCTCTACGAGCGGCACAGGGTGGTGGTGAAGGTCGTCCCCGGACAGTGGCTGAACGGAAACCGGATTTCCACCCACCTCTTCAATTCCGACGCGGACGTGGACGCCCTGGTGGCCGGCCTCCGGCGGGAACTGGCCTAACCTCCGGGCCCTGTGGGTGGTGCAATCGCGGCCCCGCCTGCATACTTTTGAGCGTGGCCGAGCTCGACATTCTCCCGAAACTGCAGGCAGCACTCCAGGACCGCTACGAGTTCGTTCGCGAACTCGGTCGCGGGGGCATGGCCGTGGTCTACCTGGCCCGGGACACCAAGCACGACCGCGAGGTCGCGGTCAAAGTGCTGTTCCCGGAACTGGCCGCCTCGATCGGCGGAGACCGATTCGAACGGGAGATCAAGCTCGCCGCCAAGCTCCAGCACCCCCATATCCTCGGCCTCTACGACTCCGGCACGGCCGACGGCCTCCTCTTCTACGTCATGCCCTTCGTCAAGGGCGAGTCGCTCCGCGACCGGCTGGACCGCGAGAGCCAACTCCCGATTGAGGACGCGATCCAGATCACCCTGGAGGTGTCCAGCGCCCTCGGGCACGCCCACGAGCACGGGATCGTCCACCGGGACATCAAGCCCGAGAACATCCTGCTGTCGAACGGCCACTCGCTCGTCGCGGACTTCGGGATCGCCAAGCTGGCCTCCGAGGGCGGCGGCCAGAAGCTGACCCAGACCGGCATGGCGCTCGGCACGCCGGTCTACATGGCGCCCGAGCAGGCCGCCGGCGAAACGGTGGGCCCCACGGCCGATATCTACTCGCTGGGCTGCATGCTCTACGAGATGCTGGCCGGCGAGCCGCCGTTCACGGGCAAGAACGCCATGGCGATCATGGCGCGGCACGCGATGGAGACGGTGCCGAGCATCCGGATCGTCCGGAGTTCGGTGCCGGAAGAGGTCGAGGAAGCGATCTTCGCGGCGCTGGCCAAGACGCCGACCGACCGGCCCCAGACCGCGGCGGACTTCTCGGCGATTCTCGGGGTCCCGTTAGGCGCGACGGCGACACGCCGGGTCACCATGCGCCACACGGCCACCCGGCGGGTCCCGACCGGTGCCACGATGGCATTCCCGGTGGAAGAGGCTCCAGCGGGAACGCCGGCGTGGAAGAAGCCCTGGGTGATCGGTGTGGCTGCTTTGGCGATCGCGGGGGCCGGATTCGGGGCGTGGAGGGTGATGGGCAAGGGCGGATCGGCCAAAGCGGCGCCCGGCGGACTCGACCTTCACAGCGTGGCCGTGCTGTACTTCGAGGACGCCAGCGCCAACAAGGACCTGGGCGACGTCGCGGACGGTCTGACCGAAGACCTGATTTCGCGCCTCACTGAGGTGAATGGCCTCAAGGTCGTGTCCCGGCGCGGTGTCCAGGATTTCCGGGGCTCGACCCGATTTGACAGCGTGGCCAAGATCCTCGGTGCCGGCACGCTCGTGGTCGGCGACGTGACGCGAACCGGCGACAAGATCGTCGTGAATGTCCGTCTCCGGGACGGCAACAGCGGGGACGAATTCGGGAGCCGCGCCACGATCGAACAACCGGCCAAGTCGCTGCTCGCGGTACGGGACTCGGTGGCCGAGCGCGTCGCCACCCTGATCCAGAAGCAGGTCGGCGGCGAGCTCAAGCTCCAGCGCGAACGCCAGAGCGCGGCCAACGTCTCAGCATGGTCCCATGTCCAGCGGGCGGAAGCGCTCCGGAAACAGGGCGAGGCAGCCGCGGCCAAGGGTGACTCCGTGGCGTTCGACCGGGCCTTCCTCGCGGCCGATTCGGTGCTGCAGGCGGCCGAAACCGAGGACCCGAAATGGTCACAGCCGATCATCCTCCGCGGACTGGTGGCCTACAAGCGGTCCCGCCTCTCGAACCTCGACCCGCTTGGCCTGAGCCGCTCGATCGAGACCGGCCTGGGGCACATGGCGCGGGCCTTTGCCCTCGACTCCGACAACGCCGACGCCCGTGAGCTCCGGGGCAACCTGACCTACTGGAAGTACCTGCTCCAGCTCGAGCCGGACGCCGCCAAGGCCGCCGCCCTCCTCGGCCAGGCCCAGTACGACCTCGAGAAGGCCACCAAGCTCAACCCGCTCCAGGCGGGAGCGTGGGCCAGCCTGTCCCACCTGTACTACCGGGTCGAGAACAAGAGCGCGGTCGACGTCAACGCGGCGGCAAGCCGGGCGTTCGAGGCGGACGCCTTCCTTGAGAACGCGGCCGGGATACTGGACCGGCTGTTCTCATCCGACTACGACCTCAGGAACTTCACCAAGGCCGCCGACTGGTGCGCCAAAACGCGGCAGCGGTACCCGGAGTCGGCCAACGCCTTCAATTGCGAGCTGCAGCTGCAGGCCAGCCCGGCCAGAACCCCGCCGGACGTCCGGATGGCCTGGGCGCTGGCCGATTCGGTCACCAAGTACTCGGCTGGGGCCCGCCAGAAGCTGATGCGCCTCCAGGCCAACATGCTGGTGGCCGTGGTGCTGGCGCGGACCGACCTCAAGGACAGCGCCCGCCACGTGATCGAACGGTCCAAAGGCGACGCCGAGATCGACCCGACCCGGGACGTGGCGCTGCTCGGCGCGTTTGCCTATTCGCAGCTGGGGGACAATGCCAAGGCGATCGAGCTGTTCAAGCTCTTCTTCGCGGCCAACCCCTCAGCGCGGGACAATTACCGGGAGGACCCGGGCTGGCAGTTCAAATCGCTCCGTGACGACCCGGCGTTCAAGGCCCTGGTCGGCGCGAAGTAGGCCTGTCGCACGCCGGCAACACCGAACACGTCCCGTAGAAATTCTGTTGCGGCAACCACGCAACAGTCGTACGCGGCCTCCTCTGCCGCGCCTAACGCCTCCCCCTTGCGTCGGCTGTCTCAAAACGTGACATTGCACTGATTCCAAGCACCTGGCAGGGCCAGAAGACCATGCCTAACGGCCCTGTTCGGTTTGGACTTCAGCTGTCGCTCATTCATGATGGAGGTTCGATGCGCCACCGGATATCGTTCTATGTCGCCGTCGTTGTTGCCCTCGCCGGTTGTGCGGGAACTGAGGTCAGTCAAACGCCGACCAATACGGCTCCCGATTCCAGCCGGCCGCTGGCGGCCTCGCAGGTGCCTAATCCATCGTGCCCTGTCCTGACGGTCACGGACATCAACACTGACCTCCACAACCTGTTCTTCAAGAACGCCTGGCCGGACGAGAACTCGACCAAGGGCAAATTCAAATCGGTCCAGGACAGCCTCGACGCCGGCAACATCGCCGGCGCCCGGACTGCGACCAAGGCACTGATCGCGTTCATCAACAACAAGCAGAGCAACCTGACCGCCGCCGAGCGGGCGGCGAGCCAGGCCCTTTATGACAAGCTGATCAGCGATCTGTGGTGTTTTGTCGGGATCAGCGGCCTGGTCTTCGACCTCAACCCGGGGGACCCGGTCAAGACCTTCGAAGTCCCGGCGGTGGGAGGGGTCCAGTTCCCGGCCAACGTCGTCCCGGTCGGCACGCTGGTGGCCATCACCGACCTGACCAACGGGGGTCAGTGCCCACTCGTTACGGTGCTGGATTGCTTCCCCGGCTTCCTGGCGATCAGCACCTACCCGGCGGTCACGCTGTTGCAGCCGGCCACCGTCGTGCTCTGTCCACCCTCGACGGCCCCCGCGGGGCTGGTCGTTGCGCACCAGGATGACACGAACGGGTTCGAGATCCTGAATCCCGTGGTGGTTCCGGCCGCGCTGCAGAGCACCTGTGCCAACACCGCTCACCAGCCGACCGGGCCGGCGGCCTGGTTCGCCGGGCTGCTCAAGGAGGCCACCAACGTCCTGCTCCCCAGGAAGCTTGCGGCCGCTCCGGTCATGTTCGGCGTTGGCGGCATCGGCGGCACCACCATCCGATTCAGCCCGTTCGCCGCGGTGGGCACGACTCTGACCGCCGTCGGCGGCACCGGGGGCACCGCCACCAAGTTCGCTCCGCCGGCCGGGTCGAAGAGCGCGGCGCCGTCCAAGAACGCAGCTCCGTCCAGGAACGCCGCGCCGAATGCGGCGCCGCCCAACAACCCGCCGCTTCCGCCGAGCTACTTCACCGGCGCGGTCGGCGCGACGACCTTCACCGGCCTGCCGTCGGTCACCATCGCCACCCCGGGCGGTGACCCGGACGGCGTCAACAAAGTCCCGGGCGTGACTGTGACGTTCACCACCGCCCCGTCGCTGCTCTACGACCTCGACTCCAACGCCAAGGTCTGCGACGCCCAGGGCAACATCCCGGCGTCCGGCTCGATCGCGGTCGTCACCGACGCCAACGGCGTCGCGACGCTGCCCTGCCTCGCCTTCGGGAACAAGGCCGGGTTCGCCAACCTGTCGGCCACGTTCGACCCGAGCACGCTCAACTTCCCGAACGTGTCGCTGGTCACCGTCGTCGCGCAG
>JANMXA010000186.1:0-6653 GCA_031394255.1 Gemmatimonadota bacterium
CCGCAGACTCGTGACCGATTTGGCGAGAGTGGACGGGGCGGCGTCGACGTAGTTCGGGAACATCGCGTTCCAGATGAGGTCGCCGCCGAAGACCAGGTCGAGTTCCTCGACCACCGCCGCGACGTCGCTCGCGGTATGGCCCGACTTCGGGATGAGCCGCACGGTGCGGCCGCCGATGTCGAGCTTGGCGGCGGACGCGGCGTCCACCATGACGGCGTCGGCGAGGGCGTGTTCGCGTGACGGGTCCGCTGGGAGGTTCCGGTCCTTCACCTGGGATTTGGTGGCCACAGTGCTGTGGACCATGGGGGCCATCCCGCCGTCGAAGTAGCCCGCGACGCCGTTGGTGTGGTCGGAGTGATAGTGAGTGACTAGCACGTGGGTGGGCCAGGAGCCGGTCAGCTCCTTGGCCTGCGTGGCGAGCCACTTGGCCCCGGCCGGCTGCATGAAGCCTTCGATGGCGAGTACGCCGTGCTTGCCGGCGATCAGGCCGCCGTTACAGACGGTGGTGAAATCGCCGGACAGCGGCGTCGAGATCAGCGCCCAGACGTCGTTGCCCACGTTCTCGAGCCGGGCGAACGGTTCCGCTGCCACCACGCGCCCGGTCGGCAGCGTCCAGCGGCGGCGGAGGGCGGGCGGGAGGATGGCGCCCGCGAGCGCGAGGTGAGCGGCGCAGGTTCCGGTGGTGGCAAGGAACTCTCTGCGGGAGATCGTCATGGTGTGGTCCTCGTGTCGTTGGCGATGCCGGATGGATCCGCAGCCGGTGCGGATCCGGCCAACCGAAGATGCCCTCGCCGTTCGCGTGGAGCCAGCCCCCGGCCTCCGTCAGCAACTTCCTGCCCGAGGGGGACCGCACAAGCCCCGACAGGCTGGTGATCCCCCTCACGATCCCTGAGGCGGCCAGCGGTTATCTTGCTCAGGCCCCTGGAGGTGCCATGATGGGTCGATTCCGAGTCACCGGGTTGGCGGTTCTGACGTTGCTGGCGGCGTGCACGGAAGCGGGCGGCCCGATCATCAACGGTGTCGTTCCGCAGCCGCCGGCCCGATACGCCAGGATGGGGCTCGACGTTCTGGTCCCCGACCCCCGGGACTCCGCGCCACCTGGACCGTTGGGGGTGACGATCAGCGGTTACCTGAGTCCCGGGATTCTGGCGAATGGAGCGTTCCGGCGGATCGCCATCGATACTCTGACAGTTGGGTCCATCATGGTGACCAATCCGTCGAGCTTCTCGGTGGCTCAGTTCCAGTATGTAAGCCGCGAGCCGATCGCGGCGGGATCGCGGCCGCTCGCCATTCGGCTTCCGCAGGTGGAGAATTTGCCGGCCATCGGGCCGTTCACCTGGGGGCTCCGGGCCCGGCTCGATCCGGATACAGTCGACGTGTCGGCCGGTGCTGATCCAATCCTGCACATCACGCCCGAACTGCCGTTCACGCCGGCGGCCACGTTCCACGGGTGGAGTGCCGAGTTCATATCCGATCACGGCACGGCGACGGCTGACGGGACGACCGAGTTGGCGTTCCCCTGGGCGCTGTCCCGATCGGCGCTGCCGAACAACAACGGGACCGTGACGGTCCGGGTAACATTGTGGGTGACGCGAGCGGACCCGGTTGATCCCCCCGCCGACACCTACAACAGCTATGTCCGGATCGGGCAGTCCTTCCGGTGGGTGCTCCACCTCCATTGAGGGTGGCGGTTCCCCGATTTCGGGTTTGACAACCCGCCCCGCCGGTTGGAGCTTGGAACCATGTTCCGATCCAACCGAGTTGTTCTTTGCACAGGGGCCGTCGCAACGTTCGCGGGGTGCACGCCCAAGTCAGCGGCCGCCCCGCCGTCGCCGCCGGCCACACCTCCCGCCATCGCCGCGCTGCAGGGCTGGTGCGCCGACGTGCCACGTCCGGCCAACAAGGCCCTGCCCGCGGCGCCGGTCGCCTCCGACTGGTTCGAGGTCGTGGAGGCCGCGAAGGGGGTGTATGCCTTCGTCGAGCCCTACCAGTTCCAGGAAGCCGTTTCCTATCTCATCGTGGGCTCGAAGCAGGCGTTGATGTTCGACACCGGGATCGGCATGGTGCCGCTCCGGCCGCTGGTGGAGCGGCTGACCAAGCTTCCCGTCACGGTCATCAACTCCCACACCCACTACGATCACGTGGGCGGGAACTGGGAGTTCGATCGGGTCCTCGCAATCGATTCGCCGTACACCCGCGCCAACATGGCGGGTTTCCCGCACGAGAACCTGGCCACCGAGGTGGCCCCGAACGCGTTCTGCAAAGGGGCGCCGGTGGGGCTCGACACGGCGGCGTTCCGAACCAAGGCATGGAAGGCCACCGGCGTCGTCAAGGACGGTGACCAGATCGACCTCGGGGGGCGGACCATCGAGGTGCTCCAGGTTCCGGGCCATACGCCTGACGCGACGGCCCTTGTCGACCGCGCCAACGGTCTCCTCTGGACGGGCGATACCTACTATCAGGGCGCGCTCTGGCTCTACGTCCCGGAAACCGACCTCGACGCCTACGAGCGGTCGATGGCCCGGCTGGTGGCGCTGGCGCCGAATCTCAAGCAGCTCCTTCCCGCCCACAACACGGCCAACGTGGCGCCCGCACGGCTGGCCGTGGCGCTCGGCGCCGTGCAGAAGATGCGGACCGGAAAGGTCGCCCCCACGGCGGAAGAGTCGGGGGACCGGCTGATCTTCACCATCGACAGCGTGTCGATTCTCACGGCCAAGGCGCTCCTGGCGCGGAAGCCCGGCGAGCGAAACAAGGGTGGTTCCGGGCTCACGGTCTGGCCCTGATCCGACATTTCACGGAGACAACGGCAATGTGGAAGCGATTGGCCGTGGTGGCGGCCCTCGGTGTGCTGGGCGCGGTTCCGGCCTCGGCCCAGAACTATCAGCGGGCGGAACAGTTCCTGACCTGGAATGCGCTCAGGAACATCTATCACGACCAGGTGGCGCCCACCTGGTACCGCGACAGTACCCGGTTCTGGTACCGGGTCCAGACCCGCGAGGGAGCGCAGTTCCTGGCGGTGAATCCCGCTACGGGGGCCAAGGCGCCTCTGTTCGACAACGCCCGGCTGGCCGCGGCTCTCTCGCTCGCGGCCGATACGGCACTCAATCCGGCCAAGCTCCCGTTCCAGTCGCTGACCTTCGACCAGGAGGGACGGGACGAAAGCGCCCTCCGGCTTCGGATCGGGATGAAGGGGTTCCGGTGCGAGCTGGCGTCCTACCGGTGCGCCAAGGCCGATACGCTGCCGGCGATGACCCGCTACGTGCGCTCGCCTGACGAGAAGTGGGATGCCTTCAGCTCGGGCGGGAACCTCTGGGTCCGGCCCGCTGCCGGGGGAGACTCGACCAAACTGACCACCGATGGAGCGGACGGATATGCGTACGGCGTGACCACGCCGCTCCCGTCCCAGGTTCGATTCAAGGTGCCGAGCCGGGCGGTGGCGGTGTGGTCGCCGGATTCGAAGCGGATCGCGGTGGCGCGGTATGACGAGCGGAAGGTGGGGAAGTTCCACCTGATCAGCATGACCTCGACCCGGCCGGTCGAGTACAGCTATCCCTACGCGCTGCCCGGCGACACCGCCGTCGTCACGACCGAATGGTACGTGGCGGACGTGGGCGCCCGGTCCGTGGCGAAGATCAAGGCCGATCCCGAGCCCTACATGTCGATCTACTCCTTTTCGGCCACGGGAGCCGGAGAGCTGCAGTGGTCGCCGGCGGGGGATCGGGTCTTCTTCACTCACGTGAACCGGGGACCGAAGAAGGTCCACCTGATGAGCGCGGACCCGTCGACGGGTGATGCGAAGATCGTCCTTGGTGACAGCGCCGCGACGTACGTGCTGGGGGTGATCGATCTGTTCGGCGCGCCGGGCCCGAACTGGAAGGTGCTCGGCAATGGCGACATCATCTGGTTCTCGGAGCGGGATGGGTTCGGGCATTACTACCGGTTCGGTGCCGACGGCAAGATGAAGAACCAGATTACCTCAGGGCCGTGGACCGTGAGCAAGCTGCTCGGCGTGGACGAGAAGCTGGGCCGGATCTACTTCACTGGGAAGGGCCACGAGGCGGGGCGGCATCCGGACTACAATTTCCTCTACTCCGCCGGGCTCGACGGATCGGGGCTGGCACTGCTGTCGCCGGAGGACGCCAACCACGAGGTGATACCGGTGCCCGCCGGCAAGTACTTCATCGATACCTACTCGATCATCTCGCGGCCGCCGGTTGTGGTCATCCGAAACACGGCGGGTGCGCCGCCCGCGGAACTCGAGCGGGCGGACATCAAGGATCTCCTGGCCACCGGCTGGCGCCCGGGCGAGGTCTTCGTGGCCAAGGCCCGTGACGGCGTTACGGACGTGTGGGGCGTGATCTGGAAGCCGACGTCATTCGACAGCGCGAAGAAGTATCCGGTGATCGACCACATCTACCCCGGTCCGCTGATTACGCCGGCGATCAAGAGCTTCTATCCGCAGCGGGGCGGATTCAACTATCCGATGAGTGGCCAAGTCCAGGCGCTGGCCGAACTGGGGTTCGTGATCGTGTCGATCGACGCGATGGGGAACACGGGCCGGGCCAAGGCGATCTACACCTCGTGGTACGGCAATCTCGGCGACAACGGCATTCCCGACCACCTGGCCGTGATCAAGCAGCTCGGGGTCCGAATCCCGCAGCTCGACCTCGACCGGGTCGGGATCTACGGTCATTCGGGGGGCGGCTTCTCGTCCACCGACGCGCTGCTCCGCTATCCCAATTTCTACAAGGTGGCGGTGTCGACGGCGGGCAATCACGACAACCGGACCTACTACCACGGCTGGGGTGAGCGGTTCCAGGGCCTGCTGGTGCGGGACACCGTCACCAAGTCCGATAACTACGCGGCCGCCGCCAACAAAACCTACGCCAATCAGCTCGAAGGCAAGCTCTTCCTGATGCACGGCGACATGGATGACAATGTTCACCCCGGAAGCACGATTGCGCTGGTGGATGCGCTGATCAAGGCGAACAAGAGTTTTGATTTGCTGATCGTGCCGGATGCGAATCACGACCTGACGTCGAACCCGTATGTGATCCGGCGGACGTGGGACTATTTCGTCCAGCATCTGCTCGGGGGTGCGATACCGAAGAATTACGCCATTGTGCCGGCGACTCCGTGATTCGTCGGTGGCTCCGCCGCCAGGTGGTGGACGCCTTCAGGATGTTGGCCGCCATGGGCCTTGCCCTGGTGGTGACCGGTTGCGGAGGCCGGGCCTCCTCGGGAGTTGTCACCCGGGACAGCGCCGGGGTCGTCATCGTCGACAATCAGGCGCCGGAGGATGGCGCGGGCGTTCGGTTCCGGATCGATTCGGCCCCGGCGGTCGATATCGGCGGCGGTGACCCGCATGCGGAGTTTCCCCAGGGTGTGACCGTGGTGCGCCTCCGGGGTGGCCAGATCGTCGTCGCGGTGCGCAAGGAGCTTCGCTGGTTCGATGCACGGGGCGGTTGGATCCGGACGGTGGGCCGGGACGGGAGCGGACCGGGGGAGTTTCGCCAGATCGATCTGATTGCGCCGGTCGGCGACTCACTGCTGGTCTACGACTTTGGACTGCGGCGGATCTCCGCATTCGATTCCGCCGGGCGTTACGGCCGTGGGCAGACTCTGGCCGATCCCGACACCCTCGGAGAGACCTTTCCGGTCGGTGTGTTGAGCGATTCGCGCCTGCTGCTCGCGACCTATCACACACCGCCGCCAGTGAACGGTCTCCGCCGGGATCCGGTGACGTTGCGAATCGCCACTGCCGCGGGGCAAGTGACGGCCACGCTCGGCAGTTTTCCTTACGTGGAGCAGCTGGTGGAGTCAGGCCGTGACGGCGTGTCGATGGGGCGGGCGCTCTTCGGGAAGATCGCCTACTGGGCGACGCTCGACACCATGGTTCTGGTCGCAACGAACGAACGATTCTCCTTTGACTGGTATCGCCCTGACGGCACGGCCGAGCGATCGGTGCGCCGAGCCTGGGTGCCGGTTCCAGTCACAGCGGCAGATGTAACTCGCCAGGTCGAGGAATGGCTGGGCCAATTCCCGGCGGGGATGGAGGAACGGAAGCGGAGTTATGCCGCCCGGTGGATGTCGAGCCCGAGGCCTGAGGCGAAGCCCCCTTACGGTCGGGTCCTGGTGTCGGCAGCCGGCGAGGTCTGGGCCGAGGAGTACGGCGAGCCTGGGCGTCGGAGCCGGCCGGCGACCTACTCGGTGTTCGATCGCTCCGGCCGGTGGGTGGCCCAGGTGGCGATGCCGGCCGGCGCCGAGCCGGCTGTTATTGGAACGCGTGACATCGTGGCGATCTGGCTCGACGCCGATGATGTCGCGCACATTCGGGTGTACCCTCTCCAACGCATGGAGCACTGAGACGGATGCTGATTCCAGGCATGTCGATCCTCCTGGCGGCGGTCACATCAGGCCAGGCGGGGCAGGAACCGGGCGGTCCATCGGCCGCTGTGACGGGGTTCTACGCGGCCTATCGCGCCGAGCCATTCAGCGGGCTGCCGCACGGGCCGGAGCTGGCGAGGGTTTCGAAATATCTGAGCGGGGGCCTGGTGCGGACGCTCCGAACGGCCGCCGTGCGCCAGGCCCAGTGCATCAAGGCCCATCCGGACGACAAGGGCCCGTGGGTCGAGGGCGACCTCTTCACCAGC
>JANMXA010000187.1:0-7924 GCA_031394255.1 Gemmatimonadota bacterium
GGGCCGAACTCGAACAGATCGCGGAGGGAGCGATCGAGAACGGCACCGTCGTTCACCTCCGGCGACATCACGATCTGGGTATGAAACTGGATTCCGTGATTCGCGAACTCACGCAGCTGGGGCAGAATGTCGGGCGCGGTGGGATTCCGGAGCAGGTAGCGGCGGACCACCAGGTCAGTCGCATGGACGCTCACGTACAGGGGCGACAGCCGATAGGCAATGATCCGCTCGACGTCCCATGGCTTGAGGTTGGTGAGCGTCGCGAAGTTGCCGTAGCGAAACGACAGGCGGTAGTCGTCGTCGCGAATGTACAGGACCTCGCGCAGGCCGGCCGGATTCCCGTCGACGAAGCAGAAGTCGCACCGGTTGGCGCAGCGCCGGATCCGGGGCGGCTCCAGATCGACACCGATCGGGTCGTCCAGGTCTCGTTCGATCTCAATCTCGAGTTCAGTCCCGTCCGGCTGCCGGACTTCGAGCGTGAACTCCTCGTCGGCCGTGTGGTACTCCCAGTCGAGGAAATCCTCGAGTTCCCGCCCGTTGACGGCGAGAAGCTCTGAGCCGGGCACCAAGCCGATTTCTTCGGCGATGGACCCATGGACCACTGCGGTAACCCGAATCACGGACGATCCTGAATCACAGGTACGAGGCGCGGAAGGCAGGCAATTCCGATCAGCCTAAAGTAACCTATCACGCTGTAATTTCAAGACTTAAGACATTCGATCTCACCTCGTTTCTCCGCCAAGGCCCTCGGTAATGGCGAGGAGGCCCGGGTGAGAGATCCTCCGTTCCACGGTAATTGCGAAGACCCGCTCCCGGACCGCCTCGGTCCGCCCGACCACCTTGACCCCGTAGCGCCGAGCGGCGTCCCGTTCGACCAGGGTTGGGACCGCGAAGAAGCCGAGCCCCTCCCCGCCGAAGGTCTTGAGGACGGCGCTGTCGTCAATCTCCGCGCGGATCGCCGGCTTGACGCCCTGGGCGGCGAACCAGGCGTCCAACGACCGCCGGAGGGCCGCATTGGCCGTTGGTAGCAGGGCTGGCGCCCCGTCCAGGGATTTCGGGAACCGCCGCCGAAGGGCCTGGGCCTTGGCGGAGGCCGCCAAGAAGGTGATTCCGCTCTCGGCCACCAGGTGGCTGAAGGCCCGGACATGGAGATTCGGCGGGGCGGGTGCGTCGGCAAATACGGCGTCAAGGTCATGGACCGCCAAGTCCGCCAGGAGCCGGTCGAGCTTGCCCTCGAACACCACCAGCCGGGATCCGGACTCGGCCTCGAGGACCGGAGCAAGCAGCCTGTGCACCAGCAGCTTGGGCAATGCGTCGACGACCCCAATCCGGAGCGGCGAGAGCCGGTCGGGAGCCCGCCCGGCCAGCGTCTCCTGAAGGGACCGGCCCAGAGTGAAGATTTCTTCGGCGTAGCGAGCCACCACCCGACCCACCTCGGTGAGTTCGAGGCCTCGGCCCCGCTTGGCGAACAGTTTATGCCCGATCGATCGCTCCAGCGTCTTGATCTGGGCACTGATGGCCGGCTGGGTCAGGTTGAGCTCAACGGCGGCGTCGGCGATGGTGCCGCGGCGCGAGACGGTCCAGAAGTAGAGGAGGTGGTGGTAGTTGAGCCAGGCCAAGCGTCACTCGGAGACGAGACATGGAAAATCTAATCATTCGTGCAATAGATTCAAATTGTGCATGTCACATCTTCCTCCTAGCTTGGATTCACCCACGGACGAGGAGGCTCGCATGAACGAAGAGAATGGGGCGCGCAAGGCATGGATTGGACGGCGGACCAGGGCCGCCACCACCACCACTGTGGCAGGGGAACCGGTACGGAAGCCCAGGCGGGATATCAGGGTCCTCTTCTTCACCGGCAATCGAGGGCGCGCCACCCACGGCGCGGAGCCGATTGCCGGCCGGACCGGGCCCCCGGGGCACTCGACCAGGGCGTGGCCCTTCCGCCCCAGGGAAATCGAGCCGGCGTGACCTCCGGAAACGACGAAGGCCACCGCGACGGTGGCCTTCGTTTCGCTTCTCCCCCAGAGCGGGCGACCGGGCTCGAACCGGCGACATTCAGCTTGGGAAGCTGACGCTCTACCAACTGAGCTACGCCCGCATGGCCGGTAAAATGGTTTCCCACCGGGGGTGGGGGCAAGCCCCACCCCCGCCGGCGTCACTTACTTCTGATGATACCGCCAGCCGGCGATATCGGCCCCTTTGCCTTCCGCCGCGATCGGCTGGCTGGCGCCGACCGCCACCATGCCCAGCGAAACTTCCTTCGTATCGACCACGGCGCCTGCCGAGGTGACGAACTCGATCACAATGGTCACGGGAGCAGGCTTGATCGCCTTCCCCTGGGCATCGGTGGGTGCCCGGCCGGTCGCGGTGCCCTGGAGCTTGGTGCTTCCACGCCCGATCTGGAAGCTGGTCATCTCAATGGTCACCGGCAGACCAACCAGTTTTTCAGCCGCCTTGAGGACGTCGGCATCGTGCTTGAGCGCCTTGTGCCCCTGGCCAAGCAGTCGATAGACGTCCTCGTTCATCGGCTCGATGGCGACGAGCTTGTTCGCGGCATCGATCAGCTTCTCATTTTCCTTCGTCGCCAGGTAGGCGTTCGCGAGATTGTACACCGCGTCGCGGCTGTAGGGATTCCGGGCGACCGCCTTGCCGAACGCAATCGCCGCGTCCGGGTAGCGCTGGGCGTTGAAGGCCGCGACCCCGATGGCAAGGATGTCCTGGGTGTCCAGCGAGTCAAAGTTCTGCTTCGCCATGTCCCCGATCATCGCGTTATCGAGGCTGTCGGCCTGCTTCGTCATACCGGCCGCGCGGAACGACTGCGTCAGCGCCTTCCGGGCATCCATGCTCTTTGGATCCCAGCCAAGATATTTCTGGAGCGCGGCAATAGCATCCTTGTGCTTGTCGAGCCGCTGATACATCAACGCCAGGTTCAGGGCGTTCGAGTTGCGGTCGCCAATCATTGAGGTATCGGTCGCGGCCTTCGCTTCGGCGATCGCAAGCCCCTTGGCGAAGTAGACAGCGGCGCTGTCCTCGTGGCCGGAGTTGGCAAACAGGACGCCAAGGTTCGAAACGACCTGTGGCAGATCGTTGAACAGGCGACTCGCGTCGCGGAACAGGTTGATCGCGCCGGGAATGTCCCCCTTCTGCTGGAGCTCGAACCCGGCCCGGGCCAGGTTGGCCCAGTTGTTCTGGCGTATCGTTCCGATGTCGAGTTCGCACTGGGGCTGGAGTGCCTGCGCCTTGGTAAGCGCCGAATCGACTCCGCCGACGTCGCCCTGCATCAGATAGACCCTCGCGAGGTAGTACCAGGCGGCGGGGTTGGTCGCCTGCGCCTCCTTGGCGATACCGGCGAGGATCAGATCCTTGGCTTGCGCCAGACTCGCGACCTTGTCTCCCTTGGGTTCATAAGCCTTCCGCAGGGCGTCGGCACCCTTTTGGACGCTGCCCTGGGGCTTGAGCGGGCAGAGCGGAACCGTGAACTTCGCCGGCTGGATCTCGGCCAACTTCGGTTGGAGCACGGGAGCCTGGGCGTACGCCGTTCCCGCCATCGCGGTCGCGAAAAACCCAGTCCAGATGCGCTTCATCGTCATGACTCCTTCGGGTGAGCAATGGCGGCGTCCTCCGCGTTCGCTCGAGCCTCGAGCGATCGGAGCGCCTCGTCGTGAATCCTGCGGAACAGATCATGGGCACTGGCCCCGGTTCGCCGCGCGATGGCCGCCACGTCGTCGAACTCGGGTTTCACACGGGGGCCGTCAGGACCCCATAACGTCTTGACCCGCACCGTTTCTCCGGTCGAGTCGACAAAGGACCAATGGTCCCGTTCGAGCGTGGTCCGGTCGAACCGGGCCTGCCTGACACCGGCAGTGGTGGAATGGCGAAAGAACGCGGTGGTCACGTCGTCGCCGCGATCAACGGGGGCCAGCGCCTCGACCCGCAAGGACGCCCGGCCCTTCTTCGCCATCGTGGTCCAGCATTGCACGTCGATGGCCCCGGCGGATACCAACGCCTCGCGGAGGGGTTCCACGTACTCCGGATTGAAATCATCAAGATCTGTCACCAGCGCGATGACCCGATCAGCGGTCTCGGCGTCGAACTCGCCGATGGTGACCCGGAGGGTGTTGGCGTAGGCGGTCGGACTCCGGCCTCCGGCCCCGAACCCCGTTCGGGTGGACTGCCAGACCCGGTCGGGCATCGGCCCGGTCACCAGCGTTCTGAGCAGGGTCGCACCGGTCGGCGTCGTCGCCTCACCAATCACCGGACCGTTCGGCGCGATCGGAAGACCTTCGAGTAGCAGGGCGGTCGCGGGGGCCGGCACCGGCAGGCGACCGTGGGCCGCCCGAACCCATCCCTGCCCCACCGCGATCGGGCGGGTATAAACCGCCCCGACATTCAGCAGCTCAAATCCTTCGACGACGCCGATGATATCGACCAGCGCATCGGCGCTGCCGACCTCATGGAGCGCCACCCGCTCGAAGGGAATCCCATGGATCCGGGCTTCGGCCTCACCGAGCAACCTGAACGCGCGACTAGCCCGTTCCTTCACCCGTGGCGTGAGATCCGCGGCCGCGATCACCGCGAGCAGGTCCCCGATGTGGCGGTGGGGATGATCCTGATGGGGATGATCGTGCTCGTGACCGTGGTAGTGATCCGGGTCGCCGGGGCGATGATGCTGAGGTCCGTGGGGTTCGTCGTCGTCATGGTGGTGCTCAAGGACGTCAGACGGCCCCTCGATTGCACCACCGGGGCCGACGACGATCACTTTAGTGGCCCGCATCCCGCACCGCATCACGTCGGCAAACTCGACCCGCACGTCGGCCAGTCCAAGCCGCGCGGGCAAGCCCTCGAGCCAGGCGGTTCCGATCCCGAGGTCGACCAGCGCGCCAAGCAGCATGTCACCGCTGGCACCGGCAGCTGGGTCGATCAGGGCGAAGCGTCGAGAGGACATAGACTTAGAAATATCGCCCCTGATGGGGAATCCGGCAACTTCCTTACCGGTAGAGCCAGCCCGCCCCGGTGTTGAAGACCACCACCCGGTCTCCGGCCAGAATAGCTCCCCGCTCTCTCAGCAGGCACGCCGCCACCAGACCGGCCCCCCCTTCCGGCGAGCAGTCGATGCCCTCGGTCCGGGTACAGAGGTCCGCCGCCTGAGTGAGTTGCTCGTCGGTTACGGCCACAGCCCCGCCGCCGCTGGCCCTGAGCGCCGCCAGCATCAGACGATCGCCGAGGGGTCCGGGAACCCGGAGCCCGCTGGCCACCGTCCAGGGGTTCTCCCAGGCCTGACACTCGCCTGCCCCCGTCTCGAAAGCCCTGACCACCGGGGCACAGCCGTCGGACTGCACGGTGTACATCCGGGGCATTCGCGGCCCGATCCACCCGGCTGCCACCAGTTCGCTGAACACCTTCCACATCCCGATGAGCCCGGTCCCGCCCCCCGTGGGATACAGAATCACCTCCGGCAGTTCCCAGCCGAACTGCTCGGCCAGTTCGAGCCCCATCGTCTTCTTCCCCTCGATCCGGTAGGGCTCCCGGAGGGTCGAGAGGTCGAGTGCGCCCGACTCGGCGCCGTAGGCCCGGCTGGCCTTGCCACAGTCACCGATGTGACCGTCGAGCAGGTGGAGATCCGCGCCAAACGCCGAGATCTGGGTAAGAATGGGCGCCGGTGTCGTCCGTGGCGCGTAGACGCGCACTCGCGCGCCGGCACGGGCGCCATAGGCCGCGGCGGCCACTCCGGCGTTCCCGGCGGTCGGGAGCGTGAAGTCTCGCACGCCTGCGGCCACCGCCCTCGTGATCGCGGCCGCCAAGCCGCGCGACTTGAACGAGCCCGTGGGATTGGTGCCTTCGTCCTTGATCCACAGGCGTTCGATGCCAAGGGCCGCGCCGAGCCGAGGGGTCGCGAGCAGCGGCGTGTCGCCCTCGCCGAGCGTAACCGGTTGTTCACCCGGCATGAGCGGGAGAAAGGATCGGAACCGCCACATCCCGGTCCCTGTTGGGGCCTGCTTCTCCTCGACCGGATGGTGCCGGTCCGGATAGCGGACGAGCCACGGTTTCCCGCAGCCAGCGCAGACAGTCTGCACGCCGTTCGGAGCCGAGCGGACCCCGCAGAGCGAACATTCGAGATGCCAGTCGAGCATGACGATCCTGCGATTCAGGTGATGGTCTTCAGGTGTTCGAGAATGCGCTCGGCGAGGACCGTGGAGAATCCCGGCAACGAAGCAATCTCGGCCGCATTGGCGGAGCGAACGCCGGCCAGGCTGCCGAACCGTTCGATTAGGACGCGCCGCCGGTTGGGGCCGACGCCGGGAATCGTCAGCAGCTGCGAGCTGATGGTCCGCTCAGTCCGGCGTTTCCGGTTGTAGGTGACACCGAAGCGGTGGGCTTCGTCGCGGGCCCGCTGGAGCAGCCGGAGCCCGGTGTGCCGCCGGGACAGCTTCAACGGCTCCGCCTGGTCGGGAAGGTAGATCTCCTCCTCCCGCTTGGCGAGGCTGATGAACGGCAGAGGCGGGAGGCCGAGCTCACTGGCGGCGGCGAGGGCGGCGCCGAGTTGTCCCTTGCCACCGTCGATGACGACGAGGTCGGGAAACGGCTCATGCTCGTCCCGGCGGCGGGTGAAGTATCGCGTCACAACCTCGTGAATGGCGGCGAAGTCGTCCTGCTGGGCTTCGCCCTTGATCTTGAACTTGCGATACTCCGCCTTCTTCGGGCGACCGGCCTCGAACCAGACGAGCGAACCCACGGTATCGCGCCCCTGGTTGGTCGAGATATCGACGCAGATCAGCGTCCGCGGCACGCTCGACATCCCTAACGCCCTGCCGAGGGCATACACCGGATCGTCGGCCCGCTCATCGGTCTCGAAGCTTTCCAGTTTGAGGCTCTCGAGCAGGTGCCTAGCGTTCTGATCGGCGAGATCGAGCCAGCGCCGGCCGGTTCCCCGTTGGGGCACGGCCCAATCCGAATTGCCAAACAGCTGCTGGACCTGGTCGTAGTCCGCCGAAGGGAACGGCAGCAGGACGCGGCGGGCCCGGCCTTCGGCGAGGTAGTAATACCGGATCAGAAAATATTCCAGGATCGCAGCGTCTTCTTCGTCCTCAAGGTTGTCGAGGATCCGGTGATCCCGCGCAATCAGACAGCCGTCGCGAACTCTGAGCAGCGTACACACGGCATCATCGCCGTCGCGGGCATATCCGACAACGTCGGCATCTCCGCCCGCCATCAGCTCGACGGTGCCCGGCTGGTCGACCTGCTCGAGCCACTTGAGGGCGTCGCGGAGGTCTTTCGCCCGCTCGAAGTCCTCCCGCTGGCTCGCGCCCGCCATCATGTCCCGGAGCCGGCCCCGGACGTCGGCGGTCCGGCCGTCGAGGAACCGAACCACTTCATCAATCATGAGGCGGTACGACGCCTCGTCCTGCCGTCCCACACAGGGGGCCTGGCAGCGCCCGATGTGAAAGTCGAGACAGGGCCGCTCCCGGCGTTCCCGTGGCAGGTCGTCGGCACAGCTCCGCACCGTGAAGATCCGCCGGATCAGCGCCAGGGTCCGGCGCATATCGGAGACGTCGGTGTAGGGCCCGAAGTACCGGGCGCCCGGCAGGTCTCGCCGGCGAGTGACCAGGACCCTGGGGAACGGCTCCTTCAGCGTGACGGCGATAGAGGGATAGCTCTTGTCGTCCTTGAGGCGGACGTTGAAACGGGGCTGGTGCTCCTTGATCAGGTTGTTCTCGAGGAGCAACGACTCGACCTCGTTGCCGACGACGATCGTCTCGACGTCAACGATCTGCCTGACCAGCAACTGATTCTTAGGGCTCAAGGCATGGTCGGAAGCGAAATAGCTCCGCACCCGGCTGCGCAGATTCTTGGCCTTGCCGACGTAGAGCACCCCGCCGTCGCGGCCCTTCCAGAGATAGACCCCGGGGCCGTCCGGCAGAGT
>JANMXA010000188.1:0-2799 GCA_031394255.1 Gemmatimonadota bacterium
CAACGTCAACGAGGTGGTCAAGTTCTGGCGGAAGATCATCGAGCGGTACGGGACCGAGCTGCAGTACAACCGGCTCCTGATCAACGCGTTCAAGCACGGGCCGGAGCCTGAGATTATCGTGGTGGTGGACAAGCTCCTGACCGGCTTCGATGCGCCGCGGAACGTGGTGCTCTACCTCACCCGGACGCTGAAGGACCACACCCTTCTTCAGGCCATCGCACGGGTCAATCGGGTCTTTGAAGGGAAGGACTTCGGCTACGTGATCGACTATGCCGGGGTCCTCCAGAACCTCCAACACGCTCTGGACCTGTACGGAGGCTTGCCCGAGTTCGATCCCGACGACTTGGCGGACACGCTGACCGACGTTGCCGCCGAGATCGCCAAGCTGCCCCAGCGGCATTCCGACCTCTGGGCCGTGTTTCGGGAGGTCAAGAACCGGCGTGACCAAGAGGAGTACGAGCGCCTCCTGGCCGACCGGGCCCTTCGCGTCGAGTTCAAGGCGGCGCTCTCCGCCTTTGCCAGGACGCTGCAGATTGCCCTGTCGACGGTGTCGTTCCTGGAACAGACGCCTGATGCGAAGGTTGCCAAGTATCGTGAGGACCTTCGGTTCTTCATGGCGCTCCGGCGGGCGGTCGAGCGGCGATACGCCGAGGTGGTGGATTTCGGTGAGTACGAGCCCCGGATCCAGCGGCTGCTCGATCGGCACGTGGGTACCGGAGAGGTCGAACGGTTGACCACCCTGGTGAACATTTTCGACCGGGAGGCCTTCAAGCAGGAGGTCGACCGGCTTGGGTCGCCTGCTTCGAAGGCGGATACCATCGCCCACCGGACCCAGAAGACGATCTCGGAGCGCTGGGCCGAGGACCCGGCCTACTACCGGCGGTTTTCCGAATTGCTGGAGGATGCCATCCGAGCGTTTCGGGAGCATCGGCTCTCGGACGCTGAGTACCTGCGGCAGGCGGAGGAACTGGCCGCTGCCGTGCAGGAGGGCGCTGGGCGCCAAGTGCCTAAGGCTATCGAGTACAATCTTGATGCGGGAGCGTTCTATCGGTTGGTCCGGGAGGCGACCGCCCCTTACAACGATCAGGTGGTTGACGCTGACGGGCTGGTGGCCCAGGCCGCGTTAGACATCGATCAGATCATTGACCACCGCCGGATCGTCAACTGGAAGCGGAATCCCGATGTTCAGAATCAGATGCGGACCGCGATCGAGGACCGGTTGTACGAGCTGAAGGACACCGACAAGCTGCCGCTCACCTTGGACGAGATCGACGCCCTCATGGAGCGGCTGATCGACACGGCCAGGGCTCGCAAATCGTGATGGTTCGGAAACTTGGGGTCGGGGCCAACAGACTCAACTATTCGCTCCGTCTCGCTTTGACCGAGCGTTTGACCATCGCCGTACGCCCGGACCTCTCGGTGACCGTGACCGCTCCCCTAGGGGTTCGGCCGGAGGAGGTCGATCAGCGGGTCCTTCGGCGATGGGCGTGGATCGCCGAGCAGCAGCACTCGTTCGCCCGGCTCCATCCCCTTCCGGTTCCGAGACGGTTTGTCCCAGGGGAGACCCATCTCTACCTTGGGCGGCAATACCGTTTGAAGGTTCGGCACGGGCGTGATGGTGTGGCGCTCACCCCGCCATATCTGGTGGCCAGCCTACCGCGTCGGCCTTCTACCAGTGCCGTCGCTGGTGTGTTGACGGAGTGGTATGACGGTCAGGCGAAGCGGGCCTTTGCTCGACGGATCAGTTCGTTGCGCGGGGCGTTGCCCTGGCTGTTTCAAAACGACCCGGTGTTCCGGGTTCGCCGAATGGCATCCAAGTGGGGAAGCTGTGGGCCGGCAGGTGTCGTCACCCTCAACCCTCTACTCGTCATGGCGCCGATCGTCTGCATCGACTACGTCATCGTGCACGAACTCGTTCACAGGATCGAGCTACGGCACTCGCGGCGATTCTATCGGCTGCTCGAGCGGGCAGTACCGGGGTGGACGGTGCTTCGGGATCGCCTTAACCGCCTGCCGATTTCGGCTTAGAGCCGTTCGACTGGAATTGACAATGGCCCTGACGATCACCGAACTACAGGCATGGGTTTACGACCACTTCTTGGCGGCGGGCAACTGGCCCCCGGTCCATCGCGTACAAGTGCGATACCTGGTGGACGGCGACATTCGCACAATTGCCGCCCGCTTCGGGAAGCATCAGGTCGTCTGCCAGGCGGGGTCCACGGGCCATTGTTACCTCCCGCTCGGGGCGATTGCCACCCTTCCTCATCCCGACGAGGACCTCGCGAATGTCTGTAAGGCCGTTCAGTTTGCGAGCTCCTGGTGTGCGGAAAAGGGACCGGAGGCGATGCGGCACCTTGATTTGCCTCGGCCCTGAACCTCGACGGGTTGGCTCTCCGCCGCCTGGGCTGGTTGTTGGTTCAAGAGGGCTTTGTCTTCTCCGCAGGTGCCTCTGCATCCGCCGACATGGCCACCTATTCGCTGACGCCAAGCGAGCGCGCGCTCTTTTTCAATCGCGTTCGTGACTTCGCTGACTATCAGGCCGCCGTGGCCTGGGTGTCCGAGATGGAAAGGGAGAGATACCGGCTAGAGGCGCTCGATCGCGATGGGACGGCCGCCGAGGCGGACGACTTCTTCTTCCGGGCTGGTGAGAGCTTCGGGGCCAGGCAGCGGCTCTATCACATCATGGCCTCTGCCGAAGGCGAGGTGGTCATCGTTGATCGGTACGCCGACGTTGCGGTGCTGGATTTTGTGGACGCCCTGGATGATCAGGTCCAAGTGCGGCTGATCGCGGGGAATGCG
>JANMXA010000189.1:0-4744 GCA_031394255.1 Gemmatimonadota bacterium
CTCCAGCACATCGGCATCAACTCGCAGGGAGATGGCCTGTTTGGCCACGGGGAGAACGAGCTCACTGTCCGCCCAGAAGTCGTCAGGGAGGTCGCGCAGCTCGGGCGGGGCGGTCCGCGCGATCTCCGCGTCTTTGATCAGTCGGAGGCGGGCGAGGTCGGCCCGGCCCCGACTGGGCTGGTCACTTCGCTTTGAGGCTGGCTTGATACGCTCTGCGCTCACGGCGGTTGCTCCTTCGGGCGGCACGGCAAGTTCAGCAAGACCACCGAGGTAATTGCCTGCAGCGCCCCAAGCCCGCAGATTGATGCCATGACCGATTCCATTCCGTCGCTCCCGCCGTCCCTGCTGGCGGCGATCGCCGCTCAGGTGGGCGACGAACGGATGGAGTGGTTCCGGATGTCCCCGGCCGATCGTTGGAACGCCTCGGCTCTCTTGTGGGCCGACTACCGCGCGCTCGGAGGTTCCCTTGATCCCGACCCCGATCCAGAGCGCGCTGGCGGCGCTCCGCGACCACCAGGTCCCGGTCCTGCTGCTGGGCGGCCAGGCGTCGATCCTGTACGGCGGCGCTGAATTCAGTCGCGACCTTGATCTGCTCCTGGCGGCCACTCCCACAACGGTGCCCCGACTCGAGGCCGCCCTGGCGGACCTCGAGGCCGAACTGATCGCCGTGCCCCCGCTCGATCTGGCGATGTTGGCCCGTGGGCACGCCGTCCACTATCGCTGCGGGCGGATGGATGTTCGGGGCCTGCGTCTCGATATCATGACCCGACCGCCCCGGCTGATCGACGTCGAGGGGGCGTGGCGCCGGGCGGTCGACTTCGACCTTGCGGGACTCCAGGTGCCGGTGGTGGCCCTGGAAGACCTGATTCTGACCAAGAAGACCCAGCGCGACAAGGATTGGGCAATCATCGGCACGCTCGTCCGCGCCGACATGGTGCGACATGGCACGGTCGGTCCGGAGCGGCGCCGGCTCTGGTTCCGGGAGGCGCGGGAAGCGGACGACTTGGTCGCGCTCGCGGCCGCGTTTCCGGTCGACGCTCGCGCTGCGTCGGTCGACCGGCCGCTACTTGAGTCCGCGATGGCCGGGGACCGAGCCGCGCTCGAGTTGGCGCTGGCCGAGGAGCAGATCAAGGGCAAACAGGCGGATCGGGACTACTGGGCCCCGCTCCGAGCCGAGCTCGAACAGATCCGGCACGACTACCGTCGTGGCCGTGCCGGCGGCGAGTAGAAAATCGATCCCGCCTGGCGCACGACTGCCGGTTTCCTGCTTTTCGGCCTGGCCGCTTGCGGAAACGACGCGATCTGGTTGGCGACTCCTGCGGGAGCCACCGAGGATCTGGCCTTTCAATTCGGCCGTCGCCGCGGCCACCCTGAACGGACCCATGTTGGGGATTTTGTCATTGTGGAGGGGTGTGGCTTTCCTAGCCATCATTACTGGTCAATTGTAAGTACAGGGGACCTGGTGCCGACCCTCGAGCACCTGCGGTACGGCGAGGTCCCGCCTCGCTATCGCGCCGAGGTGCCGGCGCCCCCGTTACGCCCGGGCTGTTATGAAGCGTACACGCCCGAAGGTGGTGGGAAAGTCTTCTTCGAGGTCAGCGCCGATGGGGATTCGGTGAAGGAGCTCGACCACCCGCCAAAGAGCGGCGGCGGCCCGCGTCCAACTCCATGACCGATCATTCCAACGATGGGGGGCGCTGTCTTTCTGGTGCCCGGCCCGCCTGGCGGGAGCGGAATTCTCGTCGTCGGCATTGTGCTTCTATCGGCATGTCGCGACCGTGGCGCAATCAGAGTTGCCTCCGGCGCCAAGTTTGGCGCTCAGTTCATCCTCTCTGAACGGCCTGGGGGCAGTGCTCCGCTTGACGGTCTTGGACTGCTGTGAGTCGGTGGGTAAGCTCCCCTAGCGCGTAGACAGTTCAGGATGGACTTTCGAGGTGCCCCCGATCGAAGGGAGTGGGGCATGCGAAAGTCACGTTTCACCGAGAGTCAGATCGTGGCCGTCTTGAGGCGGGCGAAGCCGGGACGCCGGGACAGAGTGCGGCGCATGGGGGCTCCGGAAGGCGTGGTCGAATGTACCGCCGGGTGGTGGGGCCGGTCCAATCCGGGGCTCGGGTTTCCGGCCTCAGGGTTCCCGGCGGCCGTCTTGCGGAAGCTATATCCCTTTGGATATAGTACCGCATGAACCCTGTTCGCCGGCTCCGCGCGTCCACCGGTCTGTCGCAGTCGGCCCTGGCTCGGGCGGCGGGTACCTCGCAGCCGACCATCGCGGCGTACGAAGCGAACCGGAAGGCGCCTTCCATCGATACCCTCCAGCGCCTGGCGCGCGCCGTCGGTCTGGAGGCCAGCGTGGAGTACTATCCCCCGATGACCCGTGAGGAGCGGCGCTCGCTGGCCTTGCACCGGGCCATCGCCGAGCGGGTGATGGCGGATCCCGAGGCGACGGTGGCCCGGGCGCGGGCCACGTTGAAGCGGATGGTGGCGACCGCGCCCGACTCGGCGCCACTTCGCGAATGGCGCGTGCTTCTTGACCGTCCGGTGGCGGCGTTGGTCGACATCATGACGGACCCGAGTCCATGGGCCCGCGAGCTGCGCCACGTCACGCCGTTCGCCGGCCTGCTGACGGCGGGTGAGCGGACCCGCATCTATCGCACCTTTGCCGCCGAGGAGGTGCTCCGGTGACGCGGGAGCAGTTCGAACACGCGGTTTGCGCTGCCGGGGCCGTGCTGGGCGTACACGAGGTCCTGGTGATCGGCAGCCAGGCGCTGCACGCCGCGGTGGACCGGCTTCCACCGGAGGCCATCCGGTCGGTAGAGGTCGATGTCGGTGTCCTGGATGGCGATGCTGACGCCATGGCCGACCTGATCGACGGATCGATCGGCGAGGCTTCCATGTTTCATGACACGTTCGGTTACTACGCCCAGGGGGTTGTGCCGACAACCGCTATTCTGCCGGAGGGTTGGCGGGCCCGCCTGGTCCGATTCGAGTCGCCGGCCACGAACGGGGTTGCGGCGTGGTGTCTCGAACCCCACGACCTGTGGCTGTCGAAGGCCGTCGCCGGCCGTGACAAGGATCTTGAGTTTTGTCGCGCCCTCCTCAAGCTGGGGATTGTCTCTCGATCCACTTTGACGGAACGCCTGGCTGCGATGGCGATTGCGCCACAGGTTCGCGGCGCCGTCGAAGGTCGAATTGGCGCGTCGGCCTGACGCCCAAAGTGCTTAGACGGATTGCGTTCCCAGCAGCAGTGGGCGCTACGGCGATCACGTTTGTGATCGCCGCCGCCTTGTCCGTCGGTGCGAGGGGGACCCTAGCCGGATTTGGCTTGACCATTTTCTATCTAGTGTTTTTCGGATGGTCGCCCGCGTTCGTGGTGCTGCTCGGCGTCGGGTCGCTCGGTGATCAAAGCGGCCGGAAGTACTCTTTCTTGGCAGTAGTAGCCGGTGCTATGGCTGTCACCGGCATTGCTTTCCCAGCCCTTGCCCTCGCGATCCTTGGCGGGGCCCCAGAGCTTTCGATATTCTTGATTGGCGCGTTGGCCGGTGCGGTAGGCGGGGCTTCCTACTGGTGGGCCGGTGGACTTCGGCCCGGCGCGGGGGCCGATCAGCGGTGAAAGAGCTGCCTGTCCTTTGACGCTCGGGCCGGGAGGGAACCGGGCCCCGGCCGAGGCCGAACGGTTCTAATCGTGGTATCTCAGGGAAGAGGGCAGATGCTGCCAAGTCCGCTCACGCTCTACCCGTACAGCCCCGACCTGCGGTTTCTGCCTGCCGGCCCGGCCTTCTTCGGCTTTGGCTACTTCATCCTGCATTTCCAGGGGAAGGCCACTCGTGGGCGACTCGCTCTCCTAGGTGCCTTCTCCATCGCCATGACGGTTCTGATCGTGGCCTGGACCGTGGGCGGGATCCACGACGTCTGGCACGCGCGAGCGCACGGGTTGGCCCGTTCCATCCAGGGGACCGTCTCGGACCTTCGGAACGACCCCGCCCGTCGGGACGGCGGCTTCCGGATTGGCTCCATTTCGTTCGCGTACAGTGCCTCAAGCCCGCAGCCCGGTTTCAATGGCGACCTGGATGCCGGGCACTCGAAAACGGACTTTGCGTCCGCATCGAGTACTTCGTGCGCCGGATCGGCGGCAACCGTATCCTCAGGATCGAGCCAGTCGACCGCGGCCCAGGGTTGCCGTGCGGACTCTGACATCGGTCCGAGTGACCAGACGTCTCGCTGGGGAGAAGCTATGATCGGTGATCGACGGTAACGCCAGAACCGGGGCCCAGCCCCGTTCGTTCAGCGCCCAGGCCAGCCGGTCGCCGGTCGCGGAGGCCGCGAGTTCGTTGGGGAATGGGTAGGAACGAATCTGATCGATGGTGAAGGACTGGGCCTCGGCCTGGCCGGTAGTGGCGGCGAGGAGGACGGACAGGAACAGGGTGCTACGCATGGGGCTCCGGAGGGCGTGGTCGAATTTACCGCCGGGTGCCTTGGGTGGGCCAATCGGACCTATGCTGCCCCTTTTCGTGAACGCCGCGCCGGCGGTCGCCGTGCCTTCGGGGCACGGATAATGTACGACCGCAAGACCGCGTTCATACGGGTATGGTAGCGAGGTCCGAGGCTCCGGAACCACTCCAGCACATCGGCATCAACTCGCAGGGAGATGGCCTGTTTGGCCACGGGGAGAACGAGCTCACTGTCCGCCCAGAAGTCGTCAGGGAGGTCGCGCAGCTCGGGCGGGGCGGTCCGCGCGATCTCCGCGTCT
>JANMXA010000190.1:0-2354 GCA_031394255.1 Gemmatimonadota bacterium
GGATGCCGGGCTTTCGGCGGCGGATGGCGATGCAGGTCGCCCGCGACCAGTGGGTCTTCCCGAACCTCAACACCGGTGGCGTCATCAAGTTCGACCTCGAGGGCCGCGTCCTGCAATCGCTGTGGGATGGCGAGGGCAACCGCCATCCGCAGGTCACCTCGATGCGCGAGCATAAGGGCTGGCTCTACCTCGGCGGCATCTTCAACAACCGGATCGGCCGGATTCGCCTGCCCGATGCCGACCCGACATGGACCTCCTCCGCCTCTTACTGGGGGCAAGACGCATGATCGGCTGGCTTCGCACCCGCATCGACACTTTCCTCGGACAGGGCGACGCGGCGGTCACGGTTCCGCCAATGGACGGCGCGCTCAGCCCGAACACCCGGCTTGACCGCGCGCGACTCGTGGCTTCGGTCCCGGCACCTGATGACCTTGCCGAAGCGGGCGGCACGGTGGTCTTTTCCAGCGGCGACACCGTGTATCGCCTCGACCCCGCAAGCGGGACCGCCGAGCTTGTCCGCCAGCTTCCCGCGCCGGTCACCTGTCTCGCCGCCTTGGGCGACACCCTAGCGGTGGGCCTTGCCGAAGGCGGCCTCCGCATTCTGCAGGGTGGCAGGGAAATCGCCGTACCCTCGCTCGCCTGCCCGACAGCACTCGCCTTCGCGGCGCCCGGCAGGCTGCTGGCAACCCAAGGCTCCGCCCGGAATGGTCCCGGTCAGTGGAAGCACGACTTGATGCAGCGCGGGGCCTCAGGGTCGGTCTGGGAGGTCTCCGTCGCGGACGGCACGGTCCGCGTCCTCGCCTCCGGCCTCGCCTGGCCGAACGGAATCGCGGCCACGCCGGATGGCATCGTTATCAGCGAAAGTTGGCGGCACCGCCTGATCCGGCTCGACGGACCGCGCGCGGTTCCCGTCCTCGTCGACCTGCCGGGCTACCCCGCCCGCCTCGCCCCGGCCAGTGATGGCGGCTGGTGGCTTTCGGTCTTCGCGCCGCGCGGCCAGCTGTTCGAATTCGTCCTGCGCGAGCGCCGCTACTGCGACCGCATGATGGCCGAGATCGACCCTGAGCACTGGCTTGCCCCCGCGATCACCCCGCCGAAAAGCTTCCTTGAACCGATGATGGGCGGTGCTTTGCGCACCCACGGGATCGTCAAGCCCTGGGCGCCCACCCGTTCTTACGGCTTGCTGGTCCGGCTTGACGCCCGGTTCCGACCGGTCCGCAGCTTCCATAGCCGCGCCGACGGCACCCGCCACGGCGTCACGGCAGCACTGGACCTTGGCACCCGCGTCCTGGTCGCGGCCCGCGGCGGCGACGCCATCCTCGACCTTGACCCAAGTGCGGGAGACCGGACATGACCGAGCCGCAACCCCTCGTCCGCCTGACCCCACTGGTCCAACTGAACAAAGTGACCAAGGAATATTTCGGCGTTCCGGCGATCCGCGCGGTGGACTTCACGGTTCTGCCCGGCGAGGTCCATGCCCTTGTCGGCGAGAACGGCGCTGGCAAATCCACCCTGACCAAGGTCATGGTCGGCATCGCTTTTCCGACCTCGGGTACGCTGGAGGTTGATGGCCGCCCGGTGACCCTGCGCTCGCCAGCCGAGGCGCTGAACCTGGGCCTTGCGATGGTCTTCCAGGAGACCAGCCTGGTGCCCTCGATGACCGTGGCGCAGAACCTTTATCTGGGGCAGGAACACTTTTTCACCCGTCTGCGCGGCCTCTACATCGCGGCCCAGCAGTTCCTGCAATCGCTGAATTTCAACGTCGATCCGATGACCCCGGTCGCCAATCTGGGTGCTGCCCAAAAGCAGATGGTGGAGATTGCCCGCGCCGTCCTGCGCAAGGCCCGGCTCATCATCTTCGACGAGCCAACCGCCGCCCTGACTCCAGAGGAAAAGCACCACTTCTTCGCGCTGATCGAACGCCTGAAAACCAGCGGTGTTGCCGTCGTCTTCATCTCCCATGCCATCGAGGAGGCGCTGGAGATTGCCGACCGCATCACGGTGCTGCGCGACGGCGAGGTGGTGGTGACCGACCGCGCCGCCGCATTTGACCGGGCCTCGATCATCCGCGCGATGGTCGGCCGGACGCTGTCGGATGAACTCTATACCCGCAAGGACGGCCAGGCCCGGCTGCCGCAAGACCGTGTCCTGAGCGTGCAGAACCTCTCGATGGGATCGATGGTCCGCAACACCTCGTTCTCGGTCTATGCCGGCCAAGTGACCGGCGTCTTCGGCCTGATCGGCTCTGGCCGAACCGAGACGGCGAAGGTCGTGGCCGGGGTTTTGCGGCGAAACTTCTTTCATGGCGGCAAGGTACGGCTGTTCGACCGGGCGATCCGCTACCGATTGCCCCG
>JANMXA010000191.1:0-5823 GCA_031394255.1 Gemmatimonadota bacterium
AGACGCGGAGATCGCGCGGACCGCCCCGCCCGAGCTGCGCGACCTCCCTGACGACTTCTGGGCGGACAGTGAGCTCGTTCTCCCCGTGGCCAAACAGGCCATCTCCCTGCGAGTTGATGCCGATGTGCTGGAGTGGTTCCGAAGCCTCGGCCCTCGCTACCAGACCCGGATGAACGCGGTCTTGCGGTCGTACATGATCCGTGCCCCGAAGGCACGGCGACCGCCGGCGCGGCGTTCACGAAAAGGCGCAGCATAGGTCCGATTGGCCCACCCTGGGCTCCCGGCGGTAAATTCGACTACGCCTCCCGGAGCCCCCATGCGTCGCACCCTGTTCCTGTCCGCCCTCCTCGCCGCCGGCGCCAGCCGCGCCTCGGCCCAGTCCTTCACCATCGATCAGATTCGTTCCTACCCCTTCCCCAACGAACTCACGGCCTCCGCCACCGGCGACCGGCTGGCCTGGGCCCTGAACGAACAGGGCCAGCGGAACATCTACGTGGCCGAAGGCCCCGGTTTCACCGCCCGCCGGCTGACCAGCTACCTGGCCGACGACGGCCAAGAGCTGACCAGCGTGGCCCTCTCGCCCAACGGGCAGTGGGTGGTCTACGTCCGCGGCGGCGACCACGGCTCGAACTGGGACGACGGCCTTCCGGTGAATCCCGCCTTCCTCACCACCCCGCCCAAGGTCCAGGTTTGGGCCGTCCCCTTTGCGGGCGGCGAACCGAAGCTCCTCGGCGACGGCGACGAACCGGCCATCAGCCCGAAGAGCGACGTGGTGGCGTTCGTGAAAGGCGGCCAGATCTACGCCGTGCCGATCGACGGCTCCAGCGCGGCCAAGGCGCTGTTCACCGCCCGGGGCAGCAACGGCTCGCCGCGATGGTCGCCCGACGGAAGCAAACTGGTATTCGAATCAAGCCGAGGGGATCATGCGCTGATCGGCGTGTACGGCGGAACCGATCAGCCGATTCTCTGGCTGGCGCCGGCCTTTGCGCGGGACGGGATGGCGCGGTGGTCGCCGGACGGGAAGCGGATTGCGTTCGTGCGGTTCCGCGCGGCGGGCGGCGCTCCCGATTCGATGCTGGCCCGGCGGCCCAATCCGTGGTCGATCTGGACGGCGGACGCCACCACCGGCACCGCCACTCGTCTCTGGGCCTCGCCCAACACGCTCCGCGGATCGATCCCCACCACCGACGGCGGACCCAACCTGCACTGGGGCGCCGGGCGGATCGTCTTCCTCTCCTATCACGACGGCTGGCCCCACCTCTACTCGATTCCCGAAGCCGGCGGCGACGTCACCCCGCTCACCCCCGGCAAGTACATGGCCGAGCACGTGTCGATGTCGCCGGATGGAAAGTGGATGGTGTTCGCGGGGAATGCCGGCACCGATCCGCTCGACATCGATCGCCGCCACGTGGTGAAGGCGCCGGTGGACCGGACCGCGCCCGAGGTGATGACGCCCGGCGCCGGGCTCGAATGGAGCCCGCACATTACCGGGAACGGCACCCTGGCGTTCATTGCCGCCACCACCGACCAGCCGCCGATGACGTCGGTCATGCCGTTAGGCGGCGGCGCCTGGAAGGCACTCGGCGCCGACCGTCTCCCGGCCGACTATCCGACCGGCAAACTGGTGACACCCAAGCAGATCATCTACCAGTCGCCCGATGCGGTGACGGTCCACGCCCAGTGGTTCGAGAAGGCCGGCGGCCCCGCGAAGAAGCCCGCCATCATCTACGTCCACGGCGGCCCGCCCCGCCAGATGCTGCTCGGCTGGCACTACTCGGACTACTACTCGAACGCCTACGCCAGCAACCAGTACCTCGCGAGCCAGGGCTTCATTGTCCTCTCGGTGAACTACCGGCTCGGCATCGGCTACGGCTACGAGTTCCACCAGCCGCCGCATGCCGGCGCCCAGGGCGCCTCGGAATACATCGATGTGAAGGCCGCGGCGGAATGGCTCGCCCGACAGCCGGGCGTTGATCCGAAGCGGATCGGGATCTACGGCGGATCGTACGGCGGGTTCCTGACCGCCATGGCGCTGGGGCGCGACTCGCGGCTCTTCGCGGCCGGGGTGGACATCCACGGCGTGCACGACTGGACCGTCGACCGGACCCGGGCCCTCATGTCGCCGGATCGGGCCGAGCGGGCGCCGGACGCGGAGAAGGCGCTGGCGCTGGCGTGGGCATCGTCGCCCAACTCGTCGGTCAAGACCTGGACCTCGCCGGTGCTGATGATCCACGCCGACGACGACCGGAACGTGCGCTTCAACCAGAGCACCGATCTGTTCCGGCGGCTCGAGGCCAAGGGCGTGAGCGTCGAGTCGCTGGTGATCGTGGACGACACTCACCACTTCATGCGGCACGCCAACTGGCTCACGGTGGACCGGGCGGTGGGTGAATTCTTTGCGCGGAAGTTCAAGCCGTGATCGTGCTCCTGATGGCGGTGACGATGCTGGCCGAGCTCGGTCCGCGGGGCACGGTGGTGGTCACCAACATGAACGACAACACGGCCACGGTGATCGACGCCGCCTCGAACCGGGTCCTCGCGACCCTGCCCACCGGGGAGGCGCCGCACGAAGTGGCGATCTCGCACGACGGCCGGACCGCGCTGGTGACCAACTACGGTATCCGCGGCAAGCCGGGCAACACCCTCACGGTGCTGGACCTCGAACACCTGGCCGTGGCCCGCACCATCGACCTCGGCCGCTATCAGCGCCCGCACGGGATCGCCTTCTTCCGGGGCGACACCATGGCCGTCATCACCGCGCAAGGGGACAAGGCGGTCCTGCTGCTCGATCTCCGGACCGACAAGATCGTCGCCACGGCGCCGACCGACGGGGCGCTCTCCCACATGCTGGCCCTGGTGCCGGACGGGCGCCGAGTCTTCACCACCAACCTGGGTGACAACACCGTCACCGAGATCGATCCCGCGGCGCGGCGCGCGGTGCGGACCTTTCCGGTCGGGAAACAGCCGGAAGGGATCGCGGTGGCGCCCGACGGCCGCACGGTCTGGTCCGGCAGCAACGGCGACAGCATCGTGGTGGTGCTCGACGTGGCCAGCGCCCGTGCTGACACGATTCGTGGTTTTGGAATGCCCTACCGGATGGCCGTCACGCCGGACGGGAAGCGCGCCGTGGTGACCGATCCCGAGCGTTCCGAGATCCGGATCATCAACGCCGCGACCAAGAAGACCGAACATCTCATCAAGGTCGCGGCGGACAGTCTGATGGCGACGACCGAGGTGCCAGGATCGGCGTCGCCCGAGGGTGTGGCGATGGCGTCGGACAGTCGCCATGCGTTCGTCACGCTGCAGGGACGAAACCGGATGGTGACGATCGATCTGATGGCGGGAACAATTATCGGGTGGGCGGTGACGGGGACCTGGTCGGACGGGATCGCGTTCACCACCCGCGTGTCCGGTCGGGGCGGTGCATCCCGGCCCTGAGTGATCCCCGGGCCCTGGCCTGACTCCAGGAAGGATTCTCCCATGAAGCGACCTCTGCTGCTCGGCGCCTTGTTGCTGTCCCTGGTCACGCCGATTGCGGCTCAGAGCAAGGTCACGATCTACCGGGACAACTGGGGTGTCCCCCACATCTACGCCGACTCCGAATCCGCCGGCTACTACGGCCTGGGCTACGCCATGGCGGAGGACGAACTGGAATACGTCCTCACCCTCACCGTCCTGGCCCGGGGCGAAGCGGCTCAGACGTTAGGCGCTGAGCACATTGGATCGGACTACACGTCGCGGCTCTGGCGCCACGCCGAGGAATCGCGGGCCGGCTTCGCGAAGCTGTCGCCGCAACTGCAGCGGAACTACCGGGCCTGGATCGCCGGGCTCACCCGGTGGATGACCGAACACCCCGACAAGACGCCGGCCTGGGCACCGCGGCTCGAGCCCTCGGACCCGGTCGCGATCTCCCGGTGGCTCCTCTGGCTCGCCTATCAGGCGGGTGAAGGCCTGGCCGATTGCCGGCGGGGCGGCGTCACGCTGGCGGCCGCGGACCAGGCCGGCCTCGACGCCCGCCAGTCACTCGCGTCCAACGAATGGGTGCTCGCTCCATGGCGCACGGCGGACAACGCCCTGATCATGCTGAGCGACCCGCACGGCGAGGTCGACGGCCAGTTCGTCTACGAGTTCCGGATGCACGCAGGCCCGCTCGCCATGGCGGGATTCGCGGTCGGGGCGATGCCGCTGCTGGTCCAGACCCCGAAGGTGGCCTGGGGCATGACGACCGGTTCCCCCGATGTGGCCGACTGCTTCGAAGTGAAGGTGGATCCCGGCCATCCGACTCGGTACCAGTTCGACGGCAAGCCGCAGGAGATGATCGTTCGGAAGACGACGATTCCCGTCAAAGGCGCGCCGGCGGTCACCCGCATGATGGAGTACACCAGGCACAACGGCGTCCTGTCGCCGGTGGTGGCGCGAACGAATGGCAAAGCCTATGTGGTGAGCACGCCGTTCATGCCCGACGCCGGCGTCTTCGACGACGAAGTCTACCGGATGGTCCTCAGTCAGAACGTGACCCAGGTGCACGACGCCATGCGCACCCTCGGCATGTTCCCGCAGAACGTCATGGTGGGGGACGCCGCCGGCCACTCCTTCTACCTCCGGGCCGGCAAGACGCCCCGGCGGCCGGCCGGGTTCGACTGGAAGAAACCGGTGCCGGGCAACACCAGCGCCTCCGCGTGGCTTGGCATCCATCCGCTGGACGATCTGGTCCAGATCATGGACCCGGCGCCGGGCTACATGCAGAACAACAACATCGCGCCGGACCGAATGTTCATCGGCAGCCCAATGACCGCGGACCGGTATCCGGACTACATCTTCAACGACCGGCCCGGCCGGACCAGCTCCCGAGGGCGGCGTGCGGTCGAGGCCCTGTCCCAGGCATATCACTTTACCGTGGACGACGCCATTGGACTCGCGCTCGACGAGAAGTGGATGGATACCGATCGGTGGATTGCCGCGCTGCAGCGCTCTCTCGATCGGGACCCGGGCCGAGTGAGCCAGTGGAGCCAGGTGGCACGAACACTGGTGGACCGGATTCGTCGCTTCGACGGGCAGGCCCGCGCCGGCTCCATGGGGGCGCTCGCCTTCTGGTACTGGCGCGCGGCGCTCGGCACCAGTCCCGGCGGGTTGCCGCTCGAAATCCTCGAGCCGCCCTTCGCGGCGGCCGACACGATCCGGGCCGATCTCGCCGCCCGCATGATGGACGCCGTGGACTCGGCGGTGGCCGTGATGATCCGCCGGCATGGGAGCATTGATCGTTCGCTGGGTGACGTGTTCCGGATCGGACGAGGAGGCAAATCATCCTACCCGGTGGGTGGCGCGGGGCTGATCCCTGACAAGCTCGATCAGTGCGAAAGCCTGGTGTCGTGGAACCACACCTGCGTCATGACGCTCCGCGCCTTTCTGCCGGGCCCGCCCGATTCGCTCGGCCGGCGCTATGCGCAGATCGGATCGCGGTTACTCCGGCTGACGATCTTTACGGACCCGATCCAGTCGTTCACGATCCACAATTTCGGCCAGAGCAGCGATTCAACCTCGCCGCACTACGACGATCAGGCCCGCGAGCTGACCAGCAAGCGAGTCGTGAAGCCAGTCTATTTCGAGAAACGCGAATTGCTGCCGCACGTAACCTCGGAACGAACCCTCGACGTCCCCGCGCTCCCGGAGCGATGACCATGACCCGATACTCGAAGTGCTGGACGATGGCCGCGATCAGCGTCGCCGTCGCATCCAGTGCCGCAGCCCAGTCCGTGCGCGACTGGGATCCGACCGTTCCGCGAGGGAAGACCAGGACGATCGACATCACCACGACCGAGGCCA
>JANMXA010000192.1:0-18098 GCA_031394255.1 Gemmatimonadota bacterium
GTTGCCGGACCGCCAGGTCGGCGGCGAGCAGGTGGTGATTCACGACCACCACATCGGCCTCGGCCGCCTTCCGCCGGGCCCGGAACAGGAAGCAACGGTCGAAATGCGGGCATTTGAGACGGGGACAGAGGTCGGATTCCGCCGAGACCTCATCCCATACTTCCGACGACGGCGGCGTGGCCAGATCCCCGATGGTCCCGTCGGCGGTCCGGGTGGCCCATTCAGCGACCGACATCAGTTCCGCCACCCGGCCGTCCTCGAGCAGGGACTGCTGGCCGGCCGAGGCCACCTCGAGCCGCGCCAGGCAGAGATAATTGCGCCAGCCCTTGAGGAGCGCGAACGTCGGCTGGCGAGTCTCGTCGCCTAACGCCTGCCGGAGGAGCGGCAGGTCCTTGCCGACCAGCTGCTCCTGCAGGTTGATCGTATTGGTCGACACGATGGTCCGTTCGTCGTTCCGCCGGGCCCATTCCAGCGCCGGCACGAGATAGGCGAACGACTTGCCGACCCCGGTCCCCGCCTCGAGCAGCAGGACGCCGCCGTCGTTGTAGCCGTCGGCGATGTACGCCGCCATATCCCGCTGGCTCGGCCGATCCTCGTATTGCCCCATCAGGCGGGCCACGGCCCCGCCCTCCCCCAGGTGGGCCACCACCGCGAGCGGATCGAGCGGAACCTCGACCCGGGCGGCCGGGACCTCGACCACCACATACAGCGCCACCGCGTCGTTATCGATGATCCCGAACCCGATCCCCGCATCGTGGAACCGGGCGGCCACGTTCAGGTCGGCGTGGGACGGCTCCAGCAGACCGGTCGGATGATTGTGAATCACCATCTCACCCCGCCGCGCGATCCCCGGCAACGCCAGCACCATGTCGGGCGTGCCACGCGCCACCGCCCGGGCCTCGACCAGCCGCCCATCCTTGGCCACCGACGCCACGAAACAGACCTCCCGCCCGCCGGCGTGATCGATTTCCTGGGCCAGATAGTCGCGAACGGCCGGGGGCATCCGGTCGATGGGCGGGAGAGCATTCATGAGGGGAAGATAGCGGAACGGAGGGACCGGCCGCGGCGCATTTCGCCGCAGTTGGTCCCCGCGATCAGGTCTTGAGTTCCTTCTTCTTGGCCGCCGGGAACAGCACGTTGTTGAGGATCAGACGATACCCCGGCGAGTGGGGATGGAGCGACAGATCGGTGGGAGCGTCGCCAATCTGGTGCTGGGCGTCCTCGGGATCGTGGCCGCCGAAGAAGCACCAGGTGCCCTTCCCCCGGTCGCCCCTGATGTACTTCGCCCACGAGGCCCCGGGTTCGTCCGCGAGCACGGTCACGCCGGGCTTGAGGCGGTTCTTCATGAACGACGTCGTAAGGCCGTAGAAATCCGGAATGACCTGCCGATGGTTCTGCACCAGCATGGAGGGCACGGGGTCGATCTTGGCGCTGAAATTGAACAGCGTGAACGTGCCCAGCGGCTGCCGTCGGTCCGGCGAGTTGACCTGATGGCCGTCGATGTCGGAGAACAGCGCCAGCGAGGGACTCTGCTCGAGGCGCGCCCCCTGAAAGGCCAGGGCCCGGTCCCAGTTCATCTTGGCCGTGGCGTTCCCGTCCATCGGCGTCCCGTCAGCAAAACTGGCGGCGATATCCACCCCGTCACTGGCCAACGCCAGATCGAGCGTCTCCGTCGCCGTGCACATCGCAAACAGGAACCCGCCGTTCTCCACGAACTGAAAGATCCCGTACGCCACCGCCCGCTTGTCCGCCGGAACGTCGCGAAACCCGAGCTTCCGGGCCATCCGCTCGTTCCGGTCGACCATGTCCTGGAGCCAAGGGGCGCCGTTGTAGTTGAGGAAGAATTTGGAGTACTGGCCGGTGAAGTCCTCGTGATGGAGATGGAGCCAGTCGTAGGTCTTGAGCTTGCCGCTGACGACCTCTTCGTCCCAGATCTTGTCGAACTCGATGCCGGCATACTGCAGCACCATCGTCACCGCATCGTCCCAGGGCGCGGCGTTCGGCGGGGCGTACACCGCCACCTTCGGCGGCTTCTCGAGCGGGACCGCATCCATGTTCGATTCTTTGATCTCGGCCCGGATCTGGAAGACCGTACTCTCGTCAACCGGCTCCACGGTCACGCCCGAAAGGGCCGCATCGCGGGTCGTCGCGCCGTCGCCCGGCAGCAGGAACGATCCGCCCCGATAGTTGAGAAACCACTCGGCCTTACCCGTGCGGTTCAGGAGTCGGTAGGTAAGGCCGTACGCCTTGAGGTGATCGGCTTGGCTCTCGTCCATCGGCACCAGCAGATAGTCGGCAGCCCGGCGCGCGACCGCGCCCCGGGGCCACAACGCCGCCGCGACCGACCCCGCACCGAGTTCGACAAACCGTCGTCGCTTCATGAGGGCGGAATCGCTCCCTTCGCCTGGTCGATCAGCCGCCGCGCCTGGGGCGCCACCGCGCTCGTCGGATAACTCACCAGCAACTGCTCCAGCATCTCGACCGCCTGTGGCTTCCGTTCCGTGGCAACGAAAATCCGGGCCAGTTCGACCGTCGCCTGAGCCGCGCTGGCGGGCACCTTGAGGTCGCTGACCAGCCGGAACAGTCGCTCGGCTTCGGGCCGGTTGCCGGCGCCGGCCTGGACTCGTCCCGCCAGCAACAGCACTTCCGCCCCCCCGCGGTCCGGCGCGAGCGCGGCACCGACCCGGGCCAGGTCCTGCCCTGCCGTCACGCTGTCATGGCGCTCGAGCTTGAGCAGGGCCGAGCCTAACGCCGGCAGGCTGTCCTCGTCGACCACCTGCAACAGCGCCAGCGCCGTGGTCCGGGATACCGCCGCGTCCCGCGCCCCCGCGAACGGACCGGCGGCCCGCAGCAGTGTCGCGGCCTCGCCCAGATCGCCGAGATACAGGCGAATCCGGCCCCGCACCGCGAGGCCGTCGACCGTGCTGTCCTTGGCCATCAACTGGTCGGCCCGATCGAGCTTCCCGGCCCGTACCCAGCCCTCGGCCAGTCTGATCAACAGCCCCTCGCGCTCTTCCTCGGCCAGCACACCCTTGAGCTGCCCGAACTGTTTGGACGCCTCGTCCATTTTGCCCTCGGCAATCAGGACTGACACCAGGGTCGAAGTCGCCGACGCCGCCATGGTGGGCGACGCCTTCGGGTCGGCGGCGAGCTTCCCGAGCATCCGCCGGGCCGAGCCTTGGTCACCCGCGTCGGCGTACGCCTGAGCCGACTCGAGCCAGAATCGGGTACTTTGGGCCGGGCTCCGCGCGCCCAGGAGTTCGAGGCCGATCGCCCGCGCCATGCCGGCCTCCCGCCCCGACCCGCCCCGCACTTCGTCGAGCCCGTCCTGCAGAGCCTCGACCATGCCGTCTCCGATCAGTGGCGCAGCTCGTTCCAGTCGCCGGACGCCGCCGACCGGATCGCCCCAGCGAATCGTGAGGGTCGCGGCCACCCGTTCGGCCGCCGCGCTCCGGGCCGCCTCGAGGTGCCGCAGCACCGCCGGACGCCCGGCGACCGGCGCCTGGCCGAGCATCGACACCGCGGCCGACCGGTACCCGGGGGTCCGGACAATCGCCGCCAGCCACTCGCGGACCGCACTTTCGTAGTCCCCTTCGATCGTCGCCAGCTGGGCGAGTTCGCCGGCCAGCACGCTGTCTCCCAGCCGCTGACGGCCAAGCTGATACGCGGCCCTGGCCTGGGCCCGGTCACGGGCGCCTAACGCGGCCGCCCCCCACTCCTGGTAGGGCGATTCCGAATTCGGCTCGAGCGCAATCCAGCGCAACACCAGCGAGCGCGCCGTGTCCGCCGCGCCCGCCGCCACCGCCACCCGCACCGCCAGCCCGTAGAACGCCGCCGAGGGCTGGCCCACGGCCATCGCCCGCCGCAACTCGGCCTGCATGTCGCCCAGCTTGTTCTGGGGGGCAAGCGAGCGTTCCAGCCCCAGCAGGGCGCCGAGGTCACCGGGGCGTGCGGTCAGAATGCCCCGATAGACATCTGCGGCCGCCGCGTACTGGCCTCGCCGTTCGAGATCGAAGGCCCGGGTGGCCGGGTCGGGTCCTGGCCTGTCCTGCGAGGCCAACCCAACCGGAAGGAGCAGCGTGAGCCACGCCGCCGCGAGGAGCCCCCTCACCGGCCATCCTTCGCCGTCAGCCGGCGGAAATAGTCCGTCACGATCCGGCGTTCCTCTGGGCTGAGACGCTGCAGCTCTTCCCAGGTCGGGAACCGGATCTGGCCCGACCGGTCGATCAGCCGTCGGAGCGAAGCCGGGACGCTCAGACTGTCCCCCTTCGCCGTCACGCTCTCACGTTCCTTCTTGTCGTCCTTCTCTTCGCCCTGCAGGGTCCGGCCGGCGTCCAGCATCCGCTTGAACAACCGCTCCTGCCGTTCAACGGTCTCACGATCCAGCCGGCCGGCCTCGAGCTTGCGCGCCAGTTCCCGCGCCTCTTCGGCCAGATCCCGGGCGCCGGGAACCTGATTTTGCGCCCGCATCCGTTCGAGCTGTTCGGCAAGTTGACGTTGCTTCTGGGCCAGGGCCTGCATCTGGCCCTGCATCTGCTGCTGCCCGGCGAGCATCGACAAGAGATTGTTGCCTTCCTGGCTTAGGCTCCCCTGTTGCCCCGCCATCTGCTGCATCTTCTTCATCGCTTCGGCCACCCCGGACCCGGACGACGACCCGGACACGTCGTCCCGGGCACGCAGCATCTGGAAGGCCGCAACGTTGAGCGCGTCCACCGCTTCTCCAGCCTGTTCCGTTGCTTCCCGGAGGTTGGCCGACGCCGACGAAATCGCGTCCCGCGCCCGGGCCATCTGGAGCCGGGCCGCGACGAGGGATGCGCCGATCTGAGGCGACACCAGCGCATTCTTCCCGCTGACAGCCAGGACCTGTTCCACCAGTTTCTGCACGCCCTCCTCGATCACGGCCTGGTCCTGCCGCGACTGGGCCAGGGTGGTGCCCCGTCCGATCGAAGTGCTGAGCCCCAGCTGCCGCTGAGACAATCGAGCCGTCTCGGCCAACGCCCGGTCCAGCGCGTCCATCACCTCCTGCCTCCACTGTTGCTGCTGGTCCTCTTTCTGCTCCTTCACTTCCTTCTCGACCTGCTTCATCTTCTGCGCGGCCGCCTCACCTTGTTTCTTGGCCTCGCGCTGCTTCCCGCTCTTGGAGGCTTTCGACGCCTCCCGCATGTTCTGGGCGGCCTGCTTCGCCTCCTGCGCGCTCTGTTGCAGTGCCTGCTTCCGCTCCTCCTGGCCCACCTGCTTCGAGGCCTGCTCGAGCCCCTTCGCCACGGAGTCGGCCCGTTCCCCGAGTTGCTGCTCCTCCTTCGCCACCGCGTTGCTGTCGGACTTCCCGACCTGGTCCGTCAGCTCCTCCTGCTTCTTGGCGACATCCTTCGCCTCCTGCTGAAGGCTCGACAGTTCGCCCTCGAGCGCCGCCCGCTTGAACAGATCCCGGGTCCGCTCCAGCGCCTCCTTCAGCTTTTCTTGCATCTCGGCCAGCTTCTTGAGCGACTCCTTGGCCGCCTGCGGGTCGAGATTCTTGAGGGCCTGACGCAGTTCCTCGAGTTGCTTGCGCATCTCCGGCGACAGCGCCTTGTCGAGCTGTTGCCGGATCTCGTCCATCCGCTGCCGGAACGCCGAATCGCCGATCCCGGCCTTCTCGCTGTTCTTCTCGAGCTGCTCAAGCTGGTCGTTCAGCTGATTGGCCCGGTCCATCAGCTCCTGCTGATCCTTGGCCACCTGCTCGGCCCGCTTCTCCTCTTCAAAGGCCATCGACGGATCGCCCTTGTCGCCTTGCTGGGCCCGGGTCTGCTCGCGGCTCAGGTCTTCGGTCTGGCGCTGGAGTTTCTTGCTCTCGGCCACCAGCGAATCGATCCGCTTGGCCGTCTGCTTCGTGGCCGACCGCTGTTCGGTCCGGGCCTCGGCCGCGGTGGGGACGATCAGGACGAAGGTCCGCGACCGGCCGACGTTGCCGTTAGGCGCGTTGTCTCGGGCCGTGGCCCAGTACTGGACGGTATCGCCCGCCAGGAGCCCGAAGCGACTGAGATCGAGGCGGGTCGACAGGAACGCCCGATCGTTGGAACCGGCCGGGACCGGAAGCGCCGTCGTCACCACCTGGCGGCTGCCGCGGCTCAGCACCGCAGACAGTCCCACCGCCGCGATCCCGTGGTCATCGCGGACGTCGATCACCAGCGCCAGATCCCGGCCGAGGACCGGCATCGTATCCTGACCCGGTACCGGCACGTCAACCACGGGCGGCAGATCCGGCACCACCGTGATCGGGAGCCGGACCGGGTCCCCGCCGACGGGCGCCCCGTCTCGGGTCGCCAGGACGAGTTCGATGCTGCCCGACTTCTTCGGCACAAACGCGCCTGAGAATTCCCGGCCGTCGACCGCCAAGGTGCTTGAGGTCCCCTCCCCCCGCCACGACGCCGCGGCCAGATCCGCCGTGGCCTCGCCCGTGGCCTTGAGCCGGGTCCCGGCCGGCACCAGCAGCGTATCGCCGCCGGTGGGCAGGACCTCGTCTTCCATCCTGAGATACGAGGGATACACCGCGGTGAGTGTGAGCCGCCCGAGAAAGACCGGCATCCGGACGTGAACCGCCACGGTATCGGAGGTGCGGCCGCCGCTCTCCAGAAACGCGTACACGTCGCCGTCGAGCGGCCCCGAACTCCGGGTCGCCCGCCCGCTCGAATCGAGGACGACGGTCTCCTGGCGCCACGCCTCGCCCTTGCCCCGGAGCCAGAGCCGCGCCTCGACCCGGCCGGCGGCCCGCGCCGCGAACCGAACCGAATCCCCCCGGTCAACCGTCGCCCGATCGGCCCGCAGATCCACCGGTGCCCGGAACAGGGCCCAGGCCTCCGCCGGCGACCACAACTGGGCGACCGGCCCGTTGAACGGGCGAACCAGCGCCAGCAGGATCACCGCGATCAGCGCCGAGCCTGCGCCCAACGCCCGCCGCCGTTCGGTAGTCGCCCGGACGCCGGCCAGCCCCTCGAGGCCGTGATCCAAGAGCCTCGTGGCGCACGCCAGGTCCGCCGCGGCCAGCAAATCCGCGCTGGTCCCGGCCGAAACCGGTTCGAGCAAGCTGGTGACCGCGCCCTGCCGCCAACCTGGTGCGGCCTCAACCGCCGACGCCAACCGGTTCGGGGCAAGCCCGCGCTGCCGCTGCCGGGCCACCAGCGCGGCCCCGATCACGGCCACGATCGCCAGTACCCAGGCCCCGATCACCCACAGCGGCGACCGAACCACCCCGACCCGGACCAGCCACGCCGGCACCGCCAGCGCCAGGCCCCCGGCCGCCACGGCCGCGAGCCCGCCCGCCACCGCCCCCATCCGCCGCAGAGGCAGCCCCAGGCGGGCCAGCGCGTCCGGCGTCCGGCTCGGTGTCATGCCTAACGGCTCCCCACGGCGTACAGAAACAGGTTGACCCCCATCCGGAGCGCGGCCTCGTGTTTTTCCGGAGGATCATGATGAACGTCGGGATCTTCCCACCCGTCACCCAGATCGCTCTGATAGCTGTAGTAGAGCACCAGGCGGCCGTCCTGGAAAATGCCGAAGCCCTGCGCCGGTTTGCCGTCGTGCTCGTGGATTTTCGGGATGCCCTTGGGGAACTCGTAGACCAGGCGGTAGATCGGGTGGGTCCACGGAACTTCGACCAGCAGCCGGTCGGGAAACAACCGGGCGATCTCCTTCCGGATCGACTCATCCATGCCGTAGTTGTCGTCGATATGCAGGAATCCGCCCTGGCCGAGATAGGACCGCAGCGTCACCAGATCGGCTTCACTCCACTTCACGTTGCCATGGCCGGTCATGTAGATGTACGGCACGGTCCACAGATCGTCCTCGCCAAGCCGGACCACCCGTTCCCGAGGTGCCACCCGCACCGACGTCCGTTCGCCGATCGCCTTGAGCAGATTGGGAAGGCTGGACGGGTTGGCATACCAGTCACCGCCCCCGTCGTAGTGCAGGCGGCCAACCGTCATGGTCTCCTGAGCCGCCGCCGCCCGGGCCAGACCCGCCAGAGCTGCCACCAAGAACGCACCGCGCACTATTCCTCCATCGCCAGCTTGTAGCTCTCGTTACGCGGTACGCCGAAGACCTCGGTCACTACCTTGGCCACCCGGCTGCGTTCCATCCCGGCCTCACCCAGAGCCCGGACCAGGGCGGCAACCTGGGTCTTCTCCGGGGCAACCCGTTCGCCGGTCCCGGCCTCGATCACCAGTGTCACCTCACCGCGCATATCGTGCTGGGCTGCCCACCCCAGCAACTCGTCGATCGTCCCGGCCCGGTACTCCTCGAACCGCTTGGTCATTTCCCGTCCGACCATCGCCCGGCGGTCGGCCCCGATGGTCGCCGCCAGGGCGCCGAGCAGCGCGACCACCCGGCCCGGCGCCTCGAAGCAGACCACGGTGCAGTCCGCGTCCCGGATCCGCTCCAGCCACTCGGTCCGGTCCCCGCCTTTGCGAGGGGCGAAGCCCAGAAACAGGTACCGATCTCCCGAGAGGCCGGAGGCCATCAGGGCAGTTGCCACCGCGGACGGCCCCGGCACCGGGACAATCAGGTACCCGGCGGCCCGCGCGGCCGAGACCATCAGCGGCCCCGGGTCACTCACCCCGGGCGTCCCGGCATCGGTGACCAAGGCAACGTCCTTCCCCTCGGCCAGCACTGCCAGGAACCGCTCCGTCTGGGCCTCGGTCGAATGGGCATGCCAACTCACCAGGCGCGCCTCTGACCCGACGTGGGATACCAGCTTCCGGGTTTCCCGAGTGTCTTCGGCCGCGACCACGGCAACCTGCCGCAAAACCTCTGCGGCCCGCGGGGACAGGTCCCCGAGGTGCCCGATCGGCGTCGCCACGACGTACAGGGTTCCGGCCATGTCAGAAAGAAAGGCCGGACCTTTGCCGCGGCAAAGGTCCGGCCCGTTCCAGTCCGCGCTGAGGCTTACGCCGCGTGCTTGTCGATCCGCTCCTGGAGGGCGGTCTTCTGCGTCAGCCCGACGACCGAGTCCACCAGTTTGCCGTCCTTGAAGAACAGCAGGGTCGGAATCGACCGGACGTTGAACTTCATCGACGTCCGCTGATTGGCGTCAACATCGAGCTTGGCGATCTGAACCTTGCCCCCGTTGGTCTTGGCCAGATCCTCGAGGATCGGTGCGATCGCCCGGCACGGCCCACACCACTCCGCCCAGAAGTCGACCAGCACCAGACCCTTCGCCTGCTCCACCGCCGCCGCGAACGAATCGTCCGTCACATGATTGATCATCTCACTCATCGTCCAACCCTCTTTCCGATCCTGTTAGTTTCAAACCCACGAACCATTGCCTGTATTCGTTCCGGAGGCCCAAGGTGCTGCCCCAAGCCCGCATTGCCCATATCGGTGTGGCCGTCGACGATGTTGAGGCCAGCCTGTCATTCTATCGCGACGTCCTCGGCCTGACCCCGCACCATGGCCCCGAAACCAGGGACGGAGCAACCATCGTGTCGCTGCCCTTCGGCGAGTCCGAGGTCGAACTCCTCGAGCCGGCAACGCCCGATGGCCCGATTGCCAGATTCATCGCCAAACGAGGCCCCGGCATCCACCACGTCTGCTACCGCGTCGACAACCTCGACCTGGCGCTCGAACGCTGTCGCCAGGACGGCTACCAGCTGGTCGACGCGGTTCCCCGCCTTGGTTTCGGCGGCAAGCGGATCGCCTTCGTGCACCCCAAATCCACCAACGGCATCCTCATCGAGTTGACCGAGTAGCGCAACAATGGAACGCTACCGCTCAGTTCGAGGTTCCCGACGGATTGGACTGGCAGGACTTGCCCGGAACCCCGGCCGCATTGAGATCAATGGCATTGACGACCCAGGCTCCCTGCTTGGTACGAACCATGGTGAACGGCACCGTCTTGACGCAGCTTCCCCGCGTCAACTCGACCATAATCTCCCGGCGGCCGTCCTTGGCGGTGGCGATATTCTCGCCCATGACCCGCGACTTGCCGCCGCGAAGATACGCCTGGATCACCCCGACCCGCTGGACCCAGTTGGGCGGCGTATTGGTCGTGGAGGCCGGCCCCTTCTCCGTGCCCCACAACTCGCCCATTTGGGGCAGGTTGCTATCGGCAACGGCCTGCATGAACGCGGCGGCCACGGCGGCCGGCGCCGCGGACGATGCCGCGGGCGGCGCCACCGCGACCTGCTGGACCTTGGTGGTACAGCCCGCCACCACCGCGATCGCCGCCAGGGTGCCGAGCACTTTTCGCCGGAAATTCAATGCGCCGTGCCAAGCCATGTTGGGCAATTGCTGCTCCCTGAAGAAGATCGCGCGCGAAAGTAAACCGACCCGGAGTTCCTGAGCAATGCGTCCACTGCGCCTCTACATCAACATCGATCATGTTGCCACGGTCCGCGAAGCCCGCAAGACCGACGAACCCGATCCGGTCGAAGCCGCCCGCATCGCCGAGACCGCCGGGGCCCATGGCATCACTGTGCATCTCCGGGAAGACCGCCGGCACATTCAGGACCACGATCTGGCGCGCCTGGCCCCGGTGGTCAAGACGGTCCTGAACTGTGAGTTGGCCCTGGCCCCCGACGTCGTCGCTCTGGTCCTCCGCCTGGCGCCGTACCAGGCCACCCTGGTCCCGGAGCGCAGGCAGGAGGTCACCACCGAGGGCGGGCTCGACTTGTCCGGGGATTCGGGTCGGCTCAAGGAGGTCATCGCCGCCCTCGCCGCGGCCGGGAGCCGGGTCAGCCTGTTCATCGACCCCGACCTGGCCACGATCGACCGGGCTCGCGGTCTCGGGGTCCCCGCGATCGAACTGCACACCGGCCGCTACGCCCACACCTGGCGCCAGAACGGCGAGGCCCTCGCCCAGCTGGTCCGCGCCTCTGAGCACGCGGCGTCCATCGGGCTCGCCGTCCATGCCGGCCACGGCTTGACCTACGACAACGTCGCCCCGGTCGCGGCCATCGAGCCGGTCGAGGAGCTGAATATCGGCCACAGCGTCGTCAGCCGTTCCATCATGAGCGGCCTCTATGGTGCCGTAACCGAAATGCAAAGAATCGTCCAGTCGGCCCGTCGGCCGCGTTGACCAGACCGACGGAAACGGCCTAGACTTCAGTCATGGCACTGCCAGCCGGCCGACTTCAGTTCTTCGTCCTCGAGGCGACCGATTACCTCGATCGCCTCGCGGTGATCGCCGATCGCGCGTCGCCCCCGGAGGGCGACGACCTGGTTCGGCTGACCCGGGCCCTGCGCGGCGCGGCGCTGATGGCCGGCCTCGAGTCGTTCGCCCAGGCTGCCGGGGCCCTCGAACACACGGCCAAGGCCCATCGAGACCAGCCCGCGGGCTGGACCGTGGAACGAGGGGCGCTGGTTGCGGCCGCCATTCGCGAACTCAGGCGCCTGACCGCCCGCGCCGCCGAGTGGACTGACGCCGACGACTTGGCCGCTCGAGACCTGGCCCGACATGTGGCGACCTCCGTCGGCGGGGCCCCGGCTCCCATCAGGGAGCCTGCCCCCACCGAGGACGATCACCTCAAGCCCAGCGTTCGTGAATTCATTGGCCGTGAAGGCGCGGTGATCGCCGGCACCCTTGAGCACGCGGCGCAGTCACTCGAACTCGGGCAACCCGGCCAGGCCGCCGATCTCGTGCTGGCCAAGCTTCAGCCGCTCCGGGGCCTCGCGTCGCTGCCGCGGCTTTCCCCGCTCCCCGAGTTCCTTGACGCCATCGAACTGACGATCCGACAAGTTCAGGACGCCTCCGCCCCGCCGGGGGGCCCGCTCGCGCTCCGCCGGGCCGCGGCGGCCGTGTCTCGGCTCGCCCGCGAGATTGCCGACCGGGGCGAGGCCAATGCGGATACTCCCGAGATTGCCATCGGCGCCGTCAGCCTGCTGGAATCGTTCGGCAGCGAATTCGACGTCGTCGCGATCGAGTCCCTGTTTCGAACCGGTGACCTCGCCCCGATCGTGGTCCGGGGCGATGCCCACTTCACCGACACCGCGCCCCCCGATCCAACCCTCGAGCTCGTGAGCCTCGCGGACCGCCTCCGTCAGGCGGCGGATCAACTGACGCTCCCGGCGAGTTCGGCCGGACGGACGTTGAACCTGTATGGCCTCGTCGTTCAGCTCCGACCGCTCGGCCAGCGGGCCCGCGACGAACGCCCTCACCTCGCGGGCCTGTTGTCGGCCGTTGCCGACGCGATCGGTAGCGGGCGGGCGCTCAAGGCGCCTCGAGACTTCGCCGCCGCCCTCCGCGATGCGGCCGACCTCGTTGGCCGGGCGGCCGAGGCCAGAAACGCCATCTTCCTGGCCGACGAACTCGCCCCGATTGTCCACGCCATCGCTCGTCTCCAGACCGCGGCGCCGACCCCGGTGGACGACGAATCGGACGTGGTCCCGATCGAATCTCTGGCCCCCGACCCGATCACCACCGTCGAACCCGAACCGGTACCGATTGCGTCCCTGGCGCCGGACGCACCCGCCCCGCCGGCGTCGACGGTGTTCGAACGCAGTTTTTCGACGTACCACCAACTGCTCCACCCGCCGGTCGGCGCGCCCGCCTATACCGACGTCGTGCCGATCGGCGATCTCCTCTACCGAGGGCGTCGCGCCCTCGAGCGCGCCGACGCCGTGCGGCTCGAGCTGTCCCGGGCCCTCAAACTTTCGAACGCCTATCTCGACATCGAACCCCTGGTCAGCGAATTGATCGATCTCGTTCCGCTCGCGCTGACAGAGTGACCTTGTGAAAAACCGGATCCTCGCCGCGGTGGGCGTGCTCGTGTCGGTCGCGCTGTTGGCCTGGGTCTTGAAGGACGTCTCGCTGACCGACCTCTGGCAGCAGGCCCGGAGCGCCAGCCTCGGCCTCATCGTGGCCTCCGCGTTGGCATCCACTGTGATGTTTGCGCTCCGCGTCGTCCGCTGGCGATTGATCCTTGAACCCGATCGCGGTGGACAAATCGCGGTCGGCCCGCTCTGGCACTCGATCACGATCGGATTCCTGGCCAACAACGTGCTGCCCTTTCGGGCCGGCGAACTGATTCGCGGCCTCTGCATCAACCGACTGGCCCCCGTCAAGCTGTCGGCCGCGTTGTCGTCCCTGGTAGTCGAACGACTCTTCGACGGCATCGCCATCATTCTGTTGCTGTTTGTCGGCCTCCTGACCGCCGGGCTTCCAGTTTCGGCAGAAGTCGCCGGAATTCGTGTCACCGCCCTGGCCACCCGACTGTCCTTCTTCATGGGCGTGGTCATGCTCGGCTGCGCGGTGCTGCTCGCGTGGCCGGGCCTCGCCCACCGGTTGATCCGGGCCGTGATCCCCAACCGCGCCCTTGCCGAACGGGCCGAGAACCTGTTCGCGGGAATTCGTGCCGGTCTGAGCAGCCTGGCATCGCCGGTACGGATCCTGATGGTTCTGTTCTGGTCGATTCTGATGTGGGCCATCAACGGAGTGTCGTTCTACCTCGGCTACCTGGCCTTCGGCATCCCGGTGGGACTCGGCGGGGCCCTGCTCCAGCAGAGCGTGCTCGCCGTCGGGATCGCCGCTCCGTCGAGCCCCGGCTACGTCGGTGTCTTCGAAGGAGCGATCAAGGCCGTTCTGGCGCTCTTCGGCGTCGAAAGTTCAAAGGCCGTCGCGTTCGCCCTCACCTACCACATCTCGACCTTCATCCCCTTGGCGATCCTCGGCGGGTGGTCCCTCTTCCGGACCGGGATGAGCCTGCAGTCGGCCCGAGAGGCCGCTCGTGACGGCTGACCCGGGCGACCGCCTCGCCGGCCAGGCGCCCGCCAAGGTCAATCTCTTCCTGAGAGTGCTTTCTCGCGAAGCCACAGGCTATCACGGAATCGAAACCCTGTTCTGCGGCATCACCCTCGCCGACGATCTGACTGTTCAGCGAACCGACTCGGCAGCGGGGGTGTCTCTTGAAGTGACCGGCGCCGACACCGGCCCAGTCGACGAGAACCTGGCCTACCGGGCCGCCCGAATGGTGATCGATGCAACCGGCCGGCGTTTCGGCGTCCACCTCTCGCTCACCAAGCGCATTCCGATGGCCGCGGGACTCGGCGGCGGATCGGCGGACGCGGCCCTGGCCCTCGACCTCGTCAATCAGCTCGCCGGCAACGCCGTTCCGCGGTTCGAGTTGGCCAACTTCGCCGTCCGGCTTGGCGCCGATGTCGCCTTCCTGCTTTCCCGCGCCCCGCTCGCGCTCGGCTGGGGCCACGGCGAACGCCTCTTCCGGCTGCCGCCGTTGCCCAGGGCGCCCGTGTTGCTGCTCGTCCCGCCAGTGGCGATCCGAACGGCCGACGCCTATCGCTGGGTGGACGAAGCGCGCGCCGGAGCGACGCCCCGGGGGGCCTTGCTGCTGGACGCGGCCAGTGTCAATCGCTGGAGCGACGTGGCCCGGATGGCAGGCAATGATTTCGAGTCGCCGGTATTTGCCCGGGAGCCGGGCGTCCGGGAAGCGTTCGAAGCCCTCGCCCGGACTCATCCGCTCCTCTGCCGGATGACCGGGTCGGGCTCAACCGTGTTCGCGGTCTACCGGAGTGTCCGGGAACGTGACGACGCCCGGCTGATGCTGAGCCGGAAACTCGGCGTCACGATCCCGACTGAAACCGCCTGACGCCTAACGTCGCCGGGCTGCCGGCGTGACGTCGATCCGCCATTCCGGCCCCCGCCCGACGTGAAACCGCCGGGCGAAGTTCGCCTGATTGAGGGCCACGGCAAGATTCAGCAGGCTGTTGAGGTAGCCGAGCGGACGATCCCGGGCCACGTCGCCGAAGCTCTTGGCCCACGGCGCCCGACCCCGATAACGGACCACGGCGCCTTGACGGATGGTGATGTCGAGCGAATCGCCTGCCTTGATGCCCGCCCGGTCGATCAGCTCGGATGAGATGTTGGACCAGACATTCCCGAATGGCTGGTCCAGGGTCATGACCGTCCCCGTCAAGGACCGGCCGTCCCACGCAGCCTCGGTATGCGGCAGCGAGACGACCGCCGTCCCGCGATCCGGCCCGACCCCTGAAAAATCAATCACTCCCGCTGCCAGCCGCGCCCCGGTGTAGGCAAAGATGTCCCGCCCATGAAACGTGTGAGACCGGTCCGATCCTGGCAGGCGATTCACCTGCTCGTCGATCTCCCGAACCGCCTCCACCCCGAACGCCCGGGCCACAAACGTAAACGTGCCGTTGTCTGGCCCGACGAAGAACTGCCCGGTCCGGGTCTTCACCACGACCGCCTTTCGTTCCGTCCCGACTCCGGGGTCGACGATCGATACGAATACGGTACCCGCCGGCCAGTACCCCGCAGTCTGATGGAGCCGGATCGCCGCCTCCCAGATGTCATACGGCGGAATCAAGTGGGTGAGGTCGAACACCCTGATCCCCGGATCCACCGAAAACGCCACCCCCTTCATCTCGGCGATCGCCCCTTCGGCCAGCCCGAAATCGGTTTGCAGCACCAGGGCGCGTTGGGCGGCCAGCCCTCGCGGGACCAGAGCCAGCACGACCGCCGCGAAGGCGATCCCCCCCACCTGCCCGAGCCATCGATTGATTCGTCGCATGGGGCGATTCTAGCGCCGCCGCCCTTGCCCGACAATCCGGCCTTTGACTAACCGCTTTTACCGGTTGAGATTACGGCGGCGGTCGGTGGCCCCTCGTCCAACGGCAGGACAGCAGACTTTGGATCTGCGAATGGTGGTTCGAATCCACCGGGGCCAACTCAAGGATATTGCCCCAACCCCATTCGCAGGCTATAGTTAGGGGCTATGCCTCTGCCGAACCAGTCTCTTGTCCTGAGCCCGATGATGCTGATCTCGGGAACCGGCAACCGTGCCCTCGCTGAAGAGGTCGCGGGTGAACTGGAGCAGACGCTGTGCAAAGCCACGATTCGACGGTTCGCCGACGGCGAGATCTTCGTCAAGATCGACGAGAATGTTCGTGGCCGCGACGTGTACATCATTCAGCCGACCAATCCCCCCGGCGACAATCTCCTCGAGTTGCTGCTCCTGATGGATGCCGCCCGCCGAGCCAGTGCGGCGCGCATCACGGCCGTGATTCCCTACTTCGGCTACGCTCGCCAGGACCGCAAGGATCAGCCCCGGGTCGCCATCAGCGCCAAGCTCATGGCCAACATGGTGTCAGTGGCCGGGGCGGACCGGGTGCTCGCGATCGATTTTCACCAGCACCAGATGCAGGGATTCTTCGACCTCCCCGTCGACCACCTCTACGCAGCCCCGGTTTTCACGAACCACTATCGCCAGAAGGACCTCAAAGACCTGGTGGTGGTAGCCTCGGACGCCGGGGGTGCCAAGATGGCCCGGGGATTCGCCAAGCGCCTGAACGCCACGTTTGCCATCATCGACAAGCGCCGGACCGCGGCCAACGTCGCCGAAGTGGTCAACGTGGTCGGTGACGTGGACGGGAAGGACTGCCTGATCCCGGACGACATGATCGACACCGGCGGCACCATGACCGAGGCCATCGTGGCCTTGAAACGTCTCGGGGCCCGGGACATCTACGTCTGCGCCACCCACGCACTGCTCAGCGGGCCGGCGGTGGAACGACTCATGAATTCTCCGGTCAAGGAAGTCGCCGTCACCAATTCGATCGCGATTCCCGACCAAAAACGATTTGACAAGCTCAAGATCCTCTCGATCGCGGGATTGCTCGCGAAAGCGATCGGCTACACCCACAGCGACCAATCCGTGAGTTCGCTGTTCGATTGACCTGGAAGGACTGGACACATGGCTAAGGCAGCAGCGCTCAGCGCGAACACCCGAAACGCCGTCGGCAAAGGTGCCGCGCGTTCCCTCCGTCGTCAGGGCAAAGTCCCGGCCGTCGTATATGGCCGTGGCCGGAACCCCGAATCACTCGAACTCGACGCGGTGGCGTTCGAACGGCTGCTGACCAAGGTCCGCGCCGGCACCACCGTCCTTGACGTCACCGTCGCGGACCGGACGCCGATCAAGGCCTTGATCCGCGAAATCCAGCGGAACCCGATCCGCCCCATCGAAATCGTCCACGTCGACCTCTACGAGGTCCATGCCGACGAGGAGATCGCCGTCGAAATCCCGATCAAGTTCGTCGGGACCGCCGAGGGTGTCCGGAACAGCGGCGGCGTCCTCGAGGTCGTCCTCCACGAGCTCCAGATCCGTTGCCTGCCCGGCGACATCCCGGAGCAGATCGAGGTCGACATCAACAACCTGGGCCTCGGCCAGTCACTCCACGTCTCCGACCTCAAGCTCGAAAAGGGCTCGTTCCTGACCGACAGTGGCGTGACGCTCTGCACGATCGTCGCCGCCAAGGTCGTGGAGGCCGCGGCCACGCCCGTCGAGGCGGCGACCGGAGCCGAACCGGAACTCATTCGCAAGCCCAAGCCTTCCGACGAAGCCGAGGGCGAGAAGAAGGACTGACCTCTGCGGACCGTTGTTGGGCTGGGGAACCCCGGCCCGGAGTACGCGGATACACGTCACAACGCCGGGTTCATGCTTGTGGACCATCTCGCGGTGCGCTGGGGCTTCGGCTCCTTTCACCGCGACGGTCCGGCCCGGGTCGCCCGCGGGATGTTTCACCGCCGCGAGGTCCAGCTCGTCAAACCCCAGACATTCATGAACCGGAGCGGGAGCATTCTCGGCCCGCTTCGAACCGACCGGGCCTTCGATGTCCAGCGCGAACTGCTGATCGTCGTCGACGAAGTCCAGCTCGACCTCGGCCGGTTCCGGCTGCGATCCAGGGGAACGGCCGGGGGCCACAATGGGCTCAAGAGCATTGAAGGCGCGCTGGGCCATACGGACTATGCCCGGCTCCGAATTGGTGTCGGTCCCGTTCCGCAGAACTACCCCGACATGGCCGACTTCGTTCTCGATCCCTTCCGGCGTGACGAGCGGGCCGTGATCGAGGACCTGTTGGACCCCGTGGCCGAAGCCGTCGAGACCTGGGTCACCGACGGGATCGACATCGCCATGACGCGCCACAACAAGAAGCCGCCCACTCCGGAGTCGGAAGGCAGCTGAACCCTCGGGACCCGAACGGTCCCCTCACAGGCCGGACCGAACCATGCTGCGACTCGGAATCGTCGGACTCCCCAACGTCGGGAAATCGACGCTCTTCAATGCCCTGACCTCCGCCAAAGCGCTCGTGGCGAACTA
>JANMXA010000193.1:0-26760 GCA_031394255.1 Gemmatimonadota bacterium
ACCTGCCTGTTCACGAGCACCGATCTAGGTGTTCACGAGCCCGATCTGGGTGTTCACGAGACCGATCCCGGTGTTCACGATGGCCGATCTAGCTGTTCACGATGCACCGATCTGGGTGTTCACGATGGACCGGTGTACGCATCAAACCGGAGCGCCGGGCGCCCGTCCGTCTGCAAGCATTGGTTAGGGCACAACCGTTGGGCTATCCGTGAACATCGGTTGATCGTTTGACGAAGATCACGTATCGGCACTGCGGATCGTGGACCTTCAAGACAACGGGGCCCTCCGCCGTCAGATGCTCGACGATTGACCAGCCCTTGAGGTCAACATACTCCGCCTCTTGATCTGCTCGGATCCACTGGGTGTTGAACCCTTCCCCGGCCAAGGCAGCCGTGATTCCAGCCTTCGGCGGGTAGTCAACGGCAACCCACTTGTCCGCGGGGCGTCGCAGGGCTGGCTCCAGATTTACAGCAGTCTTCCCGATCGCTTGAAGCGCTCGATCCTCCGCAGCCAAACGCCAGGCGCGGAGGAGGTCCACTGTGAACCGACCCGGGTCATTGTCCACGAGCTTCGCACAGTTCTGACAAAGCCAGACCCCGTTGGTCAGCGATGAGCGGTCATCCGAGTCTAGTCGGGGGTCGAACCGCGGGCCGCCTGCCGCCGCCGCGGTGATATGGGCGGCAACGCCGAGGTTGAGCGCCTTGTCGGCATCCAGCTGTGGGCCAGCGGTAGGGGCGCTGCAGTATGGGTTGGAGCATCGTTGACCGACCCGCTGCGCGAGAATGCGCTTGTCAGCCTCCGAAAAGTCATCTCGTGACATGTCTGCCTACCGGTGGTGCTGGCGTTGTGCCCTAACTTGTTATTGAGTTGCACTGAGGACCCCTCGCAACCCAACTCGATATACCTGCAGCACTGAAGATCGGCAAAACCCATTTCCAGTCAAGGGCTTAGCCTCTCAGGTCGCCTTCGCGCCCGGCCGCAAACCTCGCGCAGCACGCTGCCTATTCCCCCGAAGCCCCGGTTTTAGGCTGCCAGGTTGCTGCTTCTTCTGAATTAGGCTGCGAAAAACTCGAGAACGCTAAGAATCCGTGGTCCTGATCCCGACCCTTGTGCCCACCGGAAAACACCCAACCTTGGATGAGTTCCCGGAGAGCGTCGCCAACTCACCGCGGGCGCCGGTGTGCGTGGCCCGGCCGGCGTTCCCGACTCCGACAAGCGGCTCGAGAACCCGCTCGACGCCGACATCACCGCCCGGGTCCTCGCCGCCTTGTTTGCAGACTGAAACCTTCCCTCCGAGCCGCCCGTCCTGACCGAAGCGACCTTCAAAGCAACGAAATCGGGGGTCGCCGGCATCCAAGACGAGTAACCCAGTTCCAATCCCAAGTCGGTCGGTGGAGGCACAATGCTCAAGTCCGGTCTGGCGCTTGCCGCGGCGGCGTTTCTGATCAGCCCCTATGGTCCCGTTTCACTGCTGAAACATCAGGACGCCAACGGCCGCTGGGAGGCCGAGTTGCGGAATCAGGACTGCGAGGAAAAGGGCGACGGACTCTGCGTCCAGCTCACTCTCAAAACCGGCACCCGCCTCAATCGCTCGACCTGGGGCTTCCCCGTCCCGGCTTCGGCCTTCACCGGTCTGGCTGCCAAAGCCGATGACTATTCGGCCGAGAAGGTCCACTTCGAGCTTCGGCGCGATGCCGGCACCGTCAAGTTCGACGGCAGCTTCGATCGCGGTGACGGTCGGGGCGATTTCACCTTCGTGCCCGATCCCCAGTACGAGACCGCCCTCCGGAAGGCGGGCTTCGGTTCCGCCGAAGACACCGAGCTCCTGGCTCTGGCGCTGCACGGCGTCAGCACCGCGCGGATGACCGAGCTGGCCGACCGCGGCTATGCCAAGGGCGGGATCGACGACCTCCTCGCCTTCTCGATTCACGGCGTCGATCCCCAGTTCATCGACGAGTTCAAATCGCTGGGCTACGATCACATCGACGCCGACGATCTGGTGGCGATGCGGATCCACGGCGTCGATGGTGACTTCGTACGCTCCATGAAACAGGACGGGAACCACCGCCGCAGTATCGATGACCTGGTGGCGATGCGGATCCATGGTGTCGACGGGAATTTCAAGCACGAGCTCGCCGAACTCGACGTCGGTGACGTCGACGATGACGATCTCGTTTCCCTGAAGATCCAGGGCGTCGATGCCGACTTCATCCGCGGCCTCAAGGACGCCGGCCTCGAAGACCTCGACGCCGACGACCTGGTCAACCTGAAGATCCAGGGCGTCAGTCCCGAATTCGTCCGCGAGATGATCCAGACCGGGCTCAAGGACATCGACGTCGACCACCTCGTCTCGGCCAGGATTCAGGGGATCTCACCCCACTGGATCAAAGAGATGGTTGAAGCGGGTCTCGAAGACGTCGATCTGGATGACCTGATCGGCGCCAAGATTCAGGGGATGGACGGCGGGTACGTCAGGGCCATGCGTGCCGCGGGTCTCAAGGATGCGGATCTGGACGATCTGGTGGGTATGAAGATCCAGGGCGTGGATCCGGCCTTCGCCCGGAAGTTCCTCGAGGAAGAACCCGGCGCGGACGCTGACGACGTCATTTCCTCCTGGCACCATCGCGGCTCGAGCCGCCGCCACCGCGGGACCTGACTCCTCTTTGGCCTCCCCGGCCTAACCGGGGAGGTCGCTCACCCGCCACAGCCCCAGGCTCTTGTCGGCAAAGAGCCCGTTCTGCTCGGTGCACCCTTCGACAATCAGTTCGGCCGGCTTCGGGAAATAATAGGGCGCCCGCTCGAGGTTGAGTGGCCGCCAGTCGCCGGTCACGATGTCCACGTTGGACGCCTCGTCGGGGAACGTGGTCGCCAGCAGCCATGTGAAGCGGCCGGCATGGATCCGCCGCAGGGCGCGTTCGATATCGTCGTACGACAGGTGAACGAAACAGTCGCGACAGAACAGGAGACCGGCCTCGGGCAGCGCCGACGCGGTCAGGTCGAGCGTGACGTACCGGCGCCCTTCTCTGGCGTAGCGGGCTCGGCACTGTGCCACCAGGTCGGGCAGGAGATCCGCGCCGAGATACTGGGTACCGGCGGGCCATTCCACCGCGGCCATCCAGCCGCCGTCGCCACAGGGAAGGTCGAGAATGGTCCGGATGCCGAGCCGCCTGCAGAGGTCGGGCAGAGCCAGTCGGAGCGCCGCCGTCTGATCGAGGTCGGCACCGCCGCCGGACGCCGATGCCGCGGCCCAGTGGTTGGAGTCCAGGATGTGACGGAAGGCGGCGCTTAGCGGGAGCGTTCCCTCGGTCTTTGACCGCTGGGCGAAGTACTCCGGGTTGAACGGAACCGCGAATCGCCGCGATGTCACGGCCGCCGTCCGGTATCGGGACGTTCCGTGGCCGGCTGCGGGCCGGGCCCCGAGAGCGGGGGCCACGCTGAACTGCCGGGGGCACCGGGGTAGACCACGACGGCTCCGTTGGCCGCGAGGCCGCCGGTGTCGGCGGTCGGTCCATACGTTGAATAGAGCGGCGCGCCCCGCCACCGCAAGAAGGCGGTCAGTTGACCGCGGTGATGGGCGGTATGCACGAGCCGCCGGACCATTACCCACGCCCGCGACCGGCGAACATCGAAGAAGTTCGTCGCCTCATCCCACCATTCGGGCGTCACCTGCCTCAATCGTTCCAGCCGCAGCGCCGACGCGTCGCCATAGTGCGCCACGAAGGCCGAGATCGTTTCAACCGCCGGGAGCGGAGGCCAGTCGACCGGGAGGTCCAGCATCTTCGTCATCCACGTGCCCTCGGAGAGGCACTGATGGACCATGTGCTCGTGCGGGGTGCGCGCTCGGGGCTCCGGGCGCCAGTCGAAATCGGCGTCGGAGCACTGTGCCCACACGCCGAGCGTCTTGAGCCGCTCGGTTTCGTAGGCGTCGATGAGGAAATCGGGATTCATGGTCCCGGGGCTCGCGGCAGGTAGGGGAAGCTCAAGATAACCCTGAGGCCGGCTTCATCCCGGCTTCACCGGCAGCCGTTTGACATCTGTGGAATCGAGAGGCACTATCAGACCAACCCCACCGTCGAAGGAGGCACCCCATGAAGATTTATGGCTCGGATGCGATCCGGAACGTGGCGTTCGTCGGCCACGGTTCCGCCGGCAAGACGACGCTCGTCGACGCCCTCGCCTTCGTGGCAGGCACCACCAAACGCCACGGCACCATCAAGGACGGCACCACCCTCACCGACACCTCCGCTGACGAAATCGAACGCAAACACTCGATCAGCCTGGGACTCGGCTACGCCGAGTGGATGGACTGCAAGCTGAACCTGCTCGATGCCCCCGGGTTCCTCGACTTCTACGGCGAGGTGGCCTCGGCCCTGAGTGTCGCCGATGCGGCGGTCGTGGTGCTCAGTGGAACCAGCGGCGTCGAGGTCGGCACCGAGAAGGTCTGGGAGGATTGCGACCACCATCACCTCCCCCGGATTCTCTTCGTGTCGCAGATGGACAAGGAGCACGCCAACTTCGACCGGGTGTTCAATGACGTGAAGGAACACCTGACGCCCAAGGTGCTGCCGGTGGAAATCCCGGTCGGTGACGGTGCCGCGTTCAAGGGGATCCTGAATCTCTTCACCGGCACCTGTCAGATGTTCAAGCCGGGCTCGAAGACCGGCGAGTACGAGGAAGGCCCGGTGCCGGCCGAGTATCGGGAGATGTTCGAGAAGTACAACGACCAGTTCACCGAAGCGGTCGCCGCGACCGACGAGACGCTGATCGAGAAGTACCTGGCCGGCGAAAAGCTTGCCCGCGAAGAAGTCGTCCCGGCCATGAAGAAGGCGATTCTGGCCGGGGACATCGTGCCCCTCTTCTGCGGGGCAGGCGAGCATCTGTACGGCGTGCGGACCCTGCTGACCGAGATGGTCGAGTTGTTTCCCTCGCCTCTCGAGATCCCGGTCCCGGCCGAAGGTCCGCTGGTGGGCCGGGTGTTCAAGATCATGTCCGAACCCCACGTCGGCGACGTGAGCCTGTTCCGGATCTACGCCGGCCACATCAAGAGCGGTGAAGAGGTCTGGAACCATGAGCACAGTGTGGCCGAGAAGCTGGGCCACCTGTCGGTGCAGCAGGGCCGGGAACGGGTCGAAGTCGCCGAGCTCAATCCCGGCGATATCGGTTCCGTCACCAAGCTCCGCGACACCCACACGAACGACACCTTCTGCCGCAAGGATCACCCGGTCCACCTCGAGCCGATCGCCTTTCCCGAGGCCGAAGCCACGTCGGCGGTGGTGGTGAAGCAGCGCGGTGAGGAGGACAAGCTCGCGGCCGGGCTCCACAAGCTTCGCGAAGAGGATCCCACCTTCCATTTCGAGTACAACTCGGAATTGGGGCAGACCCTCATCCACGGTCTGGGCGAGCGGCACTTCGACATCATTCTGGGCCGGCTCCAGAAGAAGTACGGTGTCCACGCCGAGCTCACCCGCCCCAAGGTCGCCTACCGCGAAACGATCAAAGCCGTGGCCGAGGGGCAGGGCAAACACAAGAAGCAATCCGGTGGGCGGGGTCAGTATGGCGACTGCTGGATCAAGCTGGCGCCGCGACCGCGAGGAGAAGGCTATCTGTTCGTCAACAGCATCGTGGGCGGTGTCATCCCGGGCAAGTTCGTTCCCGCCGTGGACCGGGGCATCCAGGAAGCCGCCGCCCGCGGGTCACTGGCCGGCTATCCGATGGTGGACTTCCAGGCCGAATGCTACGAAGGCAGCTACCACGACGTGGATTCGAACGAAATGTCGTTCAAGATGGCCGGCATTCTGGCCTTCCGGCATGTGGCGCCCCAGGCGCGGCCGATCCTGCTCGAACCGATCGTCGCGGTGGACATCTTCACTCCGAGCGAAATGCTGGGGGACGTGCTGGGCGATCTGAGCCCGAGGCGGGCTCACATTCTCACCACGGAAACCGTGGGCCGGCTTACCCGGGTCAGCGCGCTGGTGCCTCAGGCGGAGTTGTACAAGTACGCCACGGCCCTGCACTCGATGACGCACGGGCGGGGAACCCACCGCGAGAAGTTCCACGGCTACTCCGAGGCCCCCGCCGAGGTGGCCACCAAGGTAGCGGCCGAGAACAAGGACCGGTTCAAGCACCACGAGGATTGATGTCGTAACGTTTGATTGCAGGGCGTTGGGAGAAATCATCGTCCAGTAGGGCCGGTCGCGGGCTATCTTCCGGGGACTCATGTCCCCGGTTCAGTTCGTCCGGCGTTTCCTGGGCTCGGTGGCGGTGGACCTTTCGCCGCTTCGGGCCTCCCGCGACTATCGCTGCCTCCTGTCGGCCCAGTCGATTTCCTCGCTGGGCAGTTCCATCACATACGTGGTGCTGCCCTGGCAGATCTATCAGCTGACCCATTCCTCCGTGATGGTCGGCCTGGTGGGGGTAGCCGAGTTCGTGCCAATGCTGGTCATGGCGCTGGTGGGCGGGAACCTGGCCGACCGGTTTGACCGCCGCGGGCTGGTGCGCATCGCCGACAGCGGGCTTGGGCTCGTGGCGGTGCTGCTGATGGCGAATGCGCTCCGGGCCGCGCCCAGTGTGCCGGTCATCTTCGTGTTGGCCAGTCTGTCGGCGGCGCTCTCCGCCCTGGCACGGCCGGCCCGGGATTCGATGGTGCCCCGGATCGTCCCTGCCGATATGATGTCGGCAGCCGCGGCACTCGGCAGTCTGGTCTACAGCATCAGCTGGGTCGCCGGCCCGGCGGCGGCGGGATTGCTGGTGGCCCGGCTTGGCCCGGCCGTCGGCTTCGGAATCGATGCGGCGAGCTACCTCGCCTCGGTCCTCATGGTGTCGATGATCCGACCCTTGCCGCCGCGGGATCCGGGTGGGTCGATCGGCTGGTCGGCGCTGGTCGAGGGCTGGCGATACGCCGCGAGCCGCCAGGAGCTGATCGGGACGTACGTGATCGACATGAACGCGATGTTCTTCGGCATGCCGATGGCGCTCTTTCCGGCGATGGCCGAACGATTCGGCCCGGGGACAGTCGGGCTGCTGTATGCGATGCCTGCGGTGGGTGTCGGGCTGTGCAGTATCACGTCGGGGTGGACAGTGTACGTCCATCGTCATGGACGTGCCGTACTGCTGGCGGCCGCCGCCTGGGGCGCGGCAATCGTGGGCTTCGGTTTGGCGAACTCGCTACCGGTGGCGCTCCTCTGTCTGGCGCTGGCCGGCGCGGCGGACTCGGTGAGCGGGATCTTCCGGATGACGATCTGGAACCAGACCATTCCCGATCACCTTCGGGGCCGGCTCGCGGGGATCGAGCAAGTCAGTTATTTGAGCGGTCCCTATCTGGGCAATGCGGAAGCCGGGTTCGTGGCCGGGGCGTTCGGGGTGCGGGCGTCGGTGGTGTCGGGCGGGATTCTGTGTGTCGTCGGGTCGGTGGTGATCGGAGCGTCGTTGCCCCGGTTCTATCGCTACGACGCGAGGAGGGGCAACGCGACGTGATCCGGATTCAGCCTGGCGGTTCCGGTTGACCGGTTGGTCTTCAGTGAACCAGCGGATTTCGTGTGGTCAGTCCGGGGAAACGGCTGAAATCCCGGTCGGCGGTGCACAGGGCCTGGACCCCGTGGTGCCGGCAGAGGGCGGCGATACGGGCGTCGTGAACCTGTCCGCCGAGAATGCCGCCGCCCAGAATCGTGTCCTTGAGGGTTTGCCAGTATCCCTCCCCTTCGCCGAGCAGGACGATTCCCGGAGCTTCGAGCCAAGCTTCCACCTGATCGATGGCGGCTTCGCGTGGCGTCGGGGGCCGGTACACGCGGGGATGGGTGACGATGCTCAGGAATTCGTGAAGGCAGGGCCACGGGATGGCCCACGGGGCCGGGCCCTCGGCGGTCGCCTTGAGCCAGTCCCGTGCAGCCCCGTGCCACGGCGAGTCTTCGCGGTGGGCGTACACCAGGATGTTGGTGTCGATCGCGATCATTCGCCTCGGCCCTCGTAAATCCGTTGGCGGATCTGCTCCCAGTTCCCGGGCGCCAGGTCCGGGGCCAGGCCCTCGCCACCGGCAAACGATGCCTTCCGCATTTCGAAGCGCCCTCGCTTGGCGCGACGGTTTCCGACCACCAGTCGAAGTCCCTCTTCGATAAGGGCGCGAAGCGAACGATTCTCCTGCTTGGCCAGTTGCCGGGCCTCGGCGAACAAGCTGTCGGATATCTCGACGGTTGTCTTCATGCAGCTTCCCATTCTAGTCGATATGGGAAGATATACTTCTTGTGATCCTTGGGCAAATGCCCGGGATCGGTCGATTCCGGTGGCGTCGGCTGAAAAAGCGTGTCGGGCAGTCATGAACCCCAAAATATGGGGCCCGGAGGTGCTGCGGTAACCAAATTGCCGCCGGGCCGCGGCAATTTTCTGCGTCAAAAACGAAGGGCCATGCTCAAGACTTCTGGTCACCCCCGTCGAGCAGCCCGCCCTTGGTTACCATCTGCGCCGCCAGCACGGTCTGAATGACTGAGGCAATGTTGTTGGTGACGTTTTCCGGCGCACTGGACCCGCCGCTTCCCGCAATCGAGATCATCCGGGCCTTGGCCAGCGCATCGGCGATGACGGGCACGAGGTCCGGCAGCATTTCGATCTGCCGATATCTGAAATAGGCGTCGCCGCTTTCCTTGATCGCCTGGTTCACCTTCCGAATGCTTTCCGACGTGGCGTCCGCCACGAGGCGAATCTTGATCGCATCGGCCTCGGCCTGGGCGGTGGCCTGGATGCGGATCCGCTCGCCGTCGGCCTTGGCCTGGGCGATCTGAGTGGCGTCGAGTTCGGCGGTGCGCTGGATCGACTGCGCTTCCTGGCGCTTGGCCTCGGCCTGGGCGATCAAGGCCGCGTTGTTGGCCTTGGTCTGCTCCAGCTCACGCTGCCGGTCGGAGATGACTCGTTCGGCTTCGATCTGGGCTTCCTTGGCGCGCCGGGTCTGTTGGGCCGAGACGATGTCCGCGTTGGCCTGGGCCTCGGCGGCGGACTGGCGGCGCCGGGCTTCGGCCACTTCGGAAGCGACCACCTTGATGTTGAGCGAGTTGAAGACGAGCCCCAGGTCGGTCAGTTCGCGTGAGCAGGCCTTCCGGATGATGATGGCGAGCGGGTCGTCGTCATCGTCCTGCCCGGCGAAGGGGGTCATGTCGGTGGTCGCGGGCGCCACAATGGCCGGGAGATTGGCTTTGTGCTTGACGGGGGCCTTCGCCGAGAAGAGCTGATCGTGGGTCAGCAGGTTGATGGCGCGGCGGCCGGAGCTCGAAAGCAGGTCGGTCAGCGTGTTCAGCTGATCGGCCTCGGGCTTGGCGAAGTAGCGATTGGCGGCGGTCTTGATCATGGTGTCGCTGTCCCCCACCGACACGATCGCGCTGGCCAGGATCCGGACCTTGATCGGGCGGGGCATGTCGTCGTCGTCCACGTCCGCGGTCTGATCGGTGATGTCCAGATCGACGTTGATGACCTTGCTCGAGATGGTCGTTCCGGTGGTGAGCAGCGGGATCTCCTTGGATTTGCCGGGCCCGCGGTAGATCACGGTCGAGCCCTGGAGCCAACTGACCATCCGGATGGTGCCGGCATCGACGTTCCGGAGGAACGACGAAACGATGAGGGGCAGGAGCCCCAGAACACCCACCAGAATGGCGCCGATCACAACGAACTCCGTCATGGCTTCTCCTCGGAGCCTTCGCTCCCGATCCGTGATACCACACAGCGATTTCGCCCCGCATCCACTTCCTCGACCCGGAGGCGGGCGCCCCGGCGGACCCGCTCCCCAGCCCGATCGGCTGGGGCCAGGGTTCCCAGCAACTGAACGATCTGACCGTCGAGTTCGATCTTCACGATGCCCTGGCCGGCCTGGTCGAAGTCGGTGTCGGCCAGGACCTCTTCGTAGAGCGTGGATTCCAGGCTCAGGGCCGGCCGGGATTCGAAGCCAAGCAGGAAATTCCAGATCGGCCCGACCAGGAACCGCTCGAAGGCCAGGCCTCCCGCCACCGCGATCACCGCAACGAGCGGCTCGAACAGGAACGCCTTGGCGAGCAGTCCGCTGGCGCCGGCCCCGACCAGGACGCTGAACCAGACCCGCGGGGAGGCCCAATCCCAGACCGACTTGCCGAACCCTCTGGATTCGCCGTGATGGTGGTGGGCTACCTGATGGCCATCGGCCGCGTGACCATGTCCGGCTGGGCCATGGCTGCCGTGCCCGGCGGGAACCGAGTGGCCGGCGTGCCCCGAGTGGCCGCCGCCGTGGTGGCCTGAGTCGTGGGAGTGCCCCGGACCATGGGAGTGCCCCTGGCCCGCCGCCCGCAGTCCCATGACCGCGAGGCCCAGCCCGCCGAGGGCGAGAGAAAAAGTGTAGGCGTCCATGGTATTGGCTTTCCGGCCCCAAACATAGCCCCGGGCGGCTGGCGACTGGCCGGACCTCGTCAAATGGTATACAATCTTGCATCCGGTGCCCCGGTTCAGGTCATATATAAGGAGGCAGTATGCGGACGATGCGTATTGGATTGTTCCTCACCCTGACGGCCGCGGTCGTGCCGCGAGGCTCGGCCCTGGCCCAGCAGCCTCGGCAGACCCTGACCGTAGCGGATTTTCTCGACCTCGAACGGGTCGGTAGCCCGGTGATCTCACCGGACGGGAAGACGATCCTGTTCGACCGGGGCTTCGTCGACAAGGTGAACGACACCTGGGACGGGGCGATCTGGCAGATGAACGCCGACGGTTCCCGGGCCCGGTTTCTGGTGAAGGGCGGGGGCGCCGTCTGGTCGCCGGACGGGACCCGGATTGCCTACATCGCGGCCGCGGACAATCCCAAGGGCGCCCAGATCTTCGTCCGATACATGGACGCGGAGGGAGCCACGACCCAGATCACCCGGCTGACCGAGGCACCCGGCAACATCACCTGGTCGCCGGATGGAAAGTGGATCTCCTTCACCGGTTTCGTGCCGAACCCGGCCGACTGGGCGATCGATATGCCGGCACCACCGCCTAACGCCAAGTGGACCCCGGCGCCGAGGGTTGCCGACCGGCTTCATTACCGGGCGGACCATCGAGGGTATACCGACCCAGGCTTCACCCATCTCTTTGTCGTCCCGGCCGACGGCGGCTCGCCGCGCCAGATCACCAGCGGCGATTGGAGCGTTGGTGCGGCGTTCGACGGCATGGTGCTCGGGGGGGCGCACAGCTGGACGCCCGACGGGAAGACCATCGTCTTCGACGGCTTCGCCGAGGCTAATGGCGACAAGAATTTCCGCGAAACCAACATCTACACCGTGGATGTGGCCACTGGCGGGATCAAACGACTGACCAACACCAAGGGTTCATGGATGCAGCCCAAGGTGTCGCCGGATGGGAAGATGATCGTGTATGCGGGTCGCGAATTGCTACCGGTGGTGTGGCAGACGGCGGATCTCTACGTGATGAACATCGACGGATCCGGAGCGCGGGATCTCACCCGGTCGGTCGACCGCGAGATGGGTGCCTTCGGGGGGACCGCCGCGTTCTGGGCCCCGGACAACACCGGGATCTACGTCTCGCCCCAGGACCGGGGCACGGCGAATCTGCTGTTCGTGCCGCTCACCGGCGCCCCGCGGGCGGTCACGACCGGGAACCACATGCTCTCGGCGACAAATATCGCGAAGAACGGTGATATGGTCGGGACCCGGTCGAGCTTCCAGGCGCCGGGCGACGTCATCAGGATCACCCAGGACAAGAAGGCCGGGGTGCAGGTCACCCAGCTCACCCAGGTGAACGAGGATCTGCTCCAGGGCAAGAAGCTCGCGACGGCGGAGGAGATCTGGTACCCGTCGACCGGCGGAGCAAAGATCCAGGGGTGGATCGTCAAGCCGCCCTTCTTCGAGCCGGGGAAGAAGTACCCGATGCTGCTCGAGATTCACGGCGGGCCGCAGGGGATGTACTCGGTCGGGTTCGACATGATGTGGCAGACCTTCGCGTCGGCGGGATACGTGGTGCTCTACTTGAACCCGCGCGGCTCAACCGGGTACGGCGACGCGTTCGTCCGAACGATCGAGAAGTCGTATCCAGGGCCCGACTATGACGACCTGATGGCCGGCGTCGACACCGTCCTGGGCCGAGGGTATGTCGATTCGAAGCAGCTTTACGTGTCGGGCTGCAGCGGTGGCGGCGCGCTGTCGAGCTGGATGATCGGTCACACCAACCGGTTTGCCGCGGCGGCGGTGCGCTGCCCGGTGACCGACTGGATCGGCATGGCGGGGAATGCGGACGTGCCGTACTTCGCGTACTCATTCTTCGACAAGCCGTTCTGGGAAGACCCGATGCAGTGGTGGAAGCAATCGAGCCTGGCGTACGTCGGCAACATCACCACGCCCACGATTCTGATGACTGGTGTCCTTGACATGCGGACCCCGATGCCGCAGAGCGAGACGTTCTACGCCGCGCTCAAGGCACGGGGGGTCCCCGCCCGGCTGCTTCGCTTCGAGAACGAGTGGCACGGGACGGAGTCGATGCCGTCCAACTGGATGCGGACCATGCTGTACATGATGAGCTGGTTCAAGCAGTACACCAAACCGTCCGCGTGACGGAAGACCGGTCGCTCGCGATCGACGTTCTCCGGGGGTTGACGGTGGCGTTGATGATCGTCGTCAACACCCCGGGCGACGGCGCGACCACGTTTGCGCCGCTCAAGCACGCGGCCTGGCACGGCTTTACACCGACCGACTGGGTCTTTCCGACCTTCATGTTCGTGGTCGGTGCGGCCATGGCCTGGAGCTTGGGAAAGTACCAGACGGACCGGGCGTTCGTCGCCAAGGTCCTGAGGCGGACGGCGTTGATCCTTCTGTTCGGCTACCTGATGTACTGGTTCCCGTTCGTCCACCGGGACGGCGGCCATCTGGTGGGAAGCCCGATTGGTGAGACCAGGATTTTCGGTGTGCTTCAGCGGATTGCTCTGGGCTACGGGTGCGCGGCCCTGATCATTCGGTATGCCGGTGCCCGGGGCGCGGTCTGGTTCAGCGCCGCGGCCTTGATCGGCTACTGGGCGGTCCTGTCGCTCTGGGGGGACCTGACGATGACCGGGAACGCCGTGCTGCGGCTCGATCGATCTCTGATGGGGGACGCCCACCTCTATCATGGCGAGGGTCTGGCGTTCGACCCCGAGGGGCTGCTCTCCACTCTGCCGGCCATCGTCAACACGATCGCCGGATACTTCGCCGGCGTCTATCTCAGGGAAAAGGGCCGAGACTACGAATCGGTGGCGATGCTGCTGCTCGCCGGCGTGGCGGCCGTGGCGATCGCGCTCTGCTGGAATCCGTTCTTTCCGATCAACAAGAAGCTCTGGACCAGCTCGTTCGTGGCGTTGACGGTGGGGCTCGATCTGATCGTGCTCGGGGTACTGGTCTACCTGATCGACATCCGGAATCAGCGGCGCTGGACCGCGTTCTTCGGGGTGTTTGGGCGGAACACGCTGTTTTGCTATTTGCTGTCGGAACTGGGTGTCACTCTCCTGCTGCTGTTCCGGGTTGGCGACCGTTCAGTGTACCAGGTGGCCTATCAGACGGTGTTCCAGCCGATGGGCGGCTATCTCGGGTCGTTGCTGTTTGCCGTATCGTGGATGCTTGTGTGCTGGCTCGCGGGTCTGCTACTGGATCGCCGCGGGATCTACCTCAAAGTCTGATGGGCACGGGAGATAATATGCGGGGACAAATGGCGGTGGTGTGGGCGCTGGTGCTCGCGACGGCCGGCGGGGCAGAGGCCCAGGCCAACCGGCTCCAGCCGATGGACGTGTTCAACCTCGAGTACGCTCACAGCCCGCAGATTTCGCCGGACGGGCAGTGGGTGGTGTACGCGCGTGAATCGTTCGACGTGATGACCGATCGGTCGTATTCGAACTTGTGGCTGGTCCGGTCGGACGGGACCGACCAGCGGCCGCTCACCACGGGCAAATACAGCGACCGCGAGCCACGCTGGTCGCCGGACGGGAAGCGCCTGGCCTATATCTCGAACCGGGACGGATCGCCGCAGATCTACGTGCGGTGGATGGACAACAGCCAGACCTATGCGATTACTCACCTTCAGGAACCGCCCTCGGGCATCAGTTGGTCGCCGGACGGTTCGATGATGGCGTTCACCAAGCTGGCGCCCACGCCGGCGCTGACCATCGGGAATCAGCCGGCGCCACCGCCCGGCGCGCAGTGGGCCCCGCCCGCCAAGTACACCGACAGGCTGGTGTTCCGGTTCGATGGGCTGGGCGAGCTTCCGACCGGGTTCACCCACATCTTCGTGGTACCTTCCGAAGGCGGAACGGCGCGTCAGCTCAGCAGCGGCAACTTCAATTATGGCGCGGCTGGGTTCGGCGCCACGCCGGCGGCGTGGGCCCCCGACGGCCAGTCCCTCGTGGTGGCCGCGAGGCGCCGGCCCGACGCTGAACTCCGGATGCTCGAGAACGACCTCTTCGAGATCTCGGTGAAGGACGGGACGACCCGTCAGCTGACCGATCGGATCGGGCCGGACACCGATCCGGCGATCTCGCCCGATGGCAAGCTGATCGCCTACGTGGGCTATGACGACCGGAAAGTCGGCTACCAGAATTCCATGCTCTGGCTGATGAACCGGGACGGCAGCGGGAAGCGGGCCGTATCGACCAAACTCGACAACAGCGTGGGCGACCCGGTGTGGGCGGCAGACGGCAAGTCGATCTACGTGCAGTTCGACGAGCGCGGTAACACCAAGGTGGCCCTCATGGCGCTCGACGGCAGCTACAAGGTCGTTGCCAAGGACCTCGGCACCGGCGGTTCGTCCTACAGCGGGGGAACCTACTCCGTGGCCAGAGACGGGAGTCTGGCGCTCACGGTGAGCACGCCCTCGGTTCCGGGTGACATTGCCACCGTGCGGCTCGGCGCCCAGAAGATGATCACCGCCATCAACGCGGACGTGCTGGGCAACAAGGAGATCGGCCAGGTCGAGGAGATCTGGTGGAATTCGAGCAAGGACCAGCGGAAGATCGAGGGCTGGATCATCAAGCCGCCGGGGTTCGATCCGGCCAAGAAGTATCCGTTCATCATCGAGATCCACGGCGGGCCATTCGCCAACTACGGTGATCGGTTCGACGTCGAAAAGCAGCTGATGGCGGCGGCCGGCTACGTGGTGCTCTACGCCAATCCCCGCGGCAGCACCAGCTATGGCGAAGAATTCGGCAATCTGATCCATCACGCCTATCCGGGAGATGATTTCTACGACCTCAACTCCGGGGTCGATGCCGTGATCGCCAAGGGGTACGTGGACGACAAGAACCTGTTCGTGACCGGCGGGAGCGGAGGCGGTGTGCTGACGGCCTGGATGATCGGCCACACCACGCGGTTCCGGGCGGCGCTGGCGTTCTATCCGGTCATCAACTGGTACTCGTTCTCGCTGACCGCCGACATGGCCCCGATGTCGGTGTCGAACTGGTTCCCCGGCTTCCCGTGGGACAATCTCCAGAACTACGAGTCGCGCTCGCTCCTGTCGGTGGTCAAGAACGTGAAGACACCGACCCTGATCATGACCGGCGAGGAAGATTTCCGGACCCCGATGTCGGAATCGGAGCAGTACTACAAGGCGCTCAAGATGCTGGGGGTGGAGACGGTACTGGTGCGGGTGCCCGGTGAGTCGCACGGGATCAGGAACCGGCCCAGCCACTGGATGGGCAAAATGACGACGCTCACAGGCTGGTTCGATCAGCATCGGACCCAGACGCCGTAAGGGGGCCACTGGAGGCGGGTGTCTCTTATCGAACATCCGCCTCCATTCGATTCACCGAGGATTCATGCTCGAGTCGCTGAACGACTTTCTGTCGCCGTGGGCCAGCTACTACGGCGATCATACCTGGCTGTCGAACGCCGTCACGTTTCTTCATCTGGCCGGCCTGCTGTGGGGCGGCGGCCGAGCGGTCACGGCCGACCTGGTCACGCTCCGGTCGCGCGGGTTCGACGAGTTCCAGAGCGCGGGCCATCTCAAGTTCTTGAAGTCGAGCCACCGCGACGTGTTGATCGGCCTGACGGTGGCGACGGTCTCGGGCCTCCTCATGTTCACGTCGGATTTCGACCATTTCCTCAAGGCCCCGGTCTATTGGGCCAAGATGGCGGCGGTGGTCGTGCTTCTGGGCAACGGAATCTTCCTCAAACGGGCCGAGGTCGGTCTCGAACTGGGCGGCTCGTCCGGCTCGACTGCGTTCGGCCTGGCGAAGCGGCATGCCGCGGTGTCGCTCTTCCTCTGGTTCGCGACGACGCTGCTGGGACAGATGGCGACCACCGCCTGATTCCTCAGGTCAAGCCATAGAGTACGTGCCAGACCAGGTAGAATGCAAACCGGAACACCACCGTCGCGCCGAAACCGGCGCGACGGAACAAGGCGACCAGCCCCAGGTTGGCCACCCGGTCCTGCGCAAAGAACACCGCGACCATCAATGGCTGGCTGGTCAACCCGTTTCCCGCGGGACGAGCCGGGCGGTTCGGTCGGGGATGTCATGGTGGGACGCTCCAAGAATGCGGGGCCGAAGCAAAGTACGGCGGTCCGACCGGTTTGTTTCGCGGTTGCCGGGGGTCCGGGTTCGCGCTATCGTCAGGCACCGCCTTCCCAGTGAGATCCCCATGTCGTACCGCCATCTGACGACGGCCTTGCTTGTCTGCGTTCCCGTGATCGTCGCGGCACAGGTCAAGCCGGCCGACACCCTGTTCACGGTCGAGCGGTATCTCGACTTCGAGACGGCCGGATCCCCCAGAATTTCACCGGACGGAAACTCGGTGGTGTTCGTCCGCCGGACGGTGGACCGGATGAAGGACAGCTGGGAGAACAGTATCTGGGCCATGAACGCCGATGGCTCGAATCTTCGCTTCCTCGTCAAAGGCGCCGATCCGGCCTGGTCGCCTGACGGCGGCCGCCTCGCCTATCTGGCCCCGGGGGAAGCGACCGGGAATCAGATCTACGTCCGCACGATGGACGCCGAGGGGGCCATCACCCAGGTGACCCGGGTCGATCAGCCGCCGTCCGACGTCAAATGGTCTCCCGACGGGCAGTGGCTCGGTTTCGCCATGGTGGTGCCGAGCGGGCCGGAGTGGAAGGTGGCGCTGCCGCAGGCGCCGGCGGGAGCCACCTGGACCAAGGCGCCCCGCCTGGTCGAGAAGCTTCACGCCAAGGCGGATGGGCGGGGATGGCTGGTACCGGGGTACACCCATCTCTTCACCGTCACCGCCACCGGGGGGACGCCGCGGCAGATCACGTCGGGGGACTGGAACGTGGGGGCGCGGGGGACCGGATTGCCGGGGCCGGTGGGGTGGGACTGGATGCCCGACGGCCGGAGCGTTGTCTTCGACGGGAACGACGCGCCTAACGCCGAACTGCTGCGGAACGTGTCATCGATCCAGCAGGTCGATCTCGAGACCTTGGCCCGCCGGACGCTCACCACCACCCGGGGCTTCTGGACCCGGCCCGCCGTGTCCCCCGACGGGAAGACGATCGCATTCCTCGGGTTTCAGTTCACTCGCCAGACCTACAAGGTGGCGGACCTCTATCTGATGCCGGCCGTCGGCGGCACGCCGGAGCTCCGGAGCCAGGGGTTCGACCGAGGCCCCGTACAGCTGATCTGGGCGCCCGACAACTCGGGCGTCTACTTCACGGCTGAAGACCGGGGCACGTCGAATCTCCAGTTCGCGCCGGTCTCCGGTCCGATCCGGCAGCTCACCACCGGTACCCACATGGTGACCGCGCCGTCGATCTCGCGGAAGAACGTCGCGGTTGCGGTCCGGACCCACTTCTCGGCGCCGCCAGACGTGATCCGGATCGATCTCAAGAAGCCGTCCCAGATCGTCCAGCTGACTCACGTGAACGACGACCTGCTGGCCGGCACCCGGCTCGGCGAGGTCGAGGAGATCTGGTACCGGTCGAGCGGCGGTGCCCGGGTCCAGGGCTGGATCGTCAAGCCGCCCTTCTTCACGCCCGACCGGAAGTGGCCGCTCATTCTCGAGATCCACGGCGGTCCCCACGGCATGTACAACGTGGGGTTCGATCCGATGTACCAGAACTTCGCCGCGATGGGGTATGTCACGCTGTACACCAATCCGCGTGGCAGCACCGGCTATGGCACGGATTTCGGCAACGCGATCGACAAGAACTATCCCGGCGTGGACTACGAGGATCTCATGGCCGGGGTCGACAGCGTGGTGGGGCGGGGGTACGTGGATGAGAAGCAGATGTTCGTCACCGGCTGCAGCGGGGGCGGCGTGCTGTCGAGCTGGGTGATCGCCCACACCGACCGGTTCGCGGCGGCGGCCGTGCGCTGCCCGGTGACCGACTGGATCAGTTTCTCGGGGACGAGCGACATCCCGCTGTTCGGGTTCAACTGGTTCGAGAAGCCGTACTGGGAAGATCCGATGCCGTGGCTGGAGCATTCCACGCTGTATCACGTCGGCAAGGTGAATACGCCGACGTTGTTGATGACGGGGGAACTCGACTTGCGGACGCCGATGGGGCAGACCGACGAGTACTTCGCGGCGCTCAAGCTCCGCGGGGTGCCGACCGCGGAGGTCCGGTTCGAGGGCGAATACCACGGGACGGGTTCCAAGCCCTCGAACTGGATGCGGACCCAGGTCTACATGATGGAGTGGTTCAAGCGCTGGGCCGCTCAGCGGCGATAGCGCTCGACATACTGGAGATCGTCGTCGTCGGTCCGGACGACGTAGACCGTGCTTTTGCCGAACCCGCGGACGGCGCTCTTCGGATTCAGGGTCACCTTCCGGACCAGCTTGCCGGCGCGGTCGAAGACGTCGTAGAGCGGATTCTTGGTACCGGCAGGCTGCGTCCGCTGGACCCAGACTTCGCCTTCGGGGGTAACCTGCACGGCGTTGGTCCCGAAGAAGGCCGGCTTGATGTCGGCGAATTCTGGGTCCGGCAGCTGGACGTTCGGGGGTGGCCCTGCCCGGCCGCCTCCCCCACCAATCGTCACCATCATCGGGCGCTGCTTCTTCTGCTGCTCGGTGAACTCCTGCTTGTCGGCGTCGGTCACCTTGAGCGGTGTGTACGGCTGGGCGGCGCCGACCGCCGGGGCAGTGCCCGTTGGGCCGTACCAGACCACGCGGTAGGGTGAGTGCATCACCCGGGCAATGGAGCCATCGGCGGCGACGCCCCAGTGCTCTTCCGGCGTGAAGACCTTGCCGCCGCCGATCCGAATCGCAACCCGGCCGCCTCCCCCCGACGTCGAGACATTCCCCTTGGCCATCACCACCCACGCGACCGTGTCCATCGACTCGCCGTGCCCGTCCCACCGCATGATCGCGAGCGAATCGGGGGGAGGTGCGCCGGGGCCTCCTGCGCCGAAGGGCGGACTCTGGAAGTAGAGGTGTCCGGTGCGATCCGCGCCGCCGCCGCCCGGCATGATGGCGATGAAGCCACCGCCGCCATGACTTCCGGGGAGTGGCGCCGTGCGGACCGGTTTACCCGTGGCGTCGATCACCAGGAAGCGCCGGCCGAGCATGTCGTTGAGCCAGGTTTCGCCGTTCGGCATGGCGTAGAGAGCGGAGGGCATCGCGTACTCGCCGGGGCCCTGCCCTTCGCGGCCCACTTTCGCCCCCGTGCCCGCCTGGAAGTCGATCATCTGGACAATCTTGTCCTGAAGGTCCGAAACCAGAACCTTGCCGTTTGCCATCTCGGCAATGCCGGAGATCCGCGTGAATGGATCGGGGAACCTGGCGTCCGGCTTGACGAGCGTCACGGTCGTCTGCGCCTGGCCGACGGCGGGTATCAGCGCGAGCAACAAGGTGAACGCATAGGTTCTCATTGAGTTCGGTCTTCCCTGGTTGGATTGGGTCGCTACGGGCAACCGCATTCAGGATGCCTGGACGGTGTCGACAGTCGCTGCGCTATTTGACCGGCCAGCGATACCGCTCGAGGTGCATCAGGTCGTCTTCGTCTTTCCGGGCCACGTAAATGGCGTTCCGGCCGAAGCCCAGGATTCCCGATCGGGGCGCAAGGGTGACCTGCCCGATGAGCCGCCCCTTCCCGTCGAACCGATCGTAGCGGCTCCGATCCTTTGGTTGGACGGATCGAGTGACCCAGATCTCGGCGCCGGGACCCATCACCGCGGCACCCTTGGCTGGAAACGGCGGCTTGGTGGGGGCGAACTCGGGTTCGGGAATCTCGATCTTGGCCCGTGCGCCCCCGGCGCCGGCGATCGCCTGCTTTATCGCCTTCCGGACTTCGTCCTTCTCTTCCTCCGTGACCGCTACCGGTTCATAGGCAATAGTCGGTCCTACCGTGGTCTTGCCCCCTCCGTCGTACCAGATAACCCGGTAGGGCGACGGCGTGATCCGGGCGAGCCGGCCGGCGGGATCGACCACCCAGGTTTCCTGGGGGACGAACATCCGCATCGCCTTGAGCCGGACCTTGCCGCCCTTCGACTCAATCCCGAAATCCATTGGGGCGGTGAATCCCGCGGTGTCGAGGCCGGTCCGGCCCCGGGTCCACCGGAGGATCGCGGTCGAGTCCTTCACCGCCAGCGAGGCCTGGCTCACGGCCTCGAAGTAGAGGCGCCCCTTCGCGTCCGCCGCGGGGAGGAGCATCATGGCCACGCCCTTGACGCCGCCTAACGACGAAAAAGTGACCATGTCGCCGATCTTGCCGTCCCCGGTAATGATCAGAAACCGCTGATTGAGCGGATCGTAGATCCAGATCTGGTCGCCGGGCATCGATACGAGGCCGGCGGGATAGTTGTACTCGCCGGGGCCGCTGCCGTTCCGCCCGATGGTCTGGACGGTGTTCTTCGCGAAATCGGCGACCTGGATCAGCTTTCCCTTGACGTCGACCAGGACCACCCGGCCGTCCTTGAGCTCGCGCGCGGAGGCGAGCTGGGAGAACGTCGTCTCGATGGTGGCATCGGGGCGGGCGAGGTCGATCGCCCGGGATTGGCCGGCGGCTGGAGCAGTGGCCAGGACCCCTGCGAGGACCAACAGAGTAAAACGCATGGCAGAAACATCGCCGGGCCGAGAGAGGCCCGCTAGCTTTCGCGGCGTGAACCTCCTTTCAGGTCTGACCGGACGCCCCACGACTCGTTTTGCGCCGAGCCCGACTGGCCTGTTGCACCTGGGGCATGTGGTGAACGCGATCTGGACCTGGGGCATTGCCCGAGCCGCCGGCGGTCGGGTGCTGCTCCGGATCGAGGATCATGATCGCGGCCGGTGCCGGCCGGAGTTCGAGGCCGCCATTCTCCGCGACCTGGCCTGGCTCGGGCTCGAGGCGGATGCCGGCCCCGTTCGTCAGAGTGACCGCGCCGACCGTTACGCCGCCGCCCTCGATCGGCTGGCCCGGGTGACGGCGGTGTACGGCTGTGCCTGTTCGCGGAAGACGATTGCGACGGCGGCCGGCGGCCCGATCGAAGGGGAGGAGATTCGCTACCCGGGGACCTGTCGCGAGAAAGCCATGGGCCCTGGCACGGGCCTGGGCGTCCGCGCGACCCTTCCGGAAGAAGAGATCACGTTTCACGATCTCCGGCTGGGACCGATCCGGCAGAACCCGGCGGTCCAGTGCGGAGACCTGCTCCTCCGCGACCAGCCCGGGTCATGGACCTATCAGTGGTGCGTGACGGTCGACGATCTGGAGGACGGGATCGATCTGGTCATCCGGGGCGAGGACATTCTCGAGTCGACCGGCCGCCAGATTCTCCTGGGGCGGGTGCTGGGCCGGTCGGTACCAGCCACCTTCCTGCACCATCCCCTGATCCTTGGCGCCGACGGCCGGAAACTCGGCAAGCGAGAGGGATCCGAGGGTGTCGAAGCGCTGCGGGCGGCGGGTGGGCGACCGGAGACGGTGCTGGGGCGGGCGGCCTGGCTGTCGGGTCTGCTGGAGTGCGAAGCGCCGATCCGGGCCGATGATCTGGCGCGGCTGTTCGCGGGACGTTAGGCAGCGGTCCGGTCGAGCCGATCCAGGCGCCGGATGTCGGGCCAGGCCACGTACACCCATCCCACCACCAGGATCACCCCCACACCGCCCGCCACCACGGCGATGACCGGCCCGACGATGCTGGCGAGGAATCCTGATTCGAATTCGCCCAGCTCGTTCGACATGCCGATGAACAGGCTGTTGACGGCGGACACCCGGCCCCGGAGCGCGTCCGGCGTCGCGAGCTGGGCCAGTGCCAGTCTGATGACGACGCTGATCGCGTCGAACCCGCCGGCCAGCAGCAGCATCGCGAAGGAAATCCAGAAGCTGGTCGAGAGGCCGAACAGGACGATGGTCACCCCGAAGGCGGCCACGGACCAGAGCAGGGTCCGGCCGGCGCGCCGCATCGGTGGCCGGTGGGCCAGCGCAAAGGACGTGGCGACAGCGCCGATCGACTGGGCGGCCCGGAGCCAGCCCAGGCCGGCCGGCCCGGTATGGAGAATGTCCTTGGCGTAGACCGGGAGCAGCGCCATGACGCCGCCCAGCAACACCGCGAAGAGATCGAGCGACATCGCGGCCAGCAGCATCGGCGAACCGCGGACGAATCGGATCCCTTCGAGCAGGGCGTGCCAAGAGAGTTGGGCTCTGCTGCCGGCCGGCCGGGTCACCTCGATTCGCCCGATCAGCAGAATGAACAGGAACCCGGTGGCGGCGCAGAGGGCGTAGACCGCCACCGCGCCGCCGGTCCAGGCGATCAGCCAGCCGCCGAGGGCGGGGCCCAGGACGTCAGCCGCCTGCCAGCCGCCGCTGTTCCAGGCGATAGCATTCTGCAGGGTATCGATCGGCAGCAGGTTCGGCATGATGGCCTGCTTGGCCGGGAGCTGGAAGGTCCGGCCCGCGCCGTACAGCGCCAGGAGGACGTAGTAGGTCGCCACGGGGGCGTGGGTGAAGGATGCCAGGCCAAGTCCGGCAGCCGAAAGCGAGATGAGCACCTGGGCGCCGATCAGGACGCGGCGGCGGTCGCCGCTGTCGGCGAGGTGGCCGGCGGGCAGGATCAGGGCCACCATCGGCGCCACCTGGACCAGGCCGACGATGCCTAACGCCAATGCCGAATGGGTCCGCTCGTAGAGTTCCCAGCCGACGGCCACGGCCATCATGGCCTGGCCCAGCACCGCCAGCACGTGCCCCGTCAGGTAGCGGCGAAATCCCTGATGGCGGAGGGCCGCATAGGGATCGTGGCTCACGGCGCGGGCCGGCCGTAGAGCGATCGATAGACCGCCTGGTTCCGAAGCACCCGCCGCACATAGTCCCGGGTTTCGGCGAACGGGATCCGCTCGACGAACACTTCGGGATCTTCGTCCACGCCCCGAATGGAACGCCAGCGGGTTACCCGGTCGGTGCCGGCGTTGTAGGCGGCGAGTCCGCGCTCGGGCCAGTCGAGCTTCGCCAGAGCCCGGGCCAGATGATCGATGCCGAAGTCGAGGTTGACGTCCGGCTGATAGAGCAGCACCGCGTCCCATTCCGGCAAACCGGCCCGACGGGCCAGCTCTGCCCCGACGGCCGGCATCAGCTGCATGAGTCCGCGGGCGTCGGCGGCGGAGCGGGCTTCGGGATCGAAGGCGGATTCCTGACGAATGACGGCGGCGGCGAGCATTGGATCGAGGCCGGCGGACGCGGCCTGACTCCGGAGTACGTCGGCAAACGGGAGCGGGTACAGCAGCTGGGCCACCGTCCGGTCGAGCGGCGCGCCTTTCTCCTGCGCCCGCTGGGCCAGCCGGAGGGCCCGGGCGTAGTGATCGTATCGCGCCAGCGCGACGGCGGTGCGGAGCATCCGATCCGGAGCCGGGCCCGCGAAGGCGACGAAATGGTCGAGCTCGAATCGGGCTTCCACGTCCAGGCCGAGACGACTCAGCAACGCGGCGCGCTCGAGGCCGTCGGCAGGGAGTTCAGCGCCGGCGGGGTCGGGCCGGTCGGCAATGATATGGAACGGCAGCCCCAGGCGACGGCTCGCGAGCCAGGCGTAGTAGGAGTCCGGAGCCCGTTCGAGAATCATCCGCCAGCGGGCGTGGGCCGCCGCGGTATCGCCAGACGTTATGTACGCCCGGCCGCTCCAGTAGCGGCCCGCATTCGATTCGTCACCGCCGCGATCGGCCAGCCGATCGAACTCGGCGGCGGCGGTGACGGGATCATGGGCCAGCAGGGCGATCAGCGCCGCCTGAAAGGCCGAGCGCGGCGCGAATGACGCGGCCGAAAATGCGGCCGCTTTCCGGAAGAGCGAACGGGCGCCGTCGTCGTCGCCGCGGTCGGCCTTGAGGTCGGCGGCGAGGTAGAGGGCCTGGGCCGCGGGCGCGGAATCGGTGGGGTAGTCGGCGGCAATCGCGGCAAGAGCCGCCTCGGCGCCATCGGTGTTGCCGTTCCGGAGTTTCATCCGGGCCTTCTGATAGGCGGCGTCGGCCTTGAGGTCGGGGGCTTCCACGGCGTCGAAGAGCGGCAGCGCCTGAGCCACGCGGCCGAGCCGGGCCAGAACCGTGGCGTAGGTGAAGCGATCCCGGTCAAGGAGTTTCCCGGTGGTGGCCCCGAACCCCCGCGCGGCCTGCTCGAGCAGTCCGACTGCGGCGGCCCGTCTGGCGATCTTCAGATCCTCGGAAGTCGAGCGGTCGGGGAACTCGCGGTCGAGCATTCCGATCGCGGCCTTGGCGTCATCCGCCGACTGGTCGGAGCCGAGAAGGGCCAGCAGTTCGGTCCGGGCGCTGGTTCTCGCTGACGGATCGCCGGCTTTCAAGCGGAGGCGGACGGCGGCCAGCCGGGCGCCGAGTGCCTCGTAGTGCTCGGCTGCGCCGATCCAGTCGCCGGCCCGGTCGCGGGCCAGCGCCTCGGTCCAGCCGATCCGCGGCCGCGCGACCGGTGAGGTCACGCCATTTAAGAGCCGGCTGCGGGCGGCCGAGTCGACCGTCACACCGGCCGCTCGGAGGTAGAACCAGTCCTTCAGCGCCGGGTAATGCTGGGCCAGCTTCCGGTAGGCCGCGGCGGCGGAATCGAACTGATCGAGCCGGTCCATGGCTCTGGCGTGGGTAACGAGACGTTCGGCCCGGGCTTGCGGGGGGCCAAGCTCGAGCGAGCGGCGAGTGTGAGCCAGGGCCTCTTCCGGCTGACTTCGCTCCACCAGGGCACGGGCCAGCAGCGCGTGACCTTCACCGTCGTTCTCGTCGAGCCAACGCCGTTCGTCGAGGAGGCGGATGACGGTGGCCCAGCCTTGCCATCCCGCCGCGGCGCGGGCGGCCGTCAGGATGACGGCGGACCGGGCGCCGGGTTCCCGGCTCGGTCCGGCCAGCATCCGGGTCGCCTGCCAGGGTCGTCCCTGCTCAATGGCGCGGGCGGCGGCAGCGGTGATCGAGTCGGTCGGGCCCGGCGGGGTCACGCGGCCGCCCTGCGCCAGAACGGTGCGGGGCGCGGGGACGGTCAGGAACAGGAGGATGCAGGCAGGGCGGCAGCGGCGCACGGTCGCAATCTAAGGGGGCGCCGCCCCGGGTGGATTCCGTTAGGCGGCGCGGGACCCCTTCGTGGATCGGAGCGGCGGCTGGCGGCGGAGATACACGGTGCCGCGGCTGGTGCCGAAAAAGCGGGACTGCCTCGGCAGAATTACCCGACCGACGGAATTGCCCTTGTCGTCGTAGACTTCGTAGCATTCGAAGCGGTCCTGCCGGGTCTTGAGGCTCATCGTATCATCCCAATGTCGTGATGTCCTTTGGATGCGACGGCGGAAAGAAAGGTTGCATTGGTCATGGTCGACGACTCGCGGCGGCATTTTCTCAAGCTCCTGGGCCTGGCCCCGCTGACGGGCGGCTTGCCGGTCTGGCGGCCGCCCGGCCGGCTCGACCTCGTCATTCGGGGCGCCACCGTGTTTGACGGGGTTCAGGATCGCGGCCGCCGGCTCGATGTCGGGATCCGGGGCGACCGGATCGCGGCGCTGGCCCGCCGGATCGGGGGCCGGGCGGCGGAGGAAATCGACGCCCGTGGGTTGGCGGTGGCACCTGGGTTCGTGGACGTCCATTCCCACGCCGACGGCACCCTGCAGGCGGATTCCCGGCTGGAATCGGTGGTGCGCCAAGGGGTCACGACGGTGGTCGTTGGGGCCGACGGCTTTTCACGGATTCCCGATGACAAGGGCCGGACCGCGATGAGTGACTGGTTCGCCGAGGTCGATGCTCTGAACCCCGGGGCCAATGTAGCGTCGATGGTTGGTCTGGGGCGGGTCCGCCAACTGGTGGTGGGAGACGACGACCGGCCGGCGACTCCGAATGAACTGGGTCGGATGGTAGAACTGGTGAAGGCGGCTCTCAGGTCGGGGGCCTGTGGCGCGTCGGCCGGGCTTGAGTACACGCCGGGGGCCTTTGCGGGGATCGACGAACTGGTGGCGCTCTGCCGTCCGCTGGCCCGCTACCGGCTGCCGTATTCGCCGCACATGCGGAACGAAGATGACCGGCTGGTCGAAGCCGTCGACGAGAGTCTCGAAGTCGGCCGGCGGGCCCGGTGTCCGGTACACATCGCCCACCTCAAGACCCAGGGCCCCCGGAACTGGAGCAAGCTCGATCAGGTCTTCCGGAAGATGAGCCAGGCCCGGCGGGCCGGGCGTGACGTGACCTTCGACCGGTATCCCTACCTGGCCTATCAGACCGGGCTCAGCAGTCTCTTTCCGCTGTGGAGCCGGGACGGCGGCGAGGAGGCATTTGTGAAGCGGCTGGCGGACAGCAGCCTGACCGCCCGGCTCACGGAGGCGGTGGAGGCCAAGGTGGCGTTGATCGGTGGATGGGACCGGGTCATGGTCAGCAGCGTATCGACCGAGGCGGACCGAGGGGCGGAAGGGAAGCGGATCTCGGAGCTTGCTCCTGG
>JANMXA010000194.1:0-5084 GCA_031394255.1 Gemmatimonadota bacterium
ACCCGGCCGGCGCGGCCCGATCAGGACGAGCAGCGGATCGTGGAAGGGGTGCTGGCGTATACTGCCGCGGGGGATGTTCTGATCGTGGTCCATACGCCGCCGGGCGAGGCGAACCGGGTTGGCGTGGCGCTCGACCGGCTGGCGTGGGGTGACATTCTGGGCAATATCTCCGGGGATGATACGATCTTCATCGCCACGCGGGACAAGCCGGGGCAGCGGCGGGTGATGCAGCAGCTGAGCCGGCTGGTGGGGCGGGGGGCGGTGTCGGCGTGAAGCTGGGGGGAAGCCACAGAAACGGGCCCTAGGAGGGATTCTCTCGCCGGGCTAAGCGTTTCGAAAAAAGGGCTTGCTGGGCGATTTCCCGGCCCCTTGCTGTCAGGGCGCTCCGCCCGCTCTGCTTGTCCCGACTCAAATGGGCCAATTTCCTTCCATGCAACGAGCCCGCCAGACGCGCCCCCCCGCCGTGGGTGGCGATCAGCGTCATCAGACCGTGGCTGTCGATCGTGCCACCGCGCTCGAGAATCTCTCCAAGAATAGAGGCGTTCCGGGATTCGGCAGCACGGACCGGCGCCGAGGCCGGTGTGATCGGCCGAGTGTAGTTTCGGCCGCGTCGTTCCCCGTGTGCCTGCAACAGGCCCTGTTTCACCAGCAGTCCCAAATGATAGCGAGCTGCTCGGGGATCGATCCCAAGGGCTTCGGCAACTTCGGTCGTCGTGGCCCGGCCGTGCCGTTCGACATGTTCGAGAACCTTGACCTGAATGTCCTTCAGTTGAAGGATCGACCGTTCGAGTTCGAGCTTGGCTGCCAAGGAACGGGCTTGGGTTCGGAGAACTCGAAGGAAGAAGATCAGCCAAACGCCGAACGCCGCCGGATCTTCCTGCATCGCGGTTTGGGAAACCCGGAGCGCGCGGTAGTACTCGGCCTTATTGTCTTCGATCACCCGCTCAACCGAGGCATAGGGGACGTAGTCGTATCCAGACCGCAACAGCAGTAGGGCGGTCACGGCGCGGGACAATCGGCCGTTCCCATCCTGGAACGGGTGAATCGCGAGGAACTCCACGACAAAGCGGGCAATGGCGATCAGGGGATGGAACTCGTCCCCCTGAAGCACCTCGTTGGTAGCGGCGACGAGGTCCGCGATTTGCCGCGGGGTGTCGAACGGCGAGGCGGTGCGGAACACGACCTCGACCCGGCCGTCCGGGTGTCTGGCTTCAACGTGATTGTCGAACTTCTTGTACTCGCCGCGGTGGCGTTCGTCCTTGGGGACGTGGCCCAGGAGGATCTGATGGAGTTGCTTGAGGTGGTTTTCAGTTAGCGGGATATCGGAGTGGCCATCGAACACCAATTGCAGCAACTCGGCGTACCCGCGGACCTCGGCCTCATCCCGGGCGCGGAAACTGTCGACCTTGAGCCCTTGGAGGACCTTTGCGACCTCGTCGTCACTCAACTCGGCGCCTTCGATCCGAGTGGAACTACCGGCCGATTCGATGGTGGTGACCTGGCGGAGGGATGTCAGCCGCTCGGCCCGGATCTCTCCCAGCTTCCGCCAGTGGCCCTTGAACTCGTCGATCTCACCGAGCATCCGGGTGAGTTCGACGACTTGGTCAGGGGTCAGCGACGGTCGGAACGAGATCGGTAGTGACATTTGTCAATAATGTCGTCGATATTTGTCAATAAGTCAATTCAATTTATCATCGAGTAATTATAAGACTTTGATAAATAATCTTGACGGTGCTCAATAACGCAGTTACATTGTTGGAAGCCGATTACTCGGCCAGAAAAAACAGGTGCCAGCGTAACGAGCGCTGGCACCTGCAATCCTAAACCCGAGAACGACTTGCAGCCGATCAAGGTCCAGGTGTCCGACAGCACCAAGGTAAGGACCTACTGGTTGGCCGTCCAGTCGCTCTCACAACCACGAGGGCGGTATGTCAGAAAGCATTGTCGGGAAGGGGTGCTGCGGCGCCAAGTACCAGTTCGAGCTGTGCCTGCGAGGAACGCCATTCAAAGCGGTTGGTGGGGGTGCGCGATGAGCCTCCTAGTGTCCCAAGCCGGCTCGGCAGACGACCACGTATTTCTCATTGGCCGTCCGCCGCTTCTTGAGTTCCTTGGCTTCGTCCGCACTATGGCCGTTGATGGCCCGGCTGCCGATCAAGCCCAGTTGGCCGTCGAGTGGCGGAAGGCCAACGACCACGTTAAGCAACTGGAGTCTACGCAGGCCGGCATTGCCGACGGTCCACCGGTCGGTACGCTGGATGCCTCGCTCGACGGCGAAGCAGCAGCGCTCATCGCCAATCCGTTCTTTGCCAAGTCGTTCGGCATGGTCCCAATCCGGCTCGGCTTGGTCGAACTTGACCGGCTCGTTGTCTTCCAGAAGTTCATTGACCTGAGCTTCGTCAATCAGCTCAAGAAACGCATCGGTACGGCACCAAGTCAGAGGGCGCTCTTCGAGTTCTGCCTCCCCGCACGGCCCGACCTACCTCAGGTAAGTCATGCCCAGACGGCCCCGAACGCCTTTACCTTCACTTCACCGTCGAAGGACTTTCGATTTCTCGAAGCCGTCATGCTGGATCCATCGCAACTTGCCGGCTACCAGGCCCAGGGGCCGGCTGTCGCGGCCGTGTCCATCGTGGTCGGGTACGGCTCGAATTTCCTGAATGTGGCGAAGGTCGAGAACCGGCTGGTGCTCGGGAACGGCAGTCACCGGGCGTATGCCCTCCGAGAATTGGGCGTGACCCATGTTCCCTGCATTGTTCAGGACGTTACGAGGCGTGAGGAGCTTGAGGTCCTCGGTTTCGGCGACCTGCAGCAGAATCCCGACCTGTATCTGAAGTCGCCTCGGCCGCCGATGCTTCGGGACTACTTCGACCCGGAACTCCGCAAGATCGTTCCAGTGGTCCGCAAACAGCGAGGCTACCGAATCAGCTTCGGCGTTGAGCCGATGGATATTCCCGCGTGAGGGTGGCGGAGATGGGGAGGACCCCAGCGATGGCGATTGCCGATTGTGCTCGGGTCCTCCCTGGCTTCTCGGTCGCAGGCCGGATCGAGCATGACCCCGAAGGTACCCACCAGCTGATCTTGACCAAGCACTTGGTTAATGGGGTGCCCTACCGCTATCAGGACACCGACGAGCTACGAATCGCGCCGAGGGCTGGAGCTGAGGAGTACCTCGTTGTCCCAGGAGATGTGCTGTTCATGTCGCGGGGAACTAGGAATCGGGCCTGGGTAGTTGCCGAGGTTCCGCCGCGGACTATCGCCCCGGTGAGTTTTTACCGACTTCGCCCCGGTCCGATGGTCGACTGCGAATTCCTCGCCTGGTTCTTGAACCAGTCGCCGGCCCAGGCCGCCATCGGCCAGGTCCGGACCGGCGCGGGAACGCCGCTGGTTCAGCGGCAGGGATTCGAACAAATCGAGGTTCTGGTTCCACCCCTCGACAAGCAACGAGACATCGCCGCTCTGGGGCGGCTGCTGGCGGAGGACCGGCTGCTCCGGCAGCGGCTCGCCGATGCGACCGAGCGGCTCCATCAGGCATTGGGCAACGCAATTCTTCAGAATCTGCGCCAGCCGGCACGGGGCGCTTCGGAGGCACGACCATGACCGACAAGGTTTCTCAGCAGGAGATCAACGATACCCTCTGGCGGGCCTGCGACACGTTTCGAGGAGCACTCGACCCGGCGCAGTATAAGGATTACCTGCTGGTGATGCTGTTCGTGAAATACGTGAGCGACGTGTGGGCTGACACGCGAGAGGAACTCAACCAGAAATATGGCGGCGACGCCGTGCGGGTCGAGCGAGCGCTTGCGCGGAACCGATTCGTGGTCCCGGCCGAGGCCGAGTTTCGGTACCTCTATGAGCGCCGGGAACAGGCCAACATCGGCGAGCTGATCAACATCGGGTTGGACAAGATTGAGGACGCCAACCGGGCCAAGCTTGAGAACGTCTTCCGGAACGTCGACTTCAATAGTGAGCCGTACCTGGGCGAGACCAAGGACCGGAACCGGCGCCTCAAGAACCTGCTGCAAGATTTTGCCAGTCCGGTCCTCGACCTCCGGCCATCTCGGATTGGTGGGCAGGACGTCATCGGGAATGCCTACGAGTACCTGATTGGCAACTTTGCCAGTGATGCCGGCAAGAAGGGCGGGGAGTTCTACACCCCGGCCGAAGTGGCCACACTGCTGGCTCGGCTGGTGGACCCGAAACCCGGCGAAACCATCTGCGATCCGGCGTGTGGGTCGGGTTCGTTGCTGATTCGAGTGGCGCAGGAGGTTGATGGCCGCGACTACGCCCTGTTCGGTCAGGAAGAGAACGGCGGGACTTGGTCGCTCTGCCGGATGAACATGTTCCTGCATGGCGTGGACGGGGCCAGGATTGAGTGGGGGGATACCCTGAACACGCCGAAGCTGGTGGAAGACAACCGGTTGATGAAGTTCGACGTCGTGGTGGCGAATCCACCGTTCTCCCTCGACAAATGGGGGGCGGATCAGGCGACGAACGACCCGTTCCGCCGCTATCACCGTGGCGTTCCACCGAAGTCCAAGGCGGACTACGCCTTCATCAGTCACATGATCGAGGCAGCGGTCGACGATGGGGGACGGGTTGGGGTGATCGTTCCACATGGGGTGCTCTTCCGCGGCGGTGCCGAGGGGAAAATTCGAAAGCGGCTGATTGAGGAGAACCTGCTGGATGGCGTAATCGGGTTACCGGCAAATCTGTTCTTCGGGACGGGTATTCCGGCCGCCATCCTGTTGTTCAAGAAGGGACGGACGACGACTGATGTGATGATCGTCGATGCTAGCCGGGAATTCGAGGACGGGAAGAAGCAAAACCGGCTCCGAAGCCAGGACATCGAGAAGATCGTCGCAGTGTTCCGGGCTGGGGACTCGGTTGCCAAATTCGCGCATCTTGCGACCCGGAGCGAGCTGGACGAAAGCGACTACAATCTGAACATCGCTCGATATGTTGACACCTTCGAGCAAACTGATCGGGTGGCTTTGCGTCCTCTGAACGACGAGATAGCCCGACTCTAAGGGGAGCTAGGGGCCGATCGAGCAAAGATTGCAAGCAAGATGGCGCGAATTGGCCTC
>JANMXA010000195.1:0-7065 GCA_031394255.1 Gemmatimonadota bacterium
GGTACATGACGCTCACCCACAACGTCACCCTCGACTGGGCCGACGCGGCGATGGACGTGTCCCGCCACAACGGCTTGACGCCGTTCGGGAAAGAAGTGGTCCGCGAAATGAACCGGCTGGGCATGATCGTCGACATTTCCCACGTGACGCCCAAGGTGATGCACGACGTGCTCGACATCGCCGAGGCCCCGGTCATGTTCTCGCATTCATCAGCCAAGGCGCTGACCGATCATCCGAGGAACGTGCCGGATGACGTGCTCCGCCGCCTCGACCGGAACGGCGGCGTCGTCATGGTGACGTTCATCCCGGCTTTCGTATCCCAGGCCGTGGCGGACTGGGAGCTCACCCTCGCCGAACGCACCAAGGGGAAGGCGCCCGCCGAGGCGGAACGGATCCGGGAGGAATACACCAAGGCGCTTCCCAAGCCGGTCGCCACGTTGAAGGACGTGGCCGATCACATCGAACATGTTCGGAAGACGGCGGGGATCGATCACGTCGGGATCGGGAGCGATTTCTGGGGCAATCCGGAGATGCCGAAGGGTCTCGAGGATGTGTCGCGATTTCCCTATCTCATCGCGGAGCTGATCCGGCGCCGGTGGACCGACGCCGATCTGGCCAAGCTCGCGGGGGGCAACATCCTGCGGGTGCTGCGAGCGGTGGAGGTGAGTGCCGCCAGGATTCGGAAGATCCGGCCGGCCTCGACCGCCACGTTCGAGCGGCTCCACTAGTTCTCTTGCTGACGCGATCGCCTGGAGATCAGCCCCCTGGCGATGAGCTGATCCGCGCGGTGCCTCGGGCCGAAGCGCTCCGGGTCTGGATGCGGATCGGCCTCCAGAGTTTCGGCGGGCCGGCCGGTCAAATCGCCACGATGCACCGGATCCTGATCGACGAACTCGGCTGGGTCTCCGAGCAACGCTTCCTCGATGCCCTCAATTTCTGCAACCTGCTTCCCGGTCCCGAAGCCCAGCAGCTGGCCACATACCTCGGATGGCTCCAGGCCGGGATTCCCGGGGCCCTGATCGCCGGGGGCCTGTTCGTTCTGCCGGGCATGGTCACCCTGCTCGTGCTGAGCTCCCTCTACATGGCGGTCGGAACGGTGCCGATCGTGACGGCGGTGTTCGCGGGGCTCAAGCCGGCCGTGGTGGCCGTGGTCATCGCCGCGGTGGTCCGAATCGGGAGACGGTCGCTGGCCACCGGCTGGTCGGTCGGGCTGGCGATCGGGGCGTTCGTCGCGCTGTTCGCAATTCGAGTTCCGTTCCCCATTGTCGTCGTCGCGGCCGGTCTGGTCGGTGTGCTCCTGGGTCCGCGTTTGGGGGGCCACCGCAGCGCGCCGGCTCCAGTGGCCCGGCCTTCGTATCGCGCCTCACTTCGTACGGCCGTGGTCGGCCTCCTGATCTGGTGGCTGCCACTGCTCGCTGTGATGGCGGCGTTCGGACGCGATCACGTCTTTGCGCGGCAGGGTTTGTTCTTCAGCCAGGCGGCCCTCGTGACTTTCGGCGGCGCTTACGCGGTGCTGTCGTACGTGAGCGAACAGGCCGTTCATCGTTTCGGCTGGCTCAGCCCATCGCAGATGATCGATGGCCTCGCCCTGGCCGAGACCACGCCGGGGCCGCTGATCCTGGTCCTCCAGTTCGTCGGTTTCGTGGCGGGATACCGGCTCGGCGGTGCGGTCGCGGGGTGGTGGGGCGGGCTGATCGGGTCATTGGTAACCGTCTGGGCGACCTTCGCGCCGAGCTTCCTGCTGGTTCTGGTCGGGGCGCCCTATATGGAATGGCTGCGGAGTCGGAGCCGGCTCCAGGCTGCACTCGGCGCGATCACGGCGGCGGTGGTTGGCGTCGTGGCCAACCTGAGTGTCTGGTTTGCGATCCGGGTGCTCTTTCGGCGTCAGGAGCCGTTCGCCGCCGGACCGGTCCATTTCGATCTGCCGGTACTGGGATCGTTCGACCCACCCGCAGTGGCGGTGGCGGTGGGTGCGCTGGTGGCTTTGCAGCGATTCCGAATCGGGATGGTTCCGGTTCTCGCGGCGGCGGCAGCGATCGGCATATTGGCCTGGGCGTTCCGCTGACATTTGCCCCCCGTGCGGGCCTCAGTCGCACCACGCCTGCGTCATCTCCATCTATTTAACCCGACCTCAGTCGTTTGGTCGATTCCAGAGACACGCGCCGCAGGGTATTGTGCCCCTAGTGCTCCGAATCCAACCCGCAGCGGCGACTCGATGTCGGCAACCGCAGCATATAATAAAGGAAATCAATCACATGAAGACTCGAACCGGCTCGATGACCCCCACCATAGCCTGCCTCGCGGCGCTCCTGATGGGCGGAGCGACGGGTATCGGCATGGCGCAGAACACCCCTCCGGGCAAGATGGACCGGCATCGGGCGGGGATGAAGGGGATGGAAGGCATGCAGGGAATGAAGGGCATGATGGAGGGACCGCACCAGGTGTTGGCGATGGCCTACCGGGACAATCTGGTCACCTTCGCCCATACGATCGCCCGGAAGGGCGGCGAGACCCCGGCGGTGAATCTCGATGTGGCTCGTCCAGCAGTAGCCGAGATGCGGCGGAGCTATGACCAGATTCAGCAACACCATCAGGCCCACATGGCGATGATGACCGACGCGGCGAAGGGGTCGATGGCGGAGACGATGGAACACATGACCAAACACCTCGCGGCCCTCGGCCAACATCTAACGGCCCTGGAATCCGAGTTGAATGCGGCCACCCCCGACCCCAAAGATGTCGCGGAACACACCAGGGAGATCCTGAAGGAGTGCGACGGGATGTCGACGATGCACCCCAAGGAGACGATGCACCCCAAGGATTCGAAATAACGGAGGGGCGATGCATTCCACCTATGGGATCATGAATGGCTACGCCATCTGGACTATCATCGGCGTACTGCTGGCCATCTTCCTGGTTGTGTCGATCGGGAAGATGATGCGGAAGAAGTAGATCGGCCGAAGGCGTGGGGCGAGCCGTCAGATAGTGCTGCGGCGAAGCAGTTGCGCGTTGACGGCCACGATCACGGTGCTTAGCGACATCAACACGGCGCCCATCGCCGGAGAGAGCAGCACCCCCATGGAGGCAAGCACGCCGGCCGCCAGGGGGATCGCCACGATGTTGTATCCGGCGGCCCACCACAGGTTCTGGACCCTCCGGCCAGGGCGGGGGCGTCGTTGACCCAATCTCCCACCATCGCCTCCCGCCTGCCCGCCTGCTGGAGCTCCTCGATCTTCACGACCTTCTGGTCGGGTAGCACCTGGGCGAACACCGTGTCGATCCCCAATTCGCGGGCCACGCTGTTCGCGGGTGCCTCCGCGTCGCCGGTAACCATCACGACTTTGATCTCGAGTTGATGGAGCCGGCGGACCGCCTCGGCGGGAGCATTTGTGCCACTGGGTCAGGTGGCCACCATTCGCCAGACTAGCGGGCCGATGGTGGTCCGGACCGAAGGGGCCGTTCTGACGGCGTGGGTGTACGTCGACGTGGCCGGGCGGGACATCGGCGGCTACGTGGCCGAAGCCAAGCAGATGGTTGAGGCGTCTGTCACGATGCCGCCAGGCTACCGTCTGGAGTGGAGCGGGCAGTATGAGTATCTGGTGCGGGCCCGGAAGACCATGCAGGTCGTGGTGCCCGCCACGCTGCTGGTGATCTTTCTGCTTCTCTTTCTCAATTGCCGGAATGTCGGGGAAACTCTCCTGGTGATGGCCTCGCTTCCGTTCGCGCTGGTCGGCGGGGTCTGGATGGTCTGGGCGTTAGGCTACAGCTGGTCGGTCGCGGTGGCGGTCGGGTTCATCGCCCTGTCCGGCGTGGCGGCGGAGACCGGTGTCGTGATGCTGCTGTATCTCGATCAGGCCTGGAAGGAGCGGAGCCGCGGCGGCCGCCGACCGACCCTGGTCGATCTCCGCGATGCGATTATTGAGGGCGCAGTCGAACGGGTTCGGCCCAAGATGATGACCGTGGTCGCTATCGTGGCGGGGCTTCTGCCGATCCTTTGGGGCTCGGGCACGGGCGCCAGCGTGATGAAACGGATTGCGGCGCCGATGGTGGGGGGGATGCTGAGCAGTGCCGTGCTCACGCTGGCGGTGATACCGGCGGTATATGCTCTGTGGCGCGAACGGGAGGTGCGCACCGGGACCTGAGCCGGGGGCCGCGCTGAGCGGGCCCGCCGGCCCGGCGGGCGGCTGCTCTTCCGCTGGCCGACCAACTGAGTAGCTTCAGCGTCGGAGGTACTCCCATGAAATGGATCACGCTGGCGATCCTGGCTGGCTTCGTCACGCCAGCGTCGGTTTGCGCTCAGACGCCGGCCGCCGGCCCGACCAACGATCTCCCGAATCCGATGCGGACGGTTGAAGGCTGGGCCCGGATGCCGGCCGGGCGAACCTGGGGTTCGACCAGCGCGATCGAGATCGACCCCGACGGCCACAGCATCTGGGTCGCGGAGCGCTGCGCCGCCAACAGTTGCGGCGGCTCCACCCTCGATCCGATCCTCAAGTTCGATTCGACCGGCGCCGTGGTGAAGAGCTTCGGCGCCGGCCTCCTGCTCTCCCCGCACGGCATCTTCGTCGACCGGGACGGCAACGTCTGGGTGACGGACTGCGCCTGCACCGGGCCGGCGGCGCTGCAGCACACGGCGGGCAAGGGCCATCAGGTCTTCAAGTTTTCGCCGGACGGTAAGCTGTTGCTTACACTGGGGCGTCCCGCGGGAGCCCGCGAGCCCGACTTCTTCTTCCAGCCCAACGACGTTCTGGTCGCGCCGGATGGCAGCATCTTCGTGGCGGAAGGGCACTCGTCGGTTCCGACGGCCAACGCCAGAATTCTGAAATTCGATCCGAGCGGAAAGCTCCTCAAGACCTGGGGAACCTGGGGAACGGGCCCGGGACAGATGGACCAGCCCCACGCCCTCGCGATGGACTCGAAGGGGCGGCTGTTCGTCGGGGACCGGGGGAACAACCGGATCCTGATTTTCGACCAGAACGGCAAGCTGCTCGACGAATGGCGCCAGTTCAGCCGGCCGAGCGGGATCTACATCGACCGCAAGGACCGGATCTACGTGGCGGATTCCGAATCGGGCTCGGTCAACCCGGCCCACGGAACCTGGACGCGGGGGATCCGGATCGGCAGCGCCCGGGACGGTTCGGTGACGGGGTTCATTCCCGACCCAACGACCGAAAAGACGAGCGACACGAGCTCCGCCGAAGGCGTCGCGGCCGACGCTCTTGGGAACATCTATGGTGCCGAAGTAGGCCAACGCGCTCTCAAGAGGTACGTGAAACGATGAGCAACGACACGAACAGTCCGCTGGGGGTTTCGCGGCGTGGATTCGTCGGGGGAGTGACCGGAGCGTTAGGGCTGCTGACCTTGAACCCCGGCCGGGCGGTGCCCCAGGGCTTGAGCCAGGCCCCCGCGGCCAAAGCGGCGCCCGATGAGTACGATCTCCTCGCCAAGCTCGCCAACAACGAGAATCCCTACGGGCCGCCCGAGTCGGTGATGAAGGCGATGACCGGCGCGATGAAGTACGCCAATCGCTACGGCTATCCGGATGGCGGCATCGTCAGCGAAATCGCGAGCCATCACGGTGTCGCCCCGGAAAACGTGCTTCTCGGCGCTGGTTCCGGCGAGATCCTCGACGTGGTCTGCACGACCTTGCTGCAGGGCGATCGGAAGATCGTCAGCGCCGGGGTCTCCTACGACGTCCTGTTCCAGCACGTTACCGCCCTCAAGGCCGACCAGATCAAGGTGCCGCTGCTGCCGGACTTCCGGCAGGACATTCCTGGTATGATCGCCGCGGTTCAGGCCAACTACCGGGACGTCGGGATGGTGTATCTGTGCAGCCCCAACAACCCGACCGGGCGGATCGTGACCAAACAAGAGGTCGCCCAGCTTCTGGACGGGATCCCGGGCGACGTGCCGGTGCTGATCGACGAAGCCTACTTCCACTTTGTTGACGATCCCAACTACGCCACCTCGGTCCCCTACGTGCTCCAGGGGCGGCAGGTGATCGTCGCACGGACGTTCTCGAAGATCGCGGCGCTTGCCGGGATGCGGCTCGGGTATGCCATCGCGCCGAGCGGCCTGTTGCAGCGGATGCGGCCGTATCTGGTCGGCAGCATCAATGCGATCGTGAAATGGGGAGGCGTGGCGGCGCTCAAGGACACCGCGTCACAGGTGTGGGTCAAGCAGACGACGCTGGCGCTGCGGGCCAAGACGGGCGCTGAACTGGTGGCGCACGGTTATTCGGTGGTGCCGTCCGACGCCAACTTCTTTCTGGTCGGCCTCCGGCGCCCGGTAGGGCCGGTGGTCGGGGAGTTCCGCAAGAAGGGGGTGCTGGTGGGGCGGCCCTTTCCCGGGTTGCCGGAGCACCTCCGGGTCTCCGTCGGTACCGCTGACGAAATGACCCGGTTCGTTACTGCGTTCAAGGAAATCTTCCCGCCGGCGACCGGCGGCTAAGGGAGCCGGAGCGCCACCAGAGACGCGGTGGCGCCGGCCCCGGTCGCGTAGACGATGTACTGCCGACCCTGGTGCATGAACGTCATGGGCACCGCGGTCGTGCGTGATGGAATCTCCACCGCACCCACCTGTTTCCCCGTCGCCTTGTCCACCGCATAGAGCATCGGGGTGGCATCGGGCACCCCGCCGCTCCGGCCGGTGCCGTAGATCAGCAGCGTCTTGGTCGTGATGACCTGAGCCTGGCCGCGGCTGGCCCCGGGCGCCAAGGTGATCCCGGCGAAGAGCGGATCCTTGGTCGTGATCGTCGGCTGCCCACCGTTCGACGTCCACCAGACCTTCTCTCCCGAGTTGAGATTGTACCCGGTGATGCCGCCGAGCTGCCGCGGCTTGAGAATCGAGACGCCGCCAATCACCGGCCGCGGCCCTCGATCCTCGAAATCGCCACCACGATCAGCCGGGGCCTTGTAGCCCGGGGGCGGTGGCAGGGCGCCGGGCAGGCCGCAGTTGTCGCGAGGCGAGCTGTACCGGAACTCGGAGCAGGGGTCCTTCTTGAGGGCGATGGCGTCGAGGCCGGTCAACGCGGCCACGTACAGCATGCCGGTTACCGGGTCGACC
>JANMXA010000196.1:0-34561 GCA_031394255.1 Gemmatimonadota bacterium
GCGTCGATCGTCAGGCTGCCCGTCACACGGCGGAGGTTGGACGTGAAGGCCTCAAGCACGCCGAGGTCGACGCTGTCGGCCCGCCCCCGGATCGCCAGTTCGCCAGACAACTGACGCCGCGCCACGCTGGCGAAAGCCAGGTCGAGCGGAAGCGTGGCGTCCACATCGAGTACCGGTCGCCCCGTCCGCCAGAAGGTCAGATTGCTCTGGAGCTGCCGGCCCTCGTAATTGAAGACGGCCCGGATGAGCGGGGCCTTGAGGTCGCCGATCACCGGACCGGTTACGGTGGCCGACCCACGGAATGTCGGCACGGCCAGGGTACCGCCGACACGGGCATCGAGGGCCACCGAGCCGTCAATGCCCGTCGTGTCGCGCTGCGTCAAGGCATAAAGGTCCCGGAGGGCGACACCGAGCGCCTGGATCCGGCCGTTCCCAGTCCCCCGACCGGGCCAGGCGCCGACCAGGCGGATCAGTCCGGAACCATCGTCGGTGGCCAGGACCAGGCTGTCGGCGAACACCACGCTGTCGAGCGCCACCGCGGTCGGTTTGGTCAAACGCCAGACCCGGTCGAGCAATCCGACCTGCAGCGAATCGAGCGTCAGCAGGCGAACCGAATCGGGCCTCGTCCGCCACCGGCCCGCGGCCTGGGCCGTGACCAGGCGCCCTGCGGTCGCCCGCCCCCCCCAGCGCAGGTTATCGAGCGCTCCGTCGACATCGAAGCCCAACCCGGCGAAGGTCATGGTGCCTCGGGTTACCGTGTCCATCGTCGCCCGGATCGACAGGCCGGAAATTTCCTGACGCCCGCCGGACGCGGCAAATGTGGCGGCCCCCTGACGGAGCCGGCCTCCGAGCCAGGCCACCGAATCAGCCCGCGTCTGCCCCTCGAGCGACCAGCGATCCAGCGACCCGGAGAGCGTCACCCGGGCGCGGGCCCGGCCGCCGAGCAGATCGTCCTCCGTGACCTCGCCGCGGGACATCCCCAGCAGCACCGCCGCGACCGAATCGAAGGGCGCCAGGCTGAGCGCGAAGGTCTCCAGGTCGAGCCGGCCGTCACGTGCCGCCGTCCAGCCTAACGTTCCGTGGCCGAAACCGCCGCCACCCTCCCACCGGATCGCCGCCGTATCAAGCGCGATCAGGCCGTCGTGGATCCTGAGGCGGGCCCGGCCCGAATCGATCGCCAGTTCACGGATCGATCCCGAATCGAGCCGCAGCAGGGCCTCGATCTCCGGTGCGATCAGGGAATCGACCGTCCCGGTCAGTTCGAGCCGGCCCCCAAGCCGCGTGGGCGGCCCGGTCCCGCCCGACAATGCCGCGAGATCCGCCCGTTCGAAGTCCACCGACAGCCCGCGGGCGCTCCAGCGCGGCGGCAACATCGTCGCCGAGCCCTCGAACCGATAGCGGCCGATCCGGCCCGAGAGATCTCCACGGATCGCCATCGTGTCGAGGAACCCGGCGAGACTCACCGTCCCGCGGACGTCCCCCGCCATCGCAAGGGTCGGGAAGCTGCGCCGGATCCCGTCGAACGAGAGGGTGTCGACGGTGAGTTTCGCATCGAGCCCGAGCAGCGTCCCCCGGGTATCCAGACGAGTCCGGCCCGTGAGTGCGCTGAGCGGCCGATCGCCGTCCCGATGTTCGAGCCGGCCGTCGTAGACCACATTCCGCCATGGCCCGTCCAGCACGCCCGTGAGGCCGAGCCGGCCTTCCAGCCGAACCGAGGGCGAGACCAGCCGGATGGTCTTGAGATCGAAGTCCGAACGGAGAATCCGGGTGTCGTGGAATTCGATCCCGCCAAGGCCGCCTAACGTCAGGTCGCCGGCGAACGCCAGCCGATTGTCGGCCCCGCCGGGCACCCGGCTGTCCTGGTAGCGCCAGTCGGCATCCACGGTCATCCGGTCGAAGAACCCGTCCGCCCTGAGGTCGCCGGTGAGGTGACCCCAGAACGGCAGGGTGTCGAGGTAGGGACGAACGATCTCCAGGTCGACGTTGCCGAGCCGCAAGTCGAGTCCGCGAAAACCCAGCCCCCGGTGCACATCGAGACTGGCCACCAGCCGGCCCCGAATCCGGCTTGTCGGATCGGCCAGGTCGAGATCGCGGAGGTCATAGTCGGTCCGGCTCCCGGCCACCGAAGTCGCGGTCACCCGGCCCGTACCCCTGAGCGCGGGAAACTGGGGCGACACCCAGCGCAGGTCGACGAGATCGACGCGCGATGCCACCATGTCGAAGTGCGAGAGCAGGGTGTCGCGGGGCCAGTCGAGCCGGCCGGCCCCGCGCATCACCGTGTTGGGGAGCACCACCCGCTGAAGATCAAAGAGCAGGCTGTCGGCGCCCTGCACGATCCGGCCGGTCAGATCGCGGACCGCGATCGCCGGGTCACTCACCATCGCCGCCAGTGAATCGATCGTGGCCGCGAAGGGGAGATGATCCGGCGTGCTGATCCGCATCACGCCAAATCGGGCGGCCAGGTGGTCAATGGTGCGAACCATCATCAACCCGTCCTGCGCCCGATGTCCGGATTCGATCTGCCGGCCCGGACGGGCCCGTTCGGCCCCGAGCGCCGAATCGCGTTGCCGGGCCGTCGTGAGGCGGCCGTCGGCATTCCAGGGTACCCGGATCGTGAGCCGACCGTCGTCGATCACCAGATGGTCGATCCGGAGCAGCGTGCCGCGAGCGTTCCCGGGCGTCTCCCCGAGGCGGAGGATCTCCTGATAGTTCATCCGGTCGCCGCGATGCTTGACGACCTCCATCCGGACGCCGCTGGCGCGAACCGAATTGAATACGAATCGCTGGGCGAGGAGATTGGCAAGCGTGAACCGGATCTCCAGGCGCCGAATGTCGGCCAGGGGCTGGCCGGCCGTGTCCCGAACGACGACCGAATCAAAACCAAGCCACGAAACGAAATTGCCCTCGATCCGGCCGATCGTGATTGACCCGCGAACCAGCCGGTTGGACTGCTCCGACAGCAGCCGCGCCAGCAGGTCCCGCCCCGGCCTGGTCTCGATCAGCGCCCCCCCGGTGCCGAGGATCGCAGCCAGTACGGTGAGCACCACCACCAGGCCGACCCGGGCGACGAGGCGGCGCATCAGAACGCCTGCCCCACGGACACCTGGAGGTTGAATCGGTGGGACCCCGGCTTCTGGAAGTCATTCCGGACCAGCGTCAACGCACCGTCCAGCGACGAGTACAAGGTGCCCTGCGGCAATGGCCCGTTGTTGTAGGCGACGTCGAACCGGGCGGGCCCAAGCGGGGTGGCGAACCGGAGACCAAGCCCCGGGGTGAGCCGGATGTTCGCACCGGACGTGAGGCTCCCCCCGCGCTCCCAGACCGTGCCCCCGTCGACGAACGCGGCCCAGCGAACCTTGCCCGAGAAAAATGGCGTCGGCAGCCGCAGTTCTACGTTGCCGATCACCGCCGTGTTGCCGCCGATCGGCGCGACCTGGACCGAATCCGGAAACTGGACCGACCCATCGGCCCGCACATTGCGGTCCGGCGTCACATAGATCACCGGCCCGAGTTCGTTTCGATCGAAACCGCGAACGTCATTCGCGCCGCCGGCGTAGAAGCGCTGGTCCGGCGGAACGAAATTGGCCGCGCCCCCCTGCAACCGGAGCCGCGGGGCGAAGATCAGGCCGCCGCGAAGGTGGGTCGCCAGCACCACGTTGTCGCCCAACGGGCGGTACCACGAGGCCTCGCCGACCACCCGCGTAAACTCCGAGAACCGGGTCGAGCCGATCAGCGGTGAGCTGAAGGTGGTCTCCAGCGTGTAGACCGAGCCCCGCGTCGGATCGATCAGGTTGTTGACCCGCTGCCGGCTGACCGTCCCCGTGAGCGAAGCCGCGAAGCGGCGTTCCCGGAGCTGGGCGATATCGTCGGCCCGGCAGGCCAGGAAGAAGGCGCAGAAGCTGACCGGATTCGCCTGAGTGGCCCCATAGCTCAGTCGATACGTCAGCGCGATCGGCGCGCCCCGCGACCCCTCGCGCGAGAACGTGACGCTGGTACCGACCTCGTCCCGGAGGAAAACCCGGAACTCCGACCGCCGTTCGGCGAACGCCGACACGGTGAGGGCGTTCGAGGGTGAGAGGAACACCGGACGCCGGAAGGAGGCCGACAGGCCGTAGTTCACCTTGCGCGACCCGATCGTGTCCGCCTCGAGGCCCCGGCAGAGCGTGGAACTGAATGGGTTGACCGCCACGCCGATCTTGGAAACCTGGGCCGTAACATCGAACTGCCGGCCGCGGCGCCCAATGTTCCGCGCCGTCCAGCCAAGGTTCGAACGGACACAGTCGTTGGTCCCCACGCCAAGGCCGGCCCGGGCCCGGAACAGCGGCCCCTCCTGGACCCGGACAACGATGGGTACGGCCGGATCGCCCAGCGCGAACCTGGTCGTGTCGATCCCGACCGTGGCGAACCGGAACAGGCCCGACTGATAGAGATTGAGCTGGCTCCGGTACAGATCGGAAAACCGGAACATCCGCCCCGCGGCCGTCGCGAGCAGGGATCGAACGAATGACGTGTCCACTGCCGGCCCGCCGTCGACCTGGACCGAGCCGATCACCGCGGCCACACCCGGGTCGGCGACCAGTTCGAGATCGGCGGTGTGCGCGGCCCGGTCGACCTCTCGACGCCGCGCGAGCACGGACGCCGTCGGGAACCCCAGGTTCCACAACCGGGTCTGAATGGTGTCGGCGGTGGCGACGAGGAGATAGCGACTGTAGGGCATCCCGATCCGCAACGGCAGATACTGCACCACCTGCTGCCGGTCCCGCAGCGAGTCGAGCCCGACGATCTCGAGACTCTTCACACGGACCGGCTCGCCCTCGACAATCCGGAAGGTGATGTACGCCTCCCGATCCGTCCGGGTCACGACCGTGTCGACCCGAGCGTCGAGGTAACCGCTCAGCTGGTAGAGGAGACGGATCCGGGCCACATCGATCCGGAATTCGCGCTCATTGAGCCGTCGCTGCTCGCCGAGGCCGAGGAAGACAAGGTTGCGGGCGAACCAACTCGATTTCGTCGTGGCGATGGCCGACTCGAGGGTCAGCACGTCGATCGCATGGTTACCCACGAATCCGAGGTGGCGGATCACCAGGCCCTGATCCTGCGCCGCGAGCGGACCGGACCGGACAGCAACAAGCAGCACGGCCACGATGGCCGTGACGAAACGGCGGAAGGACGTTTCGGAGGCAACTGCCAAAAACCGAAACATGGCCGACCGGCACTCTCGCTCGACGCGGGGCGTCCGGGGAATTGACCGCACATCCTAAATGTAGTAGCCTGATAATGTTACGCCACTCCCCCGAACCTGCCGAACCCCACCGGGGTTCCGGACCGGTTTCGTCAATCCTGGCCCGACCCGAGGAGCGCCCACTGACCAGCTCTATGACACCGGCCCGACTAGCCCTTGCCATCGTGGCGTTGCTGATCGCCGGCGCCACCACCGTGCCGGCCCAGTCCCTCAAGAAGCGCCTAACGAAACGCCTCGACCAGGCCCCCCTCGACCATCACCATTGGGGAGTTGCGGTCCTCGATGACGAGGGCACGCTGGTGTTCGACCGCGACGCCGGCCGGATGTTCACCCCCGCGAGCAACACCAAGCTGGTGGTCACCGCCGCCGCCACCATACTCCTGGGCCCTCACTTCGCAGTTGACACCCGACTGGCCACCGCCGGCAGCGTCCTCAACGGCGTTCTCACAGGGGATCTGGTGATCGAGGGCCGGGGCGACCCGACCTGGGCCGCCCGGTGCTACAGCACGGATTCGACTCCCGAGCACTGCCCATCCGACCCCTATCAGCCGCTCCGTGACGCGGTCGGCCAGATCAGGGCCAGGGGAATCCGGCGCATCGCCGGCGCCGTGGTCGGCGACGGCCGCTGGTTCGAGCCAACAATGATTCACCCGACGTGGGAGGAGGACGATCCGGTCTGGGGCTACGCCGCGCCGGTGTCCGCCCTCGGGTTTAACGAGAACATCGTCACGGTGATCGTGGCCGGGACCGAACCGGGCCGGCCGGCGTCCGTAACCGTGTCGCCCGATCTCGGGGCCCTCGCCATCGAGAATCAGGTCGTCACCGCCGCCGACTCCACGTCCTCAAGCGTCGAGTGGACCCGGGCCGCGGGGAGCCCGATCGCCGTGGCCCGGGGCACCATCCGAGCCGGGCGCGCCGACACCTCCGAACTCGCGGTTCCAGATCCAGACCGCTTTGCCGCCCTGGCACTCGCCCGGGTGTTGGCGGATTCGGGCGTCGACGTGCTCGGCGGCATCCGCGGCGCCTCGGCCGGGGACATCCCAACCGACCGGGCCACAACGACCCTGGCCACGATCCGGTCCCGCCCGATTCGCGACTGGGTCTTTCCCATCCTCAACGTGAGCCAGAACTGGGTGGCGGAGATGCTACTCAAGCAACTGAGCCGCCAGGGGGGCGGTGACGGATCCTGGCGCGACGGGACGGCCCGCGAACGCCGGTTCCTGGTCGACTCGGTTGGCGCCGACTCCGCCCAGTTCGTCCTCCATGACGGCTCCGGCCTGTCCGGAAAGGATGCTGTTTCGCCGCTCACCTTCGTCCGGCTCCTCGACTACATGCGGCGCCATCCCAACTTCGGGGACTTCGCCGCCGGCATGCCGCTCAGCGGTTCCATGGGCTCGTTGCGGACCCGGTTTCTCGACACGCCGGTCGCGCAGAGGGTCCGGGCCAAGACCGGCAGCATCGGCCAGGTCAATACGCTGTCGGGGTTTGTCGGCGGGGACAGCCTGTCGGCGTCCCCATGCCGGACCTTCAGCGTCCAGGCCAATCACCACACGCTGGGCGGCCAGGCCATGATACTGGCGATCGACAGCGTGGTGGTGGAAATCGGCCGAAAGACTCGCTGCGAGCGGAAGTCCTGATCGGCTCGCCGCCCGACGGTCAGCGCTCTATGTTTCCGGGGTGAAGATCTATACGCGTACCGGAGACCAGGGCACGACCGGCCTGTTTGGCGGCGGCCGGGTCGCGAAGTCCCATCCTCGGGTAGCCGCCTACGGCGACGTCGACGAGTTGAATTCCACCCTTGGGTGGGTCCGCACTGTCGAGCCGTCGGCGTTCTTCGACCCATTGTTCGACCGAATTCAGCGGGATCTCTTCTCGATTGGCGGCCACCTTGCCACGCCGGACCCCGAGAAGGTCCGCGCCGCGCTGGCCAGGGCGGACCTCGACCCCACGCGGATCGAGGAGTTCGAACGGACCATGGACGAGGCCGACGGCGAACTGCCGCCGCTCACCGCGTTCGTCCTGCCCGGGGGATCCCCCAAGGCGGCGGCCCTGCACATCGCCCGGACGGTCTGCCGCCGGGCCGAGCGCAGTGTCGTGGCGCTCGCGGCCGAGGCGCCGGTCCCCGACCTCTTTGTGACCTACCTGAACCGGATGAGCGACCTTCTGTTCACTCTGGCGCGCGTGGCCAACCATCGGGCCGGCCAGGGCGACGTCACCTGGTGAGCCCGGCCTCCGACAACATCGAGGTCCTCCACGCTCTCGGCCATTATCCGGTCGAGATCAGTGTCGGCGGGATCGAGCGGCTGTCCGAGTTCGTTGAACGCCTGGCCCCCGGCCGCCGGGTGGCGGTGATCACCGACCGGAACGTCGCCCGAGTGGTCGAGCACTCGCTCAAGGCGCCCGTACTCGTGGTTCCTCCGGGCGAAGCCTCCAAGACCCGGCGCCGCTGGGCCGACCTGACCGACCGGCTATTCGATCTGGGATTCGGACGCCACAGTGTGCTGGTGGCGGTTGGCGGAGGCGTCGTCGGCGACTTGGCCGGTTTCGTGGCGGCGACCTTTGCCCGCGGCGTGCCGGTGATCCAGGTCCCGACCTCACTCCTGGCCATGGTGGACGCATCGGTCGGCGGCAAGACCGGGCTCAACACCCGACACGGGAAGAACCTGGTCGGCGCGTTCCATCCGCCATCCGGCGTGCTGATTGACCCGGGGGTGCTCCGAACTCTGCGGTCGGCCCATCTCCGGGGCGGTTTGATCGAGGCGATCAAACACGGCCTGACGGCGGACGCCGACTACTACGACTGGATCGATCGTGAATCCGCAGCGCTCCTGGCCCGGGATCCGGGGCGGCTCGAGACCCTGGTCGCGGGAAGCGTGCGGATCAAAGCCGGGATCGTGAGCGCCGACGAGCGGGAACGCGGCGTCCGGGTCGTCCTCAACGCCGGCCATACGGTGGGGCACGCCCTGGAGCGCTGGTCGCGGTTCCGGCTCCCGCACGGTGATGCGGTCGGTCTCGGGTTGATCGTGGAGGCGGTGGTCGGCGAACACCTTGGGGGAGACCCCGGCCTGGCCGGGGACCTGGCGGCGCGACTCTTCCGGATCGGACTCCGGGCCACGCTCCCCGGCCCCGAGCACGACGAAGCGCTGCTCGACCTGATGCGCCATGACAAGAAGGCGCTGGCCGGAGAAATCCGGATGGCCCTTCCCGGCGCACCGGGCCGGCTGGCCGCCCAGCATGACCAGTGGACCACGACCGCGAGCCGAGACATCGTTAGGCAGGCGTTAGGCAGCAGTCGGACGCTTCTCGCCGAATCCGGTTTCCACACACCGTTGCCGCCAGCCTGACCCGCAACCGTATCCCCCGCAAGCACTTACCCGCCTTTTCCACGGTCGTCCACATCGGGTTTTCCACGTCGTGTGAACGAAATGCCTAACTTGTTGCTGCCTAACACAATCTTATGTTGACAGCCTAACGCTATTGACGCCGAGCCCAACAGCTTCCTATCTTCGGTGCAGTTCCCAGCACAATTCGTCTGACATAGCCCGCTCCGCGGGTACCTCTGCACCCCAGTGTCGGTATCTCTCAGCACGAGGTGGTATGCGTACGCAAACTCCGCGTCGGCCGCGCGTGGCGGCCCGGCCATCGGCCGGCGGTTCGTTCGACCAGTATCTGCTGGACATCCGCAAGTTGCCCATGATCACCGACCCGAAGGAGGAAGTCCGGCTGGCCAAGCGGGCTCAGAAGGGCGACCCCGAGGCGATGGACCGCCTGGTGACCGCCAACCTCCGGTTTGTCATTTCCTATGTAAAGCGGTTTCAGGGGCACGGCCTCGACCTCGGTGAGTTGGTGGCGATCGGGAACGAGGGACTGCTCAAGGCCGTGCGGAAGTTCGACCCGGCCCACGGCGTCAAGTTCATCAGCTACGCGGTCTGGTGGGTGCGCCAGTGCGTCCTCAAGGCGCTGGCCGAGCAGACCCGGACGGTCCGGATCCCGCTCAACCAGAACGCGGCCCTCCTCCGCATGGCCAAGGTCGAAAGCCTGCTGAGCCAGGAGCTCGGGCGCTCGCCGACCGATGCGGAAACCGCCCGGGTACTCGACGAGTCGGTGGAGACGATCCGCTCCTCTCGCCTGGTATCCACTGTGGAGATCTCCCTCGACGCCCCGGTCGAGCGGGGCGAGTCCGGCTCCGCCACCTTCGGCGAACGGGTCCCCGGCTCCCAGGGCGCCGAGATCGAGGACTTCGTCGACTCCGGTCTCCAGAAGCAGTTCCTCTCGAAACTCTTCGCCGAGTACCTCACGCCCCGGGAGCGCCGGATCCTGTCGCTCTACTACGGACTCGAGGAAGGTTCCGAGGCGCTGACCCTCGAAGGCATCGGCGCGCTTCTAGGCGTCACCCGCGAGCGAGTCCGCCAGATCCGGGAACGGGCGTTCGAGAAGCTCCGCAGCTCGCCTGAAGTCCGGTTCCTCCAGCACCAATCGGCCGACCTGGCCTGAAACCCGCTGCCAGGGCATCCCATCGGGGCGGGAGGCATTCCCGCCCCGATTTGGTTTCTCCTCCCTTAAGATTCCGGCATGCCGTCGTATCCGCTGTTCCCGCTCTCAGTGGTCCTGTTTCCCGGTGCGTTGATGCCGCTCCACATCTTTGAGCCGCGATACCGGGCCATGCTGGCGGATGCCGCCCAGAGCGACCATCGGTTCGTGCTGCTCCCGCCCGGTGCCGACGGCGGAACTCCCGAACCCGGGACGATCGGGACGGTGGCCCGGATCCGGGCGATCCAGCCCTTGACCGACGGGCGTTCGAACATCGTCATCTCGGGCGACCGGCGGATTACCCTGTCCGCGCTCGTTCAGAGCCCCAAGCCCTATCTGATCGGGGCAGTCGACGATCTGGCGGACTTGGCCGAGACCCAGGCACCTTCGCCCGCCGAGGTGGCCTCCCTGCGCGCCCATGGCGAGCGGTTGGCCCGGGCCCTCGACCGGATTGCCGACGTCGAGCGGGATCCTGAATTCACCGACGACCCGGCGACCCTGACTTTCCAGATTGCCGCCCTGATCGAATGGGACGTCACCGAGCAACGACCCTTCCTCGCGACCCGGTCGGTTCTCGAACGGGTGACGCGCCTCCTGCACCTCCTTCCCGCCCTCGCCACCGACGCTGAAGCCCGGGCGGCGGTGCACCGGCGCGCGCCGACCAACGGCACGGGGCGCCACCACTGATGGCCGCGCCACTCGAGGCCGCGCTGGCGGCGATTGTCGGACCGCGCTGGGTGAAGACGGCCGCGGCCGAGCGGCGAACCTACGAAGCCGACGGCCTCCCGACCCACGCCTCGGTGCCGCGCCTGGCCGTGTTGCCGGGAAGCCGGAACGAAGTGATCGCCGTGGTCCGCCTGCTCGCCGAACGGGGCGTCGGCTGGGTGGCTCGGGGCGCCGGCACCGGGCTGTCCGGCGGCGCCCTGGCCAATCAAGCGACCGTGCTGATTCCGCTCACCCGGCTCAACCGGATTCTGTCGATCGATCCCGAGGGCCGCCGGGCCGTGGTCGAACCGGGGGTCGTCAACGCCCGGCTCTCCGAGGCCGCGGCACCATTCGGACTCTACTACGCCCCCGACCCGTCCAGCCAGGCGGCCTGCACCATCGGCGGCAACGTCGCCGAGAACGCGGGCGGGCCCCATTGCCTCAAGTATGGCACGACCACGAGCCATGTCGTGGCGCTCGACGTGGTTCTGGCGGACGGCACCGTGGCAACGTTAGGCAGCGTCCAGGGCGAGCCCTGGGGTCCTGATCTGGTCGGCCTCTTCGTCGGTTCGGAGGGCATGTTCGGCATCGCGCTCGGCGTTACGGTCCGGCTCGAGCCGCTCCCGCAGGCGGTCCGGACCCTGCTTGCCGACTTTACCGCCGTCCGTTCCGCCACCGAGGCCGTCGGCGCGATCATCGCGGCCGGCGTCGTTCCCGCGGCACTCGAACTGATCGACCAGGCCTGCATCCGGGCCGTCGAGGCCTCGATCTACGCGGCCGGATACCCGACTGACGCGGCGGCTGTGCTCCTGGTCGAACTCGATGGCTCCCGGGCGGCGGTCGACGGAGAATTCGCCATCGTCGAACCGATCCTCAGCGCTCATGGCGCCCGATCCGTCCGTTCCGCCGAAGATGCGGGCGAGCGAGCCCGGCTCTGGCAAGGCCGGAAGAAGGCGTTCGGCGCGATGGGGCGGATCGCCCGGGATCTGGTGGTGCAGGACGCCGTCGTACCCCGCACCGCTCTCCCGGCGATCCTCGACACGATCACCGACGTGGCCCGCCGGTACGACCTGACCATCGCCAACGTCTTTCACGCCGGCGACGGCAACCTTCACCCCAATATCCTCTACGACGCCCGCGATCCGGAGCTTTCGGCGCGGGTGGCCCGGGCCAGCAAGGAGATCATGGCCGCCTGCGTCGCGGCGGGGGGGACGATCACTGGTGAGCACGGCGTGGGATCCGACAAGATCGACTACATGGAGATGATCTTCGACACAACGAGTCTCGCCGCCATGTGCGCGGTCCGGCGGGCCTTCGACCCCTCGGAACGGGCCAATCCCGGCAAGGTGATCCCGCTTCACACCTGCCGCGAGTGGCGGAGCGCGGGGGTGGCATGAGCGGCGCGATGCTGGCCCGGCTCCGGCAGATTGTCGGAAACGACGTCGAGACCGGCCCGGATAGCCGGCCGCTGGTCGCGCCGCGGTCGGTGGACGCCCTCGCGGCGGCGTTAGGCGCTGCCGGAGACGAAGGCTGGACGGTCCGGATCGAAGGCGGCGGGACCTGGCAGGCCCCGGACGCCCCGGCCGACCTGGGGATCACGACCCGCCGCCTCAACGGGATCCTCTCGGTCGCGCCGGCCGACCTCGTCGCCACCGTGCAGTGCGGCGCTACCATCCGCCAGCTCGCGGGGAAGCTGGCCGGGCACAGGATGGAGGTCGGGTTCGACCCACCGGGCTCGCCTGACCGGACGATCGGATCGGTGCTGGCCACCGCCACCGCCGGCCCAGCCGCTCATCGGTTCGGCCCGATTCGGGATTCGCTGCTCGGCTCGACCATCGTCGCTGCGGATGGCAAGCTGGTTCGATCGGGCGGGAGCGTGGTCAAGAATGTCGCGGGGTACGATCTCTCGAAGATTCAGGTCGGCGGATTCGGCGCCTTCGGCATCATCGCGGAGGTCCACCTCCGGTTGCGGGCCCTCCCCGCGGCCCGGCGGACCCTCGTGGCGCAGGGGATGCTCGACCCCCTGTTCCATGCCGCCCGGGCCATCGTGGCCGCCAGCGTCGACACCACCATCATCGAGTTGTACGCCAACGCACCACCCCGGTGGACCCTGGTGGTCGAGACATCCGGAACTGAGCAAGGCGCAGAGATCGAGGAAGCACGGGCCCGGGAGATCGCCGGCGTCCCTTTCGAGGCGGGCGACAGCCGCTCAACCGTCCACGCCTTCGGCGAGGCGATGACCGAGGCACCGGTCACCCTTCGAGCCGGCGTGCTCCCCGCATCACTCCCGGAAACGGCCGACCTGTTCACCGAATCCCTTGGCCCCGGCCGGCTCAGTCTCTCGGCCGGCCGGGGCGGATTGCGCTGGTGCGGTTCTCCGACCGCGGCCGCCGCCATGGAACTCCGCCACCGGCTCGCCGCTCGGGAGATTCCGCTCACCCTCGAACGGGCGCCGTGGGCGTTCCGTATGGCCATGGGCCACTTCGGCGCGTTCCGCGAAGGCGTCCGACCGCTGTCCGACCGGGTTCGCGACGTCTTCGATCCGAAGCGGCTCGTCGCCGTCGCTCTCGAAGGGCGGGCGAATGGCTGATTCGGCACGCGGTGGATTCGCCGCCCTCGACCCCTGCGTGCACTGCGGCTTCTGCCTTCCCGCCTGTCCGACGTATCTGGCGACCGGGGACGAAAGCGACAGCCCGCGGGGCCGGATTCTGCTCATGCGGGCCCTCGAGCGAGGCGACCTGGCTGCCGACGATCCGGTTCTCGCGCATCACCTCGATGTCTGCCTCGGGTGCCGGGGCTGCGAGCCGGCTTGCCCTTCCGGCGTGGGTTACGGACATGGCCTTGAGGAGGCCCGTGACCGTCTGGTACGTCGGAACGGACTTCCGTTCCGAAGCCGCGTGGTCCTCGGTCTCTTCCGGCACCGATGGGCCTGGCGCGCGGCCTTCGGAATCGGCCGATGGCTTCGTGGTGCAGGCGTGGCCCGGGCGGTGGCTGGCCCCGGCCGAATCGGGTTTCTCGCCGGAATGCTCGAGGCGACCGTATCGTCGTCAGGCCCTCCCGATCCGGCGACGGCCGCGACCCCCACCCGCGGCACTGTGGCGTTGTTCCGGGGGTGCGTCATGGAGGGACTCTTCGAACACGTGCATGGGGCAACCCGGCGGACCCTCGAGGCCAACGGCTACCGGGTCATCGAGCCGGAGTCGCAAGTGTGTTGCGGCGCGCTGCACGCCCACGCCGGCGACCGGGAGGGGGCGCGGGCGCTGGGTAGGCTCAACGTGACGGTCCTGATCGACCGAGCCGATTATGTCGTGGTGAACAGCGCCGGCTGCGGCGCGTTGCTCAAGGAACTCGGACCGCTGCTTGGCACGGAGGGGGCCGTCCGGCTGGCGGCTTCGACCCGGGATGTCACCGAACTGTTGGCCGCGGCCGGGCCTCGACGTGGAGCGGCGATCGGAAAGAACGTCTGTTATGACGCGCCGTGCCATCTGCAGCACGCCCAGGGCGTCCACCGCGAGGCACTGCAAGTCCTCCAGGCCATCGAGGGCCTGACCCCACGGCTGCTGCAGGGATTCGACCGCTGCTGCGGCGCCGCGGGCATCTATGGCGTGCTCCAGCCCGAAATGTCGCGCGCGGTACTCGACGACAAGATCCGCACCATCGCCTCGGCGGACCCGGTACCCGACCTGGTCACGACGGGCAATCCGGGCTGCCTGATGCAGATCGGCGCCGGGTTGATCGCCGCCGGACTGCGGACCACCGTGGCCCACCCCGTGGAGCTGCTCGACTGGTCCTACCGTAACGCAGGGTTCTACCGCTGATGACGACGCTGATTCCCTACCCCCGCGAGCGGTTGGCCACCCTGCCGCATCGGAGCACCGCGGTCCGGTCCGCGGCCGCCATCTTTTCGCTGACCGGTCCCGGTGCAGTCAGCTGCCTGCAGGGCCTGGTGACCGCCGACGTGGCGGGAACCGCGGCGAATCGAGCCGAATACGGGGCCATGCTCACGGCCAAGGGCATGATCATCGCGGACTTCTGGATCGCCCGAGTGGGGGCCGAGTGTCTGCTGATCGGCGACCCGGCCGCGCGGGAGCCCACAGCGGCGGGATTCAAGCGCCTGCTCCCGCCCCGGCTGGCCCGCGCGACTGATCACTCGGATGAATGGCAGGTGCTGTGGCTGATCGGACGGCCGCCGGCCGCAGTGCCGGGACTGACACTTCCCGCGCCCGGTCACGCCGCCCGTTGGCCCGAAGCGACCGGCAGCGGGTGGGTCATCGGCGGCCCGCCCCGATCCCACTTCGCCGCTGCGGTCGTGGGGCCCGGCGACGCGATCGACCGGATCCTCGACGGCCTGGCAACCTCGGACGTCACCCGGGGAACGGACGCCGACGTGAGAGCCGCGCGAATCCTGGCCGAGGTTCCGACGTTAGGCGCCGACATCGACGACAAGACGCTTCCTCAGGAGGCCGGTTTCGATGAACTGGGTGGGGTGTCGTACTCGAAGGGCTGTTACGTCGGGCAGGAGACCGTCGCCCGGCTCCATTTCCGGGGGCGCCCCAACTGGGGCCTTCGCCGAATCGAGGCTCCACCAGGGACCGAGATCCCGCCGATCGTGGCGGACGCTGAGGGGAAACCGGCACTCAAACCCGGGAGTCTCCTGGCCTTGGACGACGGCAGCTTCGAGGGGCTGGCCCGGGTGCGGCGGGAAGTCGTTCCCGGCACGGCGGTCGGCGGTTTCATGATCCTGGGCGCAACAGAGCCCCGGCCGTAAAACGACCGGGGCTCTCGGCACTCGTCGAGCAACCGCTTAGTGCTTCTTGGCGGTATCGCCGGCCATCGCGGTGGTGTCGTGCTTGGCCGAATCGACCGGGGCGGCGGCAGGCGCCGGAGCCGGCATGGCGGCAGCCGCGGAATCAGCAGCGGGGGCGTCAGCCTTCTTCTCGCCGCAGGCCGCGAGGCCAAGCAAAGCGGCAGCCAAAATGAACTTCGACATTGGTACTCCTTGTTGAGCGGGGTTTACTTTCAGGATCAAACCGGTGCGCCTTGCGACGCAAATTTCATAGGGCGCAAAGATAAGGTTGCTGGCCCGTTTGTCAATCGCTGCCAAGGACTTACGCCAGCCCGCGCCTCCCGGAACCGACGAACAAACACCGAATGATCTCACCGGACACCCAATGCCTGCCAAACCGACGACTCTCGGCGAACTCAAGTCCACCCCCAACGTGCGCCGTTCGGTCCGCGACGAGATCCGCGCCAACCTGCTCCGGTTCCTCGCCGCCGGAGGCCCGCTGTTCCCGGGACTCCACGGCTACGATGACACGATCATCCCGCAGGTCGTGAACGCCCTCCTGGCGCGTCAGGACTTCATCCTCCTCGGGCTTCGGGGCCAGGCCAAGAGCCGGCTGCTGCGGGATCTGGTCCGGTTCCTTGACGACACCATCCCGATCATCGCCGGCAGCGAGGTCAATGACGACCCGTTCGGGCCGATTTCCAAGTACGGCCGCGAGCGGATCGAGGCGCTGGGCGATCGCACGCCGATCGACTGGGTCGGCCGGGACGCCCGCTTCGTCGAGAAGCTCGCGACCCCCGACGTGACCATCGCCGATCTCCTCGGCGACCTCGACCCGATCAAGGCGGCCAAGGGCGGTCACATCCTCAGCGACGAACTGACCATGCACTACGGCCTCCTGCCCCGGGCCAATCGCGGCATCTTCGCGATCAACGAACTGCCGGACCTGAGCGGCAAGATCCAGGTCGGCCTCTTCAACATCATGCAGGAGGGCGACGTCCAGATCAAAGGGTACCCCGTCCGCCTGCCACTCGACGTGCTCCTGGTCTTCACCGCGAACCCCGAGGACTACACGGCGCGCGGCAAGATCGTGACCCCGCTCAAGGACCGGATCGGAGCCGAGATCCAGACCCATTACCCGCGCGACGTGGAACTCGGCATGACGATTACGACCCAGGAGGCCTGGGTGGAACGCAACGGCCCGGCCATCCGGATCCCGGAGTTCGTCCGCGAAGTGATCGAACGGGTGGCGTTCGAGGCCCGGGCCGACCGGCGAATCGATAAGCGATCGGGCGTGAGCCAGCGACTGCCGATCAGTCTGATTGAGACGGTGATTTCGAACGCCGAGCGGCGGGCCATCGTCACGGGCGAAACGCCGACCGTGCCGCGAATCAGCGACTGCTACGCCGCCCTCCCGGCCATCACGGGCAAACTCGAGCTCGAATACGAAGGCGAATTGCAGGGCTCCGACGCCATCGCCCGGGAGCTGATCCGGCGGGCCTGCAACCGGACCTTCCTGACCCGGGCCGGCGACCTCGATTCAGCGCCGGTGGAGGAGATCGTGACCTGGTTTGAAGGGGGACAGGCACTCAAGATCGGGGGCGACGAACAGACCGATCTCTGCCTTCAGGTGTTCTCACTGGTGCCCGGCCTGATTCCGGTGGCGCGGGAGATGGTGCAGGGCGGCGAGAGCGACCCGGGTACGCTGGTCGCCGCGGCCGAATTGGTACTCGAGGCGCTGGCGGCCCAGAAACGGATCAGCCGGAGCGAGGAGTATGGCTGGACGGCGCATCGCGCGCCGCGGGACAAGCGCCGCCGCGACCCGGAGGAGTAGCCTAACGAGTGCGCCGCTCGCGGGTCGCGACGGGCCACCGGGCCTTGGCCCGCCCCACGACGGTCTGCACCGTACTGTCGAGACCGAGCGCGGCGGTGTTGACGACCAGATGATAGTGGGACGCGTCTCTCCAGTCGCGGCCGTAGTACTGCTGGTGATAACGGCCGCGGTCCGCATCCGACCGGGCCACCAGCGTCGCGGCGTCGGCGGCCGAGAGGCCGAACCGGTCGGCCACCGCGGCCGCCCGGACCTCGCGCGGGGCAACCACTTTGACGTGGAGCGCATCCTTGTCCCGTGAAAGCACCGCCGACGCCGCCCGCCCGACCAACACGACCCGGCCCTCCGCCGCGATATCCGCCACGACGCCTTCCGTGATTTTGACCAACCTCGCCTCCTCGAGTTCGGGCACCTCGTCCGGCGCCGCCTGAATTTCGGGAGCCGCGGCGGTCAGCATCCTGATCAACCGCTCGGTGAAACCCGGCGCCCGTTCTTCGCGGGCGGCCACCTCGCTCGGCGAGAGCCCCGAGCGCACGGCGATGGTATCGATGATTTCGTTGTCTACCACTCGCCATCCCAGCGCTCCGGCGACCTGGCGCCCGACCTCGCCACCCCCGGCGCCAATTTCCCGCGATATCGTGATGATCATCCGTTCTCCCTCAAGGAACCGCCTGGAACTGCCTCGATCGCCGCGATCGGACGGCGCATGAGTCCCATCTGCCAACTGACCAGCAATGCCGCCGTCAGGCATACGACCCCGCCGACCCCAATGGCCACGGACGGCGCGAACTGTTCCCCAACCCACGACGCCTGGGCCGATCCGAACGGCGCCAGGCCGACGACGATGAACGAGTAGAGGCCGACGACCTGGCCGCGCAGGTGGTCGGGCGCGCCGGTCTGGAGCACGGTGTTCGTCATGATGGCGCTCGTGGCCATGCACAGACCGGTAAACACCAGCAAGCCAACCGCGACCGCGAAGACATGCACCAGACCGAGAAGCAGGAGCCCGACCCCAAGCCCGATGCCGGCCGCGAAAGCGAGACGTTCTCTCGGGAATCGGTTGCCGACCGCGGCCAGCGTGATCGCCCCCAGCGCGGCCCCGGTGCCGAACGCGGCCATCAGCGCGCCGTAGCCTCCGACGCTGGCTCCGAGTTCCTTGCGGGCGAACGAGGGAAGAATCGCGATCAACGAGGCGCCGAACAGCGTGAACACGGTCGCCAGAATCACGAGAGCGCGGGGCAACGGGAGACTGAACACATGATCGAGGCCGGCCCGAACCCCCGCCCGCCGCCCGGTGTACTCCCGGTGGGTGGCCGACGGATCGATCCGGGCCAGGCCGATCAGGACCGCAAGGAAGCTCACGGCGTTGACGAAGAAGCAGGTGGCCGGGCCGAAGGCGGCGTTCACCAAGCCGGCCAGGGCCGGGCCCGCAACCCGGGACAGGTTGAACGCGGTGCTGTTCATGGCGATCGCGCTCATCAGATTGCTCTTGCCCACCATCTCGATCAGGTAGGCCTGGCGGATCGGGATCTCGAAGGCGCTCACCAGTCCGGTAAAGGCGGCCAACGCGTAAATCCACGGCACCGTGATCCGGTGCTGGACCGTGAGGATGCCAAGAACGATCGCCTCGAGGAGGAAGAGGCTCTGGAGCACCATCAGCCAGAATCGCTTGTTCACCCGGTCTGCCACGACCCCGCCATACAACGTGAACAGCAGCACCGGCAGTGCACCGAGGGTGGTGACCAGACCAGTCTTGAGGGTCGAGTCTGTCATTTCCAGCACCAGCCACGCGAGCGCCACGCTCTGCATCCAGGTGCCGCAGAGCGAAACGAACTGACCGGCGATGAAGAGCCGGAAGTTGCGGTGCTGGAGCGCCCCGATGGAAAGGACCCCCCGGCCCACGGCCGAACCGGCGCGCGAGAAGGAGCGAATCACGCCCAGAAGATAGACCGGGCCGGGGCCGGTTGCCCCGGCCACGGCCCCAAGCCACCTTTCGAGCCGATGCGCTACACGACGTACACCAAGTTCACTCCGGAGCTGGCCGACGCCGTCAACCTCCAGGCGTTGCTCGACCAGCTCGGCGACTTCCTGCTCCAGTCCGGATTCGCCGGTGGGGCGGACGACTGGCCGTGGTGGGCCGAACCGCCGGAAGGTGGCGACAAGAGTCTCGACGCCCTGCGCCAGGCGATTCTCGACGCCTTGCTCAAGTCCGGGCAGCTCACTCCCGAGATGGTCAAATTCCTTCGCGGCGACGACGACATCGACGAGGCCCGGGCCGAAGCGCTGGCCGGTGAAATCTCCAATCTGCTCGACGACATCGTCCGACGGCTGATGGATGAGGGCTATCTCAAGGCCAAGGAGCCTCCCAAAGTCCCCTCAGGGTATTCAGCCGTGACCGGGCCGGGCGGGCAGGCCCGGGCGGCAGCGGATCAGGTGCAATTCGACCTGACCGAGAAGGGCCTCGATTTCCTGGGGTACCGGACGCTCAAGAACCTGCTCGGCACGGTGGGACGGGCGAGTATGGGAACCCACGACACGCCGTTCCTGTCGACTGGCGTCGAAGCCGAGGCGGCATCCAAACCGTACGAATTCGGCGATGCGATGAACCTGGACGTCCCGGGTACGCTGGGCCGGGCCATCGCCCGGGGCGGGCTCAAGGTGCCGCTCGACCTCGACTATGGCGACCTGATGGTCCAGCAATCGGAATACCGGTCATCGGCGGCCACCGTCCTGATGCTCGATTGTTCCCACTCGATGATCCTGTACGGCGAGGACCGATTTACGCCCGCGAAGAAAGTGGCGCTCGCGCTCACGCATCTGATCCGCACTCAGTATCCCGGCGACTCATTGAAGGTGGTGTTGTTCCACGATGGCGCCGAAGAAATTCCGCTGGCGGCCCTGGCCCAGGCAAGCGTCGGCCCGTTCCACACCAACACAGCAGAGGGACTGAAACTGGCCCGCCGGCTCCTGATGGCCCAGAAGAAGGACATGCGGCAGATCATCATGATCACCGACGGGAAACCGTCAGCGATGACGCTGCCCTCAGGCCAGACCTATTTCAATTCGATGGGACTCGACCCCGAGATCCTCAAGACCACCTTCCAGGAGGTGGCCGCGTGCCGCAAGAGCGGCATCGTGATCAACACCTTCATGCTGGCCCGGGACGAGGCGCTGGTGGAGTTCGTCAAGAAGGTGGGCGAAATGTGCCGCGGCAAAGCCTACTTCACCAATACGATGACGTTGGGCCAGTTCATTCTGATGGACTTCATGCGGCGGCGGACCACCCGCGCCTGACCCGGCCCCGGCAGGGCGGCTACTGGACTCGCCGGGCCCAACTCCCCGCTTTGAGCAGATCGGTCGCCGCGCCAACCCCGTTGATGTACGCCACGGTGGCCACAGGCACCACGCTCGGATACTGCTTGTTGAAATCGTCCACGCTCATGTCTTTGCCAAGGCGGACCATCCGAATCCGCCCCGGCTGCCGGGCCAGGGCCGCCGGATCGGTGAGACGGCCGAAGCTCTGGATCGTCTGGACGACGGCCGCCCGATCGTTCGCGAACGCCGCGGCGGCGCCGTACCCGATCAGTTGATACGTGGTTCCGCCGTAGCTCAGGAACACCACGCGACCGGCCAACGCCTGGCCCTCCTGTGCCTGGGCCTGGAAATCCGCGGCCGCAGCCGGAAAACCGTTCACCGCCGCCGATGACTGATTGGTGCCCTGCACCCCCTGTTGCCCGAGGAACTTTGCGAGGGCCTGACCCGGCGCCTCGGTCCCGGGAACCGACAAGGCGACCATGCCATCCTGGGCCGGACTCACGGCGACCACGGCGCTGGGCTGGTTCTGGGTCTTCCATCCGGCCGGGAAATCGATCCGGAACGCCAGGTCGGGATGGTTGAACCGCTGACCCTCGAAAAAACCCTGGCGGGGGTTCTCCCCGAAGACCAGGCCGTCGATCCGCCGTACGAACGGATCGCGATTGGTTCGCATCCGGTTGAGGTCGGCGGTGACGGCGGCGAGTCGCTGATCGGTTCGGGCGATCCGGTTGCCTGGGTCCGGATGAGTGGCCAGCCATTGGGGGAGCCGGCCGCCGCCGCCCGAGGCACTGACCCGTTCGAGCATCTCGAACATGCTCCTCATCGCCCGGACGTCGTACCCGTCGGCGAGCGAGTAGCGGAAACCAAGATCGTCGGCCTGGGTCTCGTGGTCCCGGCTGTACTTGAGGAACAACAAACCGAGGCCCTGGCTCGCAATTCCCGACACGGCCGCCACATCGCTGCTCAGAATGCTGCCGACGCCAAGCAGCCCCTGGGCCACCTGCGCGCGCGACATCTGCTGGACGCTGTGCCGGGCGGTGACATGGCCTATCTCATGACCGAGGACCGTGGCCAGTTCCGCCTCGTTCTGCATGTAGGAGAGGATGCCCCTCGTGATGAAGATCGAACCGCCCGGCAGCGCAAAGGCGTTGACGGCGGGATCATCGACGACATCGAATGACCAGGGCAGATTGGGGCGTTCCGACGCTTTGGCGATCCTCAGTCCGATTCCGCGCACATACGCCTGCAGCGCCGAGTCCGGTACCATACCGCTGCTCTGACGGACCTCAACAGCAGCCTGCTGGCCCATCTGGATCTCCTGCGACTCGGAGATCAGCGCCAGTTCTTTCTTGCCGGTAACCGGATTGACCGCACAGGCTGCGGCAACGACAAGTGCCGCCGCGGCAACGAACCGGGTCATCGAGGCCAGAGCCACCCGAAGGCACCGGCAGTCAGCAATCCCCATATCACCCCATCGAGCAGATTGGCCATCACAAAACGGGCGGGCGGGCGGTACCAGATGGCGAACGGGAAGCCGCCGGCCGCATAAGCCAAAGTAGCGGTGGTTCCCGCCACCTGGAACACGCGGAGATAGTCGACGCCCGGGCCGAGGGTTCGGCCGGCAAGGTAGGCGACGAAGATGGTGACAATCAGGTGGAAGAGCCCCTGCAGCGCGAGCGACCCGCCCATCGTGACCGGGCCCGGCCGCCGGAGGAACATGATCCCGACGGGGCCGTTGGCCAACTTCGCGACAAACTCGGGATTGTTCATGTCCTTGGGACCGGATGGACATGGCAGCATGTAGGCGCCCGGTGCCGCGCCGCTCGCCTTCAGCTGGGCAAGCGTGCCCGGCTCGTCCGGCAGCTTGGTGAAGTCCTTGGCATGGAGCGGCAGCACCATGTGAAGCAGGCCGCCCGCGATGAACGCGAGCGCGGCCGCCAGGAGAATGGGCTGCCAGAGTTCAGTGATCGTGACCATCGTGAGCTCCCTGCCCCCGGGGGAGGGGCATGTGGGGGTGGGTCCGATTATCCTCCGCGTGCCGGAGATGATCGCGCCCGTTTCACCCCCCGGCAAGGCCTGCACCCGGGAGTCTCATGATCCGTCCGCTGCTTCGTGCCATGGTCGCGCTGTCCCTCGCCTGCCCCGCCGCCGGGGCGCAAAATCAATCCGTGACGGTGTTTGTGGTGCGCCACGCGGAAAAGGGACCCGAGCAACCGGACCCGTCGCTGACCCCGGCGGGCGCGGCCCGAGCCGCGACCCTGGCCACCATGCTCCGTGACGCCCACGTCACGGCGATCTTTGCCTCGCAGTTCAAACGGACGCAAGAGACCGCGGCGCCCCTCGCGGCGGCCGCCGGGGTCGCGGTGCAGGTGTTCGACGCCGGCAAGACCGACGCCCTGATCGCCGCGATCAAGGCGCTTCCGGCCGGAAGCCGGGCCCTGGTGGCAAGCCACAGCAACGTGGTGCCGGCGATCGTGGAGACACTCACTGGAGAAAAGGTCGGCGAGCTGACCGACGCGGACTACGATCGACTGTATGTGGTGACGTTCCGGCCGGATGGCGGAGCCTCAGTCGTCCTGATCCACTATGGGACACCGTCGCCGAGCGGTTCGCTGCCTATGCGCCCATAGGCAGGTCCAGGCGGCCGGGAATCGGCCCCACCACCGGCCCCCCCACCTCGATTATCGGCCGGCCCAAACGATGCTTGAGGCGGGACTTCCGCGGCTAGCGGGAGAGCTGGAGCAGAGTCCGGTTGGTGCCGACAGCGATCAGTGAGCCGCCGGGGCCCTCGGCAAGTCCGAGGAGATAGGCCGGGGCGGTCACGACGGGCAACGCGGTGAGACCGGCACCGTCGAACCGGAACATGACGCCATCCTGCCCCACGATGTAGATGTCAGTCGGACCAGTCCCGATCACGGCGCGGAGCTCCTTGTCGGTCTCGAGCGCCACGCGATACCAGCGCCGACCGTCGAATCGAATCACCGTGCCGTTCGCTCCAACCGCAATCAGATCGGTCGGGCCGGTCCCCCAGATCCCGCGGAGGCGCTCGGTGGTGGGCGTCACCATCCGGGTCCAGCCGCCGCCTTCGTAGTGAAGCACCACTCCGCTGTCCCCGACGGCGAATACGTCACGCGGAGACAGTCCGAACACGTGGCGGAGGAACACGGTCGTCGGCGACTGGTGGGGCCGCCAGATCCCGCCTCGGCGCTGCAGGATGGTGCCCTTGTCGCCGACGGCAAAGACCGCGTCGGGATCGGACCGGTCCGCCCAGACCGACCGGATCAGCACGGTGGTCGGCGGGGACTCCAGGCTCCAGGCGCCGTGCGACTGCGACACCGCCGTGCCGCTGTCTCCCACGATGATCAGCAACCCGTCGGCCGTGGTGGTCACTCCGTAGAGATCCCGCCGGACTGGAACCGGTACCCGGTCGACCGTCGCCCCTTTCCAGCGCAACACGACACCGCCCGAGCCCACCGTCCAGACGGCGCCATCGCTACCTAACGACGACGCCAGAAGCACCGGCGCCCCCAGCAGCGACCGCCAGCCATTCCGGCCCCGCTCGACCACGGTACCGGCCCAGCCGACCACCCGGGCGGTACCCGCCGGATCGAAGGAGATGTCGCGGAAGTTCTCGTACGACGCGGCCTGCGGTGCCAGGGTCCAGGCGGTGCCGTTGAAGTTCACCACGGCGCCGTTGTTGCCGGCCAGCATGATGTTGTTGCCCCCGGTGCCGGCGATGGCGAAGAAGTCTGCCTGGCTCGGGATCTTGACCGGGCGCCAGGCCGCACCGTCGTAGCGGAGCAGCAGGCCACGAATCCCGGCCGCATAGACCTCCGTCGCCGACAAGCCCCACAGGCCAAGGAGCAACAGCTGGGTCGGCGACGACATGGCCCGCCAGGAAGCCCCGTCCCATTTGAGGATGACGCCGTTCTGCCCGGCCGCAAACAGGGTGTCGGGATGGGTGCCCCAGACCGACCAGAGTTCGGCATTGCCGGCACCCGGCATCAGGCGCCAGGCGAGGCCGTCAAACCGGATGGCCGTGTTGGTCCCCACGGCGTAGATATGGTCGGCGTCCAGGCCCCAGATCCCGAGCAGCGCGTCCACACTGGGAACCTGAATCCGCCGCCAGGCAATACCGTCGTAGTGAATCACCGCACCCCGGGCCCCGACAGCATAGACATCCGTGGCGCTGAGTCCCCAGACGGCGGTGAGGTCGGCCTGGACCCCGGAGTTCATCCGCTGCCAGGTCGAGCCGGCGTCGTGGCTCACCAGAATGACTCCTCCGCTGCCGACCGCGAAGATCGTGAGCAGATCGGCGCACCAGACGCCGAGCAAACTGGTATCGCTCAGTCCTTCGTCGATGATCCGGGCCCCGAGGGGGCTGGTCGCGCGCTCAACCGTCACGGTGATGGACCGTTTGCCCGCGGGCAACAAGGCCTCCACCCGAGTGGCCCCCGGCGCGACGCCGACCAGCGTGCTGCCCTCGGCCCGCACCACCTTTGTGTCACCGACGCGCAGGGTGAAGGGGCCGTCCGGCTGGGCGGTGATCGTTACCCGGCCCGCGACCGGCAGGAACACCGATGCGGGCGAGATCTCCGCCCCACCCGATCCCGGCGACCCGTCCGGGGCTGCCGTGGGATCGAGACATCCGGCGAGGCTCGCGCCGACCAACCACGCCAGGCGGCCAGGGCGAGGAATCACGACAGATCCCGCTCCAATTTGGCCATGGCCTTCAGAAGCAGGGCGCCGCCGATTCGATCCGGCAGGACGCGCGAGATGAGGGCCCGGATCTTCGCGTCACGGCCGACGAGGTATCGGGTCCGGGGCGGCGTCCTCTGGAGCGCGGCAACAACGGCATCGGCCACCCGCTCCGGCGACACGCCTCGCTCGTTGTTGAAGGCCAGCACCTTGCCGAAGAACTCAAGTTTGTCCCCGTACCGCTCGAGTGCCACGGCCGGGAGGCTCCGCGCGGCCTCGGCGAGCGAGGTCTTGCCCTTCTCCCAGATCGGGGTCCGGACCGCGCCGGGTTCGATGACCGACACCTCGATCCCCGCGCCGGCCAGTTCGAGCCGAAGGCCGTCGGTCAGGGCCTCAACCGCATGTTTCGACATGCAGTACGGCACGACGTAGGGGGTGACTGACTTGCCGGCGATCGACCCCATGTTGACGATTCGGCCCCGGGCCACCCGAAGCAGCGGCAGGCAGGCCTGGGTAACCGCCAGCATGCCGAACACGTTCACCTCGAACAGCCGGCGGACCACATCGACCGGCACGAACTCGATCGGGCCACCGCCGGCGACGCCGGCATTGTTGACCAGGGCGCCGAGTCCCCGGCCGCCAAGGGCCGCCTCGAGTTCACCCACGGCAGCGGCGATCTCCACCGCGCTGGTCACGTCGATCCGGATGGTCTTGAGGCGGGGTGAGGCGGCAGCGGTGAGCCGGGCGGCGTCCTCAGGCTTCCGGACGCCGGCAAAGACGGTGTAGCCGATCCGGTCGAGCCGAAGGGCGCAGGCCTCGCCGATTCCGGTCGAAGCCCCCGTGATGAATGCCGTGGATGCGCTGGTCATCCACGGAATGTAGACGCCTACTGAACCCGTGCCACCACCGACCGGACGCCGTCGGAGAACGTCACGTCAAACTGCCGGCTCCGGGTCCACAGCGTGGCACTGCCACCGCGGGCGAAGGAGAGGACCTGGCCGGTGGCGGCGTCACGTACCATCGCCATCGGATAGGTGGCTCCGTCCCAGGTGATGGTGGCCTGGATCTGATTGGGTGCGGTGACCGCCGCGGCCGGATCCTTGAGGAACATCCGCCGAGCGTTCTGCATCAGTGCCTGGACCGAGAGTCGGTCGACCGGACTCCCGGCGCCAACGAAGCGAAGCCGGACCAGCCGCTGATCCTGGGTCGGATCGAGCGGGAGCACGGAGGCGAAGTGCATCTCGTGCTCGGTGTTGATCGTCATCGTGTGCTGAACCTGCACCGGATACGAGAACAACAGGGTGCCGTCAGCGGCAAGGCCTTCGACCCGATAGGTCCCGTCGCCCCCCGAGGGCATCGCGGCGGGCGGAGCGACCCTGAAGGCCGGCTCGAGCGTCACGCCGGCCGACGTGATCCGGCCCCAGACCAGCAGGCCGCTCACGGCGCTGGACGGCGCCGGAGGGGCATAGTTCGGATTGCTTTGCCGATAGGTGATTAGGCCGGTCCAGGTGTAGTCGCTCACCCAGGTCGGATTGCAGTAGCCCATGAAGTCGAAGGTGGTGGTCGGCGACTTCACCGTGAGCGTGCTGAGGTCGAGGCCGTACACACCGGTCTGACCTCCCGCATACGGATACGCCGGGTCGGGGCTGGCCGCGCCGCCGCAGGGTGAGTGCTGGCGCCCCATGTTGTGGCCGACCTCGTGGGCCATGACGCCCGAGCCGCTGGGAAGGTTGTCCCAGCCGATGGCCGCATGGAATCCGCCCCCGACGTAGCCCATGCCGGCCACACCGCTCCCATAGCTCGTCTTCACGACGCCGTAGTAGTACCGGGTGCTGACGTCGGCGCTCCGGAGCGCAAGCACTTCGCTCAGCACGGTTCCCCACGCGCTGTTGCCGTTGCCGGACTGAAGCACGGGGGCGTTCGTGGTGTACACCGCGCGGACGTCGGCGTTGTAGCTCGCCACCGGCAGCAGCTTGAGCGGATCGACCAGGAAGGTCGCCGTGTTACCGGCCGTGACGTTGCCCTGGAGCCCGTTCACCTGCTGGAGAACCGGGACAAAGCGGACCTGCCAGGTCGGCACCGTGCGCACGTCGAAGGCAAAGGCGCTGCCGCTGGTTGGGAAGGTGTTGTCGGCGTCGTTCGACTCGGCCACCGTGTTGGTCGGGTCGACGTCAGCCAGGATCTTGAGGTTGGCCTGAACCGTTCCCGACGGCACCAGCAGGTTCCACGAACTGGTGAAGGTGCCTTCGTTGACGACGGTCGGCACCGATGCGCCCGGTGCCGGAATGGTGCTGGTCTGAATCAGCGAGGCTCCAGAGTAGATCCGGACCCGGACCGTGGGGGTGGCCGTGTTGGCCTGGTTGGCCAGGACGAACACGCGAAGATAGGCGTCCCTGCCTGCGATGAGCGGGGTCGAGCCGTCGTATTTGGCGGCGGCCTGCGTCAGGTACATCCCGTTGATCACCAGATTGAGGGTCGCGACCGGACCGGCGGTGTAGGTGACGGCGGCCGACGCGGTGGCGCCCCCGGTCACGTTAGGCGTCTGCGAAGCCGGACTCGGCGTGTAGGTGCTGCCGCCGGTCGTGATCGATCCCGCCGCCACGGTGTAGGTCCCGGCCGCGAGGCCGGTCAGGGTCGTGGTGGCCGTCACGGGCTGGCTGAATCCGCCGGGACCCGTGACCGTGATCGGTGCGTTGGTGCCGCCCGGAAGGCCGGTCACCGTTACGGCCAGTGCACCGCCGGCCGCGTAGGCCACCGACTTGGATGTCGTTGTGCCGGCGGAGACGGTTGCCGACTGCGACGCCGGCGACGCGGCATAGGTGAAGCCGCCCGACGAAACGCTGGCAGCGCTGATCGTATAGCTGCCGGCCACCAGGAACGTCACGGTCTGAGTCGCCGTCAGATGCTGATTGAATCCGCCGGGCCCGGTCACGTTCACGCTGGCGGGCACGCCGCCCGGGAGGCCGGTAATCGTAACCGTCAGGTTGCCGAGCAGGCCCGCGTAAGCCACCGAGGCCGACGCCGCTCCATTGGCCGGGACCGAGACAGTCTGGCTGAGAGGGTTGGGCTGATAGCTCTGCCCACCCGAGCTCAGCGACTGCGCGGCCACGGTATACGATCCGGCCACAAGGCCGGTCAGCGTCGTCGTCGCGGTCACGGCGCGGCTGAATCCGTTCGGACCGGTAACCGTGATCGCGGCGTTGGTCCCGCCGGGGAGCCCGTTGACCGTGATCGCCAGACTCCCGGTGACCACGCCGTACGTCACGGTCCGGGATACCGGCGTCTTGTTCGAGGTGACAACGGCGCTCTGGCTGACCGGCAGGGGCGCGTAGGTGGCACCGCCGGTGGCGACGTTGGCGCCGGCCACCGAATAGGTGCCGGGCACGAGGCCCCGGATCGTTTCAGTGGCCGTCACCTGGTGGGTGTACCCGCCGGGTCCGGTGACCGTCACAGCGCCGGCCACCCCGATCGGAAGGCCCCCGACATTCACGGTTAGAGCGCCGGTCTTGACCTGGTACGTCACGGCGGCCGGCGCCGCCGCCAGGCTCGCCTGGACCTGCACCGTACTCGGCACGGCCACGGCCCCGTAGGTATCTCCGTCGCTGGTGACATCGCTACCATGAATCAGGTAGTCGCCCGGCGGGAGGCCTTTGAGTAGTTGATTCGAGGTGACCGCCATCGAAAACCCGGCCGGTCCGTCAATGATGACCGTTGGCGAGGTGCCCGGGAGGGGATCAACCGTCAGGTCGAGTCGGCCCGACGCAAGCTGATAGACGAACGCCGTCGGCGACGGCGCGGTGCCCGGGGTCACCAGGACCAGCGCCGAATCAGCGGTCGGGGCGAACCGGTCGCCGTCGACCAGGACCGGCTGGGGCTTGACGAGATAGTTGCCGGTGGCAAGGCCACGCAGCGTATCGCTCGTCGTGACCGTCCGGCTGAAGCCGGCCGGACCGGTCACGAGTACTTCGGCCGGAGCCGCGCCCAAGCCGTCGATGACCACCGCAAGCCGGCCGGTCGTCATCGTATAGGAGACGCCACCATTGGCCGTCGCCGCCGACTGGACGGTCATGCCCTGGGTAGCCGGCGCGGCGACCCAGACATCGCCGCCGGGCGCAATGTCCGCGGCGGTGAGGTTGTAGCTGCCCGGCGTCAGGCCGGAGATGGTCTCCGAAGCGGTGATCGAACGGCTGTATCCCGCGGGGCCCGTGAGCGTGAGCGAAGCGTCCACGCCCGCCGGGAGCCCCGCCACCGACACCGCCACCGCCCCCGGCTTCGTCGGCGCCGGATCGAGGCCGCCGGTGGTCGCCCCGCTGCCGCAACCGGCCGTCAGCGCCAGGGCCACCAGCGCAAGGCCGCGTCGGGCAACCTGCAAGGGTGAAAGAATCCCCCTCACCGTGCATTTGCTTGCACGGCGACCTTCAAGCTGCGTTCCGACAAGGACCTGACGGTCGTCGGGCGAGTACCGGATGTCGAGAGGTGGCATAGGACCCAGTCGGAGGGGCAGGGGCCGTGCCCGCTTGCCCCGGCGGCAAAAAAGTCGGAGATTGCAGCGTCCCCACCGAACCGAGCTTATGGCATCGCGACGCGATTTTGTCTCGTCCGTTCTGGGCGCCTCCGCTGTAGCCCCCGCCTTCCGTCCCGACGCGATCCGGAAGGTGCTCCACGCCGCCTCCCGAGGCACCGGCGCCCCTGACGACGAGAGCTACTGGGGCGAGATCCAGCGGGCGTTCGACAACGACCGCACCATGATCAACCTCAACAACGGCGGAGTCTGCCCGACCCCGACCCACGTGCTCGAGGCGATGATCCGGGATCTGCGATTCTCGAACGAGTTGCCGGTCAATCACATGTGGGGGGTGCTGGAACCGCGGATCGAGAGTGTCCGCCGGGACCTGGCGCATGACTTCGGCTGCGACCCCGAGGAACTCGCGATCGTCCGGAATGCCTCCGAGGCGAACGAGACCATGATCTTCGGTCTCGACCTCAAGCGGGGCGACGAGGTGATCGTCACCAACCAGAACTACGGCCGGATGCTCACCAGCTGGGACCAGCGGGCCCGCCGCGAGGGGATCGTGGTCAAGCAGGTCTCCTTCAAGGTGCCTCCGCCGTCACCCCAGTATCTGGTGGACCAGTTCCGCTCGGCGATCACCCCGCGTACCAAGGTCATCGAGGTCACGCACATTACCAATCTCACCGGCCAGATCATGCCGGTGAAGGAGATCGTGGAGATGGCGCGGCCGCTGGGCATCGAGGTCTTCGTCGACGGCGCCCATGCCTATGCGCACTTCCCGTTCAACATCGCCGACCTCAAGGCCGACTATTACGGCACCAGCCTCCACAAGTGGCTGCTGGCGCCGATCGGCACCGGGTTCCTCTACGTCAAGAAGGAAAAGCAGAAGGCGCTCTGGCCGCTGATGGCCGCCTCGAAAGAGATGGACGAGAACATCCGGAAGTACGAGGAGATCGGGACCCACCCGGCGGCCAACCACAACGCCATCGCGGCGGCCCTGGCCTTCCACCGGTCGATCGGCGCCGAGCGGAAGATCGCCCGGCTCCGTTACCTCCGGGACCGCTGGGCCAAGCGACTCCTGGCGTCGAGCGACAAGATCTGGATTCCGACCCAGCTCGACACCCAGTGGTCGGGCGCCATTGCGCTCGTGAGCGTCAACGGGGTCGACCCGGTCAAGCTCCACACCTGGCTCCTCAACACCCACCGGATCCAGACGGTCGCCATCGTTCACCCGGAGTTCAGCGGTCTCCGGATCACGCCGAACGTGTTCACCACGCTCGACGATGTCGACATGTTCGCGGACAAGGTGCTCGAAGCCGCGCGGAAGGGCCTCCCGACGGCCTGACCCGGGGCCCGGCTACCGGGCGGAGTACTTGAGGGCGGGATTGGGCTCCCGTTCGAGCTGGTCGAGGTTGACCACTCGGAGGGAGCCCCGTTCGTAGAGGTACTCGACGTGCGCGCCCACTTCGGTGAGGGCCAGCAGCACGTTCCAGCCGCTGAGCGACGGGTACATCCGGTCGGTCAGTTCCTGGATGGTCCAGCCCGGCTCGCCCTTGAGCATGCCGAAGATCCGGTCGAGCTTCTTCTCGTGGTCGATCCGGATCTCCTCGATCCGGGGATAGAAATTTTCGATCGGCGTCTCGTGGCCGCCCAGCGCCAACCGCACGCCATCGACCTTGGCGATTTTCACCAAGGCATCCATGTAGTGGCCAAGCCCGGTCCAGGCGGTGATACTCTCCGGGTTCTGGTGCGGAGTGGTCCTGGGGAGGACGTGGTCGGCGGACAACAGTACATCGCCGATCAGGATGCAGACCTGGCCCGGACAGTGACCCGGCGTATGAATGATCCTCAGACCGTCGAACTCCTGCTCGTCATACAGCGTCACGTCTACCTTCACACTCCGGACGTGCTGCTTCCCCTCGGTGTACATCGACAAGAGATGCTGGCGGCGGTCGACCGGCACCCCGGCCTGTTCGAGATAGAACTGCATGGCCTTGGTGGCCACCAGAACTCGTTCCTCATACGAGACCAGGACCCACTTGTCCAGTTCGTGAATCCCGATCTCGGCGGTGATCGGCTCATTGAGCTGGGCCAGGCCGCCAAAGTGGTCCATGTGGCCATGGGTGATCAGGATGCGCTCGATGTCGCGGAGCGCCACCCGCTCCCCGAAGTCCCGGCGAATTGCCTCAAAGCCTTCGCGGATATGCTGGGTGGAATCGCCGTAGCCGCTCCCGGTGTCGACGAGCGTCACCGGCCCGGCGCCCAGAAGGAGATAGGTGTGCGCTACGAGCCCGGGAAAGGCCTGGCAGGAGATCCGGTAGATCCGAACGCCCGTGCTGGTCGTGAACCTCGCAACCGGGGGTACGGCCATGAGTGTACCGGAGCGAGCGTCAGGCGGCGACCGCGGCCGACCCGGCCGCGGTCCGGGCGGCCCAGGCCGTGGGGCCGAGAGTGGTCAGCATCCGGTGGTGCGACCGGACAGCATCCCAGAGCGTCGGGTTGTCGTGGTACGGCACCCCGTGCTTCAAAGCCACTTCCTTGACGATCGGACCGATCACCGGGTAGTGGACGCTGCAGACCCTGGGGAACAGGTGGTGCTCGATCTGGTGGTTGAGCCCGCCGACGTACCAGGTGAGCAACCGGTTGTCTCGAGCGAAATCGGCCGTGGTCCGCATTTCATGGATCAGCCAGGCGTCTTCCATCTTCCCCGCGGGATCCGGCACCGGGAAATCGGGGCCTTCGACCACATGGGCGAGCTGGAACACGACGCCGAGAATGAAGCCGGCCACCAGATGCATGACCAGGAATCCGGTGAGGATCTGCCACCAGGGGAGATCGATCACCAGCAGCGGAATGACGATGGCCCAGCTGTAATAGAGCAGCTTGGTGACGACCAGGTTGACGATCTCCCCCGTCGGGTGCTTGATCGAACGGTAGGGGCCGAGATCTTTCTGGAGGATGTACTTGAAGTCCTTGGTGAAAACCCAGAACAGGGTCGAACCGGCGTAGGCAAGGAAACCGTAGATGTGCTGCCAGCGGTGCACGGGAAGCAGCGGACTCTCCGGCGAGAGACGGAGGAGCGGTGAAACCGTCAGGTCTTCGTCGATCCCTTCGATGTTGGTGTAAGTATGGTGAATCACGTTATGGGTGATCTTCCACATGTACCCGTTGGCGCCGAAGAGATCGAACGTCCTGCCGATCAGGTTATTGACCCAGGCCTTGTGCGAGTAGGCGCCGTGCAGCGCGTCGTGTGACACCGCGAAGCCGACCCCCGCGACCCCGATACCCATCAGCACGGCCAGCCCGAGTTTGACCAGCGGCGCCCACGGCGTCAGCAGAATCAGGAAGTAGCACCCGAACGTTCCCCCGAGCAGGAGCACGGACTTGATCACCATCGCCGCGTTGGCCTTGGTGGAAAGACCGGTGCGTGCGAAGTACGCGTCGACCTCCCGTTTCACTTCGGAGGAGAAGCCTGCCACGTCACGCGCTGGGAACGAAATGCCGGGAGCCGTCATATATATGCCGAAGAAGTGACCCCCCAAGATGCCCTCCCCCCTGAGGTGCCACAAGGGACGGATGGCGGGGCCCGCGCGGCGGGTGCAGATTCAAGCCACACCCTCTTCGTTCCAAGGATCCTTCATGAACGGCATGCGATCGTTCACCGGAGCCTCGCTCGCGGTGCTCGGCCTCTCAGTGCTCCCTCACGCGACCCAGCAGGACCCTCCGGAGATTCGCGGTTTCTCGGCGGCCGCAAGCCGGGTCGAGCGTGACTGGGAGATGAAGTTCAAGGCGATCCCGGCCACCGACAGCCTCCGCTCATACCTCAAGCTTCTGTCGGCCCGCCCCCAGCACCTCGGCTCCCCCTACGGCAAGCAGAACGCCGAATGGCTGGTCCGGCTCTACACCAGTTGGGGACTCGACGCGAAGATCGAAACCTTCGACGTCCTCTTCCCGACCCCGAAAGAACGGGTCCTCGAGCTCGTGGCGCCCACTCGGTTCGTGGCAAAGCTCAAAGAACCCGTCGTCCCCGGAGACGCCTCCTCGGTCCAACAGGCCGAGCAGCTGCCGACCTACAATGCCTATTCGATCGATGGCGACGTGACCGGCCCGCTGGTCTTCGTGAACTACGGAATCCCCTCGGATTATGACGAGCTCGAACGGCTCGGCATTTCGGTCAAGGGCGCCATCGTGATCGCCAAGTACGGCGGCTCCTGGCGGGGCATCAAGCCCAAGGTGGCGGCGGAACACGGCGCGATCGGCTGCCTGATCTACTCCGACCCGGCCGACGACGGCTATGCCCAGGGCAGCGTCTATCCGGCCGGGCCCTACCGCCCGGCGGATGGCGTGCAACGAGGCAGCGTGGCCGACATGCCGCTGTACGCCGGCGACCCGTCGACCCCGGGCGTCGGGTCGGCGCCTGGCACCAGGACGCCGCCGCTCAGTGAAATCCAGACCCTGACCAAGATCCCGGTGTTGCCGATCTCGTACGGCGATGCCCAGCCTCTCCTGGCTGCGTTAGGCGGAGGCGTGGTTCCACCAGCCTGGCGCGGCGCGCTGCCGATCACCTACCGAACCGGCCCCGGCCCGGCAACGGTGCACCTCAAGCTTGCGTTCAACTGGAACCGGGTCCCGCTCAACGATGTGATCGTGCGAATTCCGGGCGCGGCGCTGCCCGATGAATGGGTCGTGCGCGGCAATCACCGCGACGGCTGGGTCAACGGCGCCTCGGACCCGCTCTCGGGACTGATCGCCGAGATGGAGGAACTCCGCGGCTTCGCCACCCTGATAAAGCAGGGATGGAAACCCCGCCGCACCATCATCTACGCCGCCTGGGACGGCGAGGAGCAGGGCCTTCTCGGCAGCACCGAATGGGTCGAGACCCACCGCGACGAGCTCCAGCAGAAAGCCGTGCTCTACGTCAACACCGACGGCAACGGCCGGGGA
>JANMXA010000197.1:0-1971 GCA_031394255.1 Gemmatimonadota bacterium
GTCGGCCGGTCCGGCGGCCAGGATCCAGCCGTGATGGATCACCACGGTGGCGTTAGGCACCGGCGGCCGGTCGGTACCGTCGATCAGCGTGGCGCCGCGGAAGGCGACGGGGCGCTCCTGGGCGAACGCCAACAGGGCGCCGAGGGCGGACAGGGCGGCGCCGAGGAGGGCGGCGCGGGTCAGACGGGAGAAAATCATGGGCTCTCGGGAACAGTGTAAATCTGGTAGTCTCCCGCCGGGCACCAATTCTTACACCGGTGGTTGCCATCCGTCCGGCTTGGGCGCATTCTTGGAGAAGGACCATGATTTGGGCCAGGCCACTTGCAGCCGGTGAAGGGCCTGGTGGCACTGCGATGATCCGGAGAATGACCATGAACAAGCATTGGGGTTGGTTCGCCGCGGCGGCGCTCTATCTCGTTGCGGCCCCATCGGCGTATGCGCAGGCGGTTGACTCGACCAAACCGTCACTTTCCGCCGGCCGGCAGCTGCAGACCAAAGTCTGGGTCAATACAGCCAACGGCGTGTATCATTGCCCCGGCGGCAAGTACTACGGGAAGACCAAAGCCGGCGAGTACATGACCGAGGCGGCGGCGCGGGGGTCAGGCTACCACGCCGCCCAGGGGAACGGGTGCGGCACTTCGTCGGGTGGCGTGGTGCCGCCGCCGTCGGGATCGACGACATCGGTCTGGGTGAACCTGGCGTCCGGGGTCTATTTCTGCCCCGGCGCCAAGTACTACGGCAAGACGAAAAAGGGGAAGTATCTCCCCGAGGCCGAAGCCGTGAAGGCCGGGTACCGGCCGGCCGGTGGCGCGGGTTGCGGGTGAGACCGCCCGGCGCTAAGATATTGACATGACTATTCGCCACCACCACGCGCATTCGCATCACGGCTCCGGGCTGGGGTGCGGTTCTGGCGTGTGCGGGTGATGATGTAGCCACCCCGGCGCTCGATCCGTAACCACCGCGGCCCGTCCATTCGACGGGCCGTTTTTCGTTTGAGGAGCAGAGATGATCACCATTGCCTTACCCAACAAAGGCCGCCTGGCCGACGACACCCGCGAATTGCTCGAAGACGCGGGACTCGGTATCCGGATCCAGTCCGACCGGGCCCTGATCGCCCGGCTGGGCGACGAATTCGAAGCCATCTTCGTCCGGTCGCAGGACATCCCCGAGTTCGTGGCCGACGGAGCGGCGGACGCCGGTGTAACCGGTTGGGATCTGGTGGTCGAGTCGGAACGCGATCTGACCGCCCGCCTCGATCTGGGGTTCGGCCGCTGTCGAGTGGTCGTGGCGGCCCGCGAGGACAGCGGGATCGCGACGCTGGACGAACTGCCCGCCGGAGCCAGGGTTGCCACGGTGTTTCCGAGAGTGGCGGGGCGGTTCTTCGAACGCATCGGGCGGCCAGTGGTGCTGGTCCCCGTGTCCGGCGCCACCGAAATCGCCCCGCACCTGGGGATTGCCGATGCGATCGTGGACATCGTGTCGACCGGGTCCACGCTCAAGATGAACGGCCTTCGCGAAGTGGCGACGATCTTCGACTCGAGTGCCCGGCTGGTCACCGCCGAGGAACCCAGGCTCGAGGCGGTCGCGGCGCTGACCCGTCTCACGGTCCGGCTCGAATCGGTGGTCCGAGCCCGGGGGCAGCGGTACATGATGGCCAACGTTCCGCGTGAGGCGCTGGCCCGCGTGAAGGAGATCGTCCCCGGGATCAACGGTCCCACGGTGGTGGATATTCTGAACCAGGGGAAACATGTCGCCGTCCACGCCGTCGTCCCGGCCGGCGACGTCGACCGGACGATCAGTGAACTGAAGGCCATCGGCGCCGAAGGGATTCTCGTCACCCGGATCGAGAGGCTGATGCCATGACCGCGCTGGCTTTGCGCTGGAGAGGGGCACTCGAGTCTCTGGGCCCTGCCGACCGCGCGCTGCTGCTCGAGCGGGACGGCGGTAAACCGAACGACGTCCGGGCGGCCG
>JANMXA010000198.1:0-23489 GCA_031394255.1 Gemmatimonadota bacterium
GTCGTCGTCTTCCCGTGATCCACGTGGCCGATCGTGCCCACGTTCACATGCGGCTTCGTCCGCTCGAATTTCGCTTTGCCCATGGTTCCCGTTCTCCGTGTTCTGCCGCGTCGCATGGGGCGGGCTCACGCCCGCCCTGACGGAACTACTTCTTGGTTTTGGCCACGATTTGTTCTTCGACCGCCTTCGGCACCTGCTCGTAGTGGTCGAACTGCATGGTGTACACCGCTCGGCCCTGGCTCATGCTGCGGAGCGTGGTCGAGTAGCCGAACATTTCGGACAGCGGCACCTCGGAGGCGACCACTTGCGCGTCGCCGCGCTGGGTCATGCCACCGATCTTGCCGCGGCGGCCGGACAAGTCGCCGATCACATCGCCGAGGTAGTCGGCCGGGGTGACCACTTCGACTTCCATGATCGGTTCGAGAATGATCGGCTTCGCCTGCCGGCACGCCTCTTTGAACGCCATCGATCCGGCAATCTTGAACGCCATTTCCGAGGAGTCGACGTCGTGGTAGCTGCCGAACACCAGCGACACGCGAACGTCGACCACCGGATAGCCGGCCAGGACGCCATTCTCCAGCGCCTCCTTGATGCCCGCCTCGACCGGCTTGATGAACTCGCGCGGGATGGTACCGCCGACGATCTTGTCCTCGAAGTGGAAGCCGGTGCCCGGCTCGGCCGGCTCGAGATCGATGACCACGTGGCCGTACTGGCCCTTGCCACCCGACTGCCGGATGAACTTGCCTTCGATGTCGGTGACCTTCTTCTTGATGGTCTCGCGGAACGCTACCTGCGGACGGCCGACGTTCGCTTCGACCTTGAACTCCCGCTTCATCCGCTCGACCAGGATATCCAGGTGGAGCTCGCCCATCCCGGCGATGATCGTCTGGCCGGTTTCGACATCGGTCCGGACCCGGAACGTGGGGTCTTCCTCGGCCAGCTTGTGCAACGCGATCCCCATCTTGTCCTGGTCGGCCTTGGTCTTCGGCTCGATCGCGACGTCGATGACGGGGTTGGGGACCTTCATCGCCTCGAGGATGACGGTCTTGTCGGCGTCGGCCAGCGTGTCGCCGGTCCGGGTGTCCTTGAGGCCGATGGCGGCCGCGATGTCTCCGGCCAGCACCTCTTCGATTTCATCCCGCTTGTTCGCGTGCATCTGCAACAGGCGGCCGATCCGCTCCCGCTTGTCCTTCGTGCTGTTGTACACGTAGCTGCCGGACTTGATCGATCCGGAATACACCCGGAAGTAGGTCAGCCGGCCGACGTACGGATCGGTCATGATCTTGAAGGCCAGCGCCGAAAACGACTCATCATCGGAGGCGACCCGCTCGACAATGGTGTCATCGTGGAGCGGCAGGTGGCCCTTGATCGGGGGAATATCAGAAGGCGCCGGGAGGAATTCGATCACCGAATCGAGCAGCGCCTGGACGCCCTTGTTCTTGAACGATGCCCCGCAGAGGACCGGAACCATCCACCCGTTGATCGTTGACTTCCGGATCCCGGCCCGAATCTCGTCCAGCGTCGGTTCCTGGCCGGCCAGGTAGCGCTCGAGGACTTCTTCGTCGTGCTCGACCGCGGCTTCGATCAACTCATGACGGTAGTGGGCGACCTTTTCCTTGTACGCTTCCGGAATCGGCATCTCGGTGAACGTCTTGCCCATGTTGTCGTCATCGAAGACGATCTCGACCTGCCGGATCAGATCGATGTGGCCCGTGAACGTCTCGCCGGAACCGATCGGGAGCTGCAGCGGATACGCCTTCTTGCTGAGCCGGGCGCGAATCATCTCAAGGCAACGATAGAAGTCCGCCCCGACCCGGTCCATCTTGTTCGCGAAAATGATCCGGGGAACGCCGTACCGGTCGGCCTGACGCCACACGGTTTCTGTCTGCGGCTCCACCCCGGCGACGGAGTCGAGCAGGGTGACGGCGCCGTCGAGCACCCGAAGCGACCGCTCAACCTCGGCAGTGAAGTCGACGTGTCCCGGCGTGTCGATGATGTTGATCCGGTACTCGAGATCCTTGTGAACCCAGAAGCACGTCGTGGCAGCCGAAGTGATCGTGATGCCCCGCTCCTGCTCCTGTTCCATCCAGTCCATGGTGGCGGCGCCATCGTGGACTTCACCGATCTTGTAGTTCTTGCCGGTGTAGTAGAGAATGCGCTCGGTCGTAGTCGTCTTCCCGGCATCAATGTGGGCCATGATGCCGATGTTGCGATAGCGACTGAGCGGTGTATGACGTGCCATGTGCAACCTGTCCTGTCCAGAAATTCAGTCTCGATCCAAGCCAAAAGCGGGGCGACCAGCCGGGACCGTTCCCGCGGTGTCGCTCCGCAATGCCTCCACGTCTGTCTGTCAGTTGCCCGACGTTGGGAGGGGGCAGACCCTTGGGCTGCCCTTTCATTTTCCACCGGACCGGAGGTGGCGAGGAATCACTCCCCATACCCGTCACACGGTCCTGATTTTATCACACCCGGCCACCCTTGGGCGGCCCGCCGAATCTACCAGCGATAGTGCGCGAAGGCCCGGTTCGCCTCAGCCATCTTGTGGGTGTCTTCCTTCTTCTTGATCGTGTTGCCCTCGCCCTTCGAAGCCAGGATCAACTCCGCCGCCAGCCGTTCCCGCATGCTCTTCTCAGTACGGGCCCGCGAATAGGAAATGATCCACCGCATCGCCAGCGCCGTCCGCCGCTCCGGCCGAACCTCAACCGGAACCTGGAGCGAAGCGCCGCCGACCCGCCGGCTCTTGACCTCGACTGCGGGCTTGCAGTTCGACACGGCCTGCTTGAAGACGGTGACGCCGGGCTGTCCGGTACGCTCTTCAATCAGGTCCATGGCACCGTAGAACACCCGCTCCGCGAGGCTCTTCTTGCCCTCGCTCATCAGGACGTTCAGGAACTTCGAAACGGTCTGGCTATCGTACCGGGGATCGGGCGGCAACGGCCGCCGAATCGCTTTTTTCCGTCGGCTCACTTCTTACCTCCCGCCGCCGCGCCCGGCTTGGGCGCCTTTGCTCCGTACTTGGAGCGGCTCTGCCGCCGACCGGTCACCCCGGCCGCGTCCAGCGTCCCGCGAACGATATGGTACCGAACACCGGGAAGATCTTTTACCCGGCCGCCGCGGATCAACACGATCGAGTGTTCCTGCAGGTTGTGACCTTCGCCCGGGATGTAGGCGATCACTTCGAATCCATTCGACAGCCGGACCTTCGCCACCTTCCGAAGCGCCGAGTTCGGCTTCTTCGGCGTGACGGTGTACACGCGAGTGCACACGCCCCGGCGGAACGGATTCTCCTTGAGCGCAGGAGACTTGTCTTTGTAAACCGGCGCCTTGCGTGGGCGCCGCACCAGCTGGTTGATCGTCGGCATCTCTTGACCGGTACAAAGTATTGCGACTTGAAAACCCATAGTCCGAGCCCCACAACCTACTGGCGGGACCGACCAAGGTCAAGGCGTTGTGTTACTTGAAGCTCGGCCCAGCCCCCACCCCGTCAGCGCCCAGCAGCCGATGCCGGTTGCCCCGACTGCCAGGGCCCGAATCCAGTGGACCGTGAACACCGAGAGCTGATCGGCCAGCAGAACCTCCCGCGCAGCCGGCCCATCCACCCACAGGACGGTCACAGCAAGGGCCAGGAGGACCGCCAGCGCCGAACTCACCCACGACATGGCCCGAACGGCCCGGCTGGCGCCAGCCGACCACCCTGTCCAAGCCACCAGCAGGAGCCCGAACAGGAGCGGCACCTGACGGCCGATCACTAGTGTTGCAAATTGAAACCTCCAAACTGGATCCCCCGGCCCCGACCGCAGCACGGCCGCAAGAACCTGGGAGACCTGATCTCCCGCGATGACCGCGCCCGCCAGGCCGGCCATCCAGAGCAGGCGGCGGGGAAACTCACCCATGACGACGCCCCCGGCCACCGGTCACCAGAACCCGGCCGCCATCATCGTTAGGCCGCGCAGCCCTGGCCTTTGTGGCCCGAAACAGCCCGACGGCGGCCACGACCGCGTACACCACCACCAGGACCGAGATGCCCGCCGCCCGGCCAGTGGCGTAGTAGACCGACGGGAGCATCTGCGGTGGTACCTGGCGCCTGAACTCGAGGAAGTCGAGGCCGAACAACGCCAACCCCGCGAGCAACCCGACCGCGAGCCCTACGTGCAGCACGGCGACGAACCGGAGAACGCGCCCGTCGCCGCGGGCGCCGGCGGCTATGATGACCAGCGCGTCGATCAGTACCAACGAGGTGGTCCGACCAACCAGCAGACCAAAGGCGCCGAACCGCCACTCGACCGAGGACCACCGATACGGGGCAAGGCCGGTGATGAACTCAGACGCCTGATCGACCAGAACCAGTGCGGCGGCGGCGTATAGCAAAGCATAAGGAAACGCCGATTTGCTGTAGGGGGGACGGGTTTGCTCCACGGTCGTTCGCTCGGGGTTTCTAATTACCATCAAAGGTATCATCCTTTTTCAATGGAACTCGGACAGCCCATGACCCGACTTGCCCGGCTCGGCCTCGCCACAACGCTGTTCGCCGCCAGCTGCGGCCGCGATGAGCCGCCACCGCCCCGGATGGCGAGCCGGCTCGCGCTCCTGAGCGGCGACAACCAGACTGGCCCCGCCGGGGCCCCCCTTGCCGCGCCAGTCGCCTTCCAGGTTGGTGACGCCCAGGGCCCGCTGGCCGGTGTGGTCGTCGGATTTGCGCTGACCGATCAGACCGGCTTCGTGTCCGTCGCCGCGGACACCAGCGACGTCAACGGCCAGGTCTCGGTGACCTGGACGGTCGGTGGTGCCCTCGGCACCCAGACCCTCACCGCCTCGACGAGCGGCCCACCGCCGGCCGCCGCCCGAGCCGAGGTGTCCGTCGGCGGCCTGGCCCTCGTTTCTCCCGTATCCGAGCCCAGCCAGTTCGTCGTCGTGACGCGCGTCGTCGCGAGCCCGCCCGCGATCAAGGCGACGGACGCCTTCGGGAATCCCATCCTAGGCCAGGCGATCGAATTCGCCGACCCGAGCGGCCGCTCCGCCGTGGTGGGCGGGAACGCGGTCACCGACGCCGCCGGGCGGGCCGGGGTTACGTCATGGAAGATCGGCAATCAGCCCGGGTCGTACACGCTGCTCGCCAATGCCGGCCAGGGCGTCACGGCCTCCTTCGTGGCGTTCGGCATCCCGGCGTCGGTCCTCCCGGCCGGCGGCAACGACCAGACCGTGAACGCGGGGACGCTCACCCCGGTCCCGCCGGCCGTGAGGGCACTCGACGACACCGGGGCGCCGCTGCCTAACGTTTCGGTGACATTCGCCGTGACCGCCGGCGGCGGCCGCCTCCAGGGCCTCGCTCAGACCCGCACCGGAGCCGATGGCATCAGCCGCGCGCCGGGGTGGATCGTCGGCGTGGCGCCGGGCAGCAACGAACTGACGGCCGTTGTTGACGGATTCCCCAAAATCACCTTCGCGGCAACCGGCGTTGCCGCGGTGCCGGCGACGATGGCCGCGACCGGACTGACCACGCAGGCGGGCTTGGCCGGGAACTTCGGCGGCCGGCGGCCGGCGGTTCGGCTCACGGATTCCCAAGGCCAACCGGTGGCCGGGACGTCAGTGGTATTCGCGGTGGCGCAGGGCGGCGGCACCGTCACCGGCGCCACCACAACAACCGACTTCGACGGCAATGCCGTCCTCGGATCGTGGCGCTTTGGCACCGGGGCCCAATCGCTCTCCGCGACTGCGGGCGCCTTGCCGCCCGTGATGTTCACGGCAACGGCCGTGCCGGTACCGCCCTCCACCTACACGGTGGAGATCCGTTTCATCGGCCCAGAGCCCAGCCCCAGCCAGAAGGCAGCCTTCGACAGCGCGGCCGCGCACTGGTCGCGGACCGTCATCGGCGACCTCGACCCCGTCACGTTTACGCCGGCCGATGACTTCAGCTTCTGCGGCGGCCAGGCCCTGAACGAGACCATCGACGACCTGGTGATCTTTGCCAAGATCGACAAGATCGATGGGCCCGGAAAGATCCTCGGGCAGGCCGGCCCCTGCTACCTGCGAGACGACAACCTGCTCACGGCGGCTGGTTTCATGCAGTTCGACGTGGAGGATGTCCTGGACCTCGAAACTACCGGGCGCTTCAAAGCGGTGGTGCTCCACGAAATGGGCCACGTCCTTGGCATCGGATCGCTCTGGGACCTGCAGGGCCTGCTGACCGGCCGGGGTACCGGCGATCCCTACTTCACCGGGCCGTCGGGACGGATGGCCTTCGCGGCCGCCGCCGCCCCGGGCGGATTCGGCGGCAACGCGGTGCCGGTTGAAAACAGCGGAGGCCCGGGAACCCGCGACGCCCACTGGCGGGAACCAGTGCTGACCAATGAACTGATGACCGGCTTCCTGAACAGCGGCGTCAATCCGCTCTCGGCCGTCACGGTCGCATCTCTTCGCGACCAGGGATACGTGGTCGACGATTCAGGGGCGGACCCCTATACCCTGTTTGCCGCCCTCCGCGCCGCGGCCGATGTGCCGGTGGAGCTGCGAATGGCACCTTGGAATCCGACCGTGCTGACGGTGGACCGGCACGGCCGGGTCCGCCGCCGACTCGATCGCGGCGTCGGCCCGTTCATCCGCTGATCTCGATCAACCCAGCCGCCAGCCATCGAGCACCGTGGCCAGCGGCACGGATGCGACCGGCGGCGCCGACGGCCGGCGCGCTGCCGTGCGGCTGAACCGCGGCGCCGGCGCGGGCTGGTTGATCCCGTTCACCGGAACAAACGCCTCCCGGTCTCGATTGGCCGGATTCCGTTCCGCCTCCGCCAGATCGAGCACCGGAGCCACACAGGCATCGGTCCCCTCGAATACCTCCATCCACTCCTCTCGGGTCCGGCCGGCAACGATCTCGCCGATCCGCTGCCGGAGCGCGGGCCAGCGGGCTTCGTCCCACCGCCCGGCGCACTCGGCCTCGGTCAGACCAAGTCCGGAGGCCAGCGCGGCAAAAAACGGCTCCTCCAGCGAGCCAATCGACAGGAACTGGTCGTCCCGGGTCCGGTAGACATCGTAGAACGGTGCCCCGGTATCAAGCCAGTTGACGCCGCGTTCGAGTTTCCAGCGCCCCGCCGCCACCATGCCGACCATCGGCGCCAGAAGCGCCCCCACGCCATCGGTCATGGCGGCATCGACCACCTGGCCCAGGCCCGATCGCTGCACCTCGAACAGCGCGGCCAGCACCCCGGTCACCGCGAACATACTGCCCCCCGCAAAATCACCGAGCAGGTTCATCGGCGGGGTCGGCGGGGCCCCGGCCCTGCCTAACGCCGCCAGGGCCCCGGTCACCGCGATATAGTTGAGGTCGTGCCCCGCCGTCGCCGCACGGGGGCCCGTCTGGCCCCATCCGGTAATCCGGCAGTAGACGAGGCGCGGGTTGTCCGCGAGCAACAACTCGGGTCCGAGGCCCAATCGCTCCATGGTGCCCGGCCGGAATCCTTCGAGCAGGACGTCCGCCGCGGCCGCCAGCGCCCGGGCTCCGGAGCGGCCTTCGTCCGTCTTGAGATCGGCCCAGGTGAGGCGCTTGCCCCGGTTGGTCACCAGCATTTCCCTTGGAATCATGGCACCGATCCCGACCGGAACCGGCCGGTCGAGCACCACCACGTCCGCCCCCATGTCGGCGAGCAGCATGCCGGCCAGCGGACCGGGGCCGATTCCGGCAAACTCCACCACGCGGACTCCGGCGAGAGGCCCGGTCACGAGATTCCCCCCTTCACGAACGACGCCGCAAACGCCACATAGGCGTCCATCGCTTCCGGAACGACCATTGCGTCTCGAGTATAGGCCCGCTCGGGCGCGGTGCCCTGCAGCATCCGTTTGACCGGGACCTCCATCTTCTTGCCCGTGAGCGTGTAGGGAACGGCCAGCATCGGGACGATCCGGTCGGGGACGTGGCGGGGCGACCCCTCGTTCCTGAGCCGGGTCCGTACCGTCGATTCGAGATCGTCGGTCACGACGCCACCGGTTGCCGGCACCAGGAACAGCACCATATGTCCCGAACCATCCGGTCGATCGACATTGACCGCCAGGCTGTCGCGGACCCCCGGCACTGCGTCGACGATGCGGTAAATATCGCTGGTCCCGATCCGGACCCCGTGGCGATTCAACGTCGAGTCGGAGCGCCCAGAGATGATGCCGGTCCCTCTCGGGGTCACCTTGAGAAGATCCCCGTGGCGCCAGACCCCCGGCCACATGTCGAAATAGGTGTCGAGATACCGGCGGTTGCCCGGATCGTTCCAGAACCGAATCGGCATCGAAGGCATCGGCTCGCGGACCACGAGTTCGCCGACTTCGTCCACAACCGGCTCGCCGCCTTCGTTCCAGGCTTCGACCGCGACGCCCAGCCCCCGCACCTGCATCTCGCCGGCATGGACCGGTTCGCCAACGGCCCCGGTAAAGAAGCCGGTGCACACCTCGGTTCCCCCGCTCGTCGAGACCACCAGCATCTCCGGCTTGACCTCACGATAGAGCCACCCGAAGTGTTCGGGCAGCACCGTCGAACCGGTGCAGGTGACATACCGCAACCGGTCGAGCCGGTACCGGTCCCGTGGCCGGACCCCGGCCTTGGACAGGAGTTGAACGTACGCGGGGCTGACGCCGAAATTGGTCGCCCCCACATCGTCGGCAATCTGCCATAGCAGGTCCGGCGCTGGGTACGCCGGGTTCCCGTCGTACATCACGATCGTCGCGCCGAGCATCGGCGTCACCGTCAGGATGTTGAAATTGACCCAGCCGGACGACGTGTAGAAGAAGACCCGGGAGTCCGGCCCAACGTTGCCGTTCAGGCCCAGGAGCTTGAGAGTCTCGATCACGATACCGCCATGGCTGTGCACGATCCCTTTCGGGAGCCCGGTGGTCCCCGACGTAAAGAGCACCCAGAGCGGGTGATCGAATGCGACATCGGCAAATGAGAACAGGGCACGGTCCGCGGCGGCCAACAGGTCGTCCCACCGTACCGATCGGCGGCCCGTCGGCGCGGGAGGATCGGGGTGGAGGTACGGGAGCTGGATCACCGCCTCGAGACTGGGCAGGTGCCCGATGATCTCGTCAATGTCGGGCGTCCGGTCGAAATCCCGTCCGCCGAATCGGTAGCCGTCGACCGCAATCAGTACTTTCGGGTCGAGTTGGTGGAATCGATCAAGAACCGTGCGGCGCCCGAAGTCCGGGGCGCAACAGGCCCAGACCGCTCCGATCGCGGCCGTGGCGAGGACCGCAATCGTCGTCTCCGGAATGCTGGGTAAGTACCCGACCACTCGATCGCCTTCGCCGACACCAAGACCGCGCAACGCGACCGCGAGCCGCTCTACCCGGTCAACGAGTTCGGCAGCGGGGATCTCCCCGCCGGACCGGCTTTCAGAGCGATGGATGATGACCGGGCCGTGCCGCCGAATCCGGCGGAGCAACTCCCTGGCGAGGTTGACGCGGGTCCCCGGGAACCATTCCGCGCCTGGCATGGTGCGCCGACCCAGCACGGCGCCGGGAGGGACCGATGACTCGACCCCGAAGTACTCCCATACCGATCGCCAAAAGGCGTCGAGGTCGGAGACCGACCAGCGCCACAGCGCCTGATAGTCTGGGAACGTGAGCCCGAAGCGGTCGGCAAGCCAGCGCCGGTACGTCACCAGACTGGACTCGGCAATCCATTCGGCGGGGGCCCGCCACATGAGGTCTCCCTCGTTCACCATCGAGCGTTCCTTTTCGGACGGTCCTGCAAGTTCCGGCTCTGGCCGACTGGTCGCAAGGCGTACCCCTGTCAGGCCCGGGCAACTGGCTCTATTGTTGATTCGTCCTGGTGGCAAGCGGAGGCTCCCATGGCCCGCGACCTGCTCCCCATCGTCCAGAATGCCCTCGCCGGGCGCTATCTCGTCGAGGCCGAAATCGGCCGCGGCGGAGCGGCTCGCGTCTTCCGCGCGACCTCGTCGGATGGCCGTTCCGTCGCCCTCAAAGTCCTCCGGCCGGAACTCTCGGTCACCGTGACCGCCGATCGGTTTCTTCGGGAAATTCAGATCGTTCAGCGGCTCGACCACCCTCACATTGGCCGGCTGGTCGATTCAGGACAGTCGGAGTGGCTGGTCTATTATGCCATGCCGTTCATCCCGGGGCCGTCACTCCAGCAGGTGCTCCTGCAACGGACCCGACTCCTGCCAGAGGATGTGGTGCGGGTGGCGAAAGACCTGCTCGGTGCTCTCGGTCACGCCCACGAGCGCGGCATCGTCCACCGCGACGTGAAACCTGACAACATCATGATCGGGCCCGAGGGGGCGGTCCTGGTGGATTTCGGCATTGCCCGGGCCATTGAGCTGGCCGGGACCGACCGGCTGACCAAGAGCGGCATGGCGGTGGGGACCTCGAGGTACATGAGCCCGGAGCAGATCATGGGAGCCGAGATCATGGACCCCCGGTCGGACTTCTATTCGCTGGCGTGCGTGTTGTTCGAGTGCCTGACCGGCAAGCCGCCCTACGTCCACCCGCACGAGCTCGCGGTCCTCGAGCTGCACCGGACGGCGCCAATTCCGGATGTGGGCGCCCAGGTTCCCGCGACACCACCAGGCCTGGTGCGGGCCATCACCCGAGCCCTCGGCAAGACACCGGAGGATCGTTGGGCGACCGCGGCCGAGATGTCGGCCGCGATCACCGACTGAGACCCGAACCCGACCGGTGCCGACCTAGCGGACCAGGATGTAGGACACGGCCGCGATCGAGGCGGCCATCGGCATGGTAAGCACCCACGCCCACACGATCCTGCCGGCAACTCCCCAGCGCACCGCCGACATCCGCTGCGCCATGCCGACCCCGACGATCGAGCCGGTAATGGTGTGCGTCGTGCTTACCGGAATCCCCAGCCACGATGCCAGAAAGATCGCCGCGGCTCCGCCGGTCTCGGCACAGAACCCTCCGAACGGCCTGAGCTTGGTGATGCGGGTACCCATCGTCTTCACGATTCGCCAGCCGCCGAGCGCCGTACCCAAAGCGATGGCCCCGTAGGCGGCCATTTCGACCCACATCGGGATCGTATCCGCGTTCGCCAGGTAGAGGTGGCCTTGCCAGCCAGGCACCCCCTTGAACAGGTGGTTCACGGAGACCAGCAACCCCACCACGATGCCCATCGTCTTCTGGGCATCGTTGGCCCCGTGGCTCACGGAAAAGGCGGCCGCCGATACCAGTTGAAGGCGCCGGAAAGCCCGGTCCACCTTGGCCGCCGGAAGCCGGTATACGGTCCAGCTCAGGATTACGGTGAGCAGAAGCGACGCCCCGGCACCGATCAAGGGCGAAAGGAAGATGAAGATGATCGGCTTGACCCAACCCGAAGCGATCAGAGCCCCGATGCCCGCTTTGGCCATGGCCGCGCCGCCATATCCACCCAGCAGCGCGTGCGATGACGACGATGGAAGGCCCAGCCACCAGGTGGCGAGGTTCCAGATGATGGCACCGATCAGACCCGCGAGGATGACGTTCGGGTCCACGATCGCAGGATTGACGAGCCCTTTGCCGATCGTCTTGGCCACCGCCGTCCCGACCGTGAAGGCCGCGACGAAATTGAAGAACGCCGCCCAGATGACCGCGACCCCCGGGGTCAGGACCCTGGTTCCGACCACCGTGGCGATCGAATTGGCACTGTCGTGGAACCCGTTGATGAAATCAAACGCCAGGGCGACCCCGACGATGAGGACGATGAACGTGACCTCGGGTGTCATGGTCACCTAGCTGTGCTTGATGGCGATCGATTCGAGCACATTGGCCACGTCCTCGGCCTGGTCGAGGGTCTTCTCCAGCGTGTCGTAGATCTCTTTCCACTTGATCAGCGCCACCGGATCTTTCTCTTCATCGAAGAGCCGGCCGAGCCATTCGTGATAGACAAAATCGCCCTCCTCCTCGAGTTTCTTCACCTGGACACAGGCCGAGATGACGACCGGCGCCTTGGCCCCGTCGAGCACCCGGACGGCTTCGAGGAGCTGCAAGGTGGAACGAACGATTACGTCGGCGATCAGGAGGATCCCCTGCGGGGCTACGCCGGGCCGGAAGATCTGAACCCGCCGGGCCGTCCCGTCGATCCGGTCGATGATGTCGTCGAGCCGGGAGGCAAGCATGTGAATGTCTTCCCGATCGAGTGGGGTGATGAAGCTCCGGTCAAGCCGGGTGATGACCTCATGGGTCACCCCGTCGGCTTCATGCTCAAGCCGCTTGATCGACTCAGCCAGGTAGGCTCGGTGATCCGGATCGGACTTGAACAGCTCGTGGAGATGCTTGGCTGCCTCGGCGTTCAAGGTCGCCACGGCGGTGAACAGGTCGAAAAACCGCTCGTCACGGGGTAGGAGTCGCACGTTTGTGCCCCTGGATGTTGGGGGAATTGGCGGGACGAATGTTACGCGGTTACCTGTCCGTGACAAGGCCGTGACGTTCCCAAGGCCCCCCCATCCCTGGCTGGCCTTGCCCGGCTTCGGAAACCTTGCCTACGGAGGCGCCAGGTGTTACTTTGCCCTTGCGATCAGGGTTCCACCGAACACGGGGTGGAAACAGGTTCTGGTGACTCGGGGCTGGCATTCGCGCCGGCCCTTTGTTGTTACAAGCCCCGCGTGAGGCTCAGGTCACGCAGTCAGTCGTCGGGTGAGTACGGCATGGTCCGGGACTCCGAATACGACAACAACACAAGGAGCAGGACAATGCGTACTACCGGCACCGTCAAGTGGTTCAACGAGACCAAGGGTTTCGGCTTCATCACCCCCGAGAACGGCCAGAAGGATTGCTTCGTGCATCATTCGGCCATCCAGTCCCAGGGGTTCCGCACCCTCGCCGAGGGTGAGCGGGTCGAGTTCGATATCGTCCAGGGCGCCAAGGGCCCGGCCGCCGAGAACGTCGTCAAGGTGAAGTAACTCGTCGGCTCGGGAGGCAAGGCAATGATTGAAGTCAAGCTCGCGGAGACCGATGGCGTCGAATGGGCGATCAAGGTCTTCAAGCGCAAGGTCCAGAAGGCTGGCATCCTGAAGGAACTGAAGGCGAAGCGGCACTATCTCAAGCCGAGCATGGCTCGGGCTCTCAAGGCCCAGGCAGCCCGGCGTCGGCGCCGCACCCGCGAGAAGTAACCTCCCGTCGCCAGTCAGGTTGAGCCGCCCGGTCCAGTGGATCGGGCGGCTTTTTTTCGCCTCAGCAATCGGCCGGGCGGGGCCATAAAACCAAGAGCGCCTCGGCTTGGGGGCCGGGGCGCTCTCAGGGTTTCGCGGAGGGTTCCCGCTAAAGTACTTCGACTTCCTCAACAACCGCCGGAACGGGGGCAGCTTCGCCTTCCGGGGCCGGCGGTGGCGGCTCGAAGCCCGCCGGAGTCTGAACATCCAGATCGACATACCGGTAGTGGCCGGTGCCCGCCGGGATCAAGTGCCCGATGATAATGTTCTCCTTGAGGCCCCGGAGATCGTCCTTGGCCCCGCGAATCGCGGCATCGGTGAGCACCCGGGTCGTCTCCTGGAAGGAGGCGGCCGAGATGAACGACTGTGTCGTCAAGCTGGCTTTGGTAATACCGAGGAGCAGCGGCTCGGCCGTTGCCGGCTTGAGCTTCCGGCGAACCGTCCGGTCGTTCTCCTCGCGGAACGTCAGCTTGTCCACCGCCTCAGCCTCAAGGAAGCTGGTATCGCCTGGATCCGTGACGCGGACCTTCTGGAGCATCTGCTTGATGATGACGCCGCAGTGCTTGTCCGAGATTCGCACGCCCTGGAGCCGGTAGACTTCCTGGACCTCGTTCAACAGATACTCCTGCACCGCCCGCGGCCCCTTGATGAGCAGGATTTCGTGGGGATTGACCGGTCCCTCGGTCAGACGGTCGCCCGCCCGAACCCGGTCGCCTTCGTGCACCCGGAGGTGCTTGCCCGCCGGCACTTCGTAGACCTGCGGCGGCTCCTTCTCGTCGATGGCGCCGTCCTTGGTCATCGGGTAGACGAAGATCTCGCGCTTGCCGCGCTTGATCTCGCCGAACTTCACGATGCCGTCGATTTCCGACATGGTGGCCGGATCCTTCGGCCGCCGGGCTTCAAAGAGCTCCGCCACGCGCGGGAGACCGCCCGTGATGTCGCGAGTCTTGTATGCCTGCCGCGGAATCTTGGTGACCGTAACGCCCTTGGTTACCTGCACCGGCGCCGAGAGGAACACGGTCCGGTCCTTGGCTTCCTTCTTGGTCTTGCCAGGCCACGCCTCGAGAATGGGCCGCTCATCCACGTGGAACCGGCTGGACCACGGATTGCCGTCATCCGGCACGTGCATGGCGCGCGTCACCTGGTCGGTGGGCGAGCCGAGAATGATCCGGGCGCCCTCCGCGAGGGTGTACTCCTGCGGGTCCTTCCGGTTCGCGCTGTAGACGAGCACCGACGGATGGAGTTCCCGATCCGGATCGGCGGTGACGACCAGCGACCGGAGACCGGTGCCTTCGTCAAGTTCCTCGCGAAGTGTCACGCCAGGAACCAGGTCCTTCCACCGCAGCGTGCCGTCCTGCTTGATGATGCTGGGGTCGTTGTACGGATCCCAGGTGTAGAGAATCGAAGCCCGTTTCTCGTTGTCGCCCTTGCTGACCTGCTGGCCCTCGGTCACCTGCAGCATGGCGCCCTGCGGCACCGGATACCGCGAGAGGATGTGCGAGTGGTCCTTCGCGTCGACGATGAGGATACCTTCCTTGCTCTCCTCCTCCGCCGACTCGTCCTCACGGGTGAGCGCCACCCGGAGCTTGGCCTTGCTACCGTCTTCGTACTCGACCGCGAGGTCGGTGTATTCGAGGCCCTTGGTGTACTTCACCAAGCCGTCCGACCGGGCGCGCCGCTCCGCTTCCTCGGCGATACGGGCCGACGTACCGCCGATATGGAACGTCCGCAGGGTCAGCTGCGTACCCGGTTCGCCGATCGATTGGGCCGCCAGAATACCCACAGCCTCGCCCATATCCACCATGTCCATGGTGGCCAGGTTCCGGCCATAGCACATCCGGCAGACGCCGCGCTTGGCTTCGCAGGTGAGCACCGACCGGATCTTGACCTTGTCGATCCCGGCGTCCTCGACCGCGGCGGCGATCTCCTCGGAGATCAACTGCCCCGAGGCGACAATCAGCCGCGGGTCGCCGTGCTCGTCAAGCTGGTGCGGATCCATCACGTCTTCCGCCGCCACGCTGCCGATGATCCGTTCGGCCAGCGACTCAATCACGTCCTCACCTTCCTTGAGGGCCGTCGAGTCCAGGCCGAGAATCGTACCGCAATCTTCCTCGGTGATCGTGACATCCTGTGCGACGTCCACGAGTCGGCGGGTCAGGTAGCCGGCGTCAGCCGTCTTCAGGGCCGTGTCGGCCAGACCCTTCCGGGCGCCGTGGGTGGAGATGAAGTACTCGAGTACCGACAGCCCTTCCCGGAAATTCGACTTGATCGGGCTCTCGATGATTTCCCCAATGCCACCCGTAAGCTTCTTCTGCGGCTTGGCCATCAGTCCGCGCATACCGGCCAGCTGACGGATCTGGTCGCGGCTGCCTCGGGAGCCCGAGTCGAACATCATGTACACGGGGTTGAATCCGCCCCGGCTCTTCCGCATGTGGTTAATCATCGCCTCGGCCACGTCGTTGTTGGCGTGGGTCCAGGCGTCAATGACTTTGTTGTACCGCTCGCCGAACGTGATCTGCCCGGTGTTGTAGGCCTTCTGGAACCGCTCGACCCGCTTCTGGGCTTCGTCGAGCAAGCTCACCTTCTCGGCCGGCACTTCCAGGTCCTCGATCCCGATCGACACACCACCAGTGGTGGCGAAATCGAAACCGAACCGCTTGAGGCGGTCGAGGAACTCGACCGTTTCCTTGAGACCGGCGCGACGGTAGCTCTCGAGCACCAGGCCCGAGAGGGTCTTCTTCTTCATCACGTCGTCGCGGAACCCGAGCTCCGCCACGGTCCGCCGGGGCAGGATGTTGTTGAACAGCACCCGGCCGACCGTGGTACGGATCCAGCGCGGCTCGCGTTCGAGCGCGTCGTACGGTGGCACGAACCAGAAGTGGATCGCGCTATGGTAACCGACGGCGTTCGACATGAGCGCCATTTCGAGCTCGGCGATCGACCCGTAGTGCTTGGCACCCTTCCAGAGCCGGGCCTTGGTCTCTTCCATCTTGCCGGCGCCCTTCCGGATCTCTTCCTCATATCCGGACGGCAGCTTGGTCAGCCAGTAGGAGCCGAGCACCATGTCCTGCGACGGCTCGGCCACCGGACGACCATCGGACGGCTTCAGGATGTTGTTCGACGACACCATCAGGAGCCGGGCCTCGAGCTGAGACTCGAACGACAGCGGCACGTGGACGGCCATCTGGTCACCGTCGAAGTCGGCGTTGAACGCCGCGCAGACCAGCGGGTGAATCCGGATGGCCTTGCCTTCAACCAGCTTCGGCTCGAACGCCTGGATACCGAGACGGTGCAGCGTCGGCGCCCGGTTCAGCAGCACCGGATGGTCCTGGATGATCTCTTCGAGAATCTCGTAGACTTCGGGGCCCTCGCGTTCGACGATCTTCTTGGCCCGCTTGACCGTCTCGGCAATACCCTTCTCCACCAGCTTGTTGATAATGAACGGCTTGAAGAGTTCGACCGCCATCGCCTTCGGGAGGCCGCACTGGTGGAGCCGCAGTTCCGGGCCCACGACAATGACCGACCGGCCCGAGTAGTCCACACGCTTGCCGAGCAGGTTCTGGCGGAACCGGCCCTGCTTGCCCTTGAGCATGTCCGACAACGACTTGAGCGGGCGCTTGCCACGACCGCGGATCGCCTTCGAGCGGCGGCCATTGTCGAACAGGGCATCGACCGCTTCCTGGAGCATCCGCTTTTCGTTCCGCAGAATGACTTCCGGGGCACGATGCTGGATCAGCTTCATCAGCCGGTTGTTCCGGTTGATGACGCGGCGGTAGAGATCGTTCAGGTCCGACGTGGCGAACCGGCCGCCATCGAGCGGCACCAGCGGACGAAGATCCGGCGGAAGCACCGGGATCACGTCCATGATCATCCAGGCCGGATTGTTGCCGCCGGCATCCTGATTCTCACCCGAGAACAGGAACGCGTCGACGATCTTGAGCCGCTTGAGCATCTGCTTCTTCCGGTGCTGGCTCGTCTCGCTGGCCACGCCGGAACGGAGTTCGTCGGCGAGCTTCTTGACGTCGATCTTCTCGAGCATCGCCCGGACGGCGGGCGCGCCGATCTCGGCCCGGAAGCCGGTGTCGTTGGCGTCCTTCGCCTGCATCCGGAGATTGAGGTATTCGTCCTCGTCGAGCAACTGGCCCGGCTCCACATCCTGCTTGCCCGGCTCGATCACCACGTAGGCCGAGTAATAGATCACGCGCTCGAGCTCACGGAGCGTGATGTTCAGCAGGTTCCCCATCGGACTCGGCAGGGTCTTGAAGAACCAGATGTGCGCCACCGGCACGGCCAGTTCGATGTGCCCCATCCGCTCGCGGCGAACCTTCGACAGCGTCACCTCGACACCGCAGCGGTCGCAGATGACCCCCCGGTACCGGATCCGCTTGTATTTGCCGCAATGGCATTCCCAGTCCTTGACCGGGCCGAAGATCCGTTCGCAGAACAGACCGTCGCGTTCCGGCTTGAAGGACCGGTAATTGATGGTCTCAGGCTTGGTGACCTCGCCCCACGACCACCAGGCCCGGAGGCCCTGCAGTTCAAGGCGTTCCCGTTCCTTGGGATCCCGGGGACCGCGGATCTCCTCGGGGGAGGCAATCCGGATCGCGATGTAGTCGAAACTCGAGCTCTTCGGCTCGCGCCCGCTTCGGAAATCAATCATGGTGCGTTACTCCTCACCTTCGGCGGTGGCGCCCAGCGTGACTTTGAGACCCAGCGCCTGCAGTTCCTTGACCAACACATTGAAGGATTCAGGAATCCCCGGCTCGGGGAGATTCTGCCCCTTCACGATTGCCTCGTAGACCTTGCTTCGGCCGTTGACGTCGTCCGACTTGACCGTCAGCATTTCCTGCAGGAGGTGCGCGGCGCCGTACGCTTCGAGCGCCCACACTTCCATTTCGCCGAACCGCTGCCCGCCGAACTGTGCCTTGCCGGCGAGCGGCTGCTGCGTCACCAGCGAGTACGGTCCGATCGACCGGGCGTGGATCTTGTCGTCGACCAAGTGCGAGAGCTTGAGCATGTAGATCGTACCCACGGTCACGTCGCTCTCGAAGCTCTGGCCGGTCCGGCCGTCGCGCAGCCGGATCTTGCCGGCCGGCTTGAGGCCCGCCTTCCGGATGATTGCGTCGGCGGCGGCGCCGACCTGCTCCGGGGTCGCCTTGCCCGCCAGTACCGCCACCAGCTCCGGCGCCTCGGCGGCGGCCAACATCGCCGCGGCGTCGGTCGGCGCACTTTCGAGCGCCTTCAACGCCGACTCGAGCTCCTTCTTCCGAGGACCCGTGGCCTTTTCGATCGCGGCCTTGTGATGGCCGATTTCGTTCTTCCGCTGAAGCTCTTCCCGCTCGACCAGCTCCTTGCCGGCGGCGACCAGGAACGACTCGATGTCCTGATACAGCTTCTTGGTCGCGGCCGACACGCCGGATTGCGTCAGGTCGGCGATGCCGGCCTCAACCAGGCTCTTCCGGGAGAGGCCAAGCTTGTAAATGTCCTTGGCAATCGTCCGCACGAGGTCGGCCGACGGCTCCGGCGCGTGGTGCCGGAAGTTGAGCGCCTTGCCCGACCACTTGACCCCGGCGATACGGAGCAAGAGCCCGATCTCGCCCTCGTCGGCGCCACGGAACACGGGCGTCTTGGCCTTGAAGCCAAGAATGGTGGCGCACCAGCCGAGGTGGGTCTCGAGAATCTGCCCGACGTTCATACGACTCGGCACGCCGAGCGGATTGAGGACAATATCCACAGGACTACCATCCGGAAGGAACGGCATGTCCTCCTCGGGGACGATCCGGGCCACGATACCCTTGTTGCCGTGGCGGCCGGCCATCTTGTCGCCGACCGAGATCTTCCGCTTCTCGCCCAGATACACCTTGACGAGCTGGATCACCCCGGGCGGCAACTCATCCGGCTGCAGGATCTTGTCGATCTGATCCTCGGCCTTCTCCTCGACCCGGGCCCGCTCGCGGGCGGCCGCATCGATGGTCATCCGGACCCGCTCATTGGCGGGCTTGTTCGAAACCCGCAGGGTCTTGAGATCGATGTCGTGAAAATCCACCTCGGCGAGCTGGGCGGACGCGAGCTTGGTCCCGGCCGGGAGAAACTCCTCCACCGTGCCGGCCTTGAGCATCAGCGCCACGTCCTGGCCGGCCAGCAACTCCTGGAGTTCGGCCACCATCACGTCGTTGATCCGGGTCTTTTCGTCATGCTCGATCCGGCGGACTTCGCCGATCCGCTCGCCACGGTCCTTTTCGACCACTTGGTCTTCGACCCGGCTGAAGATCTTGACGTCGATCACGGTGCCTTTCATGCCCGGCGGCACCTTGAGCGAACTGTCCTTCACGTCCTTTGCCTTCTCGCCGAAGATCGCCGTGAGCAGCTTCTCTTCCGGAGAAAGCTCGGTCTCACCCTTCGGAGTGATCTTGCCGACGAGAATGTCACCCGGCTTCACGTGCGCACCGATCCGGATGATGCCCCGCTCGTCGAGGTCGACCAGCGCCTCGTCGGAGACGTTGGGGATTTCGCGAGTGATTTCCTCCTGGCCGCGCTTGGTGTCGCGGACGTGGAGTTCGAGCTCCTGCACGTGGATCGACGAATAGACGTCATCCTTGACGAGCCGCTCGGAGAGGACGATCGCGTCCTCGAAATTGTGCCCGTACCACGGCATGAAGGCGACGGTGACGTTGTTTCCGAGGGCGAGCTCGCCATGCTGAGTCGCCGGCCCGTCCGCAATCACCTGCCCCTGCCCGACCTGATCCCCAACCTGAACCAGAGGCCGCTGATTGATGGCGGTGTCCTGGTTGGTGCGCCAGAACTTCTTGACGCGGTACCGGTCCACCTGCGCGAGTCGCGCGAGCGGGATATCCGTGGCGCCGGCGGTTCCGGAATCGACGATGATCTCATCGGCCGTCACCCGGGTGACAACCCCGGCCCGGCGGGCCGCGATCACCGCACCGGAGTCGCTCGCCACCTTGCCCTCGAGACCGGTGCCGACCGTCGGCGAGCCCGGGAAGAGGAGCGGCACGGCCTGGCGCTGCATGTTCGAGCCCATCAACGCACGGTTGGCGTCGTCGTGCTCGAGGAACGGAATCAGCGCGGCGGCGATCGAGACCAGCTGTTCCGGACTCACGTCCATGAAGTCGATGCGATTCGGCGCGAGCAACGGATAGTCATCCCCGCGGCGGCACAAGACCATCGACTCGGTGAACTTGCCGTCCTTGTCGATCGCCGTGTTGGCCTGAGCGACCGCGTAGCCTTCTTCCTCACTGGCCGAGAGCCACCGAACCTGGTCGGTGACACGGCCGTCCTTCACGACCCGGTACGGCGTCTCGATGAAACCGAGCTCGTTGATCCGGGCGAAGGTGGCCAGGCTCGTGATGAGGCCGATGTTCGGACCTTCCGGGGTCTCGATCGGGCACATCCGGCCGTACTGCGAGTAGTGCACGTCCCGGACTTCGAAGCCGGCGCGCTCCCGGGTCAGGCCGCCAGGACCAAGGGCCGACAGCCGGCGCTTGTTGGTCAGCTCGGCGAGCGGGTTGGTCTGATCCATGAACTGCGACAACTGGCTCGATCCGAAGAACGCCTGGATGACGGCGCTCACGGTCCGGGCATTGACCAGATCGTCGAGCGAGATCTTCTCCGGATCGGAGTTGATGCTCATGCGCTCCTTCACCAGCCGGGCCATCCGGGAGAGACCGACCGAGAACTGGTTCGCGATCAACTCGCCGACCGAGCGGATCCGCCGGTTGCCGAGGTGATCGATATCGTCGGTGTGGCCGCGTCCGTCATTCAGATCGATCAAGTACCGGATGATCGCCACGAAGTCCTCTTCAGTGAGGACGGTGTGGTTCATGTCGGTCTTGAGGCCGAGTCGGTGATTGATCTTGTAACGCCCGACGCGGCCGAGATCGTACCGCTTCGGATTGAAGAAGAGCCGCTGAAGCTGGGCCCGGGCGGTCTCGAGGTTCGGGGCGTCGCCGGGCCGCAGCAGGGAATAGATCTGCTGCAGGGCCTCGGTCTCGTCCTTGGTCGGGTCCTTGGCCAGGGTGTTCTTGATGAGCGCGGACTCCGAGCGGCCCGGCGGCAGCAGGACGTCCACCTTCACGAGGCCGGCATCGAGCATCTTCTTGCGGAGCTTGTCGGTGATCTCGTCGCCGGCCTCGGCGATGACTTCGCCGGTCGACGGGTCCGCCACATCGAAGGCCAGCACATGCGCCGAGCGCTCGCGGGTCGTGGTCGGCTGCTCGTCCTCGCGAAGATCGAGCTGCGTGTAGCCGGAGTAGACGGTGACTTCCTTGATGCCGACATGGCGCATGGCGTTCAGCCGCTCGACCGTCAGTTCGTCACCGACCTGGCCGAGCGGATCGCCACCCTTGACCTCGGGGTTCGGCACATCCGCCGCGAGCAGGGAGCCGAGCACCTCGCGACGCTCCTGCCGGGCTTCGAGTTTGCCGGCGATCCCGAGCTTCTTGGTCGCGAAGAACAGCTTGAGAATGTCGACGTTGTTGCCATACCCGAACGCCCGCAACAGCGCGGTGGCCGGGAACTTCTTCTTCTTGTCGATGTGGACGTAGATCACGTCGTGAATGTCGATCGTGAATTCGACCCACGAGCCCCGGAACGGGATGATCCTGGCCGAGAAGAGCAACTGACCGTTCGGGTGGGTCTCCTCTTCGAAGACAACGCCGGGCGAGCGGTGCAGCTGGCTCACGACCACGCGTTCCGCCCCATTGATCACGAACGTCCCAAGGGGCGTCATGATCGGCAGTTCGCCGAGGTACACCTCGCGCTCGATCTGGTTCTTGAGGCGGCGCTGGCCGTCGACGTCTTCGAAGACGTTCAGGGCGAGCTTGGCCTTGAGCGGAGCCGCGAACGACATGACCCGCTCGATGCACTCCTCGACCGTGTACTAGACCTCGCCGAGGGTGTAGCTCTTGAAGTCGAGCTCGTATTTCCCGTTCACGTCGGTGATCGGAAAGAGGTCCTTGAAGACCCGTTCGAGGGAGACATCCTGACGATCGCCCTCGACATCGTCGGGATTCAACAACGCGGAGAACGCCCTGGTCTGGATGTCCAGCAGGTGCGGCATGACCATCGAGCTGTCACGCTTCGAGAACGTGATCAGCGGCAGTGTATCAATCATCGTAACCCTCACCGACGAGAAAATGCGACGCCCCCGCGGAAGCCGTCACTTTTGAAGCAAACGGCCTCCGCGGACAGCGAAGGGTTCCAGTTTCAACCGTGTCGTACAAGCGCATGTCGCCTCACTGAAGCAGGGTTGGGCGGCCGGCCCGCCTGTCGCGGACCGGCTCGGACCCACGCCTTACTTCAGCTCGACGACCGCGCCCTGCTCTTCGAGCTTCCGCTTGATCTCGTCGGCTTCGGCCTTGGTGGCGCCTTCCTTGATCGTCTTCGGCGCGCCATCCACGATATCCTTGGCTTCCTTGAGGCCCAAGCCGGAGACGATCTCGCGGATCGCCTTGATGACCTGGATCTTCTTGGCGCCGCCTTCCTTGAGGATGACCGAGAACTCGGTCTGTTCCTCAACCACCGGAGCCGCCGGGCCCGCCGGACCCGCCGCGCCCGCCGCCACCACGGTCACGTTGAACTTGGACTTGAAGGCGTCGATCAGCTCGGCCAGCTCGACTACGGTCTTGCCACCAATCGCCTCGAGGATCTGGTCGTTCGTCATCGTCGACATGATTTGATTCTCCCGCTTCCCTTAGGAAGCTGCTTCAGCTTGACGTTTATCTTTGAGCGCCTCGAGGGCGCCAACAACCTGATAGAGGACACCGTTGAGACACCCAGCCAACTGACCCAGCAATTCATTGCGCGAGGGCAGTTCGCCCAACCGCTTCACATACGCCGGGTCGACCGCTTTGCCGTCGACGAGGCCGATCCGAACCGAAGGCTTCTGATGCTCCTTCGCGAACTGGCCCAACACCTTGGCCGCGGGAAGCGGATCGGCGCCCGCTAAGACCAGCCCGGTCGGTCCGGCCAGGTGGGCATCGAGGGCGCTCACTTGGTTGGCCGCCAATGCTCGCCGCGCCAGCGTGTTCTTCACGACGACATATCGAGCCCCGGCCTGCCGAAGCCGGCGGCGGAGCTCGGTGAGCTTCGCGACATTGAGGCCCGCGAAGTCCGTGACATAGATATTGGGAGACCCCTTCACCGCCGCGGTGAGGATCTCGACTGTGGCCTGCCGTTCTGCCTTACTCATCGGTACACCGCCGTATCCAGCCGGACGCCCGGCCCCATAGTGCTCGACACCGTCGCCGAGCGGAGGTAGACGCCCTTGGCCGCCGAGGGCTTCGCCTTGACGATCGTCTCCATGAAGGTCTGGAGGTTTTCGGACAGCTGGGTTTCGGT
>JANMXA010000199.1:0-38238 GCA_031394255.1 Gemmatimonadota bacterium
AGGTTCTCGAGGAGGAAGGCCGGCGGCCGAGTGGAGGTCATTTCAATCTGCTCCATCTGGAAACGGGCCTCCGTGCCGATTGCTATCTGGCGGGAGACAGCGCCCTCAATCGCTGGGGACTCGAGCATCGGCGGGGCACCGTGGTGGCCGGCCGGACGATCTGGATTGCACCCCCCGAATACGTCATCGTGTTCAAGCTGGAGTTCCATCGCCAGGGTGGAAGCGAGAAGCACCTGGATGACATCGCCAGGATGCTCCGGGTCAGCGGCGACCTGATCAACGAGGCGGAAATCGCCACCTGGGTACGCCGGATGAAGCTGGAGGGCGAATGGGACCGTGTGCAGGAGCGAGTGAGGCAGCTCCGTGCCAGGCCCCCCTGATCCCGGACTCCCGACGCCGCCCGCTCGACGAATTACCTTTCCTCCATGCCCTCCATCCATCCCCTGACCCGGCGGCTCCAGATCGCCGGCATCGGGATCGTCGTGGTCCTTACCGCCGCGGTCTGGCTGATCGTGGACTTAGGAACCGGCTGGCCCAAGGCCGCCACCATCGGAGCCTTCGCGGTGGTGGCGCTGGTGGTGGTGAGTATCGTGGAACGGTGGTTCGTCCAGATGGTGGTTCGCCCCCTCACGGCCACCGAGCAGATCGCCATCCGGATGGCCAAGGGCGACCTCCGGATCACCGAACCCCAGATCCAGGCTATCGGCGGCGGGCCGCTTACGGACGCGATCCGGCTCATGACCTACGAACTCCGCCGTCTGGCGGAGGCGATCCGGAGCGCCGCTCAGGAATCGGCGTCGCTCTCGGAGGAAATTTCCCACGCCACCCAACAGGTCATGGGCAGCACCGAGGACGTGGCCACCACCACCTCGGACCTCACCGACCGCGCCATCAGCCAGGCCGGCCTGGTCCGGAGCGTGGCGGACGATGCGGTCCGGATCCAGAGCATTGCCCAGGACGTGGCGGCGGGGGCCACCCGGACCGCGGAACGGAACGCCGAACTCGCCGCCCTGGCCCGCAACCATCAGGAACGCCTCGGCCAGAGCGCCGCGGCCCTCGAGGGCTTTTCCCTGGAAGTGGCCCGCGGCACCGAGGAGGCCGAGGCGTTGGCGAATGCGGCCGGCGAGATCGAACGGTTGCTGGAGCAGTCGCGGGCCATCGCCAAGCAGACGCGGGTCGTGTCCCTCAATGCCTCGATCGAAGCCGCACGGGCCGGCGAACAGGGGGCCGGGTTTTCCATCGTGGCCGATGAAGTCCGCAAGCTCGCGGCTCAGGCCGCCCAGACCGCGTCCGCGACCAGCGACACGGTCCGCTCGGTACTCGGGCGGGTCGGGGCGGCGCGGGACCGGATGCTGCGGCTCGGCCGGGGCGGTCTGCAGGCACGTGATGCGGCCGTCGCGGCCGTGGACGGGCTCAAGAGCGTGGCGATGGAGGCCGAGGGGATCGATGAATGGACCCGAGGGGTGTCGCGGGCGGCCAATGAGGTGCGATCGCTGATCGACGCCATCGTGGGCCGGAGCCGGGAACTCGCCACCGGAGTTGAATCCCATGCGGCGTCCGCCGAGGAATTGGCGGCGGCGGCCCAGGAACTGAATGCCGCAACCGAGGAGATCACTGCTTCGGCGACCCATCTTGCGTCGGCGGGGGAGCGGCTGACCTCGGCGGTTGGAAACTTGAGGACCTGACAGCAGAGTCTGTGGGCCTAGCGATGTTTTGGCACCAGGCCGAGCTTCCGAAGGCCTTCGACATCGGCGAGATCCTGAAGACGTCCGGCGGCGGTCTTGTTGGCGATCAAATGGTCCAGTGAGAGCACATCGACCGGCTCACCGCCAAGCTTGGAATGGACCCGCGCCTCCCAGGCGTCGGAGAAATTCACTCCGTCGATGGCGGTAATGACATCGATCCTGATCGGTGGGACGCCAATCTGAAAAATGAGGCCAGGGTGATCTGACGTATCCATGCGCGGCGAGCGCATGGGCGCCGACAACGAGATGCTCAACGTGATGGGTGTTGAATGCGGACAGCAGATCTTTGAAGTCTTGGTTCACCATCCGTGGTCCAATCGAGGCAGAGGCGGGTGAGCATCCAGACCGCGTCGATCCGTTCCTCGGCCGTACGATCCAGCCATGAACGATCAACCGGCTCCGTTTCTCCCGGCCGAATCGTCAGGGCGGTCGCATCGCGCCGCGGGGTCGTGGACATGCCTCAAATATACCCACCGGGCATTTCCCCCGCTGATCGCTAGGACCCGAACCGCCGCCCCACCGCCCGCGCGATAAACCGAAGCCGGTCCTTGAGCGGCAATCTCCCCAGATTGGTTTTCACCACACCCCGGGTGAAGTAGGTCGCCCGGCTGTAGTCGATAGCGACGTCCACTACGATCGGTCGCCCCGCCGCGGTCACGGCTTTGGCCTCCGCCACCACCTCGGCAATCTGGTCATCGGTGTCGAGTCGGAGCCACTCGATCCCGACCGCCTCGGCCAGGCTCGCCACGTCGTAGTCGGGGAGCACACTCGCGGCCTTTCGATTGAAGGCCGTCCGCTGGAACTGGGCGATCTGGGCCAGTTCACGGTCGCGGAGCACGAACACCGCCACCGCCACCCCGTGGCTCGCGGCGGTGAGCAGCTCGAGGCCGGTCATCAGCAGCGCGCCGTCTCCAGGGAGCGCCACCACCGGACGGTCGGGCCGAGCCAGCTTGGCACCGATCGCGGCGGGGACGGAGTAGCCCATGCAGGAGTAGTCCACCGGGGCGAGCAGCTGGCCCGGTTTCTCCAGCGTCAGGGCTTCCATGGCGAGGAAGGTGCCGTTCCCGCTGTCGGTGGTGTAGACGGTGTCGGGGCCGAAACCGGCGGCCAGCGCATCGAACAGCGCTGCGGGCGTGACCCGATCTTCGCTCGGCTCGTTCCGCTGGGCGGCGTGGACCTCAGCCCGGCCGGCACGGATCTTCGCCTCCACCGCGGCGTCCCGGCGGGAGGCGTCACCGAGCGCCGCCAGCAGCGCCGCCACGGTGGCTGCAGCGTCCCCATGCAGCGTGACCTCGGCCGGGAAATTCCGGCCGAACACGCGGGGGTCGATGTCGGCGTGGATCAGGGGGCCTACCGGCACGCAGCTGTAGCTCCCGGTGCCCACCTCGCTGAACCGGCAGCCGATCGCCAGCGTCACGCCACATGCCTGGGCCGCGCCCTGGGCAAACTTCGGCGCCGCGTCGCCGAACCCGTTCCAAAGGAACAGCGGGTGGCTCTCCGGGAAGACGCCCTTGCCGGTGATGGTCGTGGCGACCGGGCTGCCTAACGCTTCGGCCAGCCGGACCAGATCGGTGCCGGCCCCGGCAGCGCCCCAGCCCAGATAGAGCAGCGGCCGGTTGGCCCGGAGCAGTTCCACGGCCCGCGTGATGGCGGCGGGGTCGGCCACCGGGGGCGGCTCGATCCGGGGTGCCGCAAAGGCCGGGACGTCGTGGCGGAAGAGATACTGGTCGACTGGAATCTCCACCATCACCGGCCCGGGAGTTCCCGCTCTCGCGAGGGCGCACGCCTTCCGGATGGTCTCGTAGATCAGTGTCCCGCTGTCCGGGCGGAATACGGCCTTGCAGACCGGCGCCGCGATGGCCAGCTGATCGACGTCGTGGAGTTGATAGGCAAACGTCGAATCCCGCCGGATGCCGCACCCCAGCACCAGCAGCGGCATGCCGTCGAGATATGCCTCGGCGATGCCCGACAGCGCATGGGTGAGTCCGGCGCCGGGTACCACATTGGCGCAGGCCAGCTCGCCGTTCGAGCGCCAGACCGCGTCCGCCATAAAGCCGGCGCTCTGCTCATCGGTAATCAGGACGGTGCGGACCTTCTCCGACGTGGCGAGCGCGTCGTAGAGCTCGATGTTGTGGGTGCCGGGGATCCCGAAGGCAAAGCGGATCCCCTCGTCTTCGAGGGCGCGGACCACGAGTTCGGCGCCGGAGAACCTGGACACGGTCAGATCGTCTTCAGGTCGGCCAGCAGACCGTCGGCCACCCGGTCCGCCAGCGCCATGATGGTGAGATATGGATTGATTTCGAGCGCATCCGGAAAGAGACTCGAATCGGCGACCCGAAGCCAGGGCCGGCCGTGGACGCGGCCGAAAGCGTCCGTCACCGAGTCGGCCGCGGTCTGTCCCATGCCGGCACCGCCCATCAGGTGGGCCGAGGCGATGGAGGTGGCGCCGGGGAGAAAGTGACGGGCCGCGATCAACTGGTCGATCCGGCCCTGGTCCTTCGTCTCGATCACCGGTGGATTGGCGAGCGGTGCGTGCACACGCACGGCACCGGCCGCAAAAAAGATCCGGGCCGCGGCCCGCGTTGCGGCCGCGAGGGATTCACGGACTGCGTCGGTAAACCCGTAATGAACCACCGGCTGGCCGTTCCGGTCCACCGTGATCCGATTCCCGTCCACCGCCCGATCGCAGGCCAGAACCAGAATCATCTGGAGCCGGGGGAACGCCGCCATCATTCGGGAATGATCGGGCCCGAAGCCGGTCAGGTTCTTGGCGGTGACGAACGGGAAATACATGCAGGTCTCGAGTACGAAACCGTCACGTTCACCCCGGTCCAGGAAGAAGCTCTTCGGGTGCCCGACGTCGTTCTCCACCGCCTTGGCGTGCTCGGCCACCAGAATGAAGGCGGGATGGGCCGTGAAGCCTTGCCCCACTCGGCCGGGAAGCCCGGCCAGTCCCGAGCGCAGCAGCAGCGCCGAGGTGCCGATTGACCCGCCGGCCAGCACGACGTGGTCGGCCTCGATGGCGTAGTCGCCCGGTACCCATTCGGGATCGGTACCCTTGCCGCCGGCAGGTTTGGGGGAGACCCGGACCTCGAGCGTACGCTCGCCAAGCCGGAGCACGGCGGCGCGGGTCACGACTTCGATCCCGCCGCGCTCCGCCGCGGGCAGCTGGACCCGGTGGGTGCCCTGTTTGGCCGCGTTAGGGCAGCCCAGGTTGCAGAGGCTCGACCCTTTGCAGCCCTTGAGGTTGAGCGGAAACTGCTCGGCGTGGTAGCCGGCCTTGGCGGCGCCGGTGACGAAGAGCCGGTTGTTCTCGTTGATCTCGTGGTCGGGCAGAAGATGAACGCTGTTCTCGCCGAGATACCGGGTGGAGCGCGCCGAGATGTCGGCGTGGGTGAGCCCCGGGACGTTCCAGCGGCTGATGACCCGCTCGGGCGCGACCAGCGAGGTGCCGGTGTAGACGATGGTGGACCCGCCGTAGCCCTGGCCGAACGCCAGCGTCATGCTCCCATCGGCGGTGAGGAAGCCGCCGCCATCGGCGAACAGCGCGGGCGCCATGTCCAGCTCGCGGCCGGTGAAGTCCTGGTCGAGGAAGCGCGGACCTTGTTCCAGCACCAGCACCTTCTTCCCGGCCGCGGCCAGCGGGATCATCCGGGCGGCCATGGTGCCGCCGCCGGCACCGGCGCCGACGATCACGACGTCGTAGCGTTTGGCGGTCATCGCCGAGCGCTCCACCCCGCGGGGGACGCGCGGTACCCCAGCGCGGCGATCACCGGTTCCTGGGTGTAGTACCCCATGAACACCAGGGTCCGAAGCCCCCAGATCCCCCGCCGGACCGACAGGATCGGCGCCCGTTCAAAACGTTCGAGCAGCCGGACCCGGGTCGGCAGGTCGAGTCCGGCCAGTGACCTTCCGTGCCGGAGCCGGGCCGCGCCGTCGAGGACCCGGAGGAAGAGCCCCAGCTGCCGGGTGACCCCCGCCGGCCGGGCTCCCAGGGCCCCCGCGACGGTGCGCTCGACCGCCTCCCATGTCGCCGGGGACGCCGGTTCCAGGGCCGGGACGAATGCCACGGCCGCGGCCCGGAAGACGGGGCGGAGCGCTGTCAGGGGGAAGGGGTCCACTGACCGAAAGTAACGCCGCGGTTGACCACCCCGTAACCCGCCCCTAACCTTGGTGCCGGTCCATTATTTAAGGAGGCCCCTGATGGCCACGTCCGTCCTCGAATCCGTGCCCCGCCGGTCCGCCGTGTCCAGCTCGCCGCTGGCCCGGTATCTGGCGGTGGATGCGACGGTACCCGCCGTGCTGTTTGCCTCGGCTGCGATCATCATCGGCCTCCACTGGGACATCGCGTGGCACCGGTCGATCGGCCGGGACACCTTCTGGAGCCCGCCCCACATCATGGAACAGGTGGCGGCATCGGTGGCCGGCCTCTTCTGCGGCTGGCGGGTCCTCTACACCACGTTCCTCGGCACCGAGGCCGACCGGGCGGGCGGGGTGTCGTTCTGGGGACTGTTCCGGGGCCCGTTAGGCGGCTGGGTCTGCATCTGGGGCACGATCGCGATGATCACCTCGGCCCCGTTCGACAACTGGTGGCATGCCGCGTACGGCCTCGACGTCAAGATTCTCACCCCGCCCCATTCCTTCCTGGCGCTCGGCATGATCACCATCCAGCTCGGCGCGATGCTGATGATGCTGGCCGAGCAGAACCGGGCGGCGATCCGGGGCGGCCGGGCGGCCCTGCTGTTTTCGGTGTCGATGGGTCTGATCGTGCTGATGGTGGCCACGTTGTTCTACGAGGATACCGGTGTGATTCACCTTCAGCACCGGACCAATTTCATCAAAGTGACCGCCGCGGTGTTCCCGCTGTTCCTCATCGCGGTGGGCCGGGCCGGCAACATGAAGTGGTCCGCTACGGCGGCGGCGCTGACCTATACCGCGATCATGATGGTGCTGAACTGGGTCCTGGCGCTGGTGCCGGCCACGCCCAAGTTGGCTCCGATCTACCATCAGGTGACTCACCTCGTTCCGCCCGGCTTCCCGGTGCTGCTGGTGGTGCCGGCACTCTTCATCGACTGGATTCTGGCCCGACGAGCCGGTCGAAATGACTGGGTCACCGCGGGCCTGATCGGGTTCGGCTTCGTGGCGGTCCTGAACCTGGTCCAGTGGCCCTTCGCGAGTTTCCTGATGTCGCTCGATCAGCCGAACTATTTCTTCGGGTTTGGCTACTGGAGCTACTCCGAGAGGCTCGGCCCCTGGATGAAGCAATTCATGGATGTTCCCGGATCTTCCTGGGTGCGCGGCGCCGGCTGGGTCGGCGGCCCCGATCTCGGCCTGGTTGCCAAGGCCATGGGAGTCGCGATGCTGTTCGGGATGGTCTCCTCGCGGATCGGTCTGGCGTGGGGCCGCTGGATGACCCGGGTCCGGCGCTAGATGCCGTCTCCCCGTACGATCCTCCGTGGCGTCTGGCTCTCGGCCCTCGTGGTGGTGGCCAGTGCCCACGTCGGGAGTCCCGACACCTGGTTCCAGGGCAACGCCGGGCCGTATCCCATCCGTGTGGTGATCCGGCAGCCCGGGGTCATTCCCGGACTCGCGCAGATCGACATTACCGTCACCGGAGAGCAGATCACCAGGGTCACCGCGCAGCCCGCGATCTTCGACGCCGGCAAGGAGGGCGCCCCGCCTCCGGACGTCGCGGTGCCGGTGCCCGGGCGCCCCGGGCTCTATCACGCCCAGCTCTGGTTCATGGCCCCGGGTTCCTTCAGCGTGAACGTGACGGTGACGGGCGCCAACGGCGAAGGGGCCGCGGTCGTTCCCGTTGCCGCGGTGGCTGTTCGGCAGATCGGGCTGGATCCGTGGCTGGGTGGAACGCTCCTGGCGATGGGTCTGTTCCTGTTCATCGGGGCGGTGACCATTCTTCGCGCCGCCGCGAGCGACGGCGTGACCGCGCCCGGCGAGGCACCGACATCGGCTCGACGCCGTGCGGGGGCCATGGCCTCGGTGTTCGGGGCAGGTCTGCTGGGCCTCATGCTCTGGGGTGGCCGGCTCTGGTGGAACGGCGTCGCCGCGGATTACCGAAAGCAGATCTATCAGGCGTTTCAGGCCAGCGCGTCGATTGATACCACGGGCGGCAGCCGGGCGCTCCGGTTCACCATCACCGATTCCGTCTGGGCCACCCGGCGTGCCGCGGCGCGGTGGGAGCGCTTCTCGGTGAGCCCGCTGGTGCCCGATCACGGCAAGCTGATGCACCTCTTCCTGGTGAACGAGGGGGACCAGCACAACTTTGCCCACCTCCATCCGGTCTCGATCGACTCCTCCACGTTCCGCGCCGGGCTGGGCACACTCGCGGCCGGCCGCTACCACGTCTACGCTGATGTCGTGCACGAGACCGGGTTCCCGCAGACCATGGTCGCCACGGTCGAGGTGCCCGCCGCTACCGACACCACGCTCAGCGATGCCGACGACACCGTCTTCGGCGGCGATCCCACGGGCGACAAGTTCACCCTTCCCGACGGCGCCACCGTCACCTGGGAAGGCCGGCCGGCCCATTTCGTGGCCGATCAGGAAGCCGGCTTCAAGTTCGTGGTCCGCCAGCCCGACGGCCGCGTCGCCCGGCTCGAGCCGTATCTTGGCATGGCGGGCCATGCGGTGGTCCAGCGGCAGGACGGCAAGGTCTACGTCCACCTCCATCCCAACGGCACCATCTCGATGGTGGCCCAGAAGGCGTTAGGCATGGGTCTCCGGCGGACCGACACGGTGCCCGGCATGCTGGCCCGCCGGATCGCGGCCGATTCGGGGATGACCATGGCGCACCCGATGTTCGACGGCACCTTGACCTTCCCTTACGCGTTTCCCCAGCCCGGCGTCTATCGGGTCTGGGTCCAGATTCGGCGGGGCGCCGCCATCATGACCGCGCCATTCACCGTCACGGTAGAGTGAGGCCGCAATGAAGTGGATTCCGGGTGGTACCAGCAATGATGTTGAAGATCGCCGGGGAGACGGCGGCGGGCGCCGGTTCGGTGGCGGGCGGGGGGTCGGAATTGGCGGATTCGTGATCCTGCTGATCCTGTCGCTGGTGTTCAAGCAGGATTTCTTCAGTCTGCTTGGCGTCGGCGGTGCCGGGCCTGGGCCGCAAGCGGCGCCGACGGCCGAGGCCGGCCCGGTGGCGGAGACGCCCGAGGAACAGCGACGGGTCAAGTTCGTTTCGTTCGTGCTCGACAGCGCCCAGGCGTTCTGGGCTCGCGAACTCCCGCGCCTGGGCGCCGAGTACCGGCACGCCAAGCTGGTGCTGTTCCGGGATCAGATCCAGTCAGGATGCGGCGCGGCGTCGGCCGCCACCGGGCCGTTCTACTGTCCCGCCGACGAGAAGGTCTACATCGATCTGGGCTTCTACGACGAACTCGACCGCCGGTTCGGCGCTCCTGGCGACTTCGCCCAGGCCTACGTGCTGGCCCACGAAATCGGCCATCACGTCCAGACGTTGCTTGGCATCGAGGCCAAGGTCCGCCGGCTTCAGCAGTCGGGTCCCGGCGAATCGAATCCGGCCCAGGTCAAGATGGAACTCCAGGCCGATTGTCTGGCCGGGGTCTGGGGCCACGCCACCAGCCAGATGGGCATTCTCGAGGCCGGCGACGTGGATGAGGGCATCGGGGCCGCCGCCGCCGTCGGCGACGACCGGATTCAGAAGGCGGCGCAGGGGTATGTGAATCCCGAGAGCTTCACCCACGGTTCGTCCGAGCAGCGGGTGCGCTGGTTCAGCCGAGGATTCAAATCCGGGAAGGTTGAGGATTGCGATACCTTCGGCGGTCGCTGACCCGGGCGGCAGTCACGGTGGGGCTGGCGCTCCTCGCCGCGTGTTCCGGCGCCACCGGGCCCAGCGAACCCAGTTTCACATTCTTCACTCAGGCCGTCTTCGGATTTCCGAGTCGTGCGCCGGGCGTCGAAATCCTCGATGGTGATGTGCTCGTCACCGGTATCCTGAACGCACCCACGACGACATACACCATCCTCGGCGAGTTGGCCAGGCCGATTCCCAGCAGCTTGAATGTTACCGTGCGAGCCAACAAGGCCGGCGACGGGCCGGCGGCCTTCGCGCAGCACTACTACGCCGCCACGGTCAAGAACCTGCCGTCGGGGATATACAACGTGCAGCTCACCTACATCATCCAGCGCGAAGCCACCGATTCATCGGTCGTCCTGCAGCAGTCCGTCACCGTTCCATGAGCCCTCAGGACGAGCAGCTCACCACAATGTGTCGCTCGTCCGGCGGCGGCGCCTCGGCGTAGGCCTCCATGCCGGGGTGCTCGTCATAGGGCGCCGCCAGCAGTGCCCGCAGCCGCTCGATCTCGCTCCAGTCCCGTTTCGTCGCCCGCTCGATGGCCCGCTGGGCCAGATGGTTCCGGAGAACGTATTTCGGGTTGACCCGGCTCATCCGCATGCCGCGTTCGGCGTCGGTGCCGCTTTCGGCGGTCAGGCGCGCGGCGTAGCGGCGGATCCAGGCGTCGAGCCGGGCCTGGTCGTGGATTTCGGCACGAATCGCCTCCGGCGCGGCCCCGGTGCCACGGGCCACCTGCCCCAGGGCTCGGAACCAGCGGGTGTAATCGATGTGATTGGCCTGCATCAGATCGAACATCTCCACGATCAGCGCCGCGTCGTCCGCCTGCTCGGCCACCAGTCCCAGCTTGGCTCGCATGAGCGCCCCATACCGGCGTTCGAAGCGGGCGGGGTACTGGTTGATGATCGCGGTCGCTTGTTCGAGCGGTACCAGCTCCAGCAACGACTCGGCAAATCGGGCCAGGTTCCAGAGTGCCACCGCGGGCTGGCGGTCGAACGCATAACGGCCCTCATGGTCACTGTGGTTGCAGATGAACCCCGCGTCGTAGGCGTCGAGGAAGCCGTAGGGCCCGTAGTCGAGCGTCAGGCCGAGCACCGACATGTTGTCGGTGTTCATCACCCCGTGGGCAAATCCAACGGCCATCCACTGGGCCAGCAAATCTGCGGTGCGCTCCACAACGCGCTCGAGCCAGCGGGCCGCCCGGTCCTCGAGGCCCGCCAGATCCGGATCGTGCTCGGCGATCAGATAATCCATCAACTCGCGAATCCGGTCGGTGTCGCCCCGGGCGGCCAGGATCTGGAAGCTCCCGAACCGGACATGGCTCGGTCCGACGCGGATCAGCGTGGCGGCCGTCTCGATCGTTTCCCGGTAGATCGGTTCGTCGCTCCCCACGATCGAGAGGGCGCGGGTGGTCGGGATGCCGAGTCCGTGCATGGCCTCCGAGGCAAGATATTCGCGGATCGTGGAGCGAAGGACGGCTCGGCCGTCGCCCATCCGGGAGAACCGGGTCGGGCCGCCACCCTTCAAGTGGAGGTCCCAGAGCCGGCCCTGGGTGTTTCTGACCTGGCCCAGGAGAATCGCCCGCCCGTCACCGAGCTGCGGGACCCAGATGCCGAACTGGTGGCCGGCGTAGAGCATCGCGAGCGGTTCCGCGCCGGGAAGGCGGCGGGCTCCCGAGAGAAGGGCGGGCAGGTCGGGGTCGGTCGCGGCGTTCGGGTCGAGATCGATCAGTGCCGCCACGTCGGGATTAAAGGCGATCAGGTACGGGTCAGGTAGTGGGGTGGGGTCGACCACCTCATGGAGAGACGGGTGGAGCCGCGCGTAGGTGTTGTCGAAGCGGAGGGCGGTGAGCGGCGGCATGGTCCCAATGTAAACGGGGCCGGGATCGCTCCCGGCCCCGCTGACATTGCGGCGCGGGGGTTCAGGCGCCGGTCACGATCTTCCGGGTCTTGAGGTCAAACGTGTAGCTCTTGTCGTTCACCTGGATCGGCACCAGCTGGCTGCCGTTGAACGTGATGGTCACGGTTCGTTCCCGGGTCTTGCCGTCGTTCGGGCCGCCCACCACCGTGATCGTCACGTGCCGGGTGATCGTCCCGGAGAGCGGCCAGCTGTTCTCGGTCCGGGGCGCGGGAACCACCACGTTGGTGACGGTGAGGGTGGAGGCCGTGGTGTAGTCCCGGACTTCGCCGTTCTCGGTGTGCCGTTCCCGTTTGGACGACCCGGTGCCGGCGCCATTCCAGGTCCGCTGGGTTTCGATCCCCGCCAGGCCCGACACGATCAGGTCCCGAACCCGGTTGATGTCGGTGGCGGTCCAGTTGTCGCGGGTGACGCCGCCGGTGATGACGACGTGAATGTCCGCGGATGCGGTGGTGAGCGGGTTGTAGCCGTCCTGGGCCGCGCCAGCCGCATCCTTGAACGCGCAGGTCCGGACGATGGTCAGGGCTTCCCGGGTATGGGTGCCGCACCGGAACGGGACGTCGTCGGCGGCGGTGGCCGAGGGCGCCAGGCCGAGGCCTAACGGTCCGGCCGCCGCGCCCATCAGTTCGATGTCCTGGGCCGCGGCGTCCCCGGATGAGAGGGCGATATCGCGGTCGACGGCCGCGGTGGCCAGCGGGGTGTCGGGAAGGGTGGTGTTGTCGGCGTTGCAGGCGGCCAGGCCCAGGGCCAGGCCAAGGGCGGAGAAGCGGGTGAGAGTCTTCATGGCGGTATCCTCGGTCCTTTGGGTTGTCGTCGGTGCGGCAGCCTTCCGGTTGCCTCACCCTGTCTGACGGCGGAGACCGAGGTCTGTTAAGCGGCCGGGGGCTGGTCGGGTCTGGCCGTCCGGGTCACCCCGCCCGAGACGATGAAAGCCATTGCATCTGCCGATTCCACCGCCAGCGGCAGCACCCGGTCGGCCGGCAGAATGAGGATATGGCCCGCCATGCTGTAGGAAAACGGCACATACACGGCCACCTGGCGGTCGAGCCCCAGATGCCCCAGCGACTCCGAGGTCAGGAACCCCAGCACATACACTTCCGCGCTGCCTTCGCCGATCCGGGCCCGGACCGGCCGGTTGAACCGGCGTTTTTCGCCCACGAAGGCGTTGAGTAGATCCTTGATGGTGGTATAGAGGAGCCGGACGAACGGGAGCATGGCCAGGAGCTGATCGGCCGTGGCCAGCAGCGTCCGGGTAACCAGGTTCGACGCCAGCGCCCCGATCAGGGTTACCCCCGTAAGGGCCAGAACCAGGCCGAGGCCGGGAATCGCAATGCCGAGCAGCGAATCGACCCACCGGATGGCGACCCAGCAGAGATAGAACGTCAGCGCCGCCGGGGCCGTGATCAGGAGCCCGCGCAGGAAGTAATTGGCGAAACGGCGCATGGCGCTGCCTAACGGCCCAGCTTGAACGCCAGGCCGGCGGTGACCAGCATGTCGGCCTGGGTCGTCGCCGGAAAGAGAGCCGGCGCCGAGCTGAACCGATGAACGAACATGTCGGCGTCAAAGCGAAGCGTGACGTTGGGCGACATGACCACATGGAGCCCCGCGCCGACGTCCCCGCCGACGTTGAACCGGTTGCCGTTGATCGAGAAGGCCGGCCCGCTGTGACTCAAGCCGGCCACACCGGCCGAGAGAACGAGGTCGGTGCCGGTCTGCGCGCTGGTGGCCTGGTAGTTGAGCTTGATCGATCCGCCCTGGAACACCGCGTCCCGGGTCGCCGGGATGGCGGCCACGATGGTGCGCACTCCGGTACTCGACCGGAAGTACATGGCCTGCACGCCAAGGCGGCCCCGGCCGTAGACGTCGATCCGGCCACCGAGGGCCACGGCCGACTTCATTTCGGTCTTCACGTTGGTCGGCGAGGATCCGGTCAGCACCAGCCGGACCGTGCCAAGCGCGGCGGTCGGCACCAGGCCGCCGATGAATGGAGTGACCAGAACGTGGACCGCCTGCGCCCGGGCCGCGGGGGCCGCGGCGAGGAAAACGGCGGTAATGGCGACAGCGGATGAGATCCTGCGCATGACGACTCCCTCGGGTTCGGGCGAATGATGGTCCGGGAGACCTTACGAGATCAAGCGGCCCATGGCTTCGAGCAGATCGGCCAGGTGCTCGGGCAGGGCATCGCCCATGTGGCCGATCCGGAGCAGCGGCCCGTTGGCCGGATCGATGGCCTTCCCGACGAGGAAGCCATCGCTCTCCAGCGCCGCCGCCACCGCCACCGGGTCGTGGTGCTTGAGCCGGACGGCCGACACACAGGGCGACCGGCGGCCTTCGGCCGCCAGCATCTCGAGCGCCGGCTGGGAGGCTGCCCAGGCGTGAAACTGTCCCGCCAGCGCCTCGTGACGGGCCCAGCGGGCCGGCCACCCACCCGCCGCGGCAATCCGGCGGAGCTGGAGGAGGAGGGCCATATAGATCGACAACGCCGGCGTTTCGGACAGTTCGTACCCGGAGGCCATCCGGATCCACCGCGGCACGTTGAAGTAGTAGCCGGCGTCCTCGATGCTCCGGGCCCGTTCCTCGAACCGGGCGCTGGCCGCCCCGAAGCCGAGTCCGGGCGGCAGCGCCAGCGCCTTCTGGGACCCGGTCGCCACGAAATCGTACCGATTCCGGTCCATGTCGATGGGCGTTCCGGCGGCCGAACTGATGGCGTCAACGATGAACATGACGTCCTTCTTCGCCGCCACGACCCGGACCAGGTCCGCGATCGGGGCCAGGGCCCCGGTCCCCGACTCGGAATGCACCACCGCCACGGCGTCCACCTGGGGGCTGTCGAGAAAGGCGGCCAGCTGGTCGGGCTCGACGGTCCTGCCTAACGGAACGTGGACCCGGACGACCTCTTTCCCGCACCGCTCGGCGATCCGGGCCAGGTACTCCCCGAAGTAGCCGCCCACCGCCACCATGACCCGCTCCCGGACCCCATTCCGGATCGCCATCTCGAGGACGCCGGTGCCGGACGAGGTGATGCCGAAGACCGGGCGCGCGGTCCCGAACATGGCCTGAAGCGGCGGCTGGATCTCTTCCAGAATGGGCCGCATCCGCGGGCCCAGGTAAGAAAACATCGGCTCGGCCATGGCGGCCAGCACCTCGGGATGCACCCCCGTAGGCCCGGGAAGGAAGTTCCGTCCGAAAGTCATGGCCCAACCTATTGCCCCCGGGGCCGACCCGGCAAGTTGACAGCGCCCGCCGTTCGACCACATTCCGGTCGGTCCTGACCGCCCTTCTCTGGAGCTGCCGATGTCCGAATCGTATTCCCGCCGGTCCTTTCTTGGTGTCGCCGCGGCCGCCGCGGTGGTTCCCAAGCTCGATACCGCCGGTTTCCCGGCCCCGGCCGTGTTCCGCTCCCGGGCGGCCCGGTTCGTTGCCGTTTCGTCGGCCAACGGTATCCGGGGTGTGACCCGGGCGGTGGAATTGATGAAACAGGGCACCGATACCCTGGATGCCGGAGTCGAAGGGGTCAAGATCCAGGAACTAGATCCCGATGACATGTCGGTCGGGTACGGGGGGCTGCCGAACGAGGAGGGCGTGGTCCAGCTCGACGCCAGCTGCATGCACGGCCCCACCAAGCGGGCCGGCGCGGTTGCGTGTCTCGAGGGGATCAAGACGCCGAGCGAGATTGCGCGCCTGGTCCTCAAGTACACCAACCACATCCTGCTGGTGGGCGAGGGCGCCAAGAAGTTCGCACTGTCGTTCGGCTTCAAGGACGAGGATCTGCTCACCCCGAAGTCCCGCGAAGTCTGGCTCCGCTGGCGCGCCAACCGCGGCCACGAGGACGACTGGGTGGACGTCGGGCCCAACGAGCCGTACGGGTACCGGCCCACCGGCACGATCAACATGAACCTGATCAACGACAAGGGCGAGATCTCGTCGATCACCACCACCAGCGGCCTGGCGTTCAAGATCCCGGGCCGCTCGGGCGACTCGCCGATCATCGGCGCCGGCCAGTACACCGACAACACCATCGGGGCCGCCGGTTCCACCGGACTGGGCGAAGCCAACATCATGTCGTGCGGCGGATTCCTGACGGTGGAGCACATGCGCCAGGGCATGAAGCCCACGGACGCAGCGCTCGCGTCGCTCAAGCGGGTCCTGGCGCTGACGCCACCGCGGCTCCTCGACGCCCAGGGCCGGCCCAAGTATCAGCTCGACTTCTACGCCCTGAACAAGGCCGGTGAATACGGCTCGGCCGCGTTCTTCCCATCCACGTACGCCGTGAACGACGGGGCCGAAGGCCGCGTGCTCGACACCGCCTACATGTTCCCGAATCCCAAATGACGTTCCGGGTCGCCGCCTTGCTGTTTGTCCTCGCCGGTTCGTCGGCCGCGGCTCAGGCGCCGTGGAAGGCGAGCTATTTCCCCTATGTGATCGGGAACCCGGCCGACGGCGCGATGCTGGTGGCCCGGGTTCAGTGGACCCAGAACGCACCCTACTTCCTGTCCCGAACCGACGCGGCCGACGTGGTGAACCCGATCAGTTTTGCGGGCACCGTGTCGATCGAGGCCGGCTACGGCACGTCGGGCAGCCGCTTCGGTCGGGTAGAGTTCCGTGGTCCCGGCCTGGTGAAGGGCTGGCGGTTCCGGGCGGTCGCCGGCGCCGAGCGCCGGGCCAAGTTCGGCTACTACGGCCTGGGCGGTGACATCCTGCAGGCGGACGGCACCAGCGACCCTAACGGCGACGGCTACCGGGTCCAGCGCAATCGCTATTTTCTCGGTGGCGAGGCCACGAAGACCATTTCGGGTCCCTTCCGCTTTGCCCTGTCCGCCACGCTCGATCGCACCGAGTTCGACCAGCGCATGGGCCAGACGCTGTTCCGGGCCGAGCATCCCGGCAACTGGCATGGCACCGATTTCGTGGTGCGGCCGGCGCTGGTGCTCGATACCCGCGACCGGGAAGCCACGCCGTCCAAGGGCGTGCTCCTCGAAGCGGGCGCCGGGTTCGGCACCGGCCGCGAGACGATCACCACCGCCGATACCAAGGGCCTCTACGGCTTCGGGTATTTCAACTTCCGGGGTTACGTCTCCCCGCGCGAAGGCACCGTGATGGCGGTGCGGGCGCTGGTCCGGACCATGGAGGACGCCGCGCCCTTGAGCGCCCGGTACACCGTGCCGGGCTGGGAACGGGAGTCGGGGCTGGCCGGCTGGGACGGTCATCGGAGCTTCGTCGAGGGCGCGTTGGCCGGCACCGATTTCGAATTGGCCACGTTCGAAGTGCGTCACGACCTGCTCAATGCCGGCGATCTGGGCGCGGTGACGCTGGTGGCCTTTGCGGATTACGCTCACGTGTCGGACAACCTGGCCCACTTCCGCAACGAGGCCAATTTCTGGGGCGGCGGCGGCGGTGTGGCGCTCCGGGTCCTGCGCTCGGCCCACCTCTCGATGAATTTTGCCGGCGGCAAGTACGGCTTCAATTTCTCGATGGGGACGAACTGGAGTTTCTAGTTCCCGTCGCCTTGCCAGTCCCCACCACGTTGTCGCCAACATTACAAACCATCAATTGCCCGTTGACCGGAAACGAGCCACCTGCCAAGCGCTTGAAGGTCCGTTGACCTGTCCGGTGCTATGTTGATTTCGGACGGTGGCTCCACATAGGTCCTCGTGAGGTCCTTGATGCCGCACCACGCCGGCAGGGTTCTTGGTTTGCTCCTGGTATTGCTGGCGCGGTCGGCGAGCGCACAGTTGAGCGTTCAAGTAGGCCCCGACAACGCCACCCATCCGGACCCCAAGATTCGGTTGGCCAATGCGACGGGTAACACGGTGCAATTCACCGTGACCAACAATGGCACGATCGACGCCCAGTTCACCAAATCCTGTACGGGGATCGGCAACGTCACCATCACCACCTGCCCCCTGATCGGCCTCATCGCCGCCCAGGACTTCAAGGTGGTCACAATGACGTTCAGCGTGGGGGCGGCTGGGTCAGGCAGTGTCCAACTCACCGTTACGTCGACCAACCCCACGGGCGCGTCGGCCGTGGGCAAGTGGGATGAAACGATCGTCAGTCCGTTCGCCGGGGTGAATCCCACCGGTACGGTGGTGCAGGCCGCGCCGAACCAGACCAATCGAAAACAGGTATTCACGGTCACCAATTTCGCGCGTGGGGCCGGGACCCACTCAGTGGCCGTCAGTTGCGGGGATACCGGTGCCACCGGCTGCCTGCTGTCGCGCACGACGCTCGTCCTCGACTCGGCCGGGGTGGCGGCGGCCTCGGACACGACCACGGTGACCTATGCGACAGGCGCCGCAGGCCAGGACGGCAACATCGCGGTCACGTCGTCGTTTGCCGGGACGAATCTCACACCCGCGGTGCTCAGCATCAACATCCCCAATGCGGCGGTGACACCGAAGGGGCAGGCGCTCGGAACCACGACGGGCCAGACTGGCGTGATCACCCCGTTCCAGGTGGAGAACACGGGGACCCTCGCCGTCATCTACGCCTTGTCGCTCCCGACCTGCAGCCCAGCCACGAACTGCCGATTCCAATCCAATGGACTCACGACGTTGAGTCTCCTGTCCAGCCGGGTTCGGCGAACAAGGCGACCGTCAATGTCTTGTTCGACACCCCGTCGCCGGGCACTGGTCCTCTCACACTGCGGGCCGCCTTTCAGGGGGTGACGCTCGATGAGGGCTCGGTGAACCTCACACTGGTCTCCCCGGTCACCATCGTGGCCACCGGCACGGTACCGAACATCGTAGCGCCTGGGGCCCTGGCAACGCAGAACTTCCTCGTGACCAATGCCGGAGCCACGGCCGCGCTCACGTTCATCCAGAACTGCGCCAGCATGCCTAACCCGGCCGCCGCCACTGCATGCACGATCACGGTTCCGGCTACCCAGCCGGTCACGATCCCCGGGGCGAATGGTACGACGACGGTGACGGTCGGTTTCACCGGTGGAAGCACCCAAGGCGCGTCCAGCACGCTGACGATTCAGGGGTCGTCGGGCGGCGTGGGTGTTGGCTCCGGCAGCGCCGCGATCGTGATACCAAAGGCCACGGTGAGCACGCCCACAGCGGCGACCCGTGTCGTGGGTACGCCGGATACGGCGGTGTTCACCGTGGCAAACACCGGCCCGGTCACCACCACCTTCACCTTCACGTCCCTCTGCGCCGGCGGGATGTCGGGGTGCCAGACGCCCTCACCGAGCACTGCGACCCTGGCCGCTCTCACGGGCAGTACCTCGGTTACGATCATCTCCACCGCTGGTTCGGTCGGATCGGGAACGGTCGCTCTGCAAACGCGGTATCCTGGGGCTGGCGGGACGATCCTGGCGACCGGGGTGAAGCAGGTGACGGTTGTGCCGCCTCAGCTGCCGATGACGCTCGACGTGGTCGGCGCCGCCGTGGATTCCATGGTCACCCGAGGCCAGTGCGTCACGGCGGCGATCGGCCAGGCCGTTGCCTCAGAGTGCGGTGATCTGCGGATCATCCACCCGCTGCCCAGCGTCCGGACGCTGCAGGCGTGGCGGACCCCGACGCTGATCTACTCCAGCGCCCATGCAGCGCCCTTCGTCGCGGTCGCCGCGAACCTCACGCTGCCACCCACATCCACGGTTCCGACTGGGGTATCGGCCGCCGTCGTCATCAATGGGGTCACCCGGGCGACGGCGTCGTGGACGGCATCGGCGTGGACCCCCGGTGCCGTGCGACGGATTGTGTTACCGATCGATCCGACGGCCGTCCCTGCTTTGGTCACGGGCGTCTACACCTACACGCTCACTGTGACGAATACGTTCAGCGTCGGGAGCCCGGCTGCCAGTGCCTGGACCGGAAAGCTCGTCGTGGTGGACCGTCGGGCCAGCTCGTTTGGCGCCGGCTGGTGGCTGGCTGGGTTTGAAAAGCTGGATGTGAGCGTGCCGAGTTTGCTGACCTGGACTGGCGGCGATGGGAGCGTCCGGCAGTACAAGCAACGCACCGGAAGCACCACGATCTGGGATGCGCCGACGATCACCTACCCGGACATGATTCGGCTGGTGGCCGGTCAATACGTTCGGCAATTCCCCGACAGCGTGTCTGTTGTTTTTGACGCCCAAGGCAAGCACCTGCGGACGTTGAATCGGCTGGGGCACGCCACCGTTTTCGGGTATGACGGGTCGGGCCGGCTCTCGACGATCACACTCCCGCCCACGGGCAGTCCGCTGGTCTATACGTTCCACTACGATGGCAGCAATCACCTCAGCTCGATTGATGCGCCCGGCGCGTCCAGCGTCCGGATCACCCAAGTGGTCGCCGATCCTGGGACCGGTCGGCTGACGTCGATCACCGATCCGAGCAGCCCAAGCCCAGTCCGAACCACGACATTCGGCTACGCGGCTGGGACGACGGACCACCGGGTTCGGTCGCGGACCAATGGGCGCGGGTTCGTCACGACGTTCCAGTATGATGCGGCCAGCAAGGTCTCCCGCGATAGCCTGGCCATCGCGCCCGGGTTCATTCGACGAGTTCTGACGAATGTGGCGGTTCAAGGTCTCGCCCCCATCGCGGTTGACACCGCCACGGTCCGTTTTCGGTTGGACGGACCGCGGTCGAGCAATACAGTGGCGTTCGCGCTGAACCCGTACGGGGCGCCAACCATGATCCTCGACGCGCTCAGCCATACGACGCGCCTGGTGCGGAATCAGCCGGGATTTCCGGGGCTGGTCACGCAACTGACCACGGTCACCAACCACACCATCGACGCGACCTACGATACCCGCGGTCGGATCCTGACCTCGACCGAGCCCAGTACCGCTGGCGCGGCCACGACCACCTTCGTGTGGGATGCCACCTGGGACCAGGTGACCCGGGTCACCAATCCGGCCGGTGATTTCACGGATTTCGGGGTGAACGGAACCACCGGCAACCGGGATTGGGAGCAGGACGCCCGGGGGCTGCCGAGCCAGGTCACCTTCGGGTACGACCCGGCGACGAAGCTCCTGTCGAGCGTGACCAGGCCGGGAACACCCTCGGAACAGTACACCTATGATCCGCTTGGCAACCTCAAGACAACGACGTCGGCGAGAGGTTTTGTCACGACCTACACCAACGACAACGCGGGACGGACCACTCAGGTGGACGCCCCCGTGGGCGTGGCCCTGAACGGGGCTCCGCTTCAAACCGATGTAGTGACCTATTCGGATCGGAATGAGGAACTGACGCGGCGGACCACCAGCGGCAGTGATTTTGTCAATGCGGCCAAGGGCTACGACGCCGAGGGCAACCTGGTGGCCTTGGTGCGCACGTATAGCGGGAGCGGGGCGAGTCTGTCGACCAGTTGGCATTTCGATGGGGCCAACCGGCCCGATCAGGAGACGCCGCCGGGCGGATTTGCCGAGGGCCGGGTGTTCGATGAGGCCGGGAATCTCACCGACGTCACGACCCGGCGTGGCAAGCAGCTCCACATGGACTATGATGCCCTGAACCGCCTGACCACTCGGAGGCAAGACGGCGTCACCGACAGTGGCACGCCGACGTTCACCGCGGGCGCCGGGCCAACCGTGTTGCAGGCCTACGCGTACACCCAAACGCCGGACACGGCGCGGTTTACGTATACTAACGACGGCCTCGTACTCACGGCGAACAACAAGAACGCCGACGTGTCCCGGATCTACCATTCGAACGGCGTTTTGTTGACCGAGGCCCTGAGTATCCGGACGGCCGACCGCAGCGGCTTTTCCGGGCATCTTTACGCGGTTGCCAACACCTATGACGCCGACCGCCGGCGGACCGGCACCAGCCTGACGCCAACGGCCCTGTTTGGCAGCAACGCGCTGGCCTATGCGTATGGCACGGCGGGCTTGCTGGACGGCGTCATCGATGCGCAGGGTTTCTCCTACACGTTCGGGTACAACACGCGTGGCGACCTGATCACGGTCAGCTACCCCGGCCTGATCGCCTCGACGCTCGGATACGACAACGACGGTTTTCTGTCCAGCGAGAGCCTGTCCAATCAAGGGGTCGCATTTCCGCGCGAACCGAGCACGACCCTGCGTTCGTTCGGGGTCACCAGCCGCAATGGAAGGGGCCAGATCCTCCAGGCGACCGATGCGGGCCTAGGCAACGAGCGCGTGGTATCCGGGTACGACGGGCTGGGCCGCTTGACGACCTCGAACCTCCATCAGGCGGTGGTCACCGTCTTCGGGACCACGGCTACCTACGGCTCAGGCGACGGGTACTCGTACGATGGCTTGGGGAACCGACTGGCTGGAACGGAGGCCGATACCGTTCTTGGCATCGCCTCAATCAGGAACAACGGCGGGAGCTATTCGACGGCCACTGGCCGCCTGACGCAACGCACGGCAACGGCGGGCACCACCAATTACAGCTACGACGCGGCCGGCAATGTCTTCTTCGAGACGGTCAGTGGCCTCGTCGGCGGGACACCAGCCACAGTCTCCGAACGGAGGGCGGTGTTCGGCGCGGATGAGCGGATGCTCGCTTCCGACACCCGGACGGTCCAGCCGATTCAACGGATCTTCGAGGAGTACCGCTACGACGCCTTGGGCCGCCGGGTGTGGGTGCGAGCCAACAAGGTCTGTGAAGGCGGCCCATCGCTGACCGATGCCACCTGCCACAACCGTATGGTGCGCCGCACCATCTGGGACGGGAACCGGGAATTGGCTGAGATTCAGGCCCCCGTGGATACTACGGTGGCCGGGACCGAGGAGAAGGATGAGGGCTCGGACGCCACGGGGTGGGGGCTCCGGACCTGCAGCGGGATCGCGGGGGGATGTGACATCAACCCGTTTTTCGGCCGGGTCGTCTACGGGCCGACGCTTGGGACCGACCAGCCGATCAGCGTGACCCGGTTTGGCTACCGAGACCGGCCCCTCGACGCGGCGACGTCCCTGACGTGGCCGACGTTTACGATTGTGCCCTACTGGAATTATCAGGGGGCGCCGGCATTTGGCACGTTCGGGACGGCGACTAACGCGGCGGGTCAAGCGTTCCTGCCGTTTGCCAAGGGTCCGACCCAGACGGCCTGCCCGAACGTGGGGGACCTGACGCAGCAGCGATGCGTGCTGTTCCAGTGGCCGTTTGCCCGGTCGGCCTATGACCAGAACCGTGGCAACGCGAAGTGGCTCAGCTGGCATGGAACATTGCTGCAGAACAAGCGGGATGGGTCGGGACTCGAGTACCGGCGGAATCGTCAGTATGATCCGGCGAGTGGGCGGTTTACCCAAGAAGATCCGATCGGGCTTGCCGGGGGGGTCAATCTCTACGGTTTTGCGAATGGTGATCCCATTACCTTCTCGGACCCATTCGGGCTCTGGCCTCCGGAAGTCCATGACGCGATGATCGCGTCAGCGCTAGGAAGCAGCAATGCCGATGTGGCTTCGCTACAGCGTGCGAGCCGACGGTTTGACCGCTGGACGCAGTTCAACGGGATGGCGCCTTGGCACGCCATGCGAGGGCCAGATCAGTCACCCGAGGCCGCGAAGGCGATGACTGCGAAATTTGTCGAGGTCGCCTTGGGTAACGCGATCATCCTGGAGTCGGCTGGGAATCACCAAGGAGCGATGAACTCGCTGGCCGCCGCGATGCACGCGGAAATGGATGCAACGAGCCCTGCTCATAGAGACGCCGACGATGAGCCTCTTCCCTGGAATGTCTGGGATGGTCCGAGCGCCTGGCGTAAGCACGAGGCCGCCGAATCTGGCCACCCCACCGGGCAGAACCGTCGCGCGATGGACAGTCGGCTGAGGGCGATGTATGAGGATGTAATGGCTGCGTCGAAGGACCGACCGTAGCTGGGACTTACAGTCCATTGCGGCGCCCAGTAAAGCGGGCCGCTTTCCTCTTGGGGGAGGAGTAACCGTGGTGCCGATCCTTCGTCGTATGTGGCCATATCTGCTTGTTGCAATCGGGGTTGCGTCCGCTGCAGGGTATGAGGGACGAGTCAGCTCCAAGCCACTGCCGGGCGTGCTCAAGGTGCTCCTCGCTCCCGGGACTGTCGGCTTTATGTTGGTTGGAGGCGTCCATGGGGGCCTGTCCGATAGCGTCCAAGTGCTGGCTTGGGCCGTGACCAATGGGTTGTTCTGGGCGGTACTGGTTTGGGTATTCGTGTCCGCCGCAAACAAAATACGGTGAACAACCGGTCCCGGTTGACTAGCCATAGCGCCGCCTTTAGTAGCGGACGCCTTGGTGGGGCGGCCACTGACGTCTTGGACGCTGGCGACCGACCAGCCGACCAGCCGATCAGCCAATCAGCGTGACGCGGTTCGGCTACTGGGCCCGGTTCGATTGACCTGGCGACTCCCCGCCCGTGGCCGGGCGGTTCACTTGATTCGCGCTCTTCCCGCTGTCCGCGACACGGAGCGACATGATCTTCGAGATAATGTCGTACAGTTGGCGGATCATCCGGACCCGCTAGTTCGCGAGGAGGTATTTTCTCTTCTGTTGAGCGGTTGGAAGGATGTCGGAAGCAGAGCGGTTGGCCTGTCCGCCCTGCGGAACGACTCTGATTTTGGCGTACGGACGACGGTGGCGATCGGCCTGGCTGCGGTCTCATCGGAAGCGACCATTGCCGAAGACACTTGGGTACTCAGGGATGTCGTTTGGGACCGAACGGACGATGCCGACGTGCGCCGAGCGGCGTATGAGGCTCTTTGTCTGATCTACCGGCGTCCGATACCACAGGTCAACAGGCGTTTCGACGTCGAACATGATATTGACGCTGCGTGGCTGTCGACCCTGGGAGATCTGCCTTTGCGGTAGCGCCGATCACAAACGAGCTTCTGGCTGAGTCTATGCAGCATCGCGATCGGCCTGCCGTGGCAGATCCAGTTTCCCGCGGGCCTGACAACGCCGGTCCGACGGCGGGACAGTGATGGGAGCAAGCCGCCGGCCTCCGGATGGAAGGCCTGGCGACAGTGCCGTGCAGATGAAGGATAGTAGCTGGCGGCCGATCGACCCATCGACCATGAAACCCGGCACACGTCAAGAGACCCACGTTCCATTTCCTCCCAGCAGCCCATGATTCCGGAGGTACCCTTTGCATGGACTACCAAGCAACTTCGACCCCTTGGTCTTTGTCGGCCGGATAATGGAGCAACTCTCTTTCTCCCGAAATACTATTTGTCTTTCGTTCGAGGGCTCTCTCTCCGTAACGGTGGAGGGGACATTCGAGCACCACGTAACAGCAGACACCGCGGATGTTGACGCCGGCGAGCCGCCACTTGGGGTCTCACGGTTGATGCAGCTGGTCGGCGAGCCGGTGGTGGCCGCGAGCGTCGAGGGCGCCGGGACGTTGGACCTTCGTTTTGCGAACGGGCAGGTTTTCCGATGTCTAGATGACTCGTCGACGTACGAGTCGTATCGGATCTCAATTTCCGGAAGAGAGATCGTGGTGTAGATCCGGCTTGGCCACCACGACCAGCTATCACGCCTATCTCCGCGGAAGCCAAGGGCGCTGGGCCCAATCGCATCGATTCAGACATCCTCCGGCGTAGGAACCCCCGCCGCCTTGAAAATCTCCTTGAGCGAGGTCGCCCCCTTGTCCCGCGCATACCACCGCCGGATCTCGGCGTAGCGCGCCGCCTTCTCCATCGCTTTGTTCGCCATCACCCAGGCCTGGAGTTCCGTCGGCCGCGGGCCCCAGTGACCCAGTTCGTGGAAATCGCTATCGAGCCCGATCACGATCGGGATCGACCGCGACCCGTTGGTGCGATACTGATCCATCACAGCGGGATAAAGATCCCTCGGAAGGATCCGCATCGCGAGCCCCGGCACCGCTTCGGCCAGCCGGGCCACCACCGGGATCAAATTGGCCGCGTCGCCACACCAGTCCTCGGTGATCACCAGGAACTTGAGTCCCGGTACCTTCGCCGCCGCGGCCACCGCCCATTCGGGCAGCGTCACGTTCCGGTAGACCCCCTCCCACAGGGGCCGCAGCTCCATGTCGGGAGCGAAAAAGGCGCTCCACGGGAGCGCCTCCTGCCATAAGTTCCTGAAATCGGGCGCCATCAGCGGCCTGCGTTCCTTCGAAGAGAGCGCGGCAACCCTCCGCCGCTGTCCCAACATAACCGAACACGGCTAGATTCGGCCCGTCATGACGACGCCCGCGCCGACTCCCCGCCGGAAGGACGCCATCGCGACCCGCGAGCGACTGATGCGGGCCGCCCTGGAACTGTTCACCACCGAAGGGTACCGCGCCACCACCACCCAGGACATTGCCGGCCGAGCCCGGATCGCCGAGGCGACCATCTACCGGCACTTCGCCGGCAAGGAAGCGTTGTTCAACGAGGTCTACCGCGACGCCCTCCGGTCCGGCCTCGCCGGCTTCCGCCCGCTCGAGGGCGAACGCCCGCCCCCCGCCCGCGAACGCCTGAGCCGGGTGGCGCGCCGGATGCTGGACCTGGCTCAGAAGGATCCCCCGGCGGCGCTGATGCTGCTCCGGAAACCGGACGGCGTCTCGCTCGACGAAAGCACCCAGCAGGCCGCCCGTGACTTTCGCGACGGCATCACCCAGATCGTGGCGTCCGGCAAACAGGAAGGCACCATCCGGCCCGGAGCCGCCGATCTGTGGGCCACGGTCTGGCTGGTGCTGCTGGCCTTCGTGGTGGAGCGGGTGGCTGCCCGCGACTGGACGCCGGATCACGCCGGCGCGACCGGCACCCTCGACGCGGCGTGGACCGCGATCGCCTACCGGGTTTCCGAGCCCGGCTGATGGGTGGGCTGGCGAAGGTGCGCCGGCGCCCTGGTCCAGGTCGGCTGGCGGATCCGGCCGCCGCCTAACGGTCGCACTTCGATCTTGCCCTCCCGGATGTAGGCCAGGGCCCTGTCACCCCAGCGGCAGCCGTCGGCCGCCCCGGCGGCCAATGTCGTCTCCTCGCCGCCATCGGACATGACGCAGAGCCCGCCCGCACGGCAGGGCCGGATCGAGCCGAAGGCTGGCTTGCCGACCCGGTCGTAGCTCAGCGAATCGGCCCGGGCGCCCGCCGCCATTGCTCCGAGCGTGCCGCTGCCTAACGCCACCGTCCGGACTCCGCTCGCCATTGCCACCGCCACCGTGTCGCCCCCCGGGAACCAGCCGAGCCGGACCGGCGCCGCGTCGAGCCGCAGGACCCGTTCGGTGCCGCCAAGCAAGTCGAAGACCACCAGCTCCGGCTTCGATTCGCCCCCCTGTCGCACGAACGCCAGCAGGGTTCCCGACGGTGCCAGCTTGGGGTTCGACTCCGGAGCCCGGGTGAAGGTGAGCTGGAAGAACTGGCCCCCTTCGGCCGGCGCCGCGAAGAGGTCGGTCGCCCCGTCGCTGCCCTCGCCGACGACGACGACCAGCGCTTCCTCGCCGGGCTTCAAGCGGTTGGTGATCGGAGTCACGGCGCATCCGGCCAGAGTCACCAGGACCAGCAGCGGCTTTATCATGGGGCCTTTCACGGCTTCGCGACGTCGAGCAACCACCAGCCGTCAGGATCCACTTCGACGGCGGGCGGCGTCTCCCCGTCCCAATGGGTCACGGTCCGCGCGGTCTTTCCCATCATCGCGACCCTGATGGTCCTACCGCCCAGGCGGATCTCCAGATTGGGAATCCGGTAGCGGCCCCACGCCGGCTTCTGGACCTGCGTGAGCTCGATGATCAGGTGTCCGCCCTCGAGAGAGGTGGTCGTCTTGATGATGGGATACCCGGGTTGGGTCAGCGCTTGGGTGAAGTACCAGTCGAGATCCATGCCTGCTTCCTTCGACATGATCCGGGACAGGTCGGCCGAGAGCGCGTTGCCGTGCTCATAGGTGCGGTAGTAGGTCCGGAGCCCGCGGAAGAAGGCCGAGTCGTCGATCAGGCCGCGGAGGGTGTGGAGGACCCACGAGCCCTTGGGATAGTTGTTGCTGTTGAGGAGCCCCATGAGGTCGGTCGCCGAGGGATCGATGATCGGGCGCTCGGTGGCGGGCGACGTGATGACGGCGGCCTTGGCCTCGGCCATCGCGGCCTTGAGTGCGCTGTCCCCGCCCTGGTGTTCCTGCCACAGCGCGCCACCGTAGGTCGCGAAGCCTTCCGAAAGCCAGAGATGGTGCCAGTCGCCCTCGGTGGCGGCGTCGCCGAACCACTGGTGCATCGTCTCATGGGCCACGGTGCCGGCGCTCAATCGCTTGCCCTGGTAGCCGCCCTCGTCATAGAAGATGACGGTGCTGTTCTCCATCCCGCCGAAGATCGTGGACGTCTCGACGTGGCGGAGTTCGCTGTACGGGAACAGCGCGATCAGCCCGCTGAAGAAGTCCACCATTGCGGAGGCCTCCGCAAACGGCCCGGTCACGGCCCAGGCGGAGTCGGCGGGATAGGTGTAGACCGACATCGGCACGCAACGGATGCTGCACATGGCCGGCGCCAGCTGGGTCACCGCCAGGCGCGCCGCACCCAGAACCATGGTGGCAACGGGAATCGGCTGCTCGATCGCAAAGTGCCAGCGGGTGAGTCCGTTCCCGGCGTCTTCCTTGGCGCTCAGCGTCCCGTTCGCCACCACCGTCAGCGCGCTCGGCGCCTCGATGGTCCAGGTGATGGTGGCCTTGTCGGAGGGGTGATCCTGCGTGGCCAGCCATTTCCGGGCCCGATTGGGCCAGTTGTCGGCAAAGATCTTCCGGTCGGCGCCCCAGCCGCGCTGGACCAGGCCGTCATCCTGCGCTCCGCTCTGACGCCGTCCTTCGCGCACGAACTTGGGCGGATGGCCCTCGTACTCGATCTTCGTCACGGCCGTCCTGGCGCCGGCCCTGTGGGTCACCAGGATCAGGTCGGGCCCCGCCCGCCGCCACCGGGCTCGCTTGCCGTCGAGCGTCAGCGCCGAGATCCGGTAGGAGGAATCGAGATTGATCCGGATGGGCTCAAAGCTCTTGAGCTTCCAGTCCGTGGTCACCGCCGCCTGGAACCGGCTGCCCGAATCGGCGAGCCGGATCCATACGTCGTAGTGGACCGCATTGTGGGCCGGCCGTTCGGCGTCGTACCGCATCCCGATCGGCGCCGCCTGAGCCGCCGCGGTCGCGGTCCCCATCAAGAACGCCGCGGTCACGAGCCCCAGGAGCCGGTTCATCGAATTGCTCCGCCCGCTACTTGGCGAGGTTGCTGGCCAGGAAGCCCTGGATCTTGGCCCAGGCCTTCTCGACCTGGTCGGTGTCCGAGCCCTTCCGGCCCGGCTTGAGGAACCCATGGCCGGTGCCGGGATAGCTGTCGGCGTCGAACGGCTTGTTCAGTTGCTTCATCAGCCCGCCCACGGTCGGCAGCATGCTGTTGATCCGGGCGTCATTCTCACCATAGACGCCCAGAATCTTCGCATTGATCCGGCCGAGCGCCGCACTGTCGAGTACCGGCGAGTGGCCCGGTTGCATCGGCAGACTCGGCGCCGGTCCATAGCACACCACCGCCGCCTTGAGCTTCGGGTTGTTGGTGGCGTAGCGGAACGTCTGCCCGCCGCCCCAGCAGAACCCGATCACGCCCACCCGGTCCTTCTTGACGCTCGGCAGATGGGTGACGTAGTCGTAGGCGGCATCGAGATCCGCCGTGATCGCGTCCGGCGTGAGCTGAGCCATCAGCTTCCGGCCCGAGTCGGGATTGGGCGGCGTGATGCCCCAGCGGGATGACAGCATGTCCGGCACGATGGCCACGTACCCCTGGCCCGCGAGCTTGTCGGCCACGGTCGGCTCCCAGTCGGTGAGCCCGAAGATCTCGTGGATCACCACCATCGCCGGCGCTTTGTCTTTCCGCTCAGGGTACGCCACGTAGGCGCGGACCGAGTCGCCGCCGGCTTTCTTGACCCAGACCCACTCGCCGTGGGTAGTGACCTGGGTCCGAACCGGCCGGTTGACCAGCCAGGTGAGGCCTGCGCCCGCGGCGACGGCCAGGAACCCGACCAGCAGGTGAGAAGCAAAACCGCGGCGTCCGAGCGACATGGGAACCTCGTGCAGGGCTAGAGAGAAATCCGGGACAACGCTTCGGCGAACTCGGTCATCGATTGGAACCGATCCTTCGGCTCGAGCTTGAGCGCCCGTTCGATCGCCTGGTCGAGCGCGGTCGGAATGTTCGACGCCACCGTCGACAGCCGCTTGGGCTTGCCGGTCAGATGGTTCAGCATCGTTTCCTGCGCGTTGGCGCCGGCATACGGCAACTCGCCGCTCAACAGCTCGAACGCCAGCACACCGAGGGCGTAGATGTCGCTCCGGTGGTCGATCGACTTGCCGCGGATCTGCTCCGGGCTCATGAACTCCGGCGTGCCCAGCACGATGCCCGTGGCCGTGAGCCGGTTGAGCTCCGTGCCGGCAATCCGTTCCTTGGCGAGACCGAAGTCCATCACCACCGCTCGCTCTCCCGCGTCTTCGGCCACCAGCATCACGTTTTCGGGCTTGAGGTCGCGGTGCATCACGCCCTGATCGTGGGCATGCTGGAGCCCGCGGCAGAGCTGGATCAGGATCGGGACCGCCTGCTTGGGTTTCATGATCCCGATCCGGTTCTCCCGGGTCGAGAGCGTTTCGCCTTCGAGGTAGGGCATCACCAGGTACGGGAGCCGGTTGGCTTCGCCGTACGACAGGAGCCCGCAGGTGTTCGGGTGAATCAGCTTCATGGCGAGGTGCGCCTCCCGCTTGAGGCGGGCCACCGACTCGGGATCGCTCGCGAGCTTGGCCATCAGCACTTTGACCGCGACCGTCTGACCGGTCTGCCGGTCGGTGGCGCGATAGACATACGCCATGCCGCCTTCGCCCACGCGGTCTTCGATCGCATACCGGCCGTCGATCACCCGGCCCTCGAGCGTTCCCGCCGGATCGGTGTTGCGGACGCCTGGTGGTCTGGTCTCGTCAGTGCGATGCAGCGCCGGGGACACCTGCGTGCCGGTGATCAGCGGGAACCCGTCCTTGATGCAGAATCGGGCTGGTGGAGGATAGGAAGTGCCGCACTTGGGGCACTGCGCGTCGTTCAATCGCGATACCTGTTCCGCCCGTCGGCCTTGGCGCGCAGCAGGTTGGTATCGGCCAGCCGGAGCAGGGAATCGGGATCGTGGACCCGCTCATCGGGATACGTGGCGATGCCGATGCTCACGGTAATCTGGGCCGGGTGCTCCACGGTACCCAGCGTTGCCGCGCTCACCTTGCGGAGGATCCGCTCGGCGTAGATCCGGGCGCCGCGAATCCCGGTCTCCGGGAGCAGCACCACGAATTCCTCACCACCCAGCCGGGCCAGGACGTCGATCGCCCGCTGCTCGCGGCGCAGTACCTCGGCCAGCTGGGTCAGAACCCGGTCGCCCAGTTCGTGGCCGTAGGTGTCGTTCAGCCGCTTGAACAAGTCGATGTCCAGCATCAGGGCCGAGAGCACGGTGTTGTTGCGCTGGGCCCGGGCCAGCTCCCGGTCAAGTCGCTCCCGGAGTGCTCGCCGGTTGAACAGCCCGGTCAGCGGGTCGGTCTCGGCCAGCTGCCGCATCTCGTCCTGGCGCTGGATCGCTTCCTCGAAGTTGTGGGCCTTGTCGAGCAACGGCCGGGCCGCGTCGATCACCCGGCGGCCGAACTCGAGATCAGCCGCGGACAGTACCCCGTCTTCGCCCGCGGTCCGCAGATAGAATGCCGCCGCGCGCCGCTCGCGAACCTTGAACGGGACCACGGCCACCGACGTCGTCGGTACCACGCGGCCCTCGACCCGCCAGAGTTCGCGGACCGGCGCAAAGGTGGGGTCGTCGCGGACGTTGTCGATCAGCAACGACTCGCCGGTGATCATGGGCCCAAGCAACTCCGGGTAGCGGCGCAGTTCCACCGTCAGGTGGCGGAGTCCGGGGCTGTCGCAGGCGGCGACGACGGTGGCGGTTTCCCCGTTGTCGTCGTCCAGTACGATCGAGCAGCGGGAAATCTTGAGCCCGTGGGCGATCCGCCGGACCAGCACCTGATAGATCTCCGCCGGAGATGCCGCGACCGCCGCTTCGCGCAGGATGTCGTTCACCTCCGCCTCGGAGCGGGCCTCGCGACGGGCCGTCTGGAGAGCGCGGCCGTCGCGGAGGTGGGCCCGGATTCGGGCCAGAAAATCGTCGAGGCGGAATGGCTTAGTGACGAAGTCCGTGGCGCCAAGCCCCAGGGCTTCGACGGAGACCTCGCCGGCCGGGGCGCCGGTCAGCACCAGAATCGGAATGTCCCAGTGGGCGGGATGGGACTTGATGCCCTGGAGCACCGCGAGGCCATCGATCTGCGGCAGGCCGATGTCGAGGATCAGCAGGTCGATCTGGTTGGCGTCGAGAAACTCGATCAGGCCGTCCGCCGTGTAGCGGCTCGAGATCCGGTAGCCCTCGGAGCCCAGGATCGAGCTCAGCGACCGATTGAGCGACTGGTCGTCGTCGACGATCAGGACATGCGCGAGGGGCGGATCGGCGTCGGCCATTCGGGGATCAGTCCACCAGCCGACTGAACGTGGCGGGGTCGACGTTCCCGCCGGTCAGCACGCAGGCGATCGGCGCGGTCGGTGTGATCTTCCCGGCCAGGAGCGCGGCCACCGGCGTCGCGCCCGACGGCTCGACCTTGAGACCCATGGAGTGGAACAGGAACCGGACCCCGGCGGCGATTTCCGTTTCCGTCAGTGCCACCGCCTGGTGGACCACCTGGCGGATGTAGGAGAACGTGATGGTCCCGACCGACGGCGGTACCAGGCCGTCGGCGATGGTCTCCACGGGTTCGAACGGTACCGGATGCCCGGCTGCCAGTGCCGCGCCGAGTTTGGGCGAGAGCGCGGGCTCGACGCCGATCACGGTCCGGGTGATCGGGTCGCCGGCGGCGCGCGCCGCCATCACCATGGCGCAGGTGCCGGCAATCATGCCACCACCACCGACTGGCGTGACGAGAGTCGAGACACTCGGCTGGTCCTCGATAATCTCGAAGGCGCAGGTGCCCTGACCCATGATCACGTCGATGTTGTCGTACGGGGCGACCATCACGAGGCCCTGGGCCTCGATCAGTTCCCGGGATCTCTTTTCGCGTTCCTTGCGGGTGGTGAAGACGATCTCGGCCCCATGGCGCCGGATGCCGTCCACTTTTACCTGGGGCGCGTTTTCCGGCATCACGATCACCGAGCGGACCCCGAAGTGCTTGGCCACGAAGGCCACGGCCTGGCCGTGGTTTCCGCTGGAGTGGGTGATGATGCCGCGGGCCCGGTCTTCCGGCGTGAGACGGGAGATCGCCGTATACGCGCCCCGGATCTTGAAGGCGCCGATCGGCTGGTGATGTTCGCATTTGACCCAGACCGGAAACCCGAAGCGACGAGTCAGCTCCGCCGATTCTACCAGCGGGGTCCGGACGGCGATCCCTTTCAGGGCGTGCGCCGTCCGTGCCAGATCGTCCCTGGTGATTGTCGGAACGGCGGTGGCGGTCATGACGGCTCCTCGGCTTCCACTTCTTCGCCTTCACCCTCTTCTTCCTTCACCACCCGGGCCACCGCGACGATTGAATCCGCCGGATCGAGATTCATGACCCGGACGCCCTGGGTATTGCGCCCGATCACCCGAATGCCGTCCACGGGCACCCGGATGATGACACCGCTTCGGGTGATCATCATCAACTCGTCCTGCGGCTGCACTTCCTTCAGGGCCACACAGTCCCCGGTCTTGTCGGTGTTGTTGAAGGTGATGATGCCCTTGCCGCCCCGCTTCTGGACCCGGTACTCCGCCAGTTCGGACCGCTTGCCGAAGCCCTTCTCGCTCACGACGAGGAGGGTGGCGTCGCGGCGGATCACCACCATGCCGATCACCTGGTCCTTCTCGAGTTCGATGCCCTTGACGCCGCCGGTCGCGCGGCCCATCTCGCGGACGTCGCTTTCGTGGAACCGGATGCTCATCCCGCCCTTGGTGGCGAGGACGATGTCGTTGTTGCCGTCGGTGAGCAGCACTTCGATCAGCTCGTCCTCGGGCTCGATGTTGATCGCGATGATGCCGTTGGCCCGGGGGTTCCCGTAGTCCGACAGCACGCTCTTCTTCACCGTGCCGTTCCGGGTCGCGAACATGAGCCAGCGGTTGTTGGCGAATTCGCGGACCGGCACCAGCGCCGTGATGTGCTCGTCCGGCCGGACCGCAATGCACTGGATGATCGGCTTCCCGCGGGTGGCCCGGCCGCCCTGCGGAATCTCGTGGACCTTGAGCCAGTAGACCTGGCCCCGGTTCGAGAAGAACATCACGTAGTCATGGGTCGAGGCGATGAACAGATGCTCGAGCCAGTCGTCTTCCTTGGTCGTGGCGCCGGTCAGGCCCCGTCCGCCCCGCCGCTGCCGCCGATAGGTGGAAACCGGGGTCCGCTTGATGTAGCCGGTGTGGGAGATCGTGATCACCATGTCTTCTTCGACGATCAGATCTTCCACCGAGAACTCGGTCTGGTCCGGGATGATCTCGGTCCGCCGGTCGTCGCCGAAGTCCTTGGCGATCTCCGCCATCTCTTCCTTGAGGATCGCCATCCGGCGGGCTTTCGAGGCGAGGATCCCCTTGAGCTCGGCGATCATGGCCCTGACTTCCTTCAGTTCGGCTTCGAGCTTCTCGATCTCGAGGCCGGTGAGCTTGGCGAGCCGCATGTTGAGGATCGCTTCGCTCTGCTTCTCCGAGAGTTTGAACCGCTTCCGGAGCCGCTGGTCGGCCTCGTCGACGTTCTCGGACTTGCGGATGATCTCGACCACTTCGTCGATGTTGTCGACCGCGATCTTGAGTCCGTCGAGAATGTGCTCCCGGGCGGCGGCCTGGTCGAGATCGTACTGGGTCCGGCGGACGATGATCTCGTGCCGGTGCTCGATGAAGTGCTGGAGCAGCTCCTTCAGGTTCATCACCTTGGGCTGGCCCTTGACCAGTGCCAGGTTGATCACGCCGAAAGTGGACTGCATCGTGGTGTGCTTGTAGAGCTGGTTCAGCACCACGTGGGCAATCGCGTCACGCTTGAGCTCGATGACCAGCCGCATCCCGTCCCGGTCCGACTCGTCGCGGACGGCCGAGATGCCCTCGATCTTCTTGTCGCCGACGAGCCCGGCGATGTCCCGGGCCAGATTGGCCTTGTTGACCTGGTAGGGCAGTTCGGTGATGACGATCGCCGTCTTGCCGGTCGATTCCTTTTCTTCGATCTGGGCCCGGGCCCGCATCACCCCATTGCCGCGGCCGGTCTCGTAGGCTTCCTTGATCCCGTGGATCCCGTAGATGTAGCCGCCGGTCGGGAAGTCGGGGCCCTTGATGATCTTGGCCAGGTCGGGGATCGTGGTCTCAGGGTCGTCTACCAGCAGCACGATGGCCTGGCAGACCTCCCGGAGGTTGTGGGGCGGGATGTTGGTGGCCATGCCGACGGCGATGCCGCTCGACCCGTTGACCAGCAGGTTCGGGATTTTCGACGGCAGCACCGTCGGTTCCTGGAGCCGGTCGTCGTAGTTGGGCTGGAAGTCGACCGTGTTCTTGTCGATGTCCTCGAGCATGGCCATCGCGGCCCGGGTCAGCTTGGCCTCGGTGTACCGATAAGCCGCCGCGGGGTCGCCGTCCACCGAGCCGAAGTTGCCCTGGCCGTCCACGAGCGGATACCGGAGCGAGAAGTCCTGGACCATCCGGACCAGGGCGTCGTACACCGAGGCGTCGCCGTGCGGGTGGTACTTGCCTAACACCTCGCCCACTACCGTGGCCGATTTCTTGTAGGCTCGGCCCGGCACCAGGCCCAGCTCGTTCATGGCGTTCAGAATCCGCCGGTGGACCGGCTTCAGGCCGTCACGGACGTCGGGCAGCGCGCGCGACACGATCACGCTCATCGAATAGTTGATGAAGCTCTGCTTCATCTCGTCTTCGATCGGGCGGGGGAGAATACGCTCGCGCGAATTGGGTGCGGTCATGGGTCACTCGACCTGTGTGATCGGGAAAACGGCCCTGGAACCGGTGGAGAGTTGGGCCCCAAAATATAGCGGGGTCCCGGAGTCGGAATCAAGCAGTGCGGCTCTATTCAAACTGTTTCACCGCAATGACTTACAAGGGATGTTTCGGGCTGGCCTTTCGGGGTTTGGTTGTCCGCCGCCAATTTGTTAACGTTGTATTTATTCCATTTGATAGCAATAATACAACAATAATTCACAGTGTAATGTTGTATTTATGCCGTGATATAGTATATTTGCTACCATGTATGACCGGACCAGCGCCACCAAGGCCGCCATAACTGCGCTCCGGCGCGCCCCCGTCGTCGCCTTGGTCGGGCCTCGCCAGGTTGGGAAAACCACCCTCGCCAAGGCCGTGGCCCGCACCCTCGATCCCGACCGGGTCCACTACCTGGATCTCGAAGACCCGGCCGACCGCAATCGCCTCACCAACGCTTCCGCCTATTTCGAGGCCAATCCGGGCCTCACCATCCTCGACGAGATCCATCGCGTTCCCGATCTCTTCCAGGTCCTCCGCGGTGTGGTGGACCGCCGCCGCGAGGAGGGTCACCGCTTCGGACAGTTCCTCGTCCTCGGCTCGGCCTCGATGGAACTGCTCCACCAGTCCTCGGAATCGCTCGCGGGCCGGATCGAGTATCTCGAGCTGCCGCCCTTCGACATCACCGAAGTGCCCGACACCGCCGCCGATCTGGACCGCCTCTGGCTCCGCGGCGGCTTCCCCGACAGCTACCTCGCGGCCGACGACCAGGCCAGTCTGGCGTGGCGCCGCGCCTTCCTCCGGACCTACCTCGAGCGGGACATTCAGATGTTCCAGCCGAGGGCGCCGTCGGAAACGCTCCGGCGGTTCTGGACCATGCTGGCCCATAACCAGGGCCAGCAGATGAACGCCGCGAGGATTGCCGCCGGTCTCGGTTTGAGCGGCCAGTCGGTGGCCCGCTACCTCGACCTGATGGTGGACCTGCTGCTGGTTCGGCGGCTCACCCCATGGTCCGGCAACGCCGGCAAGCGACTCGTCAAATCGCCCAAGGTCTACGTCCGCGACGCCGGTCTGGTCCATGCCCTCCTCGGGATCGGGACTCACGGCGAGCTCCTCGGTCATCCGGTGGTGGGCGGCTCGTGGGAGGGACTCGTCCTCGAAACCCTGATCACCGCCGCCGGTGATCGCGCCATCTCGTACTACCGCACCGCCCGGGGCGCCGAGATCGATCTGGTGGTGGAAGGGCCGGCCGGCCGGCGGCTGGCGATCGAAATCAAACGCTCCACCGCCCCTGCCGTGAGCCGCGGTTTTCGCCAGGGCTGTGAGGACCTCGCCGTGGCCGAGGCGGTGGTGGTGTATCCGGGGGCGGAGCGCTACCCGTTAGGCGGTGCGGTCACCGCTATGGGACCGGCCGCCGCGGCCCGCTGGCTCCTCGGCGAGCCGCGATGACTCGCGCCGCCGCCGGGCCGGCGTCCCTGATGCTTCTCGTGTTTCCGGTGTTCCTGGCCGGCTGCGCCGCCGCCCCGTCCGCCGGTCCCTCAGCTCCGCCCGCGTTCGATCTGCCGGTCGATCTCGGCCCTCCGGTGGCCAGCGACGGATGGGAAGACAGCGGGTTCATCTCACCCGATGGGCGGTACTTCTATTTCACGTACTTCCGGATTAACCCGCTGGAGCTGGTGCTGAACGGCGTGGTGAAGGTGATCGGTCCGGTGCGTCCGGGATGGGATCCGGCGGACACCGTCGCCGCCCATCTCTACCGGGCGGAGTCCACCGCGGCGGGCTGGAGCGAGCCGGAAAGCCTGGGGACTCCCATCAACCTTCCCCACGGACTCCAGGGCGACGAGTGGGTTTCCGCCGATGGCAACCGGATCCTCTTTACCGATCCGGCTGGCGCGTCCGGCCGTCCGGTGCCCGGGATCTACTACGCCGAGAAGGCGAACGGGGTCTGGCAGGCACCGGTCCTCGCCGCCTCGGTCGGTTTCCCATTCGTCTCCGGTGACGAGAATCCTCATCTGACCCGCGACGAACAGACGCTGTTCTTCGAGTCTTCGCGGCCGGGCGGATTGGGCGGCCCGGATCTCTGGATGTCGGCCCGCCGGAATGGCGCGTGGTCGGCGCCGGTGAATCTTGGTGCGGCCGTCAATACCAGCGGCACCGAGGGGTCGCCGTTCAGCGCCGACGGGACGGAGCTCTACTTCGACGACAAGGGTGGCGGGAAGGGGATCTCGTGGACCCAGCGGACCAACGCCGGCTGGCGCCGGCCCGTCGTGGTGGTTCCCGGGGTTTGGGGCGACCCCTCCCTCACGGATGCCGGCGACCTCTACCTGATTGGCGTGGGCCCTGACAGGGGTGCGGGCCCCCACGCCGACCCATTCATGGCGCGGCGCCGGAGCGCTACCCGTTAAGCGGCACGGCCCCGCCATGGGACCGGCCGCCGCGGCCCGCTGGCTCCTCGGCGAGCCGCGATGACCGGTGTTGGCGGTGCCACTCGACGAAATGGCCCCGGGCCGATACCATTGATGAACCCGGTTTCATGCCGTTCCGATGCTGGACGAAGGGAAGTGGCTGTGAGGCGAATGTTGGTTCCTTCGGGTGTCCTGCTGCTATTGGTCGCGGCCTGCGCGTCCCCCGATGCCGAGGGCGGCAACGGGTTTGACCCGCCGGAGAAGCACGTGGCGATCGGGCCTGACGGAGCGTTCGTCGCGATTGGCGACACGGTCCGGATGCGCGCCATCCTGGTTCCGCCCCGCGCCGGCGTTGAGTGGGAATGGTCGATCACGCCGCTGGAACGCGCCACGATCGCGGCGGACGGACTGGTCACGGCCCATAAGGCCGGCGATGTGTCGGTTGAGGCCTGCACCACCGACAAGCCCAAGGCCTGCGGGTCGGTGCCGCTCACGGTCCAGTAGCCGGAC
>JANMXA010000200.1:0-17652 GCA_031394255.1 Gemmatimonadota bacterium
CTTTCGACGCCCGGGGCTCGGCAAACGCCAGCAGGATCCGGCTCCCGCCAGGGCCGAGGGGCACAGCGGCGGCCTGAAGGGCGGCCGCGAGATGGTTGTTAGGCGAAGGCGGGAAGGCACCGTCCTGATCGTCGTCCGCCAGGATCAATTCGAATGGCGGCCGCAGCCTCACCGGCGGGGCGGCGCGTTCGATCAGTCCCGCTCCCATTCCCGCCGCGATGGCGGGATCGATCGGCCCGGGCGAGCCCAACGCCTCCACTCGTGCGAGCGCCCGCTCGTACCGCCCCAGCGCGGCGGCGATGCGGCGGCCCCCATCGGGCAGGGCGGCCTCGGCCTCGAGCGCTGCGACCGTCGCGGCGAGATCGGGCGGATAGAGCATGATGTCGACCCCGGCCCGGAACGATGCCCGCGCCGCGGCCGCCGCGCCGGCGGCCGGCGAAAACCCTTCCATGATCAGCGCGTCGGTCACCACCAGGCCGTCGAAGCCCAGCGTGTTGCGCAGAAGCTCAATGATCGCGGGCGAGCGGGTGGCCGGCAGTCCGGACGGGTCGAGTGCCGGAAACGCAACGTGGCAGGTCATCACGGCGTCCGTGCCGGCCGCGATGGCGGCCCGGAAGGGCACCAGGTCGGCGATGTCGAGCTCCCGGGCCGAGACGTCGACGGTCGGGGTCCGGTCGTGCGAGTCGAGGGTGGTCCGGCCGTGACCGGGAAAATGCTTGACGCACACCAGCGCGGCGCCGCGGTGTGCCCCCTCGATCCAGGCCGCCACCTGGCCCGCCACCTCGGCCGGCTCGGCGCCGAAGGACCGGGTCTGCACGATCGGGTTCTCGGCGGCGAGGTCCAGGTCGGCCACGGGGCCGAGGAGCCAGTTGATGCCGACCGAACGGGCTTCGGCGGCCGTGAGGTGTCCGGCATTCCGGGCGGGGTCCACTCCGCCTAACGCCGCCAGCGCGGCCGGCGGCGGGATCTCGGTCAGACCGGCCACCTGCTGGCCCGCCCCCCGCTCGAGATCGGCGGAGATGAGGAGCGGACGGCCGGCCTCACGGCGGAGCCGGGCGGTAAGGGAGGTGACCGCTTGGCGAGTCCCCCCGAATACGATGAAGCCGCCCACCCCCAGCCTCAGGGCAGCCTCGATCGGGCCGGCCTCGTGATCGAAACCGGAATCCGGCTTCCACCGGATCGCCGGCATCACCAGGCGGGCAGCCGTCACGCCGGCGTCACCATGCCCAGCACCCGGGCACCCCGGGCCCCGGTGGCCGCCGGGATGTTGCCGGGCTGCCCATGCACAGCGAGATAGCCAAGCAGCGCAAAGGCGACCGCCTCCTTGGCGTCGCCGGCGAAGTGGACCTCCTCGAAGCGGCGGACCTGGTGACTCTTGAGCGCCGCGCCGAGCGATGCCATGACGCCGGGATGGTGCGCGCCGCCCCCGGAGACCACCACTTCGGGATGTCCCGGCACCCACCGGGCAATCGCCTCCGCGATACTCCGAACCGTCAGCGCGACCGCGGTCGCGACGCCGTCCGGGCCGGGGATCTCGCGATGAATGGCCGCGGCGTAGGCGGCCCCGAACAACTCGCGGCCGGTGCTCTTGGGCGGCTTCAGGGCGAAGAACGGATCGGCGAGGCGGCGGTCGACGACGGCCGGATCGGCCTTCCCCGTTGCCGCGAGACGGCCATCGACGTCGTAAGGCAGCGACGGATCGACCAGACGCGCTACTCCGTCGATGATCGCCATGCCCGGCCCGGTATCGAACGCGAAGGCACCCTCTTCTCGCGCTCGCCGGACGACGTAGGTGAGATTGGCCATCCCGCCGAGATTGAGGAGGACACGGGGATGGTCGGCGCCGAAGAGCAGCACGTCGGCCATCGGAACGAGGGGCGCCCCTTCCCCGCCCGCCGCGACGTCACGGCCCCGAAAGCCGCTGATCACCCGGACACCGAATGCTTCGGCGATGATCGCCGGCTCGCCAAGTTGCCAGGTGACGGCGGGTGGCTCGTGCCAGATGGTCTGCCCGTGAAAGGCGATCAGGTCCAGATCGGACGCCTTGCAGTGGGCCTTGGCCAGCACCTGCTGCACGGCTTCGACGCCCCAATCCGCGATCCGGGCATGGAGTAACGCCAGTTCCCGCGTGGTGCCGGCGGCAATGGCATGCTCGATCTGGCCGCGGTAATCGGCCGTGTAGGCCACGTGGGCGAAGGCAATGAGGTCGGCGTGGGTCGGTCCGTTCAGTCGAACCAGGGCCGCGTCCATCCCGTCGAGCGAGGTGCCCGACATGAGACCGACCGCGAGTGTAGGGCGTTCCGTCATGAGTTCACCACCGGCGGTGGGTCGCCCAGCACGGCGCGGACCCGGTTGTCGTGTTGAGCGAGCTGGGCCTGGGCGGCCTCCCGATTCATCCCCGTCTTCGCCATCACCATGGCGGTACGGACGCTGCCCCCGGCGCGGTCGATCGCGGCGCGAGCCTCGTCGCGGGTCGACCCCGTCACTTCCATGACGATCCGCTCGCCACGGTCGACCAGCTTCTGGCTCCAGGCCTGGAGATCGACCATGAGGTTCCCGTAGGTCTTGCCGAGGCGGATCATCGCGGCGGTCGTGAGCGTGTTGAGTACCAGTTTGGTGGCGGTGCCCGCCTTCATCCGGGTGGAGCCGGTCACGACCTCGGGGCCGGTCGGCAGGACGATCACCACATCGCAGGTTTCGCGGAGGACCCGGGGCGGTTCCGCACAGGTCACCAGCACCGTGGCCGCGCCGATGGTCTGCGCCCGTCCCAGCGCAGCCCGGACGTACGGCGTACCCCCGCTCGCCGCGATCCCGACGACCGTGTCCGCGGCCATCACTCCGTGAGTGTCGATCGCGGCCACGCCAAGATTGACATCGTCCTCGGCCCCTTCCGCCGGCTTGACGAGGGCCGTGAGGCCGCCGGCGATCACGCCGACGACCATGGCAGGGTCGGTCCCGAAGGTCGGCGGACACTCCGAGGCATCGAGTACGCCCAGGCGTCCGCTGGTCCCTGCGCCGACGTAGAGGAGCCGGCCGCCGGCTCGAAACGATCGTTCGATCAGCGCAACCGCCGCTGCGATCTCGAGGCGGGCCCCGGCCACGATGGCGGGGACCGTGGAATCCTCGGCGTTGATGAGATCGACCAGAGTCTGGGCGTCGGCAATGTCGATATCCGCGGAACGGGGATTCCGCCGCTCGGTGAGACGGAGTGGCGCGGGTTGGCGTCGGGGCGGGTCAGCGGATGGATCCGGGGCTTGGGAAGGCATGTGGGTTAATTTTGGCGGGTCCCCGATCGCCAACGCAACTGCGAGGTTTTCCGTGTCCCACGTCCGTGCCCTCCTGGTGGCGATCCTCTCGCTCTTTTCGGTTGCCCAGGCTCAGCCCCCGGGTCCGCAATCCTGGCCCCTGGCCGACAGTACGATCGTCACCGAGGGGGCGCGGTCAATGGTCGTCTCGGGCAACGTGATTGCCAGCCGAGTCGGCCGGGACATCATCGCCCGGGGCGGAAACGCCATCGACGCGGCGGTCGCGGTCGGATTTGCGCTTCAGGTGGTGCACCCGGAGGCGGGCAACATCGGCGGCGGCGGATTCATGATGATCCGCCTGGCAGACGGCCAGACGTTCGCACTGGATTACCGCGAGACGGCGCCGAGCCGGGCCACCCGTCTCATGTACGTGGGCAAGGATGGTAGTCCGACCGACGCCAGCTGGACCGGCCATCGCGCGGCCGGTGTCCCGGGGTCGGTCGCTGGACTGGCCGAGGCCCATCGGCGCTTCGGGAAGCTGCCCTGGAGCGCCATGCTCGAACCCGCGATCGCCCTCGCACGGGACGGCTTCGAGTTGGACCGGTATCGGTCCGAAGCGATTCAACGGGACGCGGACCGACTGGCTCGTTTCCCGGCATCCGCCGCCCAGTACCTGCCGGGCGGCAAGGCTCCCGCCCCGGGCACGCTCTGGAAACAGCCGGACCTGGCCCGGACCCTGGAAGTCATTCGCGATCGGGGCGCGGCCGGCTTCTACCGGGGCCCGGTCGCCGATCTGATCGTGGCCGAGATGAAGCGCGGCCATGGCCTGATCACCAGGCGGGATCTGGCTGGTTACAAGGCAATCTGGCGCGAGCCGCTCGCATTCACCTATCGGGACCACACGATTTACTCGATGCCCCCGGCGTCGTCCGGCGGTGTCACGCTGGCGATGATCATGAACATCATGGAGGGGTTCGGACCCCTGCCGGCCTTCGGGACACCGGCATTGCTCCACCGGGAAGCGGAGGCGATGCGACGCGCCTTCATCGAACGGAACTCGTCACTCGGCGATCCAGCGTTCGTGAGGAACCCGATTGCCCGGATGACCAGCAAGGCCTATGCGGCCCGGCGCCGAGCCGAGATCGACCCAGGCCACGCGTCCCCCACGCCGTCGGTCCGGAACGTGCTCAAGGACGGCCCCAGCACGACGCATTACTCCGTAGTCGATGGCGACGGCAACGCAGTGAGCACGACCACCACGCTCAACAACAGCTTCGGCAGCGCGGTGACCGTCCACGGAGGCGGGTTCCTGCTCAATGACGAGATGGATGACTTCACCACGGCGCCCGGGAAGCCCAACAAGTACGGATTGATCCAGGGAGGAGCCAACGCCATTGTCCCCGGGAAGCGAATGCTCTCCGCGATGACGCCAAGTCTCGTGCTTGGCCCCGACCACCAACTGCTGATGGTCGTCGGCACGCCGGGCGGACCGACCATCATCACGCAGGTCTACCACGTCATTTCCAACGTGATCGACCACCATATGGATCTGGCCAGGGCGCTTTCAATGCCACGCCTGCACCACCAGTCGCTTCCGGACGAGATCATGCTGGAACGCGACGGCTTCCCGGCGCCGACGATTGCGGCGCTCGAAGCGATGGGCCACAAGGTGGTGTTCCGGGGCTATATGGGGGACGTCGAGGCGATCATCAGGACACCACGAGGGTGGCTCGGCGCGAGCGATCCCCGGCGCGGTGGAGGCGGGGCGGGTCAGTGAGCGGACGGGCGGATTGGCCCACCCGCCCGCCCGCCCCCGCGGACAACTCTACCGGACCAGCGCGGTCCGAAGCTTGATCATCACCTTGGCGCCGGCCGCGACAATCACATCCCGGTCGGCCGAGTTTATCGCGACCGCGGTTCCGGCCGCGGCACCGATAACACCGCCGACGACCGCTCCGCTCTTCCGGCCGCCAATGACCCGGCCCAGAATCGCGCCGGCCGCCGCGCCTGCGCCGACCTTGGCGGCATCACCGGCCTGGACGCCCCTGCCCTTCAGCGTATGCTCGACCGAAGTCGAGACCGCGTCGAGGTCAAATCGCTCATCGCCGATCGTGACCTCAGTGGCCTTGAGCGACACCTTGCCCTCATCGGATTTGTTTTCCGAGACGACCAGCTCCGTGATGACCAGCGTAACGACGGATCCGGCCGGGATCACCACCTTGCCGCTCTCATCGGTGACGTCCGCGCTGACGGCTGCCTTGACCGCCTGGCCGACTTTGTGGGTCTTGGTGCTGAACCCGGCGCCAACGACGAGCGAGACCGTCGACCCCGCCGCGACTTCCCGCTTGGCGAGGGCCGGCGGCGGGGCCGGGGCGGGCGCGGGAGCCGGCGCGGGTTCGGGGCTCGGAGCCGAAGGTTTCGACTTGGCCGGCGGCGTCGACGGCTTCGGTTTGGGCGTTGGGGTGGTGACGGCCGGTGGCGGGACCTCAGCCCGGGTACTGTCCGCCGGTTTGGCGACGTCGTTTAGCGCGGCGGAGGAATCCACCGGCGCGAGGGAGAGATCTCGTGCGGCCCCGTCTTGTGCCGGGGCCCCCGCCCCGTCTTTCTTGCCACAGGCCATGGCGACCAGCAAGACCGCCATCGCCGCCCAATACTTCGTGCCAACCATGCGAATTACCTCCTGATGCGGGAACTCGAGCCACTCGGCCCTTACGTCCGGAAATATACCGGGACTTACGTCCTGGGCTTTGCCTGTGTCATTGGATCAAACCTCCTCAACACCTTGCTCCCGAAGTTCCTCGGTCAGGGAATTGATGCCCTGGCCAGTCCGGATCCCATGGGGGGCGCCAGGCGCGCCGCGCTGTGGCTGGTGGCAAGCGCCGTGGCCGGCGGCCTGCTCCGCTACGGCATGCGTCAGCTGCTCAACAGCGTGAGCCGCCGGATCGAATACGATCTCCGCAACGACCTCTTCGCCAAACTGATGCGACTGCCGCAGGCGTTCTATGACCGGATGCCGACCGGCGATCTGATGGCGCGATCCACCAACGACCTGCTCGCGGCACGAATGGTGGTCGGTCCGGCGTTCATGTACCTGGTCGACACCGGCACCCGGGCCATCATCCTGCTGCCAACGATGTTCGCCGTCAACCCCACCCTCGCGGCCCTCGCCCTCGTGCCATTGCTCGCCCTCCCGGCGGTCGAGGGCTACTTCGGAAAGCGGATCCATGAGCGATCCCTCGCCATCCAGGATCATTTTGGCGAGATGACCGAATTCGTGAGGCAGAATCTTGCCGGGGTCCGGATTGTCCGAGCGTACAATCAGGAGACGCCCGAGCGGGAGGCGTTCGCACGGCTGAACGAGAGTTACGCGGCCAAGAACGTTCGACTGGCCCGGGCGCAGGCGGCGCTGGACCCGTTGCTCGGCCTGCTCGGGGGGCTCGGCAGCGCCACGGTGCTGCTGGTGGGGGGACGGCTGGTCGTGACGGGCGCCATCACCACGGGAACCTTCGTGGCGTTCTTCGTCTACCTGGCGATGCTGGTCTGGCCGCTGGTCTTCCTCGGCTGGGCGATCAACCTGGTCTTCCGGGGCACGGCCGCGATGTCACGGATCAACATGATCTTCCGCGAACCCGAGACCATTCGGGACCCGCAAGGGGACGCCACGACGTTCGCGACTGCGGTGGCCCGATCGGTCCGGTTCGACGATGTGTGGTTCCGGTACCCAACCGCGCCGGAGCGGGACTGGGTTCTGGCCGGGGTCTCCTTCACGCTGGAGCCGGGCCAGTCGCTTGGCGTGGTCGGCTCGACGGGCGCCGGAAAGACGGCGCTGGTCGAGTTGCTGGCCCGCCTTTACGACCCGGACCAGGGCCGCGTGCTGATCGACGGGATCGACATCCGGACGCTGCCGGTCGCGGCGGTGCGGCAGGCGGTCGGGTTCGTGCCCAGGAGACGTTCCTGTTCAGCGACACGCTGCGGGCCAACGTCCTGATGGGGGCTGAGGACGACGGGCGCCTCGAGCGTTCGTCGGACGTCGCCGAACTCTCGGCGGCGATCGGGCAGATGCCGAAGGGCTACGACACGATGCTGGGTGAACGGGGCATCAATCTGTCGGGTGGCCAGAAACAGCGGGCGGCGATCGCGCGGGCCCTGGCCCAGGACCCACCGATTGTGGTGCTGGACGACGCGCTCTCGGCGGTGGACGCCCAGACCGAAGCCCGCATCTTGAGCCAGCTCCGGGGTGCCCTGGTTGGAAAGACCTCAATTGTGGTGTCGCACCGGGCGGCCGCGGTGCGGGATTCGAACGAGATCCTGGTGCTGGATCGCGGGCGGGTGGTGGAGCGAGGGCGGTACGACGAGTTGCTGGCGCGTGGCGGTCGGTTCGCCGAGCTGGTGCGGACCCAGGTCCTCGAGGAAGAGCTGGAGCGGCTCTAGGCGGGGGTGTCGGAACCACATACCCTGACCCGATACCCTTGCCACCGGCCGAGTGACTGACGTAGGCTACCACCGCCTCCACCGCCTCGGTCCCAATGATCACCGCGCTGCTCGTCGCCGTCCTCGGGCCGGCCACACCGACACCCTCGCCAGAGCCGGGTGTTTCACTCGTCCTCGCGCGGCATCGGGCCGCCACCATTTCCAACGTCCGATACGACATCGCGCTCAACCTGCCTGAAACCGCGGCGCCCGTTACGGGCACTGTGACCGTGAGTTTCCACCTGGCCAGGCCCGGCACCGTGGTCCTGGATTTTCGGGCGCCGGCCGCCAACGTGGGCGCCGTCCGGGATGCCAGCGGCAAGCCCGTCATCCCGAGCGTGACCACCGACCACATCATCATTCCCGCCTCGGCACTGCGAACCGGCGACAACCATATCACGCTCGACTTTACCGCCACCGACGCCGCGTTGAATCGTCGCGGCGACTACCTCTACGCCTTGTTCGTTCCCGATCGAGCCTCCACCGCGTTCCCCTGTTTCGACCAGCCGGACCTGAAAGCCCGTTACCGGCTCACCCTGACGATTCCGGCGGCGTGGCGCGCTGTGGCCAACGGGGGCGCGGAATCGATGGACAGCCTGGGGTCGACCAAGCGGATCAGGTTCCACGAGAGCGCGCCGATCAGCACCTACCTGTTCACGTTCGCCGCCGGCAAGCTCCTCAGTGAAGAGGCCGATCGGGACGGCCGGCACTTCACCATGTACCATCGGGAGACCGACTCCGCCAAGGTCGCCCGCAACAGGGATGCGATCTTCGACCTGCACGCCGCGGCCATCCGGTGGCTCGAGGACTATACCGGGATCAAGTATCCGTTCGAGAAGTTTGATTTCTTCGCCATCCCGGCCTTCCAGTTCGGCGGCATGGAGCATCCCGGTGCCGTCTGGTACAGCGCTGGCGCTCTGTTCCTGGATCAGACCGCCACCCGCAACCAGCTCCTCGGCCGGGCCAGCGTCATCTCCCACGAGACCGCCCACATGTGGTTCGGGGACCTGGTGACGATGCGCTGGTTCAACGACGTCTGGATGAAGGAAGTTTTCGCGAACTTCATGGCCGGCAAGATCGTGGGTCCGTCGTTTCCCGACATCAACCACGATCTCCGCTTCTTCCTCGGCAACCATCCGACGGCCTACGGGGCGGACCGCACCATGGGCGCCAATCCGATCCGGCAACCGCTCGAGAATCTCCGGGAAGCGGGGCAGCTCTACGGCGCCATCATCTACCAGAAGGCGCCGATCGTGATGCGCCAGCTCGAGCGGGCGATCGGCGAAGACGTGATGCGCCAGGGGCTCCGGGAATACCTCGCCGGCCACAAATTCGGGAACGCCACCTGGCCCGACTTGATCGCGATCCTCGACCGGCTCTCGCCCGAGGACCTGGCGACCTGGAGCCGAGTCTGGGTTGGGCAGCCGGGCCGCCCCACGATCACCGCGTCGGTGCAGGGCGGCGTTCTCCGCGTCACCCAACGGGATCCACGGGGTCGCGGGCTGCTCTGGAACCAGCGGATTGGCGTCACGGTAGGGGACGGCGACACGACGCGGCAACTATCCGTCCTGCTGCGCGGCCGCTCCACCAACGTGCCGCTGGACGTGAAACCCGGTTTCGTCCTTGCCGGCACCGATGGCGTCGGCTACGGGCGATTCGAGACCGACTCGGCGTCCGTTGCAGCGCTGCTAGACCGCCTGCCGCGGGTTTCCGACCCTGTCGTCCGAAGCGCGGGGTGGCAGACTTTACAGGAAGAAATGCTCGATGGCCGCCTGGCCCCCGGTCACCTGCTCCGCGCAGCGCTCAGCGCCCTTCCACAGGAGAAGGACGACCTGATCGGCCAGGAACTGCTTGGCGTGATCGGCGGAACGTACTGGCGCTTCCTCCCGGATTCGGCCCGGCGCCGTTTCGCGCCCGAGGTTGAGCGAATCCTCTGGCAGGAGCTGGATCGGGCCGACAAGCCCGGAAAGAAAGGGGCATTCTTCCAGGCGATCGTCGGAACGACGCTGACGCCCGAGGGTACGTCCCGACTGGAACGGATCTGGCGAAAGGACGAGACCCCGGCTGGCCTGCCCCTGGCGGAACAGCAGTACACGCAGCTGGCTGAAGCCCTGGCCGTTCGCCGCGTGGCGGGAAGTGAAGCCCTGCTCGATCAGGAAGAGCAGCGGATCACCAACCCCGACCGGCTGGCGCGGTTCCGGTTCGTCCGCCGCGCGCTGTCGCCGGACGCCGCGGTCCGCGACTCGCTGTTCGCCGGCTTCCGCGACCTGACCAACCGGCGCCGCGAATCGTGGGTGGGTGAGGCCCTCGGCTACCTGAATCATCCCCTCCATGCTCGCGAGTCCGAGCGGTACCTGCGACCGAGCCTCGATCTCCTCCTCGAGATCAAACAGACCGGCGACATTTTCTTTCCGACCAATTGGTTGAATGCGGCGCTCGATGGGCACCAGTCCGGGATTGCCGCCCGCACCGTGTCACGGTTCCTTCGGGAACACCCGGACTACCCGCCGCGCTTGAGAGGGAAGTTGCTGCAGGTCGCCACCGGACTCTTCCGGGCCGCCGCCATCGTCGAGGGGTGGGCGCCGGAGGGTCTATAGCCGTTTGTAGAGGAATGCAGGGGTAAGCTTGATCAGATAGCCGGCCAGACGGGTGAACTGGCCGGTCGCGATCATCAGTCCCACCACGATCAGGAGCACGCCGCTCACCTTCTGCACCATGCCGATGTGTTTCCGGAACGCCTTGAACCAGTCCAGAAACGATTCGACCGCCCAGGCCGCGAGCAGGAAGGGCACCGCCAGCCCGGCCGAATAGACCGCCAGCAGGAGCATGCCCCGCCCCACGCTGCCTTCCGTGGCGGCCAGGCTCAGGATGCCACCCAGGATCGGCCCGATGCACGGGCTCCAGCCCGCCCCGAAGGCCATCCCGACCAGGACCGAGCCCAGCAAACCCAGCGGCTTCTGCTCGAGGTGTACCCGGCGCTCCTGCGAGAGGAAGCCGAGCTTGATGACCCCGAGGCAATAGAGGCCGAAGAGGATGATCAGCACCCCGGCCACCCGCATGATGGTTTCCTTGTAGTACACCAGGGCCGAGCCTAACGCGGTCGCGGTGGCGCCAAGGAGAATGAAGATCAGCGAGAAGCCGACGACGAACAGCGCCGCATGGATCATCGCCACCCGGCGCCGGTTGCCCATCTCCTCGATCGTGTATCCGGTGATGAACCCGAGGTAGGACGGCACCAGCGGCAGGACGCAGGGCGACAGGAAACTCAGAATGCCGCCAACGAAGGCGACCAGCAATGCCCCGACCCCGGTCCCGTCGGTCATCGTCCCCCCGCACCCGGCAGATCGCGGCTCCGGCACTCGGCGCAGATGCCGTGGATCTCGACCCGGTGTCGCTCGTAGTGGAATTGGTGTTCGTCGGCCGTCATGCGGAACATCCGCTCGAGCCGGTCGTTGCTGAACTCCGTCACCCCGCCGCACCGCCGGCAGACCAGGTGGGCATGCTCGCGGCGATCCCCGACCGGTTCGTACCGCTTGAAGCCTTCCCCGAAATCATGGGCGAGCACCTGCCCGCTTTCCACCAGCGCTTCGACCGTGCGATACAGAGTCGCCAATCCAACGTGAACACCGCGATCCACCAGGCGGCGGCGGAGCACTTCGATCGACGGATGGTCCTCGCTGGCCAGCAGCGTCTCGGCCACCGTGATGCGCTGGCGGGTGACCGGCAGCCGCCGGTCCTTGAGGTACCGGCGGAACCGTTCCACCCGCGCCGACCCCTCATCCCGCGTCAGCAACCGCCTCGACCTCCCGGGGGAACCACAATTCGACCTCGATCGGGACCGGCGGTTCCTCGTCTTCGGCCCGCTTTGGAACCAGCGCCAGCAGTTCCGCGAGCGCCCCAAGCGGCCCGCTGCCGACCTCGGCAATGGTCGACTCGAACTGGCCACGGGTCTTCCCTTTGACCGTCAGGATATAGCTCGCCGTATAGATCCGGCGCCGGTCGCCGTCAGTCCGGGATAGCACGGCCGTCCCGAAATCGCGGGCCTGATGGCGGATCGTCCGGAAGACCCACACGCCGTCGATTTCCTCGACGGGCAGGTTTTGACGGATCGGTTCGAGCAGACGGCTCCACCCTTCCCCGATTCCGGGGCCGGTGGTCGTTAGGATTGGCGGCATCGGTCCACGTAGTGGCGAAAGACGTGCATGAAATCCTGGGCATTGGTCACCACGCCGAACGCCTGGTGGGTGCCCCGGTCCTTCAGTTTGGTCACCACGAACTCGGTCTGGTCCACGCAGATCGTCATCAACGGTTCCGGCGGGCCCCGGTGGGTATGAAACGCCGGCAGCATGTTCCCCACGGCGATCGCATGGAGCGCGGTCGCCACGAAGACCGCTCCGGTGGCCTTCACCGTATGGGCCCGCATCGCGTCCTGCGCCCGGGTGGAGTCCGTGATCACCCCCGGGAGCGGGCCGTCGTCACGGATCGAGCCGGCCAGGACGAAGGGGATCCCCCGGGTGACCAGGCTGTGCATGATCCCGTTGGTCACGATCCCAGCGCCGACCGCCGCCTCGATTGAACCGGCGGCCCGGATCCGGTTGATGGCTCGCATGTGGAGGCCATGACCGCTTTCGGCCGCCTTGCCGGTACTGGTCATCCCGAGGGTGGTGCCGTAGATCGCCGCTTCGATGTCATGCACCGCCACCGCGTTGCCGACCAGGACCGCATTGACATACCCGTTGGCGATGAACCAGTCGAAGTCGGCCCGGGCGCGGGAGTGGACCAGCGCCGGACCCACGACCCACACCAGATAGCCGCCTCGGCGCCGTTCGGCCTCGAGGCGCTCAGCCAGCTCCTCGTAATTGACCGGCCGCTCCCGGCTGACCTCGGTGGACATGAACCGGAACTCGTTGGCGCTGGAACTCCTTCCCAAGAACCCCTCAGCCCACACTACGATCCCCTCGGCCCCGTCCTCGGCCAGGCCGATCGCGACCGGCTCGCCTTGTTTCACCAGTCGGGGCTCGACCGTCTCGAGGCGCCCGTTCCGCTTCACGATCACGCCGTCCATCCGGGGCCGCTCCGGCATCAGCCACCGGCCCCCGGTATGCACGTAGGTCGGCAGGTTGGAAGTCGAGAAGAAGTCCTCCGGCAGGACGCCGTCCATCGGCGCCGGTTCGAACCGGGCGTCCGGAGCCCCCGCAAACGGCGGGGTCGAGAAATCAGGGGTCGGGGCGCTCGTCATCAGAGGCGAAAGGTAGGCCCTCCCCCGAGTCGGTATCAAGCAGGCTATCCTTACATTCATGTTTGCGCTTATCCGAAGATCCCCTACCCTGATCCTCGCCGTGCTGGCCGCCGTCGGGCCGCTGGCAGCGCAGGATTCAACCGCAGCCCGACGGGACTCGACCCGGGCCGCCCGTCTCCAGACCCTCGAGGTTCGGGTCACCCGGGGTGCCGAAGCACGGCTCCGCGTGCCCGCCCCGGTAGCGGTCGCCGACAGCGGGGTCTTCCGCGGTGGCCAGCTCCAGAACGGCCTCGACGAATCGTTAGGCAGGCTTCCGGGCGTTTTCCTCGCCAACCGGTTCAATCCGTCGCTCGACCAGCGGCTGATCATCCGGGGCGCCGGCGCCCGGGCCAACTTCGGCATCCGGGGCATCAAGATCCTCCTCGACGGCATCCCGCAAACCCTGCCCGACGGCCAGAGCCAGCTCAGCAACCTCGACCCCGGCACCATCGAGCGCGCCGAGGTCATCTCCGGCCCCGCCTCCGCGCTCTACGGCAACGCCGGAGGCGGTGTCGTTGCCTTGACCAGCGCCATGGCGGGCGGCCCACTCCAGGCCCGTGTCCGGGTCCTCGGCGGCAGCGCCGGGACCTCCCGTATGTCGGCCCAGTTCGGCGGACAGACCGGAGGCTGGACCACCGCCGCGAGATTCGCCCGGTTCGCGTCCGACGGATTCCGGCAGCAGAGCGCATCCCTGGCCAATCAGTGGTCGGTCGCGGCCGACCGGGTTCTGTCGCCCCGCTGGCTCCTCAAGCTGCGCTACTTCGGGGCCGCGAGTCCCCGGGCCCGCAACGCCGGGGCCCTGACTCTGGCCGAACTGACCGCGAACCGCGACAGCGCCGCGGCCAACAACATTCTCCGTGGCGCGGACAAGAACGTCTCCCAGCATCAACTGGGCGCCACATTCTCCCAGGCGGATGAGCGGGGCAATAGCCTGGAAGCCACCGTGTTCGGCCTGGTCCGGAACCTCGAGAACCCCCTCGCGACTGCCCCCCCCGGAAAGACCGGACCCACCGTCGGAACCTGGAGCGGGATCGACCGGGTGGCCGGCGGGGCCCGCGTCACGGCCCAGCGGCGTCTATCCCCGAAGGCTCGCCTCGGATTCGGGGCCGACCTCCAGACCATGCGGGACGACCGGATCAACCGGCGCAGCGTCCGCGGCGTACCCAGCGACACCGTGGTGGCCGACCAACGAGAAACCGTGACCGAAGCCGGCCCGTTCGCGAGCCTTCATGTCGAACCAAGCGACCGCGTCACCATCCTGGCCGCGGGACGGTACGACCAGGTCCGCTTCCGCGTCACCGATCATTACCTCAACGATGGCGTCAACCAGAGCGGGGATCGTTCGATGGGAGCCGCCAGCGGGAGCCTCGGCCTCAACTGGCGGCTCGGGTCCGCCATTGCGATCTACGGCTCGCTAGCCACCGCCTTCGAAACCCCGACGACGACCGAGCTGGTGAACCAGTCCAACGGCACCGTCGGGTTCAACACCGCGCTCGGGCCCCAGCGCACCCTGAACGTCGAGCTGGGTGGCCGGACGACCGGCCCGGTCACCACCAGCCTCGCGGTGTACCGGGCGAGGGTGACCGACGCGCTGGTGCAGGCAAAGGAGAAGGACGGGCGGGCGTTCTTCGAGAACGCGGGGCGACTGACGATTCGGGGAATCGAGGCGGGGATCGGGCTCCACCCGACGCCGCAGACCGCCCTGTCCCTGAGCTACACCCACACCGATGCCCGCTTCGGCCGCTACCTCGTCCGGAACGGCGCCACAACCGACACCCTCGACGGCCGCCAGGTGCCCGGCGTGCCCCGCCACGTGTTCCGGGGCGTGGCATCAGCCAGACTGGGCCCGGTGGGGATCGAATGGGATCAGCAGATCGTCTCGCGGTACTTCGCCGACGACCGCAACACCCTCGCGGCACCGGGATGGGGCCCGGGCGTGACGTCGCTCCGCATCCATTGGGCCCGGCCGGGCATGGGCGGCATCGGCCTCGCGCCGTTCGTCGGCGTGAACAACCTCTGGGACCGGCGCTACGTGGCGGCGGTGACGGTGAATGGATTCGGCGGCCGAGTGTTCGAGCCGGCGCCGGGCCGGTGGGGGTATGCCGGCCTCGACGTCCGGCTGGGCAAGCGGTAATCGCGCAGGGCTAGAGGACTGACACCGGGTCCCGGTCGATCACCACCCGGGATCCCTCCCTGGCCTCGAGCCGGGGCGCGGCATAGCGGACGATCCTGCCTAACGCCTGGTCCGGCCCCTTGAGCAGCAGGTGCCAGCGGAACCGGTCCTTCACCTTCTCGATCGGGCACGGCGCCGGGCCCAGCACCGTCACGGGCAGCCGATGGTGCGCCACCAGCCCGCCAATCCAGTCCGTCACCCTCGAGCACTCCGCCTGGACCCGCTTGGCATCGGTCCCCGACACGAGGATGTTCACGAGCGCGGTCGCCGGCGGGTACGGAGGATCATCGCGACCGGCTCGCTCGGCCGCCCAGAAACCCTCGGTATCGTGCTTTGCCGCAAACCGCAGCGCCGGATGTTCCGGATTGCGGGTCTGGACCAGGACCCGTCCACCCTTGGGCCCCCGCCCCGCCCGTCCCGCCACCTGGGTGATCAACTGAAACGTCCGCTCGGCCGACCGGAAATCGGGAAGGTGGAGCCCGGTATCGGCATCAACCACGCCGACCAGCGTCACGTTGGGAAAGTCGATTCCCTTGGCCACCATCTGGGTTCCCACCAGCACATCGACCTCGCCCTTGCCGACCCGGTCCAGAATCTTGTGGTGTGACCATTTCGCCCCGGTGGTATCCAGATCCATCCGGGCAATCCTCGCCCCCGGCATCCGCTCGGCCACCACCTGCTCGACCTGCTGAGTGCCGATGCCGAGGGCCCGGTGAACCGGATGACCACAGCTCCCGCAACTCGGTTCGGCCGCCGTGGTAAACCCGCAGTAATGGCATTTGAGCGCCGCGGGGCTCCGGTGGAGCGTGAGCGAGATGGTGCAGTGCGGGCACATCTTCACCGTGCCGCAGCCTGGACACTGCAGAAAGGCCGCGAAGCCGCGGCGGTTGAGGAGCAGCAGCGCCTGTTCCTTCCGGGCGAGCGTGCGGCCGAGCGCATCGTCCAGCGCCACCGACCAGGGCACCCCGCCGACCCCTTTCACCCGCTCGGCCGTCCGCATGTCGATCAGCTCAACCGGCGGCAGCGGTCGGGCCTCGATCCGGTCCGGCAGCCGGACCATCGCCAGCCGTCCGTCCAGGACCTCGGCCGCGGTCTCGAGACTCGGCGTGGCGCTGCCAAGCACCAGTCGCGCTCCCTCCAGCCGGCAGCGGACCCGGGCCACGTCGCGGGCGTGATAGCGCGGCGCCTCGCCGTTCTTGTAGGTCGCCTCGTGCTCTTCGTCCACCACGACGAAGCCTAACGGCGACACCGGAGCAAAGATCGCCGACCGCGGCCCCACCGCCACCCGGCGCCCACCCCGTCGGAGCGCCCGCCAGGCGTCGGCCCGTTCCCCTTCCGAGAGCGCACTGTGCAGCACGGCGACCTGATCGCCGAACATCCCGCGCACCCGGCTTACGGTCTGGGGTGTGAGACCGATCTCCGGCACCAGAATGATCGCGCCGAGACCGGATTCCACGGCCCGGCGAATCGCCTCGAGGTAGACCAGCGTCTTCCCGCTCCCGGTCACGCCGAACACCACGCCGCCCTGCCCCGCCTCGAGCGCCTCCAGCCGCGCCACCGCCTCTCGTTGCGGTCCCGACAGCGTGCCCGGTGGCGGACTGGCATCCATCGCTTTGAACGGATCGCGGTAGCGCTCGATCTCGATGGCCCGCGCGAAGCCGGCCTCGACCAAGCTGGTAATCACTGCCTGGCTGAACTTGAGACTTCCGCGCAGGTGCTCCGCCGCCAGCGGTGCCGCCGCCTGCTCCAGCGCTTCGTAGAGGGCCCGCTGCCGAGGCCGCCTGGCAAACCGCTCCTCCCGTTCCAGCAGGCCGAGCGGCTCACCGGCGAGCTCGAAAGCCAGGAAGGTCGCGGTCGCCGCGTCAGTCGCCGGGGGCACCACATCGATCGCCAGAGCACCCACCCGCATCAGGCGATCGGCCGCGCTCCACAACGGTTTCTTGAGCGCTCGCTCCGCGGCCCGAATCGGAGCGCGGCCACCGTGCCGTTCGAGCCACTGGAGGAGATCGCCGGCCGTCCCCCCCATCCGGGCCCGATCGCGAATCTCGAGCATCACTTCCGACTCGCCCCACAGTGGCCCGGGCAGCATGGCCTTCAGCGTGACACCGATCGGTGAGCCGTAGTACCCCGCCATCCACTGGGCCGTCTTGAGCAGCGCATCCGGCAGGGCAGGAGCGTCGTCGGGTGCGGCCAGCACCTCCCGGGCTGCCATGGCCGGGGCTTGATCGTCCACCGCCACGACGATGCCGACCATCTCCCGGCGACGAACCGGGACCACCACGCGGGCCCCGGGGACGACCCGGTCGGCGAGGGCCTCGGAAATCGCGTAGCTGTAGGGCGTGGGAACCGGCAGCGGCAGGGCGACGTGAGCGAAGAGGGGCGGCATCGGGCGGGAATGTAGTCGAGGGGGGGCCCCCCCCAGGGGGGGGCGCGGGCGGGGGGGGGGGCGGGAGAGACCGGGGGAGCGCCCCCAGGGGGAACCCCCG
>JANMXA010000201.1:0-54070 GCA_031394255.1 Gemmatimonadota bacterium
TGAGCTGGCTCGAGACCAAGATCTTCGTCCGGGAGCCGATGGGCTTGATCGGAAGCCTCCTCGTCCCCGTGGTGATCTTCGTGATCGGGGGGCGGGTGATGGGCACCAATCCCGCGGGCGCGGCAGCCGTCGCGGATGCCGCCGAAGGGGCGCCCCTCAACATGGCGATCCTGGCGTCGCTGATCATCGCCGTCGGCGCGGTGCTCTCGCTGATATCGATCATCTCGATCTACCGTGAAGGCGGCATTCTCAAGCGGCTGCGGGCAACGCCGCTGTCTCCGCTGACGATTCTCGGTGCCCACGTGGTGGTGAAGCTGCTCTTTACCGTGGCCGGCATGGCGCTGCTGGTACTGGCCGGCCGGCGGTTCTTCCCGGGAGCCATGCAGGTGAACCTGCTCAGCTTCACGGCGGCCTTGCTCCTCAGCACCCTCAGCATCCTGTCACTGGGCTTCGTGCTGGCGAGCATCGTCCCCACCGCACGGTTCGCCCAGCCACTCGGCGCGGCCGTGCTGTATCCGATGCTGTCGATCTCCGGGCTGTTCGTGCCGCTGGAGCAACTTCCGACGGCGGTGCGGTTCGTGGCATACGGACTCCCGATGACCCATGCCGTAGCGCTGATGCAGGGGATCTGGGATGGCTCGGGCTGGAGCGCTCACTGGACCAACGTGGCGGGGCTCGTTTTGATTTTCGGCGTCTGTTCCGCGCTCGCCGCCCGGGTCTTCCGATGGGAATAGCGACATGACCGAGACGATCGGAACATCCATCCGCGGCCTGATCCCATCCATCATCCTGTGCGCGGCCCTCCTGCAGCAAGGGCCCGCGGCGGCCCAGGTGGCGGGGACCGGCCCCTACCAGGTCCGGCGGGACTTCGGACTTCGCCTGGTCATGCCCGACGGGGTGGCCCTGGTTGCCGACGTCTATCGCCCCGAAACGTCGAAGCGCGTCCCCGCCCTGCTCCTCCGTACGCCCTATGTCCGAAACGGTCTCGGCAGCTACCAGCAGGGCCATTACTGGGCCGCACGCGGCTACGCCTACGTGGTGCAGGATGTCCGTGGCCGGGGTGATTCGGAAGGCAAGTTCGAGCCGCTCGTGAACGAGGCGAAAGATGGCTACGCCACTCAGAGCTGGGTGGCCCGCCAGCCGTGGTCCGACGGCCAGGTCGGCACGTTAGGCGGCTCGTACCTGGGCTGGACCCAGGTTTTCCCGGCGCCACTCAACAATCCCGCCTTGAAGGCCATGATCCCGATGGTCACCCCGTCCGATCCCGGCGGCTTCTGGCCGATGCGGCACGGCGGGATTTCATTCGGAATGCTCGAGTGGGCGATGGTCGTCCAGGGCAAGACGGTCCGAGATTTCCCGGACGATGAAGCCGAACTGGCCAACGCGTATCGGAGCCTGCCGCTGCTCACCATCGACGAGAGGATCGGCGCTCGTTCGGACCTCTGGCGGAACTACCTCGCCAACCTCGAGAATGCCGCCTACTGGGCGGCGCGGAGCTACCAGCGCCGGCTGCCCGAGTCGCGGGTCCCGATGTTCCATCTCACCGGCTGGTACGACGGGACCCTCGGCGGGAGCCTCGAGAACTTTGCCACCATGCGCACCAAAGCCGCGCCGGCCGCCCGGGAGAACCAGTACCTGATGATCGGCCCGTGGCGGCATTGGGTCGACTCGGACTCGCGGGGCACCGTGATCGGCGGGATGGACTTCGGCTCGGCAGCAGTGGTCGATACCCGTCGGCAGTATGAGCTCTGGTTTGCCCGGTACCTCAAGCGGGAAGCAAACGAGGCCACCGCCTGGCCCCGGGTCCGGCTCTTCCAGCTCGGTGAGAATCGGTGGATCGGGGCCGACGACTGGCCGCTGCCGGATACCCGGTTCACCCGCTTCTATCTCTCGGGCGCCCGCGCCGGCCAGCCCGACGCCGGCCGCGTGATGCCCGATTCGCTCCCGGACGGCGCGCCGAGCACCTACGACTACGATCCCGCCGACCCGACCCCGTTCCTCTGGACCCGAAACGTCGACTCCGGCGGCCCCGACGACTATCGCCCGGTCGAGCAGCGGCGGGACGTCCTGACCTACACCATGGAATCGCCGAAGGAAGCGATGGCGGTCTGCGGTCCCGTGCGGGCCACCGTCACCGCGAGTTCGTCGGCCCGGGATACCGACTGGGTCGTGCGCCTGTCGCTGGTTCGCACCGACGGATATTCGCAGCGCCTGACTGAGGGCTGGGTGCGGGCGCGCACCCGCCGCGGGGATTTCCGGAACGATCCGCTCACGCCCGGAAAGCCCGAGACCTACGATATCGACATGTGGGGGACCTGCGTGGGCGTGCGCCCCGGGGAACACCTGCGCGTTGCGGTGATGTCCGGCGCCTATCCGGTGCTCACCCGCAACCTCAACACCGGCGGCAATCTCCCCCGGGAGACAACACCGGTCGTGGCCCATCAAACCATCTTCAGCGCGCCGGGACGGCTCTCCTGGATCACCCTCCCCGTGGTCCCGGCGGTCAGGGCGATTCCGACGCCCTGACCCTGCCTGGTCAGTGAATGCCGACCTGGCCTTTCACCGCCGCCAATAGTCTGGCCGAATCGTAGCCGTAGCCGTCCTTGAACACAGTCTCCGTCTGGTAGATCGCGGCGGGATTGGCCATCAGATCACCCCGGATCACCACCAGATCGGCGATCTTCCCGGCCTCCACGGTTCCCAGATCCTTCTGGACACCGAGAGTCTTCGCCCCGTTCGACGTCATGATCTGGATGGCCTGCGGCACGGTGAACCCGGCTTCCACCAGGAGTTCGAGATTCCGCTGGTCCCCGAAGCCCGCCAACGCGGCGAACGCCGGATCGACCCCCGCCGCGAGAATCCCGCCCGCCTTGACGAATGCCAGCTCGAATTGCTGTGACTTGGGGAAGATCTCGCCCATGTGCGGGTAGATCTCGCCGATCGGTGTGGGCAGGTCGAGGTTGGCGCGCCGAGTCGTCTCCTGCTCCGCGATCCAGGGCGACATCGCCTCAAGGGTTCGGGCGTCGGGACCGGGCCGGTGCGGCGCCAGCTGTTCGTTCACCGCGGTGGTGGTCATCGGCACGCCGTGCTCGATCATGGTGCGCATGGTCTTGGCGACCCGCGGGTCCTTCATGTCGAGCCTGCCGAGGGTCTCGAAGTGGGTCGCGGGGCAGGAGCCGGACCGTTTGCTGGTGTCGTAGTCGGAGTTGGTCCGGAGTCCGTGCTCGATGTTGTCGATGCCCAGTTCCGCCGCCTCGGTAAAGCTGATCGAGCAGAGGTGGCCGGTCACTTTCATCCCGTGCTTGTGGGCTTCGTCGACCACCACCTTGAAGATCTCGGGCGTGATCTGGGTGTAGACCTTGATCCACTCAGCGCCCTCTTCGGCCCAGGTCCGGACCACTCGCCGGGCGGCCGCCTCGGTCGACACCTCGTGCATGCCGAGGAGGTCGAGCCGGGCATCCGGACCGACGGAGATGAGGTAGGGACCGGTGACGTGCATTCGCGGCCCTGGCACGTCGCCCCGTTCGATTCCGGCCTTGAGATTCAACTCCGCGTACGGAGAAAAACTTCCGGTGGTCCGGACACTCGTCACCCCGCTCGCGAGGTAGAGCTTCGGGAACGAGAAGTTGGATTGCACCTCGCTGAAGCCGGGCGTGGTGTAGAACATGTGATCGTGCATTCCCATCAGCCCGGGAATGACCGTGTGGCCGGCCAGGTCGATTATCTGAGCGCCGGCCGGCACCGGCACGGATCCCGTGGCGCCCATGGTCTGGATCCGGTTGCCCGAGATCACGATCGTCTGGCCGGTTTTCGGCGCGGCGCCAGTGCCGTCGATGATGGTGACGTTGGTGAGCACCACGACCGGTGCGTCCACCGACACGTACTTGCGGGTGTCCGGCCCAAGCGCGGGGCGCTGGGCGCCCAGCGCGCTCGCCGACATCAGGAGAAATGTGACACCGCAGACGGATGCTCGCATGTTCGATGCCCTCGATAATGTCGGCTCGGATCGCGAACTCTAGCGTCAGGTCTGCTCCGCGTCTACTCCAGGGCGCTGGCTACGCCTTCTCCGCTGGAGGCACCGACCCCACCTGCTCGTCGAGCCGGAACGGGGCGAGGGGCCGGTCGCCGCGGACCGCCTGCGCGACGATCTGCTCCGTCCGCTCGAGCGAACCCCAGAGGTCGTCGGGGTGCTCGACCACGAAATAGAGCTGTTGCACCTCGTCGTTCCGGAACGGCTGATAGAGAACGCCCTCGACCGAAAACGGCCGGATCTCCACGGGGTGGTCATAGATGTGGTTGGTCTCGCCGAACGACGACAGAATCCCGGCCCCGAGAATCCGCAACGCGCCGCCTTCTCGGATCAGGCCGAACTCGATGGTGAACCAGTAGAGCCGCTCCAGCAGCATCAGCGCGGTCCGGTCGCCCGACAGGCGGGTCCCCATCTCGCCGAACCGGCGGACGAAATCGGCGTAGGTCGGGTCCATCAAGAGCGGGAGATGGCCGTACACGTCGTGGAACATGTCGGGCTCTTCGAGGTAGTCGAGCTGGGCCCGGGAGCGGAGCCAGGTCGAGGCGCAAAATCGTCGCCGGCTCAGCAGCGCAAGGAAGGTATCGACCGGAATGATCCGGTCGACCACTTCGATCGACCACCCCGTGGTCGCCAGGAGCCGCTGGTCGAGGGCCGCGAAGCGAGGCACCTGGTCCACCGGCATGCCCAGCGGGTCGAGGCGGTGGAGGAACGGGGTCCACGCCCTCGTCTCGAGGTTGGCCCGCTGCCGGGTGGCCAGCAGACGCCACACCTCGTGGTCGTCGGGCTGGTACTCGTTCCAATCGGTGATTCTCGGTCGCATGATTTGGTTTCCGTTGAGCCCGCCTGACCGCCGAAACGACAATCGCCCGGCCGTCGTGACCGGGCGATGACGAGTGAGCCTGTTGCTGGGCACTACTCGATCGATCCGGCTCCGCGAGGGGCGGGACGGTACGAGTCGCGATACCCATGAATCAGCAGCGGCATGAGTTATCGTAACCCCGGCAGCGTATGGCGGTCAACTGCGCCCGGAACTCGGCATACCCCGCCTCGACGGCCGCGACGTTGAGAGCGCCGCGCCGCCACAGCCACCACCCGACCAGCAGCAACGGCCCGGACAACCACCGGGTCGCCGCGTATAGCAACAGCAGAACGCCGAGGCCGGCCAGGCCGGCCCCGACGATCCTGGTGAAGCCGACCGCCGACAGCATCTTGATCCGGGCCGCGTGCAGCACATCGGGATCACTGGACCCCACGGCCTTGAGCGTACCGATCACCCACTGTTTGTCGACTGGAGTGAAGAGACCGGCGGTCGGCATCGGTACGGCCTCCTACTTGTTGCCCGACAGCTTGAACATCAGCCCCACATTGAGGGTCGCCGCTCCGGCGCCGACATCGCCGTACAGCGCCACCCCGCTGGCCATGTAGTACCGCAGCCCGGCCCGCCCGATGAAGTACGCCGCGCTGGCCGAGGCGCCCACACCCGAGTACGAACTGCTGACGATCGAGTATCCGACTCCAAGCCCGACAAAGGGATCGAACTTGGAGTCGTTCACCTTGATGTGATAATTGGCCGTGACCCCGATCGGGATGTATTTGAACTTGTAGCCGACCGTCGCGAATGTGTTCGAGTAGCTGTAGTAGTCCGCGCTCAGCTGAAACGCCAGAACGCCATCCCCCAGGTTGGGCAATCTCTTGATGGCCCGCTCGAACCGGCCGCCGAACGACAGGCCGGCCGAGCCGATCCCGCCCAGGCCGATCACCGGACCGATGTCGGTCGAATTGGCGCCGAATGCCCGTTCAGCCTTTTTCTGGGCCATCGCGTCGCCCGAACCAAGCACCACCAATACCGCCGCCACTGCTGCCGTCCGCGTCATGCCTCGCATTGTTGCCTTCTCCTGGGTTGAACCTGGGTTGGAATTCAGAACGTCACGTCGAACGCGCCTTGGGTCACCGCCTTGTTGCCACTGGACGTCGTGCCAGGCAACGCCGCACAGCTATCCTCATATCACCTCTCAGTTTGTGACCGGGCCGCCTCTCGACGGGCCCTCGTTTCCGCGCTACCGTTACTTCCAGGATGTGACCTTGCTACCCACGCTTTGCGCAGCGAACCCGGAAAAACCGTCATGACCCCTGGGAATCCCGATCGCGAAGCGGTCGACCGGATGTTCAGCCTGGCCTACGAGGAATTGCGCCGGCTGGCGAGCAGCGTTCGGCGGGGCGAACAGGGCGTAACCTTGAGCCCCACGGCGCTGGTCAACGAGGCGTGGCTCAAACTGGCCGCCTCGCCTCCATCTGACATCGAGTCCCCCCTCCACTTCAAACGCGTGGCCGCCCGGGCCATGCGTCAGGTCCTCGTGGAGGCGGCTCGCCGCCGTGCCGCGGACAAACGAGGCGGCGCCGACGTGGCTCTGGTCACCTTTGATGACGTGCTGGCCCTTGGCCCCGCGTCCGACGGCGGCCTCCTCGATCTCGATTCGGCCATCCAGGACCTGGCACGACTCAACCCTCGTCAGGCGGCGTTGATCGAGCTGCGGTTCTTTGGGGGATTCGACATTCCCGAGTGCGCGGACATGCTGGACGTATCCGAAGCCACGCTGACCCGCGACTGGCGGGCCGCGAGAGCCTGGCTGGCCGTGGAACTCGAACGGGATCGCAGTCCATGAACCCGGAACGCTGGGCCCGGATTCAGGAACTCTTTCACCAGGCCGCCGACCTTCCTGAGGCCCTGCGTCCCACCTTTCTGAGCGAGCACTGCCGCGACGACCCGAGACTAGTAGCGGAGGTCATCGCCCTGCTCGAGGCCGATGCCCGGGGCGCCAATCCGGTCGACCAACCCGTGGCAACCGTGGCCCATGAGCTCCTTCGCGCGGTCCCGACGGACCCCGCGGCCCATCGGTTCGGGCCGTATCGGATATCCCGGGTCCTCGGTGAAGGCGGGATGGGGATCGTCTACCTCGGTGTGCGCGACGACCTCGACACCAAGGTCGCCATCAAGATCCTCCGCGATGCCTGGCTCTCCCCGGCTCGACGGGAGCGGTTCGCCAGCGAGGAACGACTCCTCGCTCAGCTCAGCCATCCAGCCATCGCGGCACTCCACGACGCCGGTTCGCTGCCGGACGGAACCCCATGGTTCGTGATGGAGTACGTCGAGGGTGTCCCCATCACCGACTACTGCCAGGCCCAGCACTGTTCCCTCAGGGAACGGCTCCGCCTGTTCCGTTCGGTCTGCGATGCCGTCGCACACGCCCACCGGCACGCCATCGTCCACCGGGACCTCAAACCGTCCAACGTCCTCGTCACCAACGACCGCCGGGTCAAGCTGCTCGATTTCGGCATCGCCAAACAGATCGAAACCCTCGACGACGTCACCACCACCCGAACCGGCCTCCGGATGATGACCCCGGCCTACGCCGCGCCCGAACAGTTTCGAGGCGCCGCGATCGGCCTTTATACCGACATCTACTCGCTCGGCGTCCTGCTCTACGAACTCCTGGCCGGACGGCTGCCGTTCGACCTGACCGACAAGAACCCGGCCGAGGCCGCGGCACTGGTCGCGGCCGGCGATGCTCCGAAACCGTCCGTCGTGGCCTGGCTCCGGGCGCTCCCCGGCGACCGGATCGCCAGCCGCTCGTCCTGGGCCGACCTCGACGTGCTGTGCCAGAAGGCGATGCACCCGGATTCCGAGCGGCGCTACCCGTCAGTCGAAGCACTCATTCGCGACATCGACCACTTCCTGGATGGGGAGCCGCTCGAAGCCAGGCCCGATGACGTCGGCTACCAGCTCATCAAGTTTGCCAGTCGGAATCGCCGGGCGGTGATGATCGGCGCGATCGGCCTGTTGGCGGCCGTGATACTGGTGGCGTTCTACACCGTCAGGCTCGCGACCGCCCGCGATAACGCCGTTGCGAATGCCGCCCGGGCGGCACGGATTCAGGGCTTTACGATGCGGTTGTTCGAGGGCGGCGATGAGGCGGCTGGTCCGGCAGACAGTCTCAGGGTGGTGACGCTGCTCGATCGCGGTCTTCAGGACGCCAGGACACTCGAAGCCGACCCGGCAACGCAAGCCGAGCTGTATCTCACACTTGGCAGCATCCATCAGAAGCTGGGCAACCTCGAACGGGCGGACACGCTCCTGACCGCGGCGGTCGCCAAGCGGCGGGCCTTGCTCGGGAACGATCATCAGGACGTGGCCGCCGCCCTCGTTGAGCTGGGTTCCCTGCAGTCGGCCCGGGCCCAGTTCCCCGCCGCCGCGGCCACGATCCGGGAAGCCATCGCCATCGCCGACCGTACGCTGCCGCCGACCCATCCGACCCGGGCCAAGGCGTTCGCTGTGCTGGGTCAGGTCTTCGAACTCCGCGGCACCTACGACTCGGCCATCACGACCCTCGACCAGGCCGTGGCGCTCTACGCCGTCGATTCAACCAACGCTGATTTCGTCCAGACCCTCGGCGAACTCGCCAACACCCATTTCTATGCCGGCCACTACGCCGTCGCGGATTCGCTGTTCCATCGGGTGCTGACGATGTCGAAAGCCCTCTATGGCAACCGCCACCCCCACGTCGGTGACGACCTGATCAACCTCGGCGCCGTGCAGTTCGAGCAGGACCACTTCGCCGCGGCCGAGCGCTATTACCGCGAAGGCCTCGAGATCATTCAGGGCTTCTACGGCGACCTGAACCCCGAGACCGCCTCGGCTGAGACCATGCTGAGCCGGGCGCTGGTCAATCTCGAGCGATATGACGAGGCCGCCGCGTTGGTCCAGAAGGCGTTGATCGTCACCGAGAAGGTGTATGGTCCCGTTCATCCCAGGGTCGCCTCAGCAGTGAACGAAGTCGGTCGCATTGCGCTCCGGCAAAACCGCTACGACGACGCCCGGGCCGCCTTCGAACGGATGACCGCGATCTACCGCGAGGTCTACCACGACAAGCACTATCAGATCGGCGTCGCGATGTCGAACCTGTCGGGGGTCTATCAGGCCGAGGGACGGTTTGACGATGCCATCCGACTCCTCCGTGATGTGTTGCGCCGTTACACCGAAGTTCTCGAACCGGACCACCAGCTGGTTGGCATTGCCAATATCCGGCTCGGCCGCAGCCTCCTCAGCGCCAAACAGTATGCCGAAGCCGAAAAGGCCTCGCTGCTGGGCTACCAGATCCTGAGCAAACAGCCGTCTCCGCCCAGGAGCTGGCTCGACAACGCCCGGACCGATCTTGCCGCGAGTTACAAAGCCCTGGGCCGCCCGAACGACGCCCGCCGGTTCGAGGTTGAACTGAGCGCCAGGAAGCCGTGAGCGACCTCGTATATTCCGCCGACCCCATCGAGGCCACCTGATGACTGCCGCCCTCCGCCGACCCCTCGGCTGCCTGGTCCTGCTTGCGACCTCACTGCTCACCGCCGTCCATGCCCAATCCTACTTCCCGTCCCGTGGCCACTGGGACCACAAGCCACCCGTGGCCGCCGGCATCGACTCCGCCCGCCTGGCCGCCGCCGTCGCCTTCGCTCAGGGCGCCGACAACGGGTGGCCCACCGATGTTGCCGAACAGATCAGGATCAACACCGCCAAAGAGCCGTACCCCGCCATCGTCGGCCCCGTCAATGACCGGGCCCGGACCAATGGCGTCATCATCCGCCACGGCTACATCGTGGCCGAGTGGGGTGACACGAAGCAGGTCGACATGACGTTCAGCGTGGCCAAGAGCTACCTCTCCACCGTGACGGGGCTGGCGTTCGACCGCGGCCTGATCCCGGATGTCGACCAGCCCGAGGGAACGCTCATCAAGGACGGCGGCTTCGACAGCCCGCATAACGCCGCTATCACCTGGCGGATGCACCTCAACCAGACCAGCGAATGGGAAGGAACGCTCTGGGACAAGCCGGACGTGGCCGACCGGCGGCTCGGCTATGATCGCCAGCTCGGGCCCCCGGGCACGATCTGGGAATACAACGATGTCCGCGTGAACCGCCTCGCCCTCTCGGTTCTCAGACTGTTCCGGAAGCCGCTGCCCGATGTGTTCCGCGAGGAGATCGCGACACCGATCGGGATGTCGGACAGCTGGGTCTGGCACGGCTATTTCAAGGCGTACGCGGACATCGATGGGAAGCGCATGCCCTCAGTGAGCGGCGGCGGTCACTGGGGGGCGGGGTTCTGGGCCAGCACCCTGGACCACGCCCGCTTCGGCCTGTTGGCGCTCCACCGCGGCAACTGGAACGGGAAACAACTCGTGTCGGAGAAGTGGTTCGGCATGGCCACCGCGCCCACGCCGATCCGCCCGAGCTACGGCTTCATGTGGTGGCTCAACACCGATCGGAAACAGTACCCCGGCGCCTCGGCCAACAGTTTCTTTGCGCTGGGATCAGGTGGGAACGTGATCTGGGTCGACCCCGACCACGACCTTGTCGCCGTGATCCGGTGGTTCGACCTGGCCAAGATCGATCAGTTCATGGCACTGGTCACCGCGGCGGCAAACAATCCGTAACCCGCCCTCGGCGGAATCAGGCCTCAGGGTGTCAGCGCTGGACGAATGTTCATCGCGGTGCTGGCCGGCAGGTGTGCCTCGGCGGCGGCGGGACGCTCGGGTTTCAGGAAGGTTACGAATTTGTCGGCGGGAGCCGGTCGACCGATGAGGTACCCCTGCACCCGATCGCACCCAAGCCGGCGCAGGAGATCGAGCTGCTCGATCCCTTCAACCCCTTCTGCCACGATCCGGAGCTTGAGCGCCTTCCCCATGGACACGATCGCCGAGGTGATCGCGACATCATCCGGGTTGGTGACCACATCACGGATGAACGACCGGTCGATCTTCACCGAGTGCGCCGGGAACTGCTTGAGATAGCTCAACGACGAGTAACCGGTGCCGAAATCGTCGATCGCCAGCGACATGCCCATCGCCGCCAGGGCATGAAGAGTCTCAAGGGTGTCGGTGGCACCTTCCATCAGCACGCTCTCAGTCAGCTCAAGGCCGAGGTACTGCGGGTCCAGGCCCGAGCTGTCGAGCGCCCGCTGGATGGTCTCGACGATCCTGCCATTGCGAAACTGGCCGGGTGACAGGTTGACGGCCACCGGAACGATCGGGACTCCCTGCGACTCCCAGGAACGAAGTTGGCGGCAGACCGTATTGAGCATCCACTCCCCAATCGCCCCGATCAACCCGCTTTCCTCGCAGACCGGAATGAACTCGGTCGGCGGCACCACGCCCCATTCCGGATGGTGCCAGCGAATGAGCGCTTCCGCGGCCACGATCCGGCCGGAGGCGACGTCGGCGATCGGCTGGTAGGCGACGGCAAACTCCCCGGCATCCAGGGCTTTGCGCAGATGGTTCTCCAGGCGAAGTCGCTTCGAGATGGAGGCCCCCTGAGACGTCGCGTAGAGTGCGAACCGGCCTCGCCCCTGGCGTTTGGCATGGTACATCGCGCTGTCGGCATTCTTGAGCAGGCTTTCGATATCCGTCCCGTCGGCCGGCGCGAGCGCGATCCCGATGCTCGCGGAGACGAACGTCTCGTGGCCGTCGAGCGTGAAGATCTCACGGAGGCATTCAAGGATGGCCTCCGCCAGGTTAGTGGCCTGGGACGGCCCCGCCCCTTCGGGCAGAAGCACCGTGAACTCGTCCCCACCGAGACGGGCGACCATCGCCGCGCCCGGGACATGGATCCGGCAACAGCCCTCGAGACGGTGGGCCACTTCCTGGATCAGGCGGTCGCCGGTCTTGTGGCCGAGGGTGTCGTTGATCCGGCTGAAATGGTCCAAATCGAGAAAGAACACCGCCAGGCGGTTGTGTTCACCGATCTTGCTCAATTCGTCGGTGAGCCGCCGCTTGAATGCCACCCGGTTGGGCAGGCCGGTCAGGCTGTCGAAGAATGCCAGGTGGAAGATCTGTTCGACCATTCGGGCATTGGCGAGAGCGAGGGCGGTCTGACCGGCAATCGCCACGAGGCGGGCCCTCAATTCGTCATGGGGGCCAACCACGGACCGATCCGCGATCGCGATGCAGCCTTGAACTGCTCCCTGGGACCGAAGCGGGAGCAGGTGCAGGTGCGGCGCGCCGACCAGTCGTCGCTCCGGGAACCAGGATGGTGCCCTCACCGCCGGAACAATCAGGTCATCCCGGTCCTCAGGAATCGGCGGCGGGGGTTCCGGGTCCGGTGCCTGACGCGGCCGGATTGTATCGACGACAAGCGTGTCGTTCGAGGCGAGGTGATATGCCGTGATGGCGGCCGGGTCGGGTCGGTCGAAGAGTGCGATCGCGACGCCGTCGGATCGCGATGTCTGCCGAACGCCGCGCAGGGCGGCCAGCACAATCTCGGGCGTATCGACCGACGACAGAATGGCCCGATCGATGGCGGCGGAGGCCTTCTCGGTCGCGAATTGCCGCGCGATCTGATCCGACATCGTGTTGAAGGAAACCGCCAGTTCGGCAAACTCGTCACCGCTGGTCACCACCACCGGCTCGCTGAACATCTGGTCCGCGAGCCGCCGCGTGCCCATGTGAAGCGCCCGGAGCGGACCGAGGCTCCGCTTCAGCTGACTGATGGCCAGGAGGGCGGCGACCCCAATGCCAAGGAGAGCCACCACAAGGAAGGACCGCTTGAAGTCTTCCATTGGAGCCAGGACGGCGTCCAACGAATCGCTCACGATGACCGTCCAGAGCGGGGCCGAGACCCCGGGGCTCGGTACGATGGGTCCGGCAACCGCCAGGAACCGGGCCAGGCCGCTCTTCCAGACCAGAACTCGCGGCCCCGCCGTCGCCGTCCCCAGCCCCGCACCATCGGGGAAGGTCGCTCCGTCGTCGGGCGCATCGGTCGACACCAGGCGCGACGAGTCATCGACGACATGAAACACCATCGAACTGGTCAGCGGTGTTTCCGCCCGGGCTCCCCAGAGATAGTCAGCCACCAGGCGTCCGGCCAGCAGGTTGCCGGTCCGGGTTCGCCGTAGCAGCAGGACCGCCAGGTCCTGACCGTCCCGCCGATCGAGCAGCACGCTTCGTCCTGCGCTCAGATCGGCCCGTTCGGTCTCGCCCAGTGCCGGGAGTGGTACCGGGTCCCCGAAAATGGTGACCGGGGAACGATCCGGTCGGTGAAGCGTCAACCCGGAGACCCCGTAGAGGAGCGACCCGTCGCAGGCCGGCCCGGCGGGACTACCAGTCGAGCATGGCATCACTGAGTCCGGTACCCCCGCCAGATCGTCGGCGACCAGGTCGGCCCGCTTGAGAATGGCGGCCCGAAGAATTCCGGCCGTCTGCTGGAGGCGTTCGACGCCCTGGCGTTCGAGTTGGCGCGAGGCCGCGCCTAACGAAATGTATGCGAGTATGACAGTCGGGAAGAGAGAGCAAAGGACATAGAGAGCCAGCAGCCGGAGGCCGAACCGGCTTCGCATCGACGCGACGAGCCCGATAGAGCGCACCGGACGATACCAATCCTCTCGACGGCCTGCGGGAATCCTGCCTAACCAACCCCTCCCGCTTGAAGCAATTGGTGTTCCGCTCGGCGGCGACCGGCTAGATCATTGACCGCCAATGACTTGGGCCGTCGCCCTGGACCCCGGCCCATTGCCGGATTCACCGCCGGGCGGGCCCCAGCCGCAGAATGCCCCTTCCCCGGGGCAGGCGATTTCCGGGCAATGGAACGGGCCCTCCCTGCCAAGGCAGGGACTCTCTCCGTGCATCCCGAATCGAGAGGTAGAACACCCCGATACTGATCACCGCCGTCGCCGCGATCGCCAACCCGGTGATCGTTCCGGTTACCCACGGTTGCCGCCACGGCGCCAAGGCGCCCTGGTCGCCGGGGGCTGGGGAGAGGTCGGGGGACGGCATATCGGTCAGTATCGGCGGCCTGGCTCAAGAGATGAGTCCAAGGCGCGTCGTATCAGCGTATCCCGTTCTTCTTCGTTCGGTGCTCCCGTTTGTCCGGAGCACTCGGCGCCCCGGCCCATTCTGCCACCACTTTCCCCACGCCCGCCAGCGCCCCGTTGCGTACCCCGACTTCCGCGTCGGATCCGGTGAGATACGCCGCCACCAGCACCGGCCCCCGCCCCGGCGGCCACACGATCGCCACGTCATTGGTCGATCCATGCCCGCCCATCCCGGTCTTGTCCCCCACCCGCCACCCCGCCGGCAACCCCGCCCGTATCTTCGCACCGCCGGTGGTGTTGGCGACCAGCCAGCCGATCAGAATCTCCCGCGACCCGACTGTGAGTTTACTACCGAACAGCAGACTCCGGAGATTCCCCACCATCGCCGCCGGCGACGTGGTATCGCGCGCGTCCCTCGGCTCGGCCGTATTGAGATCCGGCTCGTTCCGGTCGAGCCGCGTCACCCGGTCACCGATGGAACGGCAGAATGCCGTGAGCCCCGCCGGTCCGCCGACGGTCGCGAGCAGGAGATTCGCCGCGGTGTTGTCGCTGTACTCGACCGCCGCTTCGGCCAGTGCCAGCACGGTCATCCCGCCCTCCTTGACATGCTCCTTCGTCACCGGCGCGTATTCGAGCAGATCCCCGGGCCCGAAAGGCAGCACTCTGGAGAGCTGCTCCTTCCCCGCGTCCAGACGCGACAGAACCTGGGCCGCGAGGAGCCATTTGAAGGTGCTCGCCATCGGGAAACGCTCCTCCGCCCGGTACTCCAGGTGCCTCCCGCTGGCCATGTCGTGCAGCGCCACGCCTAGCCGGCCGCCGGCCCGCCGCTCGATCGCCACGAGGCGTTTGCGAAGCGCCGCATCCCGGGGCCTCGCCATCGGCCAGACCAGGCCGGCCAGGCCGGCCACGATCAGATCACGTCGCCTCATCGCGCCTTTCTCACCCCTGACTCGAGAATGAAAACACCCGCCACGGATACGGTACGCCGGGCCGAGTGGTCTCGACCGCCGTTCCGCCGGTAAACTCGGCCGTGATGGCCGACCAGAACTGCAGCCCCTGCATGTTCCCCTCCGACACCCGCACCGTCCAGCGCCCCGGAAGCCGTTGCCAGAGCAACGTCGCCGCCTCGCGCCCAACCCCAGACCGTCGGTGCCGCCGCATCACGAAGAATTCGGCGACATCGAATTCGTCGGGATCGGCCGGGGTCAGCACACCCCGCGTCACCAAAGCAAATCCCGCCACCTGGGCTCCGGCCCGGATCAGGAACGGGAACCGCCGCTCGGGCTCGGACCAGTAGAGCGGAAGATGCTGGTACCCGAACCGTCCATCGGAACCGAGCGCGATGTCGGGAAAGGCGGGGCTCAAGTCATGGATGTAGAGTTCGAGCAGATTCGCCAGAACCGGGGCATCCACCTCGGTAGCTGCGCGGAGAACGACCCGAGGCTGATCCGTCACTGATCCTTTCCCCCTGCTAACCGAGGTCCGGCAGGAACCGTTTCATGATGCTCCAGTAGCGCACCGGCGCAATCCGCTGAAGCATGGTCACCACCCACGCGTCCGCCCCAAGGATGAGCCGATGCTCCCGCCGCTCGATCGCCTGAAGAATGGCCGCCGCGGCCCGCTCCGGCGGCATCCGCAGCAGTTTCTCCGTCGCCATTTCGGCCAGTCGCACGGCCGCGACCTGGTCGGCCGCCGCTGCCACCCGCGCCGACGTGGCGATCCCGGTCCGGACTCCACCGGGGTGAACCACGGTGACGCCGATTCCGCTGCCCTCGAGCTCGTGCCGCAGCGATTCACTGAAGCCCCGCACCGCAAACTTCGACGCCGAGTAGGCGGTTTCGTTGATGGGCGCCACGATCCCGAACAGACTCGACAGGTTGACGATCTGGGCGGCCCGCTCCCGCCTGAGCACCGGCAGAAACGCCTTGGTCAGACCCACCACCGCCAGGAAGTTGATCTCGATCAGCCAGCGGTATTCGGCCAGCGTGAGCTCCTCGAACCGCCCCATCAATGCCACGCCGGCATTATTGATCAGGATGCTGACCTTGTCATGCTGCGCCAGCACCGCCCCCGGGAATCCCGCCACCGCCTCGGCGTCCGCCACATCGAACGGATGGCTCGAGACCCGGACGCCGAACGCCCCCGCGGCCCCGACCGTCTCCTCGAGCCCCGCCACATTCCGATCAGCCAGCGCCAGATGACAGCCCCGGGACGCCAGGGCCAGCGCCGTTGCCCGGCCGATGCCGGACGCCGAGCCGGTGACCACCGCGACGCTGTTCTTGAGTTCGAGTCTCATGACGGAGAGTACTGGCCCATGGCTGTCCCTGCCAGGTGCCCAGTCCCACATCGTTACCTTGAGGGCAACCCTGGAGGGACATTGCCGTGGTCACCAAGATCAATCTGGCCGAGAAGTACGCCTGCTTTTCCGATCGCTGGAGCCCGAAGGTCGTGGCCGACCTGAACGACAGCCATGTCCTGCTGGCCAAGGTTCAGGGCGAATTCGTCTGGCACCAGCACGCCGGCGAGGACGAACTGTTCATCGTCACTCAGGGCAGGCTGACCATCGAACTCCGGGACGGGGAAGTGACCCTGGGCCCGGGCGAAATGGTGGTGATCCCAAGGGGAGTGGAGCACCGCCCGGTAGCGCGTGAGGAGGTCCACCTGATGCTGATCGAGCCGAAAGTCACCAGGCACACGGGTGACGTGGAGAGCGCGCTCACTGTCCATCAATACGCCAGGATCTGACCGATTGCGACCGGCTGAATGCCTGGTTCTGTTGCTCACCGCCGGATGCGGAATGCACCCGGGTGTGCCGGCCGATGCGGCTCGGATCAGGGACAGCAACGGCGTCTCCATCGTAGACAACCAGGGCACCGACCGTCCGCTGAACTGGCGATTCACCCCTGTCGCGATCGTAGCGGCAACCGACAGCGGCGTGGACTTCGCCCAACTCACCGACTACACCGTCACGTCGGATACCCTGGGGCATGTGTTCGTACTGGACTCGTGGTTCGGCCAACGGGTCCAGATTCTGGACACAACCGGCCGGGTCATCCGGCGCCTCACCCGCTCCGGCCAGGGTCCGGGGGAAATCGGACGGGCGGTCTCGATCGCGGCCAGTGGCGACGGCGTTCTCAGCATTCTCGACTTCGCGAAGACGGCGATCGTCCGGATTCGTTGGGACGGAACCGTGTTGCCTCACCTCTCCATGGCGGGGTTCGACCTGTTCGGGGGAGGAAGCTCAACAGGCGATACCGTTGTGGTCCACACCATCGACATCCGAACCCCGCCCCCAGCCGAAATGCTCCAGTATCGGACCGCGAAGGACACCGTAACGCTCGTGCGGCACACGCCGGAGCGGCTCCCGACTCTCCAATTCTGCCGGTCGGCCATGGACGGCCTCACCCCGATGCTGGCCCCCGAACTCCGGTGGACCAGCCGCAGCGGCACCACAGCCGAGAGCCACACGACCAGCTACCGCGTCGATCAGTTTCTGGGAAGCCGGCTCAAGACGAGTATCAGACGGTCGATCGACCCGATCCCCGGTAACGAGGAGACCGTCCGTCGCTTCTTTCCAGAGGGGAAGATCGTCGGAACCCGGGACTGCGTGGTTCCGCCAGACGAATTGGTCGCGAAGCGGGGAGTCGCGAGCGCCGTTCAAGCAATCCGGCGTGTGGCCATCGACCCGGACGGACGCCTCTGGGTCGAGCGTAACACGTTCCCCGATGAGCCAAGCCGCACCGATGTCTTTGAGGCCACGGGACGTTACATCGGCACCCTGAGCGGATTCGGCGCCCCCCTCGGCTTCCCGGCCCGAGGACTGTTCGTATTCGCTCTCCCGGATTCGGCCACCGACATCCCTCACCTCGGAATTTTCCGTCGTAACCCGTGGGGCAAATGAGTCGGCGGAATGGTTCTGGATTGGCTTGGCCGCTGCGACCCCAGCCCTGGCAACCGCCCAGCAGCTCAACGCCAGGAACCGAATCTGCCAGCACCTCGCCCCGCCCTTGCCGCAGTCAGGCGTGAACCGCAAGACGCTCGACCGGGACCTCCGCGCCATCGGATGAATGTCAGCTGGACCTTCGGCCGGGGGTCAAAGGAGAACGAGCGGGAGCCGAACGACCCGGACGGCCCCTGACGACGACATCCATGCATAACCCGGCTGGCGGGCCAGCCGTCTCCCTAGGCGGTCCGCCCTGACCGCGATATAGTACGGCATGCCGCCCGCCAAGCCCCGAAAAAAGAAGGCCGCCAAACCGGTCGAGCCCCGGGGCCTGTCCGCCCGCCAGGTCGGCGCCGGCAATCCTCCCGCCGCCGTCCGAACCCTGGCTGAATCGATCGAAGCGGACGGCGGCGCCGTCATCGGGAGCTTCCGCGATCCCCTCGGCGGACACTGGCAGCTGATCGCGAGCCTCCCCCTGGAGAAAGTCTCGCCGACACCCTACCAGCGCGACCTCTCCGAAACCCACGTGGCCCGCTTGGCCGACGCCATCCACCGCCTCGACCGCTTCGTCGACCCCATCGTGGCCGTCCGCACCGGCGACGGCCAGTACTGGACCCCGAACGGCAACCACCGCCTGGCCGCCATGCGCGCCCTCGGTGCCTCCGCCATCGTGGCACTGGTGATTCCCGAAGAGCGGATCGCGCACCGGATCCTGGTCCTCAACACCGAAAAAGCCCACAACGTCCGCGAACGCTCGCTCGAGGTGATCCGCCTGGCCGAGGCGCTGGCCGAACTGGACGACCGCCCCGAGCGCGAATTCGAAACCGAGTTCGAGGAACCGACCCTCATCACCCTCGGCGCCTGCTACCAGAAGAACGGCCGCTTTTCCGGCGGCCAGTACCACCCCGTCCTCAAGCGCACCGAGAATTTCTCGGCCGCTAAGCTCTCCCGAGCCCTGGCCGAACGCCGGGACCGCGCCGACCGGCTCCTCGAACTCGATCGCCTGGTGTCCGAGGCCGTTGCCGCTCTCAAGGCCAAGGGCATGGAAAGCCCGTACCTCAAGGCTTTCGTCGTGGCCCGGATCAACCCGCTCCGCTTCAAGCGGGGCGCCAAGGCCGACTCCGACGAGATCATCGAGCAGATGACCGCAAGCGTAAAGAAGTTCGACACCAGCAAGATCAAGCCGACCCAGATAGCCGCCGCTGGCGGCCCGCCCGAGGAATGACGGCGGACCACCTTCCCGACCGGACCGAGCCAGACCTTTGAACGCACCCAACCGGCGCAATGTGAGTCTTGCGATCCTGGTAGCCGCACTCGGCTATTTCGTCGACGTCTACGACTTGCTGCTGTTCAGCATCCTTCGGGTCAAGAGTCTGGGCGACCTGGGCGTCGCCCCCGCCGACATCCTGCCGACCGGGGTCCATCTGATCAACATGCAGATGACCGGCCTGCTCCTGGGCGGCATCTTCTGGGGCATCATGGCGGACCGGATCGGCCGCCGCGCCGTGCTCTTCGGTTCGATCCTCCTCTACTCGATCGGCAACATCGCGAACGGCCTGGTCCAGACAGTCGACCAGTACGCCTGGCTCCGCTTCCTCACGGGGATCGGCCTGGCCGGGGAACTCGGCGCCGGCATCACCCTCGTCGCCGAGATCATGTCGCGCGAAGGCCGGGGGTACGGAACCACGATCGTCGCGAGTCTCGGACTTCTCGGCGCCGTTGCCGCCGGCCTGGTCGGCGACCTCTTCCCCTGGAGAGTGGCCTTCTTCATCGGTGGAGCCCTCGGCCTCTCGCTCCTCGCCCTCAGGATCGGTGTCCACGAGTCGTCGATGTTCCAGGGTGACAAGAACCGCGCGGCCAGCAAGGGGAACCTGCTCCTCCTCTTCTCCACGCCGAAGCGGGCGCTCCGCTACGTCTCGGTGATCCTCGTGGGCCTGCCGACCTGGTTCACCATGGGGATCCTGATCACCTTCTCACCCGAGATCGGAAAAGCGCTGGGGCTCGCCACTGCCCCGAACCCCGGCCGAGCCGTCATGTTCGCCTACGTTGGCGCCACCATCGGGGACCTGATCAGCGGCACCCTCTCCCAGCTGTTGAAGAGCCGGAAGAAGGCGCTGGCCCTGTTCCTCACCCTCTGCGCCGTGGGCATCGCGAACTACTTTCTCATCGGTCCCCGCTCGCTGCCGATCTTCTACCTCACCTGTTTCGGCGTTGGGGCCTTCGGCGGTTACTGGGCCGTGTTCGTTACCGTGGCCTCGGAACAGTTCGGAACCAACCTCCGTGCCACCGTGGCCTCGACCGCGCCCAATTTCGTCCGCGGGGCCGTGGTGCCGCTCACCATCGCGTTCCAGGCATTGAAGGCCTCGCTGGGTATTCCCGGAAGTGCCCTGGCCGTGGGAACCGCCACCATCCTGATCGGCTACCTGGCCCTCGCCGGACTCGACGAGACCTACGGCAAAGACCTCGACTACGTCGAGACCTGAGGAAGGACCACGACCATGATCTTCAAGAGCCCCTGCCCGCCGCTCGACTATCAGCCGCAGTCGATTTCGACGCTGCTGCTCGCAACGCTCGACGCCGTTCCGGAACGGGTCGCCCTGATCGACGCGGCCACCGGCCGCCAGGTCACCGCCGGCATGGTGGCCGATCACGCCCGCCGAATCGCCAGCGCCCTGGTCCAGCGCGGCTTCAAACGCGGCGACGTCTTCGGGGTCGTGGCGCCTAACGTCGTGGAGTACGCCGAGGTCCTGATCGGCATCTGGCTGGCCGGCGGCATCGCCACCACGATCAACCCGCTCGCCACCGCCGATGAACTCGCCAGCCAGTTCGCCGAGACCAAGACCCGGTTCGCCGTTACGGTGGCCCCGCTGCTCGACAAAGTGCTGGACGGGGCCCGTCGAGCCGGGGTGGCCGAGGTGTTCTCGCTGGGTGGCGGGGCGGGGGCGACGGACTATCCGGCCCTGCTCCAGGCGCCGGTCACCCCGTTCACCGTGCCCGTTGACCCGCTCCGCGATCTGGCCGCCCTCCCCTGGTCGAGCGGCACCAGTGGCAAGCCCAAGGCGGTGCTGCTGACCCACGACAACCTCGTGTCCCAGCTTCACCAGTTCCTGTCGGTCCAGGAGGGCCTCGAGGGGACGATCATGGCCGTCCTGCCGTTCTTCCATATCTACGGTCTGGTCCTGATCCTGATGGCGGCGCTCTGGCGCGGGTCGCCTCTCGTGGTGGTCGCCCGATTCGAGATTGAGTCGTTTCTCGCCGCCCTCGCGAAGTACGATGTCGTCATGGCGCCCCTCGTGCCGCCGATTGTCGTCGCCCTCGCCAAGCATCCGTCAGTGGCCAACTACGACCTCTCCAAGCTCCAGTGGATCATGTCCGGCGCTGCCCCCCTCGGTGGCGACGTGGAGGTGGCGGTCGCCAACCGGCTCCATTGCCGGGTGATCCAGGGCTACGGGATGACCGAGGTGTCCGGCGCCTCCCACCTCCACTCGCTCGTGGCCGAACAAGGCCGCCATGGATCGGTTGGATTCCTCGCCCCCGACATGGAAGCCCGCGTCATCGACCCCGAAACCGGCCGCGACCTGGGCGTCGGCGAACGGGGTGAACTCTGGCTCCGCGGCCCCAATGTGACCCAGGGCTACCTCAATCGGCCCGAAGCCACCGCCGCCACCGTCGACGCCGACCACTGGCTCCACACCGGCGACATCGCCTTCATCGACCCGGACGGATTCTGGCACATCGTCGATCGGCTGAAAGAGCTGATCAAGTACAAAGGCCACCAGGTCGCCCCGGCCGATCTCGAGGCCGTCCTGCTCGCCAACCCCGCCATTGCCGACGCGGCCGTGATCCCAAGCCCGGACGAGGAAGCCGGCGAAGTGCCGAAGGCCTTCATCGTCGCCAAGACCCCGATGTCGGCCGACGACGTGATGAATTACGTTGCGGCCCGGGTCTCGCCAACCGACCGGGTCCGCCTGGTGGAGTTCGTGGACGCGATCCCGAAATCCCCGTCAGGCAAGATCCTCCGACGGCTGCTGGTGGAACGGGAACGGCTGGCGGTGGCGGCCAAACAGGAGAAACCGTGATCGTACGTTGGATTGGTGTTGCGTCCGTTGCCTTGCTCGCCGCCGGCTCGGCCCAGGCCCAGAACCGGCCCCCGGCCGGCCCCGATTCCGCCACCCGGCGGGCCCTGGCGCTGTCGTACCTGAGAGTCGAACTCGCCAACCGCGACCGGCCCATCGGCGCCGACCGGCTGGGTGCTCTGAACCAGGCCTTCGACCGCACCACCCTGGCCTTCTTCGGAGGGAAGTACCCCAGCGTGGTGGCGAGCCTCGACTCGGTGGCCGCCGCGATCGAAACCGACACCTCTGTCGCCGCCACTCACCGGACCGAAGCGGCGCGCATTCTCGACCACCCGGCGGGCGCGCTCCATACCGTCACCATGCCGGACGGCGCGTCGTTCCCCTACCGGCTTTACGTCCCAATCAACGCCGGACCGAACGCGCCGATCGTGATCGCGCTTCACGGCGCCGGCACCAACGAGGCCGCGTTCATGGGCGCCTACGGCGCCGGCAAGCTCCGCCTCCTGGCCGACAAGCTGGGCTTCGTGCTGGTGACCCCGTTCACCAACGGCATCATGGTCTCCGCCGACCGATTCGACCGCCTCGTCGACGACGCGGCCGGCGCCGCCAAATTCGACCGCGCTCGCCTCTACCTCATGGGCCACTCACTGGGCGCAATGACGGCGTTCAAGTTTGCCCAGGAACGCTCGGCCGCGATCAAGGCCGTCGTCTGCCTGGCCGGCGCCTCACCCGTCTCGGCCACGAAGGACAATGCGGCGGTGCTGCCGCGAACCCTGGTGATCGGAGCCGAACTCGACCTGCTGGTGCCGCCCGCCCGGCTCAAGCCGGCCGTGGATCAGGCGCACGTCATCGGCTGGAAAGTGGAATACCGCGAACTCGCCGGTCAGGGGCACACGCTGATGGTCGGCGCCGCCCTCGATCAGGCGATGGATTTCTTCTTCAAACCCAGAGGACCACGATCATGGCATCGCTCGACTGGGCCTATCTCCGCCCTGGCTGAATTACCTGCCAACGCACGCAAGGGTTCCTTGCGCAGACCAAAGCGGCGATCACCACCACCGTCAACGCCAAGAAGGACACGATTCCCGGTACGAAGGCGCTCGCTGTCCTCGACGGAATCGACCAGCTCTACGTGATGAAGGGGAAGAAGCTGATCCACCTCGACCTCAAGGCCGCGAAGCCCGGTCGGGAGGAACTTGAATCGCTGCTGATCGGTCCGAGCGGGAACCTCCGGGCGCCGACTGCCCGGAAGGGCCGGACACTGCTGGTGGGATTCAGCGAGGAGATGTACGCGAAAGTCCTGAAGTAGTCAGGGCGCCACGCCGAGCAGTTTGGCAGTCGTGATCAGCTGCCCGGCGTGGCGCGCCGCATGTTCCCCCGCGTGGAAGAAGCAACCGATCGCGGTGGTCGGAAGCTGCGCCCGGCCGATCGCCCGCGCCTCCGTAAGCCGGGCCTCCGGATAACCGGCCATCTCGTTGATGGCCCCTTGGACCGCGGTCCAGAACCGGAGACCGAGCGCCGCGGCGTCTCCCTCCGGCGCGCCCTCCATCGCCTCCACCGCCAGCCATTCACGCTCGGCCGGACTCAACGGCCGGCCTGCGGCATAGCTGGTGAGCCGCTCGGTGGCGCCACTCAGGTGCTTGAGATGGAATCCCAGTGACGCGGCCGGACCCGGCCGGCGCCAGAGATTCTCATGGGAGATCTTCGATACCACCCGGTCCACGTCCTCCACCGCCTGCAGCAGTGCATGCGCCGCCGGTTGCAGCAACGCCGGAACGTGCGCCACGGGACCTCGCAACCAGACCTCTGGCTGTGTCATGCCGGTACCTCTCCTCGAAGAATTGCCACCAGTCGGGCGTTGTCGATGTTGCCGCCCGACACGATCACCACCGTCTTGCCACCCTTGACCCGCCCCGAGCGAGCCGCCGCCAACGCCAGCGCCCCCGCCCCCTCCGCCACCACACGCGCTCGCTCCGCCAGCATCCGGACCGCGTCCGCCGTTTCCGCTACGCTCACCCGCACGCCGCCCGCCAGCACCTCGCGCGCGATTGGCCACATCTCGGCGAGGACCGACTTGCCGCCGGCGCCGTCGATGAACGTGGCCCGGTATTCCACCGCCGTTGGCTCTCCCTTTTCGAACGACGTGGTGAACGGGGCCGCCGTCTCGGGCTCCACCGCCACCGTCCGCGCGTTCGGCACCACCCCCCGGAGCGCCGCGGCGATCCCGCACGAGAGCCCTCCACCACCAAACGGAACCAGTACCAGGTCCACATCCGGCAGATCTTCGGCGATCTCGAGCCCGATGCTCCCGTTCCCCGCCATTACCGCCGGGTCGGACACCGGATGCACGAAGAATCCCTCCTGCCCCTCGAAGCTTCGCTCGGTGAGCACCCGCCACCATCGGTCGAACGGCACCTTGATCACGGACGCCCCCAGCCGCTCAATGGCCGCGATCTTGGTGGCCGGAGCATGGTCGGGCGCAATCACGGTACACGGAACGCCGAGCGCCCGTGCACACCACGCCACCCCCTGCGCCATGTTTCCGGCGCTCGCGGTAAACACCCCACGACGGAGCTGGTCCGGCGGCACCAGCGCGAGCGCGCTTCGGGCCCCGCGGATCTTGAATGACCCGATTGGCTGGAGCGTCTCGAGCTTGAGCCAGACCTCTCCCGGCCCTTCGTGCCAGCGCACCAACGGCGTCCGGGCCGCAAAGCCCTCGATCCGCTTTCGCGCCGCCCTGATCTCGTCGAGCGTCGGTGCCGGCATGCTCACCGCTTCTCGGACTTGGTCGAATCCTCGTCGAGCGGGACCTTCACATCCTCGCCGAAGATGTACCTCCCGAACCACTTCCAGTTGTGCCACACGGCCGCGAGCTGCTCCTTCGGCTTGTTGATCCCGTGACCGAAGCCGCGATACACGATCATCTCCGTCGGCACCCCTTGATCGATCAGGCCCTGGTTCAGCTCGTAGGCGTTCTGGATCGGGACCCGGAGGTCGAGCTGGCCGTGCTGGATCAACGTCGGGGTTTTCGCGAACTTGATGTTGGTCATGCCCGATGTCTTCTGGTAAATCGCCATGTCGTCCCAGGGCGTCGCCTTGAGGTACTGCCGCGTAAACGGCGCGATATCGGTCGTGACGTAGTACGTGACCCAGTTCGAGATCCCGGCGCCCACCGAAATCGCCTTGAACCGCGTGGTGTTGGTCGTCAGGAAGGCCGAGATGTATCCGCCCTGGCTCCAGCCCATCGCCCCCATGCGCGTCGTGTCGACGATGCCCTGCTTGATCAGGTTGTCGACACCACTCATCACGTCCCACATGTCGCCCACACCGAGGTTCCGGACATTGAGGCTCCGGAACTTCTCTCCGTACCCGGCCGAGCCGCGGTAGTTGGGCCGGAGTACCAGCGCGCCCTTCGCATTCCACTCGGGGATGGGATAGACGTAGAACGGCAATGGCTGGGGGATATCAACGCCGGTCGGCCCACCGTGGATCACCACCAGCAACGGATACTTCTGGCCCGGTTTGAAATCCCGCGGCTTGTGCAGCACGCCCTCGACGATCGTCCCGTCCTTGCTCGGCCACCGCACGACTTCACTGGTGCCCAGCCCCCAGCCGGCCAGTTGCGCGGTCATGTCCGTCAACTTCTCCGGCCCGCCCTTCCCGGTCACCTCGCCCCGATAGAGCTCCGCCAGTGAGGCCCCGTCCTTCTGGGCACTCATGACCCACCACACGCCGTCCGGCGATGCATCCGCCGCGTTGACGTTCTGAAACGGCGAGTCGGCATCGCGGGCCGCCTTGCCGGTGGCCGGATCGACCATGACCAGCCCGGACCGCGTCTTGTCCTGAGCCGAAAACCAGAGTCCCTGCGACCTCCAGAGCACCTGGCCGATCGATTCGTCGAAATCGGCTGCCAGCCGTATCGGTTCGCCGCCCGACGCGGCCACTTTGGCCAGCTGATTGTTCTTGTAGAAATTGCTGATCGTGTCCCCGGCCGAGGTGGTGAACGCGATCCACTTCCCGTCCGGCGACCACACCGGCCCCTGATCCGCGCCGACCCGTTTCACCAGCGGCGTAATCGCCCGGCTCGCCACACCCACGATCGAGATGTCGGCGGTCGAGCCGGACGCGATCATCGGATCGTGGCGATGATCAAACGCGATCCGGCTTCCATCCGGAGACCAGGCAAACGCCCCCACCGTATAGGACGTGCCTTCCGTGAGCCGGACCGGCCGGGGCAGCGCGGTCGTGTCTCCGGTCCAGCCGTCCAGCCGAACATCCATCACCCAGAGGTGGGACATCTTGTAATCGTTTTCTTCGACGTAGAAATCCCCGTACAACGCCTTGGTCTTGGTCTGCGCGTCCGTGTCGGGCTCGTTCACCAGCAGCGCCACCTTGCCGCCCGCCGGCGACCAGCGATAGTCACTAACCCCGTCCTTGGTGCCGGTCAGCCGGATCGCCTCACCACCCGTCGCCCGGATCACGTAGAGCTGCTGCTTGTCACCGCGGTCCGCCAGGAACCCGAGCCACTGCCCGTCCGCCGACCACCGGGGCGACGTGCTGCTGCCCTTGGCCGTCCGGGTGAGCTGCACCGAGCCCTGCCCCTCGCGCCAGAGCCAGATCTCGGTGTCAAACCGGTTGTCGGCCCATTCCGTGGTCCGAACCGTGTACGCCACGGCCTTGCCGTCCGGCGAAATCGCCGGCGAGCCGACGCTTTTGAGACTGATGACGTCCCGAAACGACGGGCCCGGCACCTGGCCCAGGAGCACCCCCGGAACCAGCAATCCGATCCATGCCGGGAAGATTCGCATGGTCACCTGCCCTTCCTGGGAAGCTTGTTGCCGCCGATATCGATCGCGGCCACTCCGCCCTTCTTGCCCGGGATCGCCGTGAACTCGAGCCCGGTCGCCGGCGCCAGGAACCTGGTCGGGGTCAGCGCCACGATCTCACTCTTCTGGAACACGTCGGTTGCCGCGGCGAACAACTTCCCGCCCTCGGTCGAGATCACCAGCTCGCCTCCCTGCGCCCGGCCGATCAGGGCCGCGGGCAGCGCGTACGCCCCGGTCAGCGACGCCACCGCCGAGCTGTCGAGCGCCACCGGCTCGATCTCGCGCGGAGCATAGTCCGGCCAATGGTACTCAGCCGCCAGCGCGTACAGAATTTCCTGGGCCACCGCCGAACCGGCATCGCTGTTCGTCATCACCGCCGCCCCTCGCCCTATCTCCGGGAAGTACATCACCTGACAGCGATAGCCCTCGTTGGCGCCACCGTGCTCGAAGTAGAACGCCCGTCCGCTCCCGTGCAGCATCGGGCCTAGCCCCGAAGGAGCCTTCTGCACCGTCAGCATCTCGGTCGCCATCTTCTGCGACAGCACCTTGGTGGACGTCCCGGCCCGAGCGGCGGTGACCTCCATCGCCCATTTGAGAAGGTCCGTCGGCGTGGTCCAGAGGCCGGCCGCTGCCATCTCCGGATAGGTGTGCCACCGGCCCACGATCATCGAACCGTCCGCCTTGTACCCCACCGCCTCCTGCCCTGTTTTCGCGGCGGGAAGCGGCTGGTCGTACCCGCTGTTGGTCATCCCGATCGGATCGAGCACCAGGCGTTTGAGCAGCGCCGGGAACAATTCACCGGTCACGTCGGTCATCGCCAGCTGTTCGACCGTGATCCCCCCACCCGAGTAGCTCCACACCGCTCCCGGCGTCGTATCCACCCGGACCGCCGGCGTGTTGGCCGGCTTGGCCCCGTCCAGGATTTGCGGGACGGTCGGGATCGAATCGCCCTGCGCGTAACCGGGAAAACCGTGCACCGTCAGACCGGCATGGTGGGCCACGATCCGCCGGAGGGTCACCATCTCCTTGGCCGTGAACCTGTTGGCTGGCACCTTCCAGCTCTTGAGGTAATCGTTCACCGGCACGTCGAGCGCCAGCTTGCCCTCTTCCACGAGGCGGAGCATCGCCGTTGCCGCCACCGGCTTGCTGATCGAGGCCGCCTGGAACAGCGTATTCGGCCCCACCGAGTCGGCGGTGCCGGCTTCCTTGAGCCCGAACCCGCGCGCCCACACGATCCGCCCACTGTCCACCAGTGCCACCGAAACACCCGGCACCTTGTAGAGCGCCATCCGCTCGGCCAGCGTGAACGCCTTCGGCGCTTCGCCCTTGATGACGATCGCCGGCCTGAGGCCGGCAGTCACACGGGCGATGGCCTCATCTGCAGTGGGAGCGGACGGAGCGGCCGCCGGTTTGCCGCAGGCGAACAGGGCACCGGCCAGAAGGAAGATCGACGTGATTCGCATGCGATGGCCTCAGGGTTCGGAACTGGAGGAACTCCTAAATTACGCCGCGGCGGCTGCCCTGAATAGGCCGTGGTTAGCGCCGCCGCTTGGGAGGCTTCGGGATCCGGTGCCGTTCCTTCCGCTGCCGATGGGGATGAGACCGCGGCGATGGCTTCCGGAGCAAAGCGCCCAGGGCCTCCAGCGTTTCCGCTTCGAGCGGCGCCTCGTCCCCCCGGGTCACCGAGTACAGAACCGGGCGGTCAAACGCCGGCAGATCGTGCTCGCTGAGCCGCCGGGCCTGGCCCTCGCGCAACCGGAGCCGCGCCACCGCCCGGCCCCGCACGACGTCGTACTCGATCGCGGTCGCGTCGCCGAAGAGTCGAATCGTGCTCGGCAGCGCTAGCAGCCCCTCGCGGACGCCCGCGGCAATGTGATCCTCGGCCCGAAGCGTGATCCGCCGCTCCTGAAACGTCTGCCAGCTCACCACCCCGGCCAGCTGCGCCGCCACTGCCTCGAGCGCTCGTTCCGGAGCACAACCCTTCTCTCGCCCGCCGGACCGCCGCCACAGTTCGCCCAGCTCCCGGACCGCCCGCCGAACCAGCCCCTGATCCGGGTGCGCCACGCTGCCATCGATCAACCCGACAGCGAGCGCACTGACCAGCGACGTGGCCAGCCCTTCACCCACCGGCTCGATCAGCGGCTCTTCCGCCGTGTCGAGGTCGAACCCGAAGTACGAGAGCGTCCGCGCCACGACCAGTCGCTGCCCCCCCTTCCGCCCGCCAACGATCCGCACCATCGGCGGACCGCGCCTGGCGTTCTTCCGTACCAGTTCGAGCGGGATCGTGGTCCCGTCGATCGACCCTCGCGGCGTCCCGAACCGGTCGGCGAAGTACCGGATCGTACCCGTCACCGCGCCCCAGCTACCCGCCAGCGACGACTTGCCAATCCGGACGTTCTGCCCATCGGCCGTCGATTCCTCAATCACCAGATCGAACGGCATGACCCGCGCTAGCAATTCAAGGAACTTGGCCTTGAGCTCCTTGCTGACGTAAGGAAGGCCCCGGGGCAGCTGCAACTCGAGCGACCGATACACCGACGCGACCCCCATCGCCGCGTCCTCGATCGCCTTGACCAGCACACCCCGCTCCTCCGCCCAGGCCTGGATCCCCTCCTCGAACAGATGCCGGTCGAGCCCGAACACCTTCTCCACCGACCCGAACCGGTTCACCGCTTCCGCGTAGAGGTTGTACACCGTGAGGTGATCGCTCCCCGTGATCGCGACCCCGCGGAAATCATGCTCCTCCCGGCTCATCCGATGGAGCGAATCGACGTTGGACGCCACCGCAAGCACCGGCGCCAGCTCGGGATCGCACTGCACCAGCAGTTCGCCCCACGAGCGATCCACCGGCATCGCCTCCACCTCGCGGCCCAGCGCGGTCAGCCGCCCGTCCGCCACGATCCCGCGCTCCGTGAGCCGGGTAACGGCGTTGCGGTAGGCGAGGCGGTCGAGCGGCACCGGCAATTCCAGATCCCCCGCATCCACGCCGAGCGCGGCACAGGTCAGTGCCACGCGCTCGGCGTCGCCCGCCAGCTGGAACTCGGGCGGCGTCGGCTTCAAATCCTGGAACCGGAGCGGCCGGTCGGTAAGAATGGTGACCTCACCCCGGGCAACCCGCCCGTGGACCCGCCCCGCCATCTGAAGAATCTCATTGGCCCCGAGATACAGCCGATGAAGCACGTTACGGCCCCGGTCGACCACGTTGCCGTATCGGGCATCGTAGATGATGACCGTATCGAGCCCCGGCACGTTGATCGCCGATTGACCCGCCGCCGTCATCGCCAGCAGAAACGGCTTCTCCACCTGGCCCTCGAGGTAGGGCCGGATCACCCGGATCGGCTCGCCCCCGTGATAGAACGCCGAATTGAGCTTGGGCCAGCGCGCCGTCAGATCCGCCGCCAGCCGCTCGACCTCGGCCCGGGTCGGCACGAACACCGCCACCCCTCGGTTCTCCTTCACCAGCCGGCGAACCACCTTCTCGTCCAGGAACTCCGCCACGTCCTTGGGCACCACGTCCACCCGGGCCCGGAGCGCCGGATCGAACACGCTGGTCTCCAGCACGTGATCACTCTTGAGATACGCGGCATAGAAGGCGGGATCGACCGTGGCGCTGAGCCAGATGAACCGGCACCCGGCCCGTTTGCCGAGTGCCAGACACAGCTCGAGCTCCGCCGACGTCTGGTGGATCTCGTCCACCACCAGCGTGTCCTTCGCCGTGATCAGATCGTCCTGGAACCACCGCCGCGCGATCCCCGTGGTCACGATCACCACATTCCACGAAGGTGTCTCCGGCGTCGCCTCGCGCTCCCGGTTCACCACCCCGTACCGGAGCGACTCCTGCAGGATCGCCTGGGCGATCACCCGGGTCGACAGTGTCTTCCCGGTCCCCGTCCCTGCCACGATCCCGAAACCCTTGCCCGCCTCTGCCCACGCCACCAGCTCCGCACCATGTTCCCGGAGCAGGACCGTGTCCACGTTGGCACCCAGAGCCAGTTCGATCGTCTCACACGCCGCCCGGGTCGGCGCAATGACAATCACCCGGCCCCGCGGATGCCGCGCGGCTCGGTAGGCGGCCGGATCGACCGGCAGATTGTGATCGCGGGCCGGATGCATACGGCTACGGCTCGACCTCGACGACCATTTCGATTTCCACCGCCAGGTGCCTTGGCAGCTCAGCCATCCCCACCGCACTCCTGGCGTGCTTCCCCTTGTCGCCGAATACCTTGACCATCAGATCCGAAAATCCGTTTACCACCTCGGGCTGCTTGTCGAACCCCTCGGCCGAACTCACCATCGCGAGCACTTTCACGATCCGCGTGACCTTCCCCAGATCGCCGATCTCCGCCTTGAGCGAGGCCAGGAGATTGATCCCGACGTTCCTGGCCGCTTCGTAGCCCTGCTCCACCGTCAGCTCGCGGCCGAGCTTGCCGGTCGCGGTCGGACCCCACGGCTGCGCCGGCCCGTGCCCCGACAGAAAGACCAGGTTGCCGGTCCGCACCGTGGGGACATAGTTCGCCAGCGGCTTGCCCACTACGGGCAACGTGATGCCAAGTTCCTTGAGCCTGGCTTCCGGGCCACTCTGGGCAGCCGCCGTGACGGCGCCACCGAACGACAGCACGACGAGGGCGGAGAGCAGACGAACCATGCGAACCTCAATGAAGAGAAGGATGCCCAATGATAAGCCCCCGCGACGGCCGGCGCGTTGCGCGAGAATCCGGCGGAAGTACATTGCTGTCGTCCCTTTCGAGGCTCCGACCCATGAAGCTCACCGCCACCGACTGGATCTGGCACGACGGCCAGTTCATCCGCTGGGCCGACGCGACCACCCACGTCCTTGCCCACTCGATGCAGTACGGCTCCGCGGTGTTCGAGGGGGTCCGCTGCTACAACACGCCGGACGGCCCGGCCATTTTCCGCCTGGAGGACCACCTCCGCCGGCTCCTCAACTCCTGCCGGATCTACCGGATGGATCCGGCCTTCTCCCTGCAGGAGCTGATTGCCGGCTGCTGCGCCCTCGTCACGAAGAACGGCCTCGAAGCCTGCTACCTCCGCCCAATGGTGATTCGCGGATACGGCGCGGCCAGCATGGTGCCCTTCGACAGCCCGATCGAGGTCTATCTCCCCTGCTGGCCATGGGGAGCCTACCTCGGCGACGGCGCCCTCGAAGCCGGCGTCGAGGCGTGCGTCTCGAGCTGGAATCGGGTCGAGGCCAACACCCTCCCGGCCATGGCCAAGATCGCCGGCAACTATCTGAGCGGACAGCTGATCAAGATGGAGGCGCTCGCCAACGGTTTCCAGGAAGGGATCGCCCTCGGTACCGACGGCATGATCAGCGAGGGGTCGGGTCAAAACGTCTTCCTGGTCCGGAACGGCAGGCTCCACACCGCCCCGGTCAGCAGCAGCATCCTCCCCGGCATCACCCGCGACTGCGTCATCACGCTGGCTGGCGACCTGGGGTTAGAGGTCCGTGAGGAACAGCTCCCGAGGGAATCGCTCTACGTCGCGGACGAAGTGTTCTTCGCCGGCACCGCCTCGGAAATCACTCCGGTGCGGAGCATCGACAAGATGGTGGTTGGACAGGGGAAGCCGGGTCCGGTGACCCAGCTGATGCAGCAGACCTTCCTGGATGTGGCGAACGGACGGGCGCCCGACCGCCACGGATGGCTCACCCACACCAGGACAGCCCGGCCTGCGGCCGCGGCCACCGGCTGATCAGTCCGGGGTAGCGCCGAGGATCATCCCGGCACCGACGGTGCCGTTGGTGGCCTCGTCAATCAGAATGAATGAACCGGTGATGCGGTTCCGCCGGTACTCGTCGTAGCAGAGGGGCGTGGTCGTCTTGAGCGCGATCCGTCCCATCTCGTTCACCGCGAGATGCCCGGCCCCCTCATCCCGTGACAACGTGTTCACGTCAAGCCGGTACCGGAGCGTCCGAACCTGAGCCCGCGCACTCCGCGTCGTATGCTTGATGGCGTACATCCCCTGCGGCGTCATCGGTCGCTCCCCGAACCAGCAGATCATCGCCTCGATGTCCTGACCCACCGTGGCCGAGTTGTTCGGACGGCACAGCATGTCGCCGCGCCCGACATCGATCGGATCGGCCAGCCGGACCGCCACGGACTCCGGCGGATACGCCTCCTCCGCTGGACAGCCCGCCAGGTCGATCCCGACGATCCGGCTCCGCTGGCCCCCCGGCAGCACCACCACATCGTCCCCCGGACGGAACACGCCGGCCGCCACCTGGCCCGCCAGCCCTCGGTAATCGTGCGTTGCGTCCGTCATCGGCCGGATCACGTACTGCACCGGGAACCGCGGATCGATCAGGTTCCGATCCGATCCGACATAGACGTTCTCGAGGTGCCAGAGCAAGGTCGGCCCCCGGTACCACGGCATCCGGTCCGACCGCACCGTCACATTGTCGCCCTGAAGCGCCGACATCGGGACGAAGGTGACGTCGGCAAACTCGAGGCGACCGGCGAACTCGGTGAACGCCTCCCGAATCTGGTCGAACACCCGTTCCGCAAACCCCACCAGGTCCATCTTGTTGACGCACACCACCAGGTGCCGGACCCGGAGGAGAGACGCGACCAGCGCGTGCCGGCGTGACTGTTCAAGGAGGCCGTTCCGGGCGTCCACCAGCACCAGCGCCAGATCGGCCGTCGAGCAGCCGGTCACCATGTTCCGCGTGTACTGGGGATGCCCCGGCGTGTCGGCGATGATGAAACTGCGGTGCGGCGTCGAGAAGTACCGATAGGCCACGTCGATGGTAATGCCCTGCTCGCGCTCCGCCCGAAGCCCGTCCGTCAGCAACGCCAGATTGACGTAGTCGAACCCCCGGTCCCGGCTGGTCTGCTCGACCGAGGCGAGCTGGTCGTCGAAGATCTGGCACGTCTCGTAGAGCAGCCGCCCGATCAGCGTGCTCTTGCCGTCGTCCACCGAACCCGCCGTAGCAAAGCGGAGGAGGTCCATCAGAAGTACCCCTCGCGCTTCCGGTCTTCCATCCCTGTCTCGCTGATCCGGTCATCGGCCCGAGTGGCGCCCCGTTCGGTGAGCCGCGCCACGGCCACCTCCGCGATCACCGCCGCCACCGTCGCGGCCGACGATTCGATCGCCCCTGTACAGGTCGCGTCCCCCACCGTCCGGAACCTGACCAGCCGTTCCTCCACCACCTCACCCGGGCCGGCGGCGAGAAATGCCGTCTCGGCCAGCCACATTCCGTCCCGGCGGAAGACCCGGCGCCGGTGGGCGTAGTAGATCGACGGCAGCACAATCGCCTCCCGCTCGATGTACCGCCAGATGTCCAGTTCGGTCCAGTCGGAGAGCGGAAAGACCCGGATGTGCTCGCCCGATCGGTGCCGCCCATTGTAGAGCGACCACAGCTCCGCCCGCTGGTTCTTGGGGTCCCACTGCCCGAACTCGTCGCGAAAACTGAAGACCCGCTCCTTCGCGCGGGCCTTTTCCTCATCCCGGCGAGCGCCCCCGAAGACGGCGTCAAACCGATGCTCCGCGATCGCGTCGAGCAGCGTCACGGTCTGGAGCCGGTTCCGGCTGGCCCGTGGACCGGTATCGTCCCTGACCCGGCCCCGCTGAATGGACTCCTCGACCGAGGCGACGATCAGCCGGACCCCCGCCAAACCGACTTGGCCATCCCGATAGGCGATGACTTCTGGGAAATTGTGACCGGTGTCCACGTGCATCACCGCGAACGGGAGCCGCCCCGGCCGAAACGCCTTGAGCGCCAGATGGAGCATGACGCTCGAATCCTTCCCGCCGGAGAACAGCAGCACCGGCCGGGCGAATTCAGCAGCAACTTCGCGGATGATGAATATCGATTCCGCCTCGAGGGCATCGAGCGGAGTGACCTGCCGGCTCATGGCGGGAAGATCGCCCGGGAATGACCGGCTGAGAAGTGGCCCTAGTTTCGGAAATATTGAATGGTGAGAACCGCCCGCCGATCCGCCGCCACCGCAACTGTGGCGACCCCGACATCCGCCCGCGTCGGTCGGCCGGCCCCCCGACCCGCCACGAGCGTCCGACCCGCCGAGAGAACCGCACCGGTCACCCCGGCCTGAACCACCTGCACCCGGACCGTCAATGGCCGGGAGGCCTGCGCTTCTAGCCGCCCGGCACCGACCAAGGCCAGGCCTAGAACCGCCCCGGAGACCCGGGCTCGCAATCGGTCAGGAAAATGCATTTGGGGCCTTTTGGCCGGGGGTCCGCCAGACCCATCCGGCACAGAACCATGACCATAACGACAAAAACAGAACACAAATCAAGACTCACAAACCACTTAAAATCATGAAGTTAGGTACGTGTTTATAAATCAACCGACCAAAGTGCAGACACTCGCACTCGGCTGGCATACTGGTTGCCCTACCCCTCCATCAGTCCGGGGAGCGGCCACTCCCCGTGAACGGCAAGCGAACCCGAACCATCAGACAAAGGGAGTAGGGCACAATGCGTCTCTTCACTACAGTATCGGTCGCAGTCCTCGCCAGCTTGAGCCTGGCTGGCTCGGCCGCCGCCCAGACCAGCGGCACCATCAACGCCAAGGCACTCGTCCGGCAGCCGATCACCATCACGAACGGCCAGGATCTCGATTTCGGCATCGTGATCCAGGGAACGGCCAAGTCCATCTCCGAAACCGCCGCGGCCGCGGGCCGCTTCGACGCCACCGGCACCGCCAGCGCCAACGTAAACGTCAACTTCACCCTGCCGGCCAATCTGACCAGCGGCGCCAACAACCTGCCTATCGGGACCTGGACCGGCTGCTACAACCAGTCGGCCGCCGTGAATTCGAGCGGCTGCACGACGATCGCCAGCATGGCCGGGACCACCGCCACCGCGTTCGGCAACGTCGCGGGCGCCGGTCGGCTCTGGGTCTTCGTGGGCGCTACCGTCACGCCAGGTGCGGCCCAGGCAGTCGGCAGCTACACGAACCTTGTGACGCTGACCCTCACCTACTTCTGAGCTCGGGCCTTTCGCGTAACGGCTCACGGACCCGGCCCACGGCTATGTTTCCAGCCACGCCGCGTTCCGTGAGCCTTTGCGCTCCGGCCCCTGCCTCCGATGCCTCGACCGCTGATCCTCGCTCTGGTCGCTCTGGCGATCGAGACTGCGCCCTGCTCGGCGCAGCTCGTGGTCCAAGGCATCCGGGATCTCGACTTTGGCACGGTCATTCAGGGCGTCGCGGCAACGGTCACCGCCAGCGATCCGACCCGCAGCGGACAATTCTACTTCAAGACGCCGGCCCTCGGAACACGGATCCGGATTCAGTTCACGCTGCCGACCCAGTTGAACGGGCCGAGCGGCGCCACCATGCCGATCACCTTCGGAACCAGCGATGCGATGGCCAAGGGAACGGCCCCAACCAGCAACCCCGTGTCGTTCAACCCGAACACCACGGCCACCTTCACCATGACGAGCAGCGTGGACGCCAATGTCTGGCTTGGCGGGCGGGTCACACCCGCCGCGGCCCAGCGGGTCGGCAGCTACAGCAACACCGTCGTGATGACGGTGACCATCTTCTGATGCGCCGCCTCCTGACGTCGGCCCTGTTCGCACTCGGTGCCTCCGCTCCGCTCGTGGCGCAGGGCGTGCTCGTGGCCCCGCACGCCGTGGTGATCGACCACCGCACCCGAAGCACGTCGATTACGCTCTATAACCCGAGCTCGACTCCGTCCGAAATCAGGATCACCACCTTCTTCGGCTTCCCCGTCACCGACTCGACCGGCGATTTTCAGCTCACCACCCCGGCCGAGGGCTCCCCCCGGTCGGCCGCCGAGTGGATCGACGCCTACCCGCGCCGCACCATGCTCGGCCCGCTCGAACGCCAGACGGTCCGCCTCCTCGCCCGGCCGCCCGCCAACCTGGCCGACGGCGAGTACTGGAGCCGGATCATGATCACGGCCAAGGGCGGCAAAGTGGAGGTGGGAACGACCGACTCTCTGCCCGCCGGAATCCAGGTCGGGCTCGATCTCGAAGTTCGCACCATCATTCCCCTCCAGTATCGGAAAGGCGCGGTCACGACCGGCATTGCCGTTGAAACACCCCGCGTCACCCGGCTCGGCGACTCGCTCCAGATTCGGGCCCGGCTCGTCCGCCAGGGCAACGCGGCTTTCGTCGGCACCGCCCGCGGCACGCTGATCAACGACAAGGATCAGGTCGTGGCGAGTTTCTCGGTCCCGCTCGCGGTCTACAACGACATCGACCCCCGGTTCAACCTCGGCGTCGGTGGCCTCCCCGCCGGCCGCTACCGGTTCAAGCTGGCACTCGTGCCGGAGAGAACCGACCTGCCGCCGGAACAGATTCTCCCGGCCAGGCCACAGGACGCCCAGGTCGCTGTCACCCTGCCATGATCACCGCGGTTCTGGGCCTCGCGTTAGGCGCTCTCACGCCCGCCCTGGTGCAACCGGTTGCGCGAGACACCGCGGAGCCGGTCATCGTCGAAGTAGCCCTCGGCCGCCTCACCTCCCGGACCGTCATGGCCTACCGGATCGGTACCACCGCGCTGCTCCCCGTCAGTCAGGTGCTGACCCTCGCGGAGATTCGTCAGACCGGCGGAACGCCCCGGTCGATCGAAGCCGTGATCGAGCCGGCCGGCACCGCCTTCACCGTCGACGCGGACCGGCTCCGTCTCACCACCGGCCGGCTGATCCGAACCCTCGATTCGACCGAAGTCCTCGCCCGGGACGGGGAGGTTTACCTCGCCCTCGGACCGCTCGGTAGCGCCCTCGGCGTCGAATGGAACGTCAACTGGATTGATCTCACCATTTCCGCCGTCGATGCCTCTGGCTTGCCGATCGCGAGCCGGATCACCAGGGATTGGCGCCGTCGCCGGGAACAGGAGTTGGGCGATACCCGGTTTGTCCCCGAGCGTCTGATCGAAGGGCCTCGCCACCGTGTGGACGGGATGGTCGTCGACTACAGCGTCTACGCACCAAGCGGCCGCCCGATTCGCGAGGCAGCCTACTCCACAGCCCTGGGACTCGACGTCCTCGGCGGCTCCTTCACCGCAACGCTCCAGAACCAGTCCGCCGGCGGACGCACCGGACTCCGCACCGATGCGGCGTGGTCGATCGTAAGGCGGGACAGCCCCTGGCTCACCCAGATCCGGCTCGGCGACGGCATTAGCGGAGGTCCCCGTCCCCGGAACCTCCGAGGGGTGAGTTTCGGAAACACTCCATTTCTGCGGCCCAACCAGATCGGCGAGGTCGCTTTCACCGGCGACCTCGGCCCAGGCTGGCAGGTCGAAGCGTTCCGCGGCGGCCGGATGATCGCCTTCGACTCCGTCAACGCCCTCGGCCGGTTTTCCATTGACGCCCCGATCGCCTACGGTGAGAACCCGGTCGATTTCATCGCCTACGGCCCCTTCGGGGAAGTCCGCCGCTTCAACCGGAACTACCGCGTCGAATCGGGCCGCCTCCCGAGACGACGGTTCGAGTACGCCGTCTCGGCGGGAGCCTGCCGAACCGATCGGTGTGGCGCCACTGGCAACATCGACCTCAAGTACGGCCTGTCGAATCGGTGGACGGTCGGGGCCGGCATCGATCAATTCTGGCGCCCGGATTCGCTAGGGAATCTCTTTCACCCGTACGCAACCGTCACCGGAAGCGTCGGGAACGCCTTCGGCGTACAGGGCGAACTGGTGGCCGACGCCGTCGCCCGAATCGGCCTGCGGTACGAGCCGAACACTCGACTGATGATTACGGCCGAAGCCAACCGATTCGCCCAGGGCATTCGCTCGCCGATCCTCACCCCCGACGGCCGAACGAGCCAGTTCACCCTGAGCGGCCTCTATCGGCCGGTGGACGGATTGGGTTCGTTCTATCTCGATGGCAGCGTGGATGTGGTCCGAACCGAATCGGCCACCTCGACCAGCGGCCGGCTCGGCGCGTCCTATCAGTGGCGCCAGGTCCAGCTGCTGCCGGCAGTCCGCTGGCGACGGACTCGGAATTCCGTCGCGGCCACCTCGGGGGAGACAACCCTCGAGCTCAACACCTTCTTGCTCCCGCTGCCGAAACTCGGCCGTTTCTTCGGGCAGTTCACGGCTCGGACCCTGATCGAGACCGGAGCGCGGCTTCGACCGGTCACGGTGAACGCCTACGCAGCCAGAAACATCAGTCGCAGTATCCGCATCGAAGCCGGCGGCGGCTGGAGCCGCCTCCAGGGCCGGACATTCGCACTCAACATGGCCGCCAATCTGGCGACCGTCCGGGCGATCACTGGCCTCACCCGCGCCGGCGGCCAAACGATTGCGACGCAGTTCGTGCAGGGATCCGTGCTGTATAACCGCGAGACCAGTCAGCTCCGCCTCTCCGCCGGCCCTTCGCTCGAACGAGCCGGGATCGCCGGCCGGGTCTTCCTCGACACGAACGGCAATGGCCTGTTCGACCAGGGCGAGACCCCGCTGGCGAACGTCCGGGTCAGCATCGGTATGGAAACGCGTTTCTCGGACACCAAGGGGGAGTACCACCTGTGGAACGTCACCCCATACGAACGAGCCGTGATCGCGGTGGATTCCGCGAGCCTCGCCTCGCCGCTCTGGGTCCCCAACGAGGCTGCCGTCGCTGTGGAGCCGACCCCGAACCGATATCGAATTGTCGATATCCCGGTGGTGCCAGGCGGCGTGATTGATGGCCGAGTGGTCAGGGCAACGGGGTCCGTGGGGGTCGCCGGAATCACCCTGACCCTCACTCAACTCCCCACCGGACGGACCCGGACGATCGTGACATTCAGCGACGGTGACTTCTACGCGATGGGCATCAAGCCTGGTGAGTACGAATTGAGGGTCGATCCCGCGACGGCGGCCAGACTCGGCATCCCCAACCCACCGCTTCGATTCGAGATGGCGTCAAAGGTCGACGGGGCGGCGGTAAGCGGGCTGGTGATCAGCATACCCTGATCATCAAGGACAATGACCCTCGCCACGAGCCGCCGCCCCCAGCAACTCAACCAGTTCTCCGGTCGTCTCGCGCCCTCGCTCCGTTCGATACCATGCAGCCTTGCCATCCTGGAACGCGGACTCGCTCACCTTCGGCTTGTTTTCCGCGACCCACGCCCGCAATCTTGCCGCACGCCCGTCCGGCGTCCGGTGGCGCTGCATCAGCCAACGGCCCTCCGTCGAACTGATGATTCTGATCTCGATGGCGGGCACGGCCTCGACCAGTCGGACAAGATACGGCAGGGTGTTGACAGAATCGAAACATCAGTCCTCTGCCACGGCCACGATCCGCCACGGACCCGCGGCGCGGACCCGCTCCACCAGCGCCGAATCAGGCCGCCCATCCGCGTAGTTGTCACGCCAGGCCTCCCTGCGGGCCCGCGCTCCTTCGACGAACTGGGCCAGGTCTTTCCCCCCTCGAACAGGCGGACGAGTGAATCGCCGGCCGCCCGGGCCGTGGTCGGCCCCGGCTGGGACATCAGACATGAAACGATGGTGAATTCCAGAACCAGCATTGCCGCCTCCGGATGTGTTACCCCAGCTGAAATCTCATGCCACCGGTGGAATAAACAAACAACCCCGCCGTCGCGGGGTTGTCTGTACCCTTGGCTGGGAGCCTCGGGTTTACTGGGCCGACCGATCTCGAGCAAGGGGGCTCGTGGGGAAGGGTGGCCGACCCGTCCTAACTCTGTAATGACGCGCTAGTGATGCCGATGGTCGCGGTCGTCGTCATCTCGGTCTCGATCTCGATCCCGATCCCGATTCCGGTCGCGATCCCAGTCGCGCCACCGATCATCGCGATCTCGGTCCCGGCGATGGTCTCGATCCCAGTCCCGATCGTGTTCCCACCGGCCATTGTCACGCTGATACCAGCCTTCACGACGGTAATCCTGATCATCGAATCGGTAGAAGCGGTCTCCGTCCTGATACACCCGAATCTCTTCAAGACCCCGACGGTAGTCGCCATAGTACTCGTCATCATCACGGTCGTAGTAGACAACTACGAGCCGGGCATCCCGGTGTTTCCAGGGCCGCCAGCCACGGTCGTAACGAACGTTGATCCGGCTGGAATAGCCTCGTTCGTAGATGACCCGCCGAGGCCGGGGATACCCGTACCGGTCGCCGATGTGAATGGTTCCAACCACCGGGCCGTCGCCGATCCGAATGTCCGCGCCCACCCGCTGAGCTCGTGCTGAATCCGGGGCACCCGTCAGAACCATCGAGGCGATACCGACACCGAAGACCAACTGACGACCGTTCATGTGACCTCCTGCCGAATGCGAAAAACGTGATGACGTCTCCGCACAACCCCATGCGAGCGACGTGCCATTACCTAAACCATTGTCATATAACGCCTTGTCATTTCCGATCCGCAAATTGAGTGTCACCCCCAATGGACGCCGGACACCCGGACTCCGCGATCCGTAAGGCCGGTTGGCCTATTGGTGCCCCGACGATACCTTACGCCCGTTCGCCCGAGCCGTTCCGCCCACCACCGGGATACCGCCGTGACCCGTCCCTTGTTCGAGCCCGAGCATGAGACCTTCCGCACCGCCTTCCGTGCGTTTGTCGAACGTGAACTGCGGCCGCACCACTCGGAATGGGAAAAAGCTCGCCAGGTTCCCCGCTCCGTCTGGGCCTCCGCGGGGCGGCAGGGGTTCCTCTGCATGGACGTCGACGAGGCATACGGCGGCAGCGGCGCGACCGACTACCGATACAACGTGGTCATCGCCGAGGAGTTGGCCCTCGCCGTGGTCAATGGGGTGGCGTTCCCGCTGCATACCGACATCGTGGTTCCCTATCTCAGCAAGCATGGCAACGCCGAGCAAAAGTCCCGCTGGCTGCCCGGGTGCGTCCGCGGGGAGCTGATTTCCGCCATCGCCATGTCCGAACCGGCCGCCGGAAGCGATCTGCAGGGAATCCAGAGCACCGCCATCAGCCAGGGTGACCACTACCTCGTGAACGGACAGAAGACGTTCATCAGCAGCGGATCGATCGCGGATCTCGTCATCGTGGTGGCACGGACCGACCCCTCCGCCGGCCATAAGGGGATCAGCCTTCTGGTGGTCGAAGCGGGCATGCCGGGCTTTGAGCGCGGCCGGGTCCTGGAAAAGATCGGCCTCCACGCCCAGGATACAGCCGAACTGTTCTTCCACGATGTCCGGGTTCCCGCGACCAACCGCCTCGGCGAAGAAGGCCGGGGCTTCGCCTACCTGATGCAGAACCTTCCGGTCGAACGTCTCTGCATCGCCGTCGCCGCCGTCGCGTCCGCGCGGGCGGCTCTCAACCTGACAGCGGCGCATTGCCGCCAGCGGGAGGCTTTCGGCAAGAAGCTCGGCGCCCTGCAGCACGTCCGCTTCGTCCTGGCCGAAATGCTGACCGACGTCGAGCTTGGCCAGTCATTCGTCGATCAGTGCATCACGGAGCTGATCGCCGGCACCCTGACCACCGAACGGGCCTCGATGGCCAAGTGGTGGTGCACCGAGATGGCCCAGCGAGTGGCGGACCACGGCCTCCAGTTGTTCGGAGGGTACGGGTACATGCAGGAATACCCGATCTCCCGGCTCTTTACCGACAATCGCGTGGCGATGATCTATGGCGGGGCAAACGAAATCATGAAGGAGATCATCGGCCGGAAGATCATATCGGGGGATGCCGAGTGAACATGCCATCCGAACGATCCCCGGGGGTGTTCTCCGTCTCGGTGTCCAAGGACTACCTCACGTTCTCCGCGGCCCATTTTCTCACCATCCCCGGGCACAAGTGCGAAGCCCTTCACGGCCACAATTACGTCGTCACAGTGATCGTGGAGGGCGACGTGGACCGGACGACCGGTTTCGTCGTAGATTTCGCGCTCGTGAAGATGGTACTCAGACCCGTGATTGACGCGATCGACCATCGCGTCCTGGTGCCGGCGCGAAACCCAGCCGTCCGGATCGCCGGCGAAGGTGAAGCGACGGTGGTGGAGTACCGCGGGGCGCGGCGATTCGTCTTCCCGACGGCCCATGTGGCGCTGGTACCGGTATCCGACACCACGGCCGAGTTGCTGGCGGAATACCTTGCGAACGCCGTCGCTGACGGACTGGTGATCGCGGGCTGCCGCGGCATGAGGGCCATTCTGGTGGACGTCGAAGAGAGCCCGGGCCAGAGCGGCCGGTACCGGCTCGAGACGAGGAATCGATAATGGAACCGACCCTGACACCTGCCGCAATCAGGCTCGCGCTCGGTCCGGAAACGGCCTGGGTGTTGGAGGCGAACACGCTCCGCCGAACGTACCAGACCGACGGCTGGAGGGGGTCAATGCTGGTAGCCAACGCGATCGGATTCATTTGTGAGGCGGCCGACCACCACGCCGACGTGCTGGTCAGCTGGCCTCGTGTTACGGTCACCCTCTCCACTCACAGCGCCGGAGGCGTGACCGAGAAGGATGTCGAAGTGGCTGGGATGATCGAACGGCAGGTCATGTGGCGGCCGGGATCCGCATCGGCCCTCAGTGGTCCGCCGGCTCCCTTCGTCAAAGCCTAGTCGCCGAAAGAGATCCCGAGGTTCCGGGCCGTCAGAATGATGCCGCTGTCGAGCGGTACGGTCTTCTGCTTGCCCATGATATCGGTGATCGGCCGGCGACTCACCGTTGGCGGTGTGAAGACCACCACCGTCCCGAACGAACCCTCGCCGATCGCCCGAACCGCGGCCGAACCGAACCGGAGCGCCAGCAGCCGGTCGAATGTCGTCGGTGAGCCACCCCGCTGCAGGTGACCGAGAACGAGGCTCCGGGTCTCCTTACCGGTTCGGTCGGTGATCGCCGCCGCGATCCGCGAGGCGATCCCTCCCAGCCGCTCGACCGACCCCTTCTTCGCTTCTTCCAGCAGTTCGACTTTGCCGTCTCTGGGCCGGGCGCCTTCGGCCGCCACGACGATCGAGAAATTTCGGCCGGCGAGTTCGCGAGCCCGGATCTTCTCGCACACCTTTTCGATGTCGAATGGAATCTCCGGAATGAGAATCACGTCGGCGCTGCCGGAAAGACCGCTGTGGAGCGCAATCCATCCGGCGTAGCGACCCATCAACTCCACCACCATGACGCGGTCGTGGCTCTCAGCCGTGGTGTGCAGCTTGTCGAGCGCTTCGGTCGCGGTGGCAACCGCCGTGTCGAAACCGAACGTGGACTCGGTACCGACCACGTCATTGTCGATCGTCTTCGGAACGCCGACGACCGGAATGCCCTTTTGCCAGAGGCCATGCGCGATGCCGAGGCTTCCGTCCCCACCGATCGCGACCAGGGCATCGAGCTTCTTGGCCTTGAAGGCCTCGATGAGTTCGTCCGAGCGATCGATCTCCTGCACGGTACCATCCGGAAGCAGCGTGGGCCACCGGAATGGGTTGCCGCGGTTGGTGGTGCCGAGGATGGTTCCGCCCAGATGGGTGATGCCGCGGACCTGATCGGGCCCCAAGGCGACCAGGCCGCCGCGGGGCTCACCCCGGCGCCGGTCGGGCCCATCGTACGGTTTGGCGTACGCGAAGGTGTGGGCACCACCGCGTCGGTAGAGCCCGTCATAGCCGCGCCGGATCCCGAAGCACTGCCATCCCCGTTGGTGAGCCGACAACACCACAGCGCGGATCACCGCGTTGAGCCCCGGTGCGTCGCCGCCACCGGTGGAGATCGCAATCCGCATCGAGTTCGCCTCGTCCTAAGGTTGCTTGTGCCGCAAGGCGGCGATCCGTTCGACTACCTCCCCCGGCTCCACGTGCCGTTTCTCGGCCCGCTTCGAGAACACCAGGGCGCCGTCGACCGTGACTTCGAAGACGCCACCGGAAGACGGCACCATCGAGACCTCAACACCTGGATGGGCCTGCTTGAGCTCAGCCGCCAGCCTGGCGGCTCGGGGCTCGTAGTTTCACTGAACGCAGAACTGGATCGTAACTCGCACGGGGAAGCCTCCGTCATGGGTTCTGGGCCGCCGTATGCTAGTGGAGGATCCCGGTCCGGCCAAGGGGGATTCTTCTTGTCATTGGCGCGTAAGTGTCCTATCTATAAAGGCATGCGGCTCGGATGGTTGATGGTTGGTCTTGCGACAGCCGGGTGGGTGGTACCGGCGTTTGCCCAGCGAGCAGGGGCGGTGGAGTTCGCCGCCCTGGGCACGTGGCACGGCAAGACATCGACCATGAACGCCCTCAGCGCGTTCGGCGTCGGAACCCGTCTCGGCCTGTACCTGCCGGGCCACGCCGAAATCGAAGGCGAGATAGCCTACAGCAATCCCCACCAGCCGGCCTCCGACAAGACTTTCCAGTTGCTGCATGTCGCGGCAAGCATCCTCTACAACATTCCAGCCGGACCGGGCAGTTTCTACCTCCGCGGCGGATATGGCAAGCTGCTCCAGAGCGGCTGCTTCTTCGGAACGATGCCGTGTTCCTCACACGCGGCCATGACCGGCGCGGCCGGTTTCCGCGTCCCGATCGGCGGGCTCGTGTCGCTGCGGTTCGAGGGCAGCATCCGGTCACGGTCGGCGTACGGTTACAGTTCTCCCGGCGCGAGCTTCGGACTGTCGTTTCTCCGGCGCCCGGCGATGGCGGTCTCGACCGTCGCCGACCTGGATTCCGACCAGGATGGGGTCCCGGACCGCCGTGACCGCTGTGCGGTAACACCGCGGGGGGCGCTGGTCGACCAGCGCGGGTGCCCCACCGACACCGACGGGGACGGCGTTTTCGATGGCCTCGACCGCTGCCCCGGCACTCCACGCGGTACTCCCGTTGATGCGGTCGGATGCCCCGTCAAGAAACCCGATTGATCGGCGCCCTCCTCACCGCGGGGCTCCTGCTCGCCACATCTGCCTGGGCCCAAGCCACGGATTCAACGACAGGGGCGCGGCAGGCTCCATGGCGAGCGCTGTACGTCAACGCCTGGGCGTTTGGCAGTTCCCGGTTCGATCGCCTGGTCGCACTCGCGGACTCGACCGAAATCAACGCCCTGGTAATTGACGTCAAGGACGACACCGGATTCCTCACGTATCGATCCACTGTCCCGACCGCGATCGCTATCGGGGCCAACAAGGCACTCCGGGCCCGCGATGCGGCCCGGCGCCTGGTGACGCTCAAGGCGCACGGAATCAGGGCCATCGCCAGGATCGTTGTCGCAAAGGATCCGTTGCTGGCCCGGGAAAAACCTGACTGGGCCATCCGGACCCGGGATGGGGGAATCTGGACCGACCGCAAGGGCACGGCCTGGGTCGATGCGTTCAACGATTCGGTCTGGGTCTACGCATCGCAGCTCGGCCGGGAAGCCGCGGCCCTGGGGTTCGAGGAAATCCAATACGACTACGTTCGGTTCCCTGACGAACCGAAGAGCCGGATGGCGACCGCGGTGTTCGCCGCGCGACGCGATAATGAAACGGTCCGGTCCGGAATCGCCCGCAATCTCAAGCTCCTGGGCAGCCGAACCCGGGCGTTTGGGGTCCCGTTCACGATCGACATCTTTGGCCTGACGACGACAGCCGTCGACGACATGGGAATCGGCCAACTCTGGGAAGATCTGGTCACGTCGGCCGACGTGGTCTTGCCGATGGTGTACCCCAGTCACTACCGCCACGGCGTCTACGGCATGAGCCGGCCCAACAGCGCGCCGTACGAAATGGTCCGGCGGGCCTTGCAGGACGGCCAGCGACGGTCGGCCGCTTTACCGGGCCGCACCGCGGAGATCCGGCCCTACCTCCAGGCGTTCACCCTGGGACAGCCCCGATACACGCCCTACCACGTCAAGGAACAGATTCGGGCGGCCGAAGGGCTGGGCGTCACGTCATGGGTGCTCTGGCACCCCGGATCGAAGTACGACGCCGCCATCTTCCGGACCGACGCCCAGGCGGCGTCAGCGGCTCGCACCGCACCGGCGGGCCGCGTCGAGAATCGCCGTTAGGCTCCGTTCGACATCCTGGTCGGTGGTCGCCCACGACGACACGCTGATCCGCATCGCCCGCTCGCCGCGCCAGGTCGTGGCGCCGCACCAGCATTCGCCGTCGGCCTGCACAGCGGCGACGATGGCGTCGTTCACCTCCGGCGATCCGAAGTTGACCACGACCTGATTCAGCACCACGTCGTTCATGACCCGGTGGCCGGCCGCGGCCAGCCCGGCGGCGAACCGCCTGGCATGCCGGCAGCAGCGCTCGACCAGGTCCGCGACACCAGCCCGGCCAAGGAACCGGAGCGCAGCCCAGACCTCGACCCCGCGGGCGCGGCGGGACAGCTCGGGCGTGTAGTGGTCGGGTTGGCGCCCGGTCGCGACCGGCAGGTAGGCGGCGGTGAGCGCCATGGCCCGGCGGAGCAATTCTCCCCGCCGGACGAACGCGAGCCCGGAATCGTAGGGCACGTTGAGCCACTTGTGGGCATCGGTGGCCCAGGAATCCGCCCGCTCGACCCCAAGCACTTGCCCTCGGGTACTCTCCGCGGCTCTCGCCCACAGACCGAAGGCGCCATCGACATGAACCCAGGCGCCGTCCGGGTGGACCCGGTCGCACACGGCCGCGACCGGATCGGCGGCGCCGGAGTTCACGTTACCGACCTGAGTGCAGACGATGGTCGGCCCCGTGATCCTGGGAATCCGGTCCGGGCGGATCCGCCCCTGGCGGTCGGTTTCGACTTCAACGGCGCGATTGCGCCCCAGGCCAAGGATCCCAAGCCCTTTGCGCACGGTTGGATGGACCTCAGCACCGACCAGGACCGTGAGCGGAGGCGCTCCGATCAAGCCGTCCGCCTCGACGTCCCATCCGGCGGCGGCGAGCACCGCGCTCCGGGCGGCCGCCAGCGCGGTCAGATTCGCAACCGTCGCCCCGGTCACGAACGCGCTGGCCGTGCCGTCGGGCAGACCGATCAGCTCGATGAGCCACCGATGGGCCGTCGCTTCGATCGCCACCGATGCGGGTGAACTGGCCCACATACCACCTTCCTGGTCCCAGGCCGCTGCAAGCCAATTCGCCGCGACCGTCGCCGGCAGGGCGCCGCCGGTCACAAACCCGAAGAAGCGACCGCCTGCCGAGGCGACGGTGGCGGGTGACCCCAGCCGGTCAAGGCAGGCCAGCACCTCTGCCGCAGGAGCACCAGAATCGGCCAGCGGTTCGTCAAAACCGGCAAGATTGGCGATGGCCAGGGGGGTAGGCACCACGGATCGCGCGCCGATGGTATCGAGGTAGCGAATCGAGCGTTCAGCGGCATCGCGGAGCAGCCCTGCGGTGATGTCCATGGAACTTCCTCAAACAGACGGTTGACGGGCGAGGGGAGCTGAATACCCTTCACTGGCACTCAAGGGTAGGCGGATCATGATGCGGGCGGCAGTTGGAGCGATTCTGTTGACCATTTGGGGTTCGTTGCCGACCTCGGGCCAGCGACCCCCGGCGGGCCAGCGTCCTGCTCCGCCAGCATCCGACACCCTGCTTCCAGGCGAGTGGCGTTCGGCCGGACGCGATCCCGGTCTGACCCGCTTCAGTCCTCTGGGCCAGATCACGACTGTCACAGTCGCATCGCTGAAACCGGTCTGGACCTTCGGCACCGGCCAACTCCGCGCCCACGAGGGCACCCCCCTCGTGGTCGGCTCGGTGATGTTCGTCCACTCGCCCTTCCCGAACGCGGTCTTCGCGCTCGACTTGAGCCGAGCCGGCGTTCCGGTGCTGTGGCGCTACTCCATTCCGACCACGCCGCCGCCGGTGGCGCCAGCAACCGGCTGCTGCGACGTCGGCAGCCGCGGGTTGGCCTACCACCCGAGCGGCAAGGTCCTGGTCCCGTTGCTGAGCGGCGAACTGGCGGCCCTCGACGCCATGACGGGACGAGAGGTCTGGCGAGTCAAGAACGCGGACGGAAAGACCGGCGCCACCATGCCGGGTGCGCCGCTGGTCGTCAAGGACCTGGTCATCGTGGGCACCGCCGGCAGCGATTATGGGGTGCGAGGCTCGCTCACCGCGTACGATGCCAACACCGGCAGACTGGTCTGGCGCGCCTATCACACCGGTCCCGACACCGAAGTGCTGATCGATGGGCCCGTGAATTCCCAGTTCCCGTCGTATCGGGGTCGGGATCTGGGCCTGTCGAGTTGGCCGGACGACACCTGGAAGCGCGGCGGGGCCACCGCGTCCGGGTGGCTGTCCTACGACGCCGAGAGCGATCTGATCTTTTACGGTACCGACCGCCCCGCCAGCTATCTCGCCTCGGCGCGACCGGGCGACAACCGGTGGAGTTCGACGGTGTTTGCCCGGTCGGCAGCGACCGGGCACGTCCGCTGGGCCTATCAGATTACGCCGCACGACCAATGGGGATACAACGGCTCGAACGAGTACATCGTGGCCGACCTCACCATGGCCGGCAAGCCGGTCAAGGCGCTGGTCCATTTCGATCGCAACGGTTTCGCCTACACCTTTGACCGGCTCACCGGACAGCTACTGATCGCCGAGCGATTTGGCCCCGCCAATTGGGCCAGCCGGGTGGACCCGAACGAAGGCTACCCGGTCGTCGAGTCACGATACGCCCAGGGACCGACCAAGACCGCCGGCATCTGTCCTGCGGCGATCGGCGCCAAGGGATACGAGCCGGCCGCCTACTCCACCTCAACCGGCATGTTCTACGTTCCGACCACCAATCTCTGCATGGAACTGACTTCCGGCTCCGCCCTGTTCACCCCCGGCAAACCCTTCCTCGGCGCCACCATCAAGGTGGGGCCCGGCCCCGGGATCAACCGGGGGCGGTTCATTGCCTGGAATGCGGCCACGGGCACGGTGGCGTGGCAAGTCCAAGAGACCTACCCGGTAACCGGGGGGGCGCTGGTAACGGCCGGCGGCGTGGTGTTCTACGGTACCATGGATGGCTGGCTCAAGGCGGTGAATCAGACATCGGGACTCGAGTTGTGGAAGTTCAAGCTTCCGTCGGGGGTTGTCGGGAGCCCGATGACATACCTCGGACCCGACGGGAAGCAGTACCTGGCGGTCCTCTCCGGATTCGGAGGCTGGCTGGGACTGGGAGGCAACGGAGCCTACCCCGACCTGAGCCGGACCACGAACCAGGGGGGCACCCTGTTCGTGTTCGGTCTGTGAACCGTATCATGCTTGGCGTTGCGGTCCTTGCGGCGTGCGGGCCGGCACCGTCAACAGGGCTCGCGAGGCCGCCCGTCAGACGCCCAGTGCAGGTCCGCCAGCCAGGCGCATTCCGATCAGCGCCGGTGCTCGAAAGCTCGGGCGCCACAATGAGCAGGCTGCATCCCGGCCTGTTCTGGACCCTCAACGACTCGGGCAATGCTCCGACCCTCTTCCTCGTCGATACCACCGGCGTGGTCCGCGGGTTTGTCAGTCTCCCGGTGCCCAATGTCGACTGGGAGGCGTTGACCAGCGGCCCCTGCGGTGACGCTGAGTGGTGCCTCTACGTCGCCGACATCGGCGACAATCGGGCCGTCCGGCCTGCCGTCGTCATCTACAAGGTCCCGGAGCCCGACGACAGTGCCTTGCTCCGCAAGGCCGCCCGCCCCACAGCGGCCCTCGCCGTTCGTTATGCGAACGGACCCCGAGATGCCGAGTCCGTGGTGGCCACCCGCAACGGCGATCTGGCGATCATCAGCAAGGGCCGCCAGGGACCGGTGACGGCCTATTGGATTCCGAAGGACGCCTGGCAGGCAGGTCGGTTGGTCGCCAAGCCGTTCTGGACGCTGCCCATCTCGACCAACCTGCTGTTGGCCTCGCTGGTCACCGACGCGGCGCTCTCGCCCGATGAGACCTGGCTTGCGGTCCGAACCTACCGTGAGGTCCACCTATTCAGGCGATCCAATCCCGCCTCGATGCTCCCGGATCAGCCGACAGCCTCATGCGATATTGCCGGCCTCGAGCCTCTCGGCGAAGCGGTCACCTGGTGGGACGGCCGCACCCTGCTACTGACCAGTGAAATCGACGGACGAAACCCCGGCCCGATCACGCTCCTCGAATGCCCCGTTCCCTGAGGGTCACCTGGTGGTGGGCGGCGCTCGGCGTCCTGGCACTGCTGGTCGGTGTCCTGGACCGCCCGAGAAGCCGGAAATCCGTCCACCAGGCCGAGTGGCTCCTGGCCGGTGACACCCGGGTCCGGACAGTACGGGCCGGATCGGGAGACACAACCCTGGTGCTGGTCCACGGTTTCGGCGAATCCTTGTTCGGCTGGCGGGCGGTATTGGATGGCCTGGCCACCGGTCACAAGGTGGTGGCCCTGGATCTCCCTGGATTCGGCGGAAGCGGGAAGCCGGACGGTGACTATTCGCTCCGATCGATGACCAACCGGCTGACGGCATTCATCGATCAGTGGACGACCGGCCCGGTCATCATGGTCGGCCATTCCATGGGGGGCGAGTTGGCGGCCAGCGCGGCCCTCGCCCGACCCGACCGGGTCGTAGCCGTCGTCCTGATCGCTCCCGCGGGCTGGAATGTCGGCCTGTCCGGGATCGCGGACACAATGTACCCGGGCAAGGCGCGGGCAATCGGTTGGTACCTGTCGAGCCGGGCCTTCGTGCTGCCCGAGCACGACCCTGAATGGCTCGGGGAGCCGGATTCAGCCGCCAGCTACACGCTGATGACCGATTCGAGCTATCGCCGATCGGCAGCCAGCGTCCTCGAAGAGTTCGATTTTCGGGGTTTGAGGGCCGATTTCTCGAACATCCGCCAGCCGGTACTTCTGCTTTGGGGGACTTGGGACCCGGTGATTCCCTACGCCATCGCCGACAGCATCATGCGGCTATTGACCTGCGCCAGACTCGTCACCATTCCGAACGCACTTCACCGTCCGCAAGTTGAAGTGCCCGATACGGTTACGGCGGAGATCAAGGCCTTTGCCTCCAGCCCACGCTGCCCCTCCAAGACACCGGCCCCCTAGTATTCCGCACAAACAACTACTATTTTCGCGCCGCTTTCGCTCCACCTGAACTCAAGCGCGGGAGCCTCATCTGGAACTGCCAAATCATCATCGGGTTCCCCTCGGCTGGCTGCTCGAGCACGGGAACGACACAATCAGGCTTCGGACCTACGAGGAGTTCGCCCCTCCTGGTACCGTTGCGCCCGAAACCCTGTCCAGTCTGGCGGAGGCGATCCTCAATGCCAAGACGACCCAGGCGATCACCAGGAAGCAGAAGGACACCGGGATCTGGGGCGCCAACATGCTCGCCTTGGCGGCCTCTGCCAAGGACGGGATCAAGGACATCGGGACCGTCCCACAGCATCGCCGGCTCCTTCAGCTCGGCCTGAGTCGGTCCGCTCGGCCTTTCAAGCTGTCGGAACGGATCCTGTTCCGGTTGCTGTCGCGGGACGACGACCCGGCGCTCCAGTTCGAGTACCTTAAGGCGGTCAAGGACCATCCCCCGTCCGGCGAATGGACTCGGGAGCAGTTCCGCGAGGCCGCCACGGCGGCGCTGGCCGAGGCGGGGTACCAGGAAGATCCCCGCATCCGCGGGGCGGCCCACAAGATCGCCTCGAACGTGTCGACCTTCCTCCGCAGCCCGTTGGCGGACAAGCCGTTCATCCGCGTGGCGACGAAGACGGTCCTCGATCCGGAAGCCCATCCCCCGACCTGGTATTCGCTGGCGATGATCGCGGCGCTTCCGAGTCTCCAGCGGGAGCGGGCCGGGTTCATTGAGCGACTTGGGCAATACCTCGCCCAGCCCGCGCCGAAGAAGGAGTATGCGGTGATGCTGGGCAAAAGGGCCCTCAAGCCCACCCCCCTGCTCCTCGGCGACCCGATCGAGGCCGATTCGAAAGGCAATGCCAAGGACATTCCGGTGGCGCTCTACACCATCGAACTCCTGGCGAAGCTGGGGGCATTGCAGTCTTCTCCCTCGGGCATGAAGGTCCTGAGCCGGCTGGTTTCCGAATGCGATGAGCGTGGAATCTGGCAGCCGAAGGCCTTGAAGACCCAACCCAAGGCGGGGCACCCCATCACCTACCATTGGTACCCGCTCATGGCAGAGACCAAGGCGCCGGAATCCCGGGTCATCGATGTGACATTCCGACTGGCATCGATCGCCCGGCTCCTGGGATGGCAACTCACGTTCGCGTGATCTGACGATGGCTTCACTCGATCTGACCGGTTTCGGCTTCACGCCAACCGAAAGCCTCGTGTACGAGGTTCTGGTTCGGGGAGGGCCGGGAACAGGGTACGCCATTGCGCGAGCCGCCGGCCTGGCGCGAGCAAATGCATATAGTGCCCTGGAGGGGCTGGTAAAAAAGGGCGGGGCCAGAGTAGAAGAGGGGCGGCCGAAGCGGTACCGCCCGGAGCCGCCCTCAACCCTGATCGCACGGATCATCGACAACCAGGCGCAGTCACTGGATTCGCTGTCAGCCGTCCTGTCGGTTATCTCGGTTCCGGCCAGCCCCACGCTGGTCGAGTTGGTATCGGTCCGCGGGGTACTGCAGATCCTGTCCCACGAAATCGTCCGGGCGCAAACCCGAGTCATGCTGGTGGCCCCGGCAGACGCCTTCCCGGCGCTGACGCCCGCTCTTCGCAAGGCCGCCGCGGGCGGAGTCACGCTTTGGCTGGCGTCGCCAAGCACCGTCGATCTGCCCTTTGCCGCAGTCGATCCCGCCACGACGCCGGATGGGTGGCCGGGCGACCCCGTCCTGTTCGTGGTCGATGACCGCGGCGCGGTGATGGGGGCTCGACAGGGCGATCAGGTGGCAGGGCACTGGGGCACCGACCCGGTCTTCCTCAATGCGGTTCGAACGCTGATCCTCGCTGGACGGGCGGTGTCGTGACCGGCGCGGCCGAATTCTTCGAAGAATTGCGGCGCGAATACCTGGCCGAGGCACCGGCCCGCCTCGGCGAGCTGCGGAAGGACCTCGAGGCACTGAACGCGGCTGAGCCCGATGCAGGGGCCTCGCTCAAGGTCCGGCTCCATCGTCTCGCGGGCTCCGGCGGCAGTTACGGCTTCCCCGACATCAGCGCCATCGCCCGGTCGACCGAACAATGGCTGGCGGAGCACCCCGAGCCCGACCAGGGAGGGATCGCCAGACTCCGGGACGCGGTGGCAACCATCGCCAGCATGTTCGATCGTGCCGCCGCTTCGCTCGGACTCCCCGTGGCCTCCTCGCCACCCAAGGCGTCGGCGTTCGGGTGGCAGGCCCTGATCATCGGGCCGGCCGGCGACCTGACCGACCAGGTCGAGTCCGCACTCCGTGATGCCCAGTTCTCGGTCAACCGGCAGCCGTCGGGATTTCAACCCGAGTCAGTGCCGGTGTCGGAGCGTCCCGACCTGGCGGTGGTGATTGGGACCAGCGGGGAAGAGACCGACGAGGTTGTTGCCCGGTGGGCGCTTCCGGGGCCGATCCGGCCAGGTGCCGTCGTTCTGGTCGGGGCACCCGAGGGGACCGACCCGTTGTCGCAACCGATCGCAAGCGTGGACGCGCTCATTCCCGCCGAGCGGGTGGAATACG
>JANMXA010000202.1:0-14168 GCA_031394255.1 Gemmatimonadota bacterium
CCGGCCTCTCCGACGACGACACGCCACGAAGATCGCTGCTCGCGAGCTTCGCCACGCGCGAGCGGTCGCTTCGGCGGATCGGTGAGTTGGAACAGCAGCTCGCCCTGCTGGGCGACGATGCCTCGTTCGAGACCGGCCGGCTCCGGGGTCGGCTCCGGCGCGAACTGGGAGACCAGCAGACAGAATTTTCGGATGCCCTTGCCCGGCAGGCGGAGGCTCCCCGCTCGGCCACGATGCTGGCCGGGGCGCGCGTCGAGGTGACCGAGTTGCGGCGAGTGCTCGCGCCGCGGGAGGCCTTGGTCGAGTATCTGATCGGGGCCGAGCGGGTTCAGGCCTTCGTGGTGACCCGGGATGCCATCCATCACACGGTCCTGGCGGTTGCTCCGGAGGACCTGATGACCAGGGTTCGGGTGGCCCGCGATCTGACCGGACGCCCCGGTCCACTGGAGGGAATGTCCGCCGTCCTGGCCGGGCTCCACGGGATTCTCCTGGATCCGCTCCGGCAGGCGGGATGGCTGGACGCCGTCGACCGCTTGGTAATCGTTCCGCACGGAATGCTGAGCTACCTGCCGTTTGCGGCGCTTCGGGACCCGGCCCGGGGACGTTTTCTGGTTGAAGACGTGACGGTCTCGTCGACGCCGTCGGCCGCGACGTTGGTGGTGCTGCGGGGTTCGACCCCGCCAGTCGCGCCGGTACGGGTCCGGGCCCTGGCTCCGTTCCCGCAGCAACTGCCGGGAACGGCGGTGGAGGTTGCGGCGATTGCCCGTTTCGTCCCTGGAGCGGAGACCATCGAGGGGGCCGACGCGACTGAGGCCGCGGCCCGAGAGCCCGGCCGTCAGGCCAGCGTCCTGCACCTCGCCACTCACGGCGTACTCAATCCGGACAATCCGCTCTTTTCCCGGATGGACCTTCGACTGTCCGATCCATCCGTGGACGGCAACGATGGACGCCTCGAGGTCCACGAAATCCTCGGCCTCGAAGTAAAGTCCTCGTTGGTCTACCTATCCGGGTGCGAGACCGGACTGGGCCCGATCGGCATCTTCACCCGCGGCGACGATTTCGTGACTTTGGCCCAGTCGTTTCTGTTCGCGGGCGCCCGGGCGGTGGTGGCCACCCTCTGGCGAATCTCCGACGGGGGGGCCGGCATTTTTGTCCAGTCGTTCTATCGAAACCTGGCCCATGCCGATCCGTCGCTCTCACTGGCCTTGGCCCAGCGGGACATGATTCGGAGCGTCGCCCATTCAAGCCCTTATTACTGGGCTGGCCAGGTGCTGACCAGCGATGGGGCGGCGACCAAGCAGGCTCGCGGGACTGAGGCCCCTTCACCCCGGACGGCCAACGGGTCCTCGCGATGGCGCAGATCCACCCCACGTAGCCACGTCATCCGGTGGAAGTCAACGTCAATCCGGGAACCTGATCAGGTTCCACGAGAGCGGGATTTCGTTCTGCCGGAGGTTCGGAGCCGCGGTCCGGCAACCCTGCGGCCAGCCCCATGACCCGGGCGGCGGGTCGCAGGTCCCCTCAACCCAGAACCGGTCGAAGCGATACGGCAGGCCCTCGCTGCCGATGGGCTCGATGGTATCGCCAACGTGCAGGTGGAGGTGCGGAGCGGGGGTGTTGCCGGAGAGGCCGAGGAGGCCGAGCACCTGGCCGCGCTTCACGCGGTCCCCGACCCTGACCCGGACACTGCCGGTCTGGAGATGGGCGTAGAAGACGTACCGCCCCCGCCCGATGTCGAGCATGACGTAGTTCCCCCCGATCGTCTGGAGGGTGATCGGCACGGTCCGTTCGCTCTCGCTCGGCGTGGCATTTTCCGCCTGGTCGTTGCGGACGACCGCGATCCGGCCGTCGGCCACGGCCAGGACCTCGGCGCCATAGGCGTAGTAGTCTTTCTTGAGTGCCGTGTCGCCGGTGAACAGGTGGCCGCGATCGTTCAGTCGATAGAAATCGATCGCATAACGCTGGACCACTGCGGCGCGCCCGTGGATCGGGATGATGGTCCGTTGATGGCCGTTCGGGTTGGCGGGACCGAAAGCCGCGATCCAGCCTCCCCCGCGGAGGGGCGGGCCGAAGAGCGGGGCATCGTCGCGGGCGTTCACCGGCACCGCCGCGTTCATGACAAGACTGGTGCCCTCCGCCTCCACAGTCACCACGTGATTGAGCCTGGCCGGATGTGCGCCCAGGGGCAGCAGCAACCAGACGAACACGACGTCAGAGGCGCCGGCGGCGAGCCCCCCGGTCGAGTCTGGGGTTCCGTTCGGCCAGAGCCGCAGCGCGCCCAGTTCGGCCCCGGACCAGGTCGCGAGCGGTTTACCGCCTTGATCGCCGAACACCTCGATCTTCTTGACCGTCACTGCAACCGGTGCGAAGCTCGTGAGGTGGAGTTCGTACGCCAGCCAGGTCTTCCCCATCCCATCGATCGGGGTGGGCTGAACCGGGACCCGGACACCGATCGGCGCGGGGAACGCGCCCTGCCCGGTGGCGACCGAGGCGCCGGCCAGGGCGAGGCCGAGAACGAGGGTAACTGAACGGCGAGTAGACAAGCGCCCTCCGGGCACGAAAGATCCTACCGATGCCGGACGAGCGCCGGCACCAGGTGGTCGACGGTCCGGCCGTCGCCCCCCTGTCCCGCGTAACTGATGCCCCAGCAGTAGACCAGATTCTTCGTCGTCGCGGCGCAGGCGTTGTTCTGTCCGGCGGTAACGCCCCGAACGATCACACCCGGTGGCAGGAGGGTTGCGACGGGGTTGATTTCCGGCGGGCCCGAGGTGCCGTTCCCGAGCTGTCCGGTCGAGTTGTTTCCGAAGCAGACCACGCGGCCGGCGGTGGTGGCCGCGCAGGTTGCCTCTCCCGTCGCGATGTCGGTTATCGAGAGGCCGCCGGCGGCCCGGGTCGGGACGCTGACGGGGGCCAGCGAGGCCTGACCGTTGCCGATATTGCCGTTGCCGTTGAATCCCCAGCAATAGGCGGCACTGGTACCGTCGATCGCGCACCGCGGCCCGTCCCAACCGGACCCGAGTTTGACGAACAGGTGGCCACCAACCACGGCGACCGGGGTCGGGCTCTGAGGGACCGCCGGGTCGCCGAGGGCGCCGTAGTCATTCCTGCCCCAGCACAGCGTGGCGCCGCTGGTGGCCAGGCCGCAGCTCACGGCGAAGCTCGCGCGAATCACAGTGAACTGGTACCCCCCGACGACCGGAGTCGGCACCTGCGCCGAGGCAAACGTCCCGGTGCCGAGATTGCCGAGCTGGTTGTATCCCCAGCAATAGCCGGCCCCTCCGGTCACGACCCCGCAGGTCGACACCGCACCGCCGTCGACGTCAGCGAAGGTGTGGTTCCCGCTCACGGGCGTCGGGGTCAGTCGGTCGGTTTGGGTACCGTCTCCGAGTTGGCCAAACTGGTTGCTACCCCAGCAATAGAGCTGCCCGCCGGCGGTCCGGCCGCAACTGTGCTCGCCACCCATCGCCAACTGGACGAAGCGGAGTCCAGTCTGGACCTGCACGGCGTAGAGCTGATCCGTCGTGGTGCCGTCGCCCACCTGGCCGTGGCTGTTGCTGCCCCAACACCACGCCTCGCCGGCGGTCGTGAGCCCGCAGACATGCGCCCCGCCGGCCGTCACCGACTGGAGTGCGACCGGCGCGAAATCGACCGTGGCCGTGAAGACGACCGGCGGAATCGCGGTTCCCTGAACGGCCGCCTGGACGACTTGAACGCCCAGGACCGGTCCGACCCGCCAGGTGGCCGCGGCGTTGCCGTCGGGGCCCGTCGTCACCAAACTGGGGCCGATCGACCCGCCTCCGGTCATCACGCGAAACGTCACCACGCCGCTGGTGGGATTGCCGTATTGATCCCGGACTTGAACCATGAGCGGCGCCGGCAGCAGCGCGGCGATGCTGTCGGACTGGGCGTTGCCGCCGATCAGCGCGAGGTTGGCGGCCACGTCGGCCACGGCGGTCGCCTTGATGACCGCGGTCAACTGCGACGGCCCTGGATTCACAGTGACGGTCAGGGAATGGAGACCGGCGATGGTGCCGGGGCGCCAATTGGTTACCACCGCCTTGCCGCCAGCATCGGTAACCGTCGGTGCGGGGTCGAACGTCTCCCCGCCGCCGGCCATGATCGTCACGGGCAGACCCGGGATCGCGTTGCCGAACCGATCCCGGGCGAGGACGCCCGCCGGCATCGGCACGGCGTGGCCGACCGTGATCGACTGACCGTCCCCGATCGGTTCGAGTGCGGTGGGCGCGGCGGGCCGCGCGATCGCCGTGAGGCGCGCCGTGAGGTTGCCCGCGGTGGCAAGCATGGAGTTCGGGCCGGCCACGCCGCCGAGGACCCACCGGCCCACCGCGGCAACGCCGTCCGCGTCGGAGGCGGTGGAGGCGCCCTCGACGGAGCCGCCCCCCGCGGCGAGACTGAAGACCACCGGCACGTTAGGCACCGGGTTGCCGAACCGATCGCGGACCCGGACCCGGGGCGCCGGCGAGGCCTCCTCGCCGACGACGCCAAGGACGCTGTCGCCGGTGACCGCGAGGACCGCGGGCAGGTCCGGGGTCCCCGTGGCGTCGAAAATGACGGGCGCGAGGCCGGCCACGGTCGCCGTCACTCGGTTGGGGCCGGCGGCGGTTCCGAGAGTCCAACTGCCCGCGCCGGCCGTTCCGCTCGCGGTCGTGGTTGCGTGGGTGACACCGATGGTGCCGCCGCCCGCCGTCACGGCGAAGACGACGGTGACGCCGGCGAGCGGCGTCCCCCGCTCGGACGTCACGACGACCGCCGGGGCGGTCACGGCGGTGCCGACCGGGGCAGTCTGGCCGGTCGACCCGGGCGCGACGGTGGCCCCGCCGGGTCGATCCGGTTCGGTACTACAGGCCGCGAGGACAAGGAGGCCGGCCGCCCGGAGGGCGCCCGTGCGCCTAGACGCGGAGGCTCGGCTGGGGCGGATGGTCATCCTGGAATTTATCGCGGGTCCACGGGTGGCGCGACGAGTCCAGCTGGAAGTCGAGCGGCGCCGAGTTCGCGCTCGAGGCGATGCCCGCGAGGCGTTCGCCTGGCGGGCCCGTCCCTGCCGACGTTACGGCAGCGTCACCAGGAATGTCGCATTGGCGTACTGCGTCGCATACAGGTTCTGCCGGAACGTGACCGACGACTGGAGCTGGGCGCACCCTCCGTCCATCGGCACGCCGTAATACGTGCCCGCGTCGAACACATCCATGAACGAGCCGGTATTGGTCGGCCCAGTGATGGTTCGGTGGTAGCCGACGCCCTGGAAGGCCGAGCCCCCAACGATACCGGTGACGTCGAGCTTGTACGAGGTCACGCCGGGTTCCTTCGCGACATTGGCGACGGCCGCGACGCAGGACCCGCCGCCTGATGGCGTCGTGCGAACGGTGAACGAGGCGACGTCGATCTTCGGCGCGACCTCGACGAAGGCATCGGCCGACCCGCCCTTCTTGTCCCACTTCTTCACGAAGGCGTCATGCACGTACTGGGCTTGAATGCCGATATTGAGAATGGGAATGTTATAGCCCGGGACGATGTGAAAGACGTCTTGTACGTACCCAGGGTAGAAATCGACGGTGATCTCATCGATCCGGGGCGTTTTCGGCGGCGCCAGACCGGCCACCGATGCCGTGTAGACGCCGCGAGTCACGTTGGTCTGGTGATTGGGATTCGCGATGTCGAGCTTGCCGGTCTGGCTGGTCGAGGTCCAGGTCATCAGGGTGGCCAGACCGCTCGGTGGCGTATAGATGCCGCCGTTGGCATCCCGGATCTGGGCGTCGAGGTTCTGGGTTCCGCCGAAGGGGATCTGGTTAAGATCGGGATTCACTTCGTAGGTGAACTGGAGCGACTGGTCCACCGAAGCCTGCGCGCTGGACAGCAGGATCTCACCCACCACGGGATCGACGGTGCCCCAGACCTCGACGGTCACGATATCGAGCGTGCCCGGAGCCGCGTGGAAGTTGGTCCAGGTGTACTGGCCCTGATTCTGGAACAGGCCGCCGACCCCTCCATTGACGCCGGTGGTCTTCCACACGTAGCGGAGCCCGGCGGTGCTGGTATGGCCCGGGATGACGGCATCAAACTGGGCCGAGATCTGGTGGCGATTCACGGCACCGTTGGCGGGCGTGAGCGTGACCGGCGGGAGTCCTGCCGCCACCAGGAAGGGGCTGAAGCTGGTGGTGGTGGCGGTAACCGTGTGGGTCACCGGGTCGACCGCCTGGCCGGGAAGCCGCTCCCACGCAGTGCCGTTGTAGTGGATCAGCACCATATCGCCCGGAGTGACCCAGGCCGGCACTTTGGCGGGATCGTACTTGACCTTGACGGTGACCGGAGCCGCAAAGGTGGTCCCTTCGGGGCCAAAGGTGTAACCGGTCCCGCCCACCGCGAACAGCGTGGCCGGCGTGGCCGTGAGGTTCGGGAGAGCCGGCGGGGCCGCGTTCGGGGTGACGGTCACCGGCACCGGGGCACTGACGGCGCCGGGGGGGATGACGATCTGGACCGCGCCCCCTCCGGCGGTGACCGTTCCGCCGCCGGTGGTCACCTGGCCGCCGTCGGCCACGGTGACCACCGCGCTGCCGGTCTTCCCCTCGCTGGTGGCCGTGATGGTGGCCGAGCCCGGGCTGACCGCGGTCACCAGACCGGAGGCGCTCACCGAGGCCACCGTGCCGGCATCGCTGGCCCAGGTGACGGCTCGGCCGGTCAAGTCGTTACCAGACCCATCCTTGGTGGTGGCAGTGAGCGCCTGGGTCTGGGCCGGCACCATGCTGGCCGTGGTCGGACTGACCACGACGGAGGCCACCGCGGCCGGCGGGGGCGGCGGCGGGGGCGGCGGGGGCGACGGCGTGGTCCCCCCGCCCCCACAGGCGGCCAGGGCCAGAAGAGAGGCGGCGGACAGGGTGATCTTGAGTGCGCGGTTCATGGGGCGACCTTTAGGGGGTTACTTTCCAAGGCGCGAAATCGGGCTCAACTGGCTCATCGAACCGCATGACCATCCGATGTCTCCGAAGCCGACGCGAACCCGTTCGGCGGCTCAACCTGCGCCGGCCAGGCCGACCGGCGTCGCAGCGGGCGGCTTTGTTGTTCCCGCGTGGGCTTTCCCCCGTCGAGGCACTGCGATGTCCTCCAATTCCTATGACGTTCGCGAAGTGACGGTGGCCCCCCGCGCCGTGGCGGGCGTCCGGGCCGAAGTGCGGCGTGGGCAGGTTGGGCGAGAATTCCGGCGCTACCTGGATCAGGTCTACGCCGCGGGCCAGGCCGGCGCGGTGGCGCTGGACGGGCAGAACATCTTCATCTATCGCGGGGCCGGACCTGACCTGCTGGCAGTGGACTTCTGCGTCGGCGTTACCGCACCCTTTGCTGCCGTCGGCGCCGTTCGGCCGCTTGAGACGCCCAGCGGTACTGCGGCTACCACCACTCATGTCGGCGATTACGGCCGGCTTGGCGAGGCCACCGCCGTCATCGTGGCGTGGTGCCGCGCCCATGGCCGCACGCCGGTCGGGCCGGCGTGGGAGGTCTACGGCCACTGGCACGAAGATCCGGCCAAATTGCGGACCGAGGTTTACTACCTTCTGGAAGCCGATCCCAAGGGGGCCCTCTGAGAGCACTCTTCAAGCGGGCATCAGGGTATCAAGGCGATCCGCTCAACTTGCCGGTGGCGAGCGTCGACGACGCGGTACCGTTCTACGAACAGCGGCTCGGTTTTCGAGTCGTCGAACGCCGGGAGACGCCCTTCAAGGCGGCCATTCTCGAACGGGACAGCGTCCGCATTGGCCTGGTCGAGAATGGCGGCGACCCGACCCAGGACGGATCGTTCTTCGAGGTGAGCAGCGTCGATGCTGTATTTGAGGAGCTTTCCGGCCGAGGGCTCACGCTGGCCGCGCCGAAGATCCAGAAATCCGGGCACGGTGCCTTCCGGGCGTTCTTTGTCATCGCACCGGACGGTCTCTGCTACATCCTCGGGGAGCCGGTCCCGTAGGGTAACCCGCTTCCTGTGCTGGCCCAGCCGGACCGGTCGTCATTAGCATTCCCGACCGCCGGTTCGTCGGCCCCCCCTGCCCATGAGGTCAGTGTGAGAGTTGGACCAATGCTCGGCATCATCGCCGGCGTGTTGCTGACCCCGCCGGTCGGCGCCCAGACCAAGGGCCCGGTGGCGATTCGCGACTCCATCTATGCGATGGCCGTCGACTCCGTCAAATACCCCGACGAAGCCTTCATCTATCTGCTGGACGATGGCGTCCTCCGCTACGAGCCGAGCGGCACCGGGACCCGGACGTTCCGGCAGGTGATCCAGATCCTCAAGAAGGATGCGGTCGAACAGTGGGCGGAGTATTCGATCAGCTATCAGCCGGACCGGGAGCGCCTGGTACTCAACTGGGCCCGGGTCGTGGCCCCTGACGGACGGGTCCTCAGCGCTTCGCCCGAAGTCAGCCAGGATTCCGACGTGCCGGCCTCAATGGAGAGCCCGGTGTACCAGCAGGTGAAGGTGAAGCGCTTGACACTGGCCAAGGTGGCGCCGGGCACCCTGGTCGACCTGAGTTATACGATCGAAGTCCTGAAGCCCCACCTCAAGGGTGACTTCTACTCCGGCTGGAGAATCACCACGGGACGGCCGGTGATCCGGTCGCGGTTTGTGCTCGACACGCCGACCGGCTATCAGCCGCGCCTGCTCGAACACAATCTGTCGTTTGCGCCGGCCGTGGTCGAAAAAGGGGGCCGGACGGTTCGGACCTGGGCCGTAGGCAACCTGCCCAAGATCGACTTCGAGCTGTTTGCCTCCGACTCCAACGGCGTGTTTCAGTCCGTCAGCGTCGCCGGGGCGATCACCTGGGAGGACATCGGCGCCTGGTATGCCGGTCTGGCCCGCGACCGTTATGCGTTGACGCCCGCGCTCCAGACCACCCTGGGCACCCTCGTGGCCGGCGCTCGGAACCTCGACGACTCCCTCCGGGCCATTCACCGCTACGTCGCCAAGGATATCCGGTATGTGGCCGTCTCCCTGGGCATGGGTGGCTACCAGCCCCGGACGGCAGGCGTCGTTTCGGAAACGGGTTTCGGAGACTGCAAGGACAAGGCAACGCTGTTCGTTACGCTGGCCCGGGCCATCGGCCTCACGGCCTATCCGGTCCTCCTACACTCCTCGAACCACGTCGATCGCGAGCTCCCGTCGATCTCCCAGTTCGACCATGCCATCGCGGTCGTTGACCGGAACGGGACCCGGACGTTCGTCGACCTCACGGCGAGCGAGGTGCCGTACGGCCTGGTTCCCCCGAACCTCGATGGTCAGTTCGTCCTCGTCGTCGAACCGGACGGCACGACCCGCCAGACCACCATCCCCGAGCCGAAGGCGGACCAGGTCGCGAGCCGGATGATCGTGCGGGGCGCGATCGATTCCGCCGGCTTCTTTGGCGGCACGATCGACATGCAGCTCAGCGGACCCGCGGCGACCGCGCTGCGGGCCGGGCTCTCCGCGCCCTATGACACCACCGTCCGGCGCCAGTCCGCCCTCGGCCTTGCCGCGAGTGCCTACCCCGGAGGCCAGAGCGACAGCCTGGTGGTGCTCGATAGCGGCGCCACCGGCGGGGATCCCCACATGCAGGTGGAAATGCGGCGCGGCCGGGCCGCCCAGCTCGCCGGGAACGCGGCCATCCTGACCCTGCCGTTCCGGCAACGCGAGATCGATTTTTCGGAGACGGTCCGCGAGCTCCGGAAGCGGACGCCCCGCCGATTCCCGATCGACATCGCCGCCATCATGGGTCACGGAGCGCGAGAGGTGCGATTCGAGCTGACCTTGCCGCTCGGTTGGACGGCCGAGTTGCCCGCACCGCAGAGCCACACCGGATGGTGGGGCCAGTTCGATACCCACATGGAACAGAACGGGCGCACCCTGCTGCTGATCGAGCAGCAGGTACCGGCTCAGGGCAACCTGGCGCCCAATCGGGTCGACGACGCCGTCAAATGGCTCGAGACGGCACAGGCGGTGAATCAGCAATACCGAACGGTGGCGGTGGTCAGAAAGCCGTAACGGGACTCACCCGGGGCCAGACTGGCCGCTGGCGGCGGACGGCTGCTCCTGATAGAACGCGGCGGCCTTGGCGCTCGACACCTCTGGGTAACCGAGACACGGGTTTCGCGGACCCGCCAGGCCAGCAGTGCGGCGCCGCCGAACACCGGGCCGATCCGAAGGAGCGGTCGGAGTACTGTCTCGTAGCGAAGGTACAGGTCCTGTAGGCTCACGATCGAACTCCCCTCGGCCTGAATATCGAACCGGGGGTCGTGGCCGGCAAACCGCCCTTCGCTTGCGGAGCTTCCAACCGAGCGCGAGTATTGAAGCATCCCTCACACCAGTCGCCGCCATGATGCTCCAACGTCTCGCGCTCGCCACCCTCCTCTTCGTCGTCTCGGCGTGTGCCCAGAAGCCCGACGCCGCCGCCCCCGCCACTCCGGCGGCGAGGGTCTCCGCCTTCGGTGAATATCAGGGCTACTCCGACTCGCTCTACTCGGAATGGGTCCGCGAATCGCACTACGTGACGATGCGGGACGGGGTCAAACTGGCGGTGGACATCATCCGGCCCGCCATCAACGGCGTGGCGGTGGACAAGAAGATGCCGGTGGTCTGGACCCACTCGCGCTACCATCGAGGCGCGGCACCCGCCGCGGCCGCGGAGTCCAGTCATGACGTGAACGGGAAGCCGATCGCCGCGTGGCGCACCGACTCCATTCCGCCCAAGGCCAAATCACAGGTCGACGGCAACGGCGGCCTCCAGCGTCTCATCAAGCACGGCTACGTCGTCGTGTCGGCCCAGGTCCGCGGCGGCGGTGCCTCGACCGGCCGCTACCAGGGCCTCTTCTCACCGGCCGAAACCCGCGACGCCTACGACCTGATGGACTGGATGGTCAAGCAGCCCTGGTGCGACGGCAACCTCGGCATGTTCGGCGGCTCCTACCTCGGCATCACCCAGTACATGGCGGCCAGTACCAGGCATCCGGCCCTCAAGGCCATCTTCCCGACCGTCGCCGCGTTCGACATGTACGACGTCCTCTACGACGGCGGGATCTACCGCCAGAACATGATCGCGCACTGGGGCCGGCTCACCCGCGCGCTCGACGTCGGGTTCCCGGAGCCGCCGGTGGATCAAGATTCGACCGGCGCCATGTGGCGGAAGGCCCTCGCCGACCACGCCAGCAACTGGAACGTGGTGACCGAATGGGGCGCCGCCAAGTTCCGGGACCACAAGACCCCGGCCTTTGACCTCATCAAGTTCCAGCCCTCCACCTACCTGATGGACATGAACCAGTCCAACGTCGCGGCGTACCACTGGGGCGGGTGGTACGACATCTTCGCCCGCGACGAGATGCTCTGGTTCCGGAACTGGACCGGCGTCGATCGCATCACGATGGGGCCCTGGTCCCACGCCTACCCCGACAGTATCACAGGCGTCGAACAGCGCCGGATCATTTCGGCCGAGCAGCACCGCTGGTTCGACCGCTGGCTCAAGGGGATCCAGAACGGCGTCGACAAAGATTCGCCGGTTCACTACGCCCTGATGATCGACCCCGGCAAGTGGACCTGGGAAGCGTCCGACGTCTGGCCGCTCAAAACCGTCCAGAACACCGACTACTTCCTGAACGCCGGCCCCTCCGGCAGCGCCAAGTCGAGCAACGACGGCCTGCTCGCGGCCGGCGCCGCCGGGCCAGCTGGCCAAGACAAGTGGCAGGTGGACCTCACCACCACCACCGGCACGGCCTCGCGATGGGACAACGCGGTGGGCCAGGGCCCGATGACGTATCCGGACCTGGCACCTAACGACGCCAAGGCACTCACCTTCACCACGACACCCCTGGCCAAGGACGTCACCGTGATCGGCCACCCGGTGGTGACGCTCTACGTTGCATCGGACCAGACCGACGGAGATTTCTACGCCTACCTGGAGGAAGTCGACTCGACCGGTTTCTCCCGCTACGTCAGTGAAGGCATGCTGCGGGCGTCGCACGGTACGCCGGCCAAGGCGCCCTGGGACAACCTCGACTTGCCCTGGCACATGAATCAGAAGGGTGACGTCAAGCCAATGGTGCCCGGCAAGATGGTGGAGCTCGAATTCAGCCTGGAACCCACCGCCACCGTCTTCAACGCCGGCCACCGGATCCGGGTCACGATCGCCGGGGCCGACGTCGACAACACCGAGAAGCCGCCGGTCCGCGGCCGGCCGAACGTGATCCTGCACCGGGGCGGGGACATGGCGTCCAGGATTTCGTTGCCAATCCGGCCCTGAAGCGGACCCGGTTGTCGAAATCGGACCGGCCCGAACGACCATAGGGTGTTCCGAGCCGTCTTCACACCCAATGGGGAGTTCACGATGAAGTACCTGTGCCTGATTTACACCGAGGAAGCAACCTTCCGGCAGGCGATGTCCCCGGCCGACGAGGCCGCCATGATGGCCGAGTACGGAGCCTTCAGCGCCAGTATCCAGAAGAGTGGCCATTTTCTGGCCGGCAACCGGCTCGAGCCCAGCACCGCGGCCGTGACGATTCGGATCCGCGACGGCAAGACGTCGACCACCGATGGTCCGTTCGCGGAGACCAAAGAGGCGCTCGGCGGGTTCTACATGATCGACGCCCGCGATCTGAACGAGGCCATTCAGGTCGCCTCCCGAATTCCGGGCGCCAAGGTGGGGAGTATCGAGGTTCGCCCGATCGCCTACACCACGCCGCCCGCCGGCGGGGGATGACCGACCTCGGCGAGGATCATTTTCGGACCTTGGTGGACAAGTTCTACCAGACCGAGTCCCGCCGTGTTCTCGCCACCCTGATCCGCCTCCTCGGCGATTTCGATCTGGCCGAGGAGGCGCTCCACGACGCCTTCGTCGCCGCGCTCGAGACTTGGGGCCTTTCCGGCGTGCCGGCCAGTCCACGGGCCTGGCTGGTTTCGACCGGCCGGTTCAAGGCCATCGACAGCCTGCGCCGCCGCGCGCGATTCGACCGTTCGGAGGCCGAGGTGGCCGAACATCTCGCCAGCCTGGCCGATGAACCGGCGGCGGACCTCGATCACGAGGTGGCCGACGATCAGCTGCGGCTGATTTTCACTTGCTGCCACCCGGCCCTCCCGCCCGATGCCCAGGTGGCCCTCACCCTGCGGGAAGTGTGCGGCCTCACCACCGAGGAAATCGCCCGGGCCTTTCTCACCGCGCCGCCGACCGTGGCTCAGCGGATCGTACGGGCCAAGGCGAAAATCAAGGAAGCCGGGATCCCGTACCAGCTGCCGTCGCTGGCCGAGCTGCCGGCCCGCCTCGACCGGGTGCTGCACGTCCTCTATCTGGTCTTCAACGAAGGCTACTCCGCGTCCGCCGGGGCGACGGTCACCCGCGCCGATCTTTCCGACGAGGCCATCCGCCTCGGGCGCCTGCTGGTTGATCTGCTTCCCGATCCCGAAGCAGTCGGTCTCCTGGCGCTGATGCTGCTCCATGAATCGAGGCGTTCGGCGAGGACGTCCACCGCTGGAGAGATCATTCTGCTCGCCGAGCAGGACCGGGCGACCTGGAATCGGGAACAGATCGCGGAAGGGGCGGCGCTGGTGGAGCGGGCGCTGGCGACCCGACGGTTCGGCGCCTACACCGTGCAGGCCGCGATCGCCGCCACGCATGCGCAGTCACCGAGTGCGGCGGAGACGGATTGGAATGAGATCGTGGGTCTCTATGATATCCTGCTCCGGGCCGACCCCTCGCCCGTGGTGGCGCTGAACCGCGCCTCGGCAGTCGCCATGCGGGACGGACCGGTGGCCGGACTCGCACTCATCGAGGCCGTTCTCGCAGGTGGCCAACTCGACGACTATCACCTGGCCCACTCGGCGCGGGCCGAACTGTGCCGCCGGCTCGGTCGGCTGGGCGAGGCGCGTGAGGCCTATCGGCGGGCGTTGAGACTGGTAAAGCAGGAACCGGAGCGCCGGTTTCTGGAGGCGCGACTCAGAGAGACCGGGCCGCCTTAGCGCCGTCCGCGGTGACCGCCGCCCCAAAGGCACCCGCCGCCAGGCCGAGATGCTCGTCAGCCACGATGTACGGGGGAAGAAACCGAACCACATCCTTCCCCGCCGGGATCGCCAGCACTCGCTCCCGCTGGAGCGCCTTGAGGACCTGATCCCGGCCATCACCCACGACGACACCGATCATCAGGCCACGGCC
>JANMXA010000203.1:0-2693 GCA_031394255.1 Gemmatimonadota bacterium
GTGCATCCCCCCAAGCAAACCCGACAGTTCCCGGCCGTGACGGTGGCGGTCTGCACCCGCGACCGACCGGAGGACCTGGCTCGGTGCCTCGACGCGATTTCGCAACTCGATTACCCCGAGTTCGAGGTGGTGGTGGTCGACAACGCACCCCGGACCGACGGCGTCAAGCGGCTGATTGCCGAACGATTCCCGACAGTCCAGTATGTGCTCGAGCCACGGGCCGGGCTCGATTGGGCCCGCAACCAGGCCATCCTCTCGAGCGGTGGCGAGATCATCGCCTTCACCGACGATGACGTGGTGGTCGATCCCGGCTGGCTTCGGGCGATCACCCGTGAATTCGGGGAAGACCCGGCGGTGATGGCCGTGACCGGCCTCGTCGTGCCGTTCGAGCTCGAGGCCAACCCGCAGATCTATTTCGAGTGGTACGGTGGCTTCAGCAAAGGGTTCCGCCGCCGCTGGTTTCGAGACCGGACCGATGATGCCGGTCACCGGATCCTTATCCACGGCGCGGGACAATTCGGGACCGGCGCCAACATGGCCTTCCGCCGCTCGGTGTTCGACCGGATCGGGTTCTTCGACCCGGCCCTCGATGTCGGCACCCCGACCAACGGCGGCGGCGATCTCGATCTGTATTTTCGGGTGCTCAAGGCGGGCTACGCCCTGGTCTATGACCCCGATGCCGTCGTCCGTCATCGGCACCGGGCCGACGACCGGAGCCTCAACTACCAGATCGAGGGGTGGGGCAGCGGGTTCTGGGCCTATGCGATCCGGGCTGGAGAGGCCTTCCCGGAAGAGCGACCGGGGTTTCGGCAGGTGGCCCGGTGGTGGGTCCGACACTGGGTGCTGGCTCGTCTTTGGCGGGGACTCCGGCGGTCCGAGCGATGGATCCTGGGTCCGCTCAAAGCCGAGGTCCTCGGCGCACTCAAGGCCCGATCGACGTATCGCGCGGCTCGTCGTCGCGCGATGGCCATCGCCGAGGAGTTCGGCGATCCGACCGCGGCGCTGGTTCGGGCTGGCGAGCACGAGCAGGGGCAGGAGCATCCGGCGGGCATCACTGGGGTCCGGACGATCGACCTGGCGGAACCGGTGTCCGCATTGGACGGCGTCGGCGATTGCGATCGGGTCCGAGTGTACGTCGCGCTCCATGGAAGACCCATCGGCGAGGTCACCATCCCGAACCACGGTCAACCGATCCCGGCGGCCAAGCTCCGTCAACTGATCGCGGTCGCGTGTGGGTACCAGCTCCTGGAAACGGATCATGACCTGGGGTCGGCGGTGCGCTGGGCCAGAGCCAATGGCGCGCTCAGTCACTTCCTTTCCCGGCCCGATGGCAGCAGCCCGCCCCCGAGCCGATCGGATACTGCCGGGAATGTCGTCTCCGTGATCGTTGGTACCTTCGATCGACCCGACGACCTCCGGAGGTGCCTGGCGTCGCTGCAGCGCCAGTCGTCGGCCCGGCCGATCGAGATCGTGGTGGTCGACAACCATCCGGCTTCCGGCCTCACACCGCCCGTGGTCGCGGAATTTCCGGGAGTGGCGCTAGTCTCGGAGAGTCGGGCCGGCGTGTCCTACGCCCGCAACGCCGGGTTCGCCGCCAGTCATGGTGACCTCATCCTCACCACCGATGACGACGTGGTGGCGTCTCCAGATTGGGTCGAACGCCTGGTCGCGCCATTCTCGGATGCCAGCGTCGCCCTGGTGACGGGCAACATCCTGCCGATCGAACTCGAGACCGAATCGCAGCGGCTGTTCGAGCAGTACGGCGGGTTGGGCCGGGGGTTCAAGCGGATGCACTACGGTCCGGAATGGTTCCGCTGGTTCACGCGAAGTGCGGCCCCCACCTGGGACCTTGGCGGCACGGCGAACGCCGCCTTCCGGGCCTCACTCCTGAGCGATCGAAAAATTGGCCTCCTCAATGAGCGGCTCGGACCGGGTACTCCCACGGGGGTCGGGGAGGATACCTATCTCTTCTACCGGACCCTGGCCGCGGGCTATCACATCGTCTACGAGCCGGCGGCCTACGTCTGGCATCGCCATCGCCGCGACCTGCCCTCGCTCCGGCGCCAGATCTACAATTACAGCAAAGGCCACGTTGCCTATCACCTGGTGACCTTGTTCGACGATGGTGATCGGCGGGCGCTCTGGCAGATCTTCTTCCGGCTGCCTGTCTGGCACCTCCGGCGGCTCAGGCGCTGGCTGCGAGGGTACCGCGACTACCCCCTGAGCCTGTTGTTCGCCGAAATTACCGGTAATCTGGCCGGACCATGGTGCTTGTGGCGGTCGGTTCGGCGGGTGAAACGGTTGGGTCGTAGCGCCCCCTATCTCACCCCGGAGGCCCGGCACACGGGCGGGACCCCGGCCCCGGACGAGGGGTCCGACCATGTCTCGCTCGGGGCTCGGTCTGGAGCCACGGAGACCTAACGCGGAAGTTCACCAGGTACCCGGATCTCATGCCGCCTCTGGACTCAATTGTGTCGGTCGTGATACCGGCCTATCAGGCCGCCGTCACGATCGACCGGACCCTCGCCGCGTTGGCGGCCCAAACGATGACGGCCTGGGAGGCGGTGGTGGTCGACGACGGGTCGGCCGATGGCACCGCCGAACGGGTCCGGTCCGCCATCTTGCGGGATAAGCGGATCCGATTGATCGCCGGTGCTCATCGAGGCGTGAGCGCGGCCCGGAACGCCGGGATC
>JANMXA010000204.1:0-5110 GCA_031394255.1 Gemmatimonadota bacterium
CGTCCGTCCGCGGCGTGAAGTCGCGCGGCCATTCGGACGGTCGCCGTCGCGGAGTTCAACACACACACTCACTCACACACCCCCTGCAGATAGACGACGCGCGACCCCAGCTAAGCTGTAGTCGCGCGTCGAGTTGCCCCTCCTGGGCTCGAACCAGGACTCTTCTGATCCAGAGTCAGACGTGTTGCCAGTTACACCAAGGGGCAATGAATGGAGCGGAGGGGGATCGAACCCCTGACCTCTGCAGTGCGATTGCAGCGCTCTCCCAGCTGAGCTACCGCCCCGAACAGGCGGACTAAGCTAGCGGAGCACCCCGTAACCGTCAACCGCCGACCCACCCCCCGCCACACTTCTATCTCCTTGTCAGGCAAGACGATAGCGCTTGATGACGCCGCCGACCAAACCCCACTGGGCCTAAAAGTAGCGAGCGGTGAGCTGGAAATCGCGACGGAGGGAGCTAAGTCCTATAGCCCCGCCGCGGTATCCATACTCACCGCCCACGTTACTCCCTGCTTTTGCAAGAGCCGGGCCCGACCGGGAATGCCACTCTACGGGCACTTCCAAACCATTATCGGACGGGGACTTCCGCTCCTTGAGCCTGCCCCCGCTTCCGATCCCTTGCACCCTGCACCATGTGGCAGTTCGGCTGCGGCGGCGGCGAATCACGCCGCGTATCGACACCGCTATCTTCCCCGCCCCATGATCGATTCGCTCCGCATCCACGCCGCTCGCGAACCTGGACCAAAGCTACCGGGCGAATTCATACTTTACTGGATGCAAGGGGTCACGATGCGGTCACGAGCGAATTTCGCTTTGATCTTCGCGATCGATCAGGCCAACACCCTGGGCCTCCCAATTCTGGTCTACCAGGGCCTCCGCCACGACTACCCCTGGGCCAGCGATCGGCACCACACCTTCATTCTCGAAGCCGCCCGCGACCTCTATCGCGGATTCGCCGACCGCGGGATCCAGTACGTCTTCTACCTCGAGACGTCCACTGAGCAGGCGGCCCGCGGCGTTCGAGAGTCCCCCCTGGTGGCCCTGGCCCGCCGAGCCGCCCTGGTAGTGACCGATTTCTTCCCGACCTTCATCCAGCCCCGGCAACTCAAGCGACTCCGGGACAAGACCGACACGCCGGTGATCGCGGTCGATTCGGCGACCGTCGTGCCGCTCCGAGCCCACGACCGCACCTATTCGGCGGCCCGGTCCATCCGCCCGGTGCTGATGAACGCCCTGCCCCATCATCTCCATCCGATCGAGGACACCGAGCCCCGGTTCCGGCGGCAGATCGAGGTTCCCTTCGAGCAGCCGTTAGGCGCAAGCACGACCGACGCCGGCCTCGCGGCGCTGGTGGCGGCCTGCGACATCGACCACACGGTCACGCCATCGCCCACGATTCGGGGCGGAGAACGGGCCGCTCGGGCCCGGCTCGATGATTTCCTGGCCCACGGGCTTCCCCGCTACCTCGAACGCGGCGACCCGAACGTCGACGCCACCAGTCGCCTGTCGGCCCATCTCCACTTCGGCACCATCGCGATTCAGGACGTGCTGCTCGCCGCCCGCGACGCCGGGCCAACCGACTGCTACGCCAAGTTCCTCGATGAGGCGCTCACCTGGCGGGAGCTGGCCCACAATCTGGTCTTCATGAACCCGAAGCACCGGACCCTGGAACCCGTGCCCGCCTGGGCCCGCAAAGAACTCGACGACCACTCGGCCGACCCTCGCCCCGCCATCTACTCCGATACGGAACTCGAGCGGGCCGAAACCGGCGACGACCTCTGGAACGCCGCCCAGCGATCGCTGATCCGGGACGGCGAGATCCACAACTACATGCGGATGCTCTGGGGCAAGTCGGTGCTGCTCTGGACCGAAGACGCCGCCCGCGCCCTCCGGGTCCTCGAGCACCTGAACCACAAGTACGCCCTCGACGGCCGAGACCCCAATTCATATGGCGGCATTCTCTGGTGCTTCGGCCTGTTCGACCGGCCGTTCTACCGCCGGCCGATCTTCGGCACGGTCCGCTACATGAGTCTCAAGGCGGCTGCAACCAAGTTCGACACGCGAGCCTACATCCGGCGCTTTCCGACGGCGTAGTCTGAACTCCCGCCGTATATTGGCGGGATGAAAACTCTTCTTCTTGCCGCGGGCCTGCTCGCCATCGCCGCGCCGCTTTCCGCGCAGGACACCACCGTCGTCACCGGTGCCACGGTCATCGACGGGACTGGCCGCGACCCCGTCCGCGACGCCTCGATCGTCATCGCCGGTAGCAAGATCGTGTCCATCGGCTCCTCGGCGTCGACCCGGATCCCGAAGAAAGCCCGCGTCATTCCGGCGCAGGGGAAGTACGTGATCCCGGGGCTCATGGATGCCAATGTCCACCTGGTCTACGGCGTCTCGGTCGAGTTCCTGGCCCGCTACGAAGGCCGGTTCGAGGAGTTGATCGCCGAGGCGGCCCAGGTCGGGCTCGCCAACGGCCTCACCACCGTGTTCGACTCGTGGGGTCCGCTCACGCCGTTGCTGGCAGTGCGGGACCGCATCGCCAAGGGAGAGATTCCGGGGAGCCGGCTCTATGTCGCCGGTAACATCATCGGCCTGACCGGTCCCTTCGGCCGGGACTTCAACGCCGATGCCGAGAAGTCCGTGTCGAAGGGCTTCCGGACCCGGATCGACGAGATGTGGGAGGAGGGGACCGGCCCGGAATTGATGTGGATGACGCCGGATTCGCTCCGCCTCGCCATCCGGAAATACACCGCCCGCGGGATGGACTTCCTCAAGTACGCGGTCAGCGGGCATACCCAGATGGAAATGCTGATGTTCTCACCCGAACAGCAGCGGGTGATCGTCGAGGAGGGCCACCGGGCCGGCATCGTGGTGCAGACCCACACCACGTCGGTCGAGAGCCTCAAGCAGGCCATCGAGGCCGGCGTCGACCTGATGCAACACTGCTCGATCTCCGGCCGCGTTCCGATCCCCGACGCGACGCTGGCGCTGTTGCAGAGCCGGAAGGTGTGGTGCGCGGTCCAGCCGGTCACGAAGGTCCGGCTCGACGCCACGGTCGCGGCCGCCACCAGTTTCCCGCGCCGAGTGTTCTATGACGAGCTGATCAAGGTGGAGGAGGCGAACGAACGGCGGATGGTCGCGGCGGGGATTCCCGTGCTGCTGGCGACCGACGCCGGCGTCATGAACCCCGACGAGCACGACGCACTGCCGGATGCCATGAAGAAGGACGAGAACACCGACCACGGCCAGGCCCACTTCCTCTGGTTCAAGGCCACGGCCGAGAAAGGGATGAAGCCGATGGACGCAATCCTCGCGGCCACCAGCAACATCGCGAAGGCGTACCACAAGGACCGCGAGATCGGAACCCTCGAGCCCGGCAAACGGGCCGACCTCATCATTCTCGACGCCGACCCCCTCGCCGACATCATGAATGTGATGAAGATCTCGGCCGTGATGAAGGACGGCGCGGTGGTGGACCGCGCGGCCCTGCCCCTCAAGCGAATCCTCACCCGAAAATAGTGTCGGGGGCAGCGGCCATGCCTAACGGAGATACGGCGTCAGCCAGTCCACGATCCGGCGGTACACGTCGCGGCTCCGCACCGGATCCGACGGAAAATGTCCGCCGATGGGATACGCCACGAACTTGACCGGCACGTTCCGGTCCTTGAGCGCGTGGTACAGCTTGAACGACTGGGTAATCGGTACCCGGGCATCGCCGACATCCGAGAGGATCAGCGTCGGCGTCGTCATGTTGCGCCAGTAGGTGATCGGCGATTGAGCCCGGACCAGGGCCTCGAACTGGTCGGTGTAGATCGACCCGCCCCACCCGGCGCCGAATCCAACGTTGATGTCCGACAACGCATACGCCTCCGCCAGATCGGTGACGGCAGCCCCTGCCGCGGCCGCCTTCCAGATCGGATAGTGACCCATCATCCACGTGGTCATGTACCCGCCGTAGCTCCAGCCGGTCACGGCCATCCGGGTGGTGTCCACGATCCCGCGGCCGATCAGCGTCCGGATCCCCGCCATGACGTCACGGCCAGGACCATCACCGGCGTCTCCGACGATGGCACTCTGGTAGGCCAGCCCCCGGTTGGTGCTCCCGCGATAGTTCGGCTGGAAGACAATCCAGCCCTGCGCCGCCAGGTACTCGGTCAGATCGGAAAACCCCGTGGTGCTCGAGCCCATCGGCCCGCCGTGGAACCACATGACGAGGGGATACTTCTTTCCGGCCTCGTACCCCGGCGGGTAGGTCAGCACGCCGTCCGCCCGCATCCCCTTCGGCACGTCCCACTCAATGCCTTCGGACCGGGCCAGCCCGTAGCCACCGATGGCGGCGTTGAGAGTCGTGAGCCGCCGCGGCGCCTGGCCCGGACCGCTCACGATGTAGACCTCGGCCGCGCGGTTAGGCGCCGAGGCGGCAAACGCCATGGCCCCGCCCCGCGCTGATGAGATTCCACCCGCCGGCTGGAGCTCGCCGAGGGGAAGCCGGGTGGCGATCCCGTCCCCGGCAAACAGCCAGGCCGCCGTCCCGGTTCCGTCGTCGGCAACGCTGATTGCCGTCCCGGTCCCCGGCACCCACTCCCCCTCCCAAAAGGCCCGGTCCACCGCGCCAGAAACCGGACGTTCCTTGCCGCTGGCAAGATCGACGGCCACCAGCCCGGGCGAGGTGAAGATCGGCTGGGCCCCGCGGGGGCGGGACATCAGCACCGAACGCCCGTCGGGACTGAACGCGGGAGCCGTGGCAAAGCCACCGCTCACCACGCGGGTGGTACCTGTAGCCACATCCACGACCCGGATTCGGACCGGGAACCCGCCGGTGTGGGCGTCTTCCCGGGCGGCGACCGCGATCTGCTTCCCGTCGGGCGAGTAACTGATGGCCGAGGTAGCGTCCGCCTTGGCGAGACTCCAGACTCCGCTGGTCACCCGCCGCGCGGTTCCCCCGGTATCCGCCACCACCCAGAGGTGGACCGGCTGGGCCGCGGCCCGGATCAGATAGTCGTCGTCCCCCACTTCGAAGGAATCGTTGTGCCGGTCTTCGCCGGTCCGCTCCGCCGGCGAGTCGGCCGTGGCATAGGCGATCTCGCCGCCAGCCGGATTCCAGGCAAAC
>JANMXA010000205.1:0-49667 GCA_031394255.1 Gemmatimonadota bacterium
AATGCTCAACCGTGGCCCGCGTGCCGCACCCCATACCCACCCCCGAAACGGGCTGAATGAAGATCGCCGACCGTAAAACGAACCGGGGCCGGCTCCCGGCGGGCCCCGCTCGTGTCCCGCAACCTCGAAACTCAGTACATCCCGCCCATGCCGCCGCCCGGAGGGCCGCCGGCCGGTGCGGACTTCTCTTCCTTCTTCTCGACCACCACGCACTCGGTGGTGAGCAGCAGGCCCGAGATCGACGCCGCGTTCTGAAGCGCCGTCCGGGTGACCTTGGTCGGGTCGATGACGCCGGCCTTGACCAGATCCTCGTACACATCGGTGGCCGCGTTGTAGCCAAAGTTCCCCTTCAGCTCCTTCACCCTGGCAAGAACGATGGCGCCTTCGACACCGGCGTTCTGGGCAATCATCCGGAGCGGCTCTTCCAGCGAACGGCGGACGATGTCGACCCCGATCTTCTCATCCGCGGTGCCCTTGACCTTGCTCAGCGCATCCTGGGCCCGAAGCAACGCAACACCGCCGCCGGGCACGATGCCCTCTTCGACGGCCGCGCGGGTGGCGTGGAGCGCGTCCTCGACCCGAGCCTTCTTTTCCTTCATCTCGGTCTCAGTCGCGGCGCCGACGTGAATGACGGCCACGCCGCCCGAAAGCTTGGCCAGTCGCTCCTGGAGCTTCTCACGGTCGTAGTCGCTGGTCGACTTGTCGATCGCCACCTTGATCTCGGCGATCCGGCCCTTGATGTCATCGGACTTGCCCTTGCCGTCGACGACGGTGGTATTGTCCTTGTCGATGACGACCCGCTTCGCCTGACCGAGGTCGGCCAGTACGGTGTTCTCGAGCTTGAAGCCGAGATCTTCGGAGATGACCTTGCCGCCGGACAGCTTGGCGATGTCGGTGAGCATTTCCTTCCGGCGATCCCCGAAGCCCGGCGCCTTGACGGCGGCGACCTTGAGCGTGCCACGGAGCTTGTTGACCACCAGCGTCGCCAAGGCTTCGCCCTCGACGTCCTCGGCGATGATCAGCAACGGCTTGCCGGTCTGGGCCACCTTCTCGAGGACCGGGAGCAGGTCCTTCATGGCCGAAACCTTCTTCTCGTAGATCAAGATGTAGGGTGTGTCAAGAATCGCCTCCATCTTTTCCGGATCGGTGATGAAGTAGGGCGAGAGGTACCCGCGATCGAACTGCATCCCCTCAACGGTCTCGAGGGTGGTCTCAAGGCCTCGGGCCTCCTCAACCGTGATCACGCCATCCTTGCCGACCTTCTCCATCGCATTGGCGATCAGGTCGCCGATCTCGCGGTCGTTATTGGCGGAGATGGTACCCACCTGGGCGATTTCCTTCTTGCCGGCCGTCGGCGTGCTGAGCTTCCGGAGCTCCTCGATCACGGCCTCAACCGCCTTCTCGATCCCCCGCTTGAGCTCCATCGGGTTGGCGCCAGCGGTCACATTCTTGAGCCCTTCCCGGAAGATCGCCTGCGCCAGCACGGTCGCCGTCGTGGTGCCGTCGCCCGCCAGATCACTGGTCTTCGTGGCGACTTCCTTCACCATCTGCGCGCCCATGTTCTCGACTGGATCGGAGAGCTCGATTTCCTTCGCGACGGTGACGCCGTCCTTGGTCACGGTCGGCGACCCGAATTTCTTGTCGATCACGACGTTTCGGCCCTTGGGACCGAGCGTGACTTTCACAGCCTCGGCCAGCGCATCCACACCGCGCTTGAGCCTGGCGCGAGCCTCGACGTTAAACAGCAGTTCCTTGGCAGCCATGAATAGTTCTCCTTAACCGAGCTTTGCGAGGATGTCGGAAGCCTTGATGATCACGACCTCTTCGCCATCGAGCGTGATGTTGGTTCCGCTGTACTTCCCATAGAGCACCTTGTCGCCGACCTTCACGTCCATCGGCACGCGTGCGCCCTTTTCGACACGGCCCGCACCAACGGCAACCACCTCGCCCTGGGTCGGCTTTTCCTTCGCGGTGTCGGGGATGTAAAGCCCGCCGCGCATGGTTTCCGTATCTTCATCCGGTGACACGACCACGCGATCCTCGAGTGGCGTGATCTTGAGCTTGCCCTTCGACTTCGACATGTCCTTAACCCCCAAGTTGTTATTGTACAACTACTTAGACTACATAATTAGCAGCAGCACACCGAGACTGCTAACGCAGACGAAAAGATAAGCCCCTACACGAACTGGTCAAGCGGTGTCCGACGTAATTGGCACTCAAGCAACCAGAGTGCCAACTCAATGGGTCATTTTGGCAGGGAAGACTGACGAAGAGCCTCGTACAAGGCGATCCCGGCCGCGGTGGCGAGGTTCAGACTGCGGACCTTCGATCCCGGCATCGGAATCTGAAAGCATCGCTCGGGGTGTTTTTCGAGTATCCGCTCCGGCATCCCCCGCGTTTCGCTCCCGAAGACCAGGCAGCTGTTCGGCTGAAACCGGGCCTCCCAATAGGGGCGCCCGGCGTTGGCGGAGAAATAGAGGCATCGTTCCCGGCTGATTGCATCGCGGAAGCAGTACCAGTCGGGGTGAACCCAGAGATCGACGTCATCCCAGTAGTCGAGTCCCGCCCGCCGAACATCGGCGTCATCAATCGAAAAGCCGAGAGGCTCGATCAGATGAAGACTGGTCCCGGTGGCGGCGCAGAGGCGCGCGATGTTGCCGGTGTTCGGGGGGATCTCCGGTTCGATCAGCGCAATGTGGAGGGCCATGGGAATCAGCCGCCCCGGGTGTGCATTTCCCGTCGAGGATCGGCCCGGAGGCCCTCGATCGGATACAGGGCACCGCGCCCCGGCATGGCAGCGCGAGCCTCCGCCCCGCGGTCATGGCGGCTGGTCCAGTGCCGGGTCACCAGTTCGGCGAGCGCCTCGTCCGAGACCCCGGCCCGAAGGGCGGCGCGCAGATCGACCCCGTGGTCGGCGTAGAGACAAAGGAACCAGGTCCCGTCCGCCGTGATACGGCTCCGGTCACAACTGCCGCAAAACGGCGCCGTGGTCGACGCGATGATCCCGAATGTCGTCCCATCCTTCAACTGGAAGCGCTCGGCCGGCGCCACGCCGCGGCCATCAAGTGCCTCGACCGGTCCGTACCTCGCCGCAATCCGCTCCAGGATCTCGGCCCGCGACACGACGGCGTCGGCCTGCCATCCAGTCGCGCCGCCAACGTCCATGTATTCGATATACCGAAGCTCAAGCCGCCGTTCGGCCGCGAAGGCCAGCAGGTCGAGCACCTCATCGTCGTTGTAACCCCGGATAACCACGCTGTTGAGCTTGACCGACCGAAGCGGCGACCGCAGCGCGGCGTCAATGCCGTCCAGGATGGCGTGATGGCGGTCGCTCCGCGCGAAGGCCTTGAGCCGCGCAGGAACGAGGGTGTCGAGGCTGATGGTGACCCGACGCAGGCCGGCGTCAGCAAGAGAGCTCAGCTGTTCGGCGAGCAGGATGCCGTTGGTCGTGAGGGCCAGATCGTTGATCGCCGGTCGGTCGGCGAGGAGTCGGACCAGCCGCGCCAGGTCATGGCGAAGCAGCGGTTCTCCCCCGGTCAGCCGGACCTTCCCGGCGCCCAGCGTCGCGAATATCCCGGCGAGCCGGTCCAGTTCCTCGAACGTGAGAATCGAAGCCCGGGGCAGCCAGACGTAGTTCTCGTTCGGCATGCAGTAGCCGCACCGCATGTTGCACCGGTCGGTCACCGACAGCCGAAGGCTGCCTAACGGGCGATCAAAGCGGTCGACCAGCATCAGGAAGCCGCCTCGGGTCGGATCGGTTGAATGCCGCCGGGCGCGGTCGGGTCGACCCATGCTTCCGATCCGTCGGCGTACCGTTCCCGCTTCCAGATCGGCACCCGCTGCTTCACTTCCTCGATCGCGTAGCGGCACGCCTCGAAAGCCTCGCCCCGATGACCACCAGCGGCCACCACCGCGACCGCCACATCGCCGACCGCCAGCCGTCCAAGCCGGTGAACCACCACCACGGCCGCCGGCCACCGCGTCTCCGCCTCGGCCACGATCGTGCGGATCGTCCGTTCGGCCATCGAGCCGTAGGCCGAATACTCGAGTTCGAGGACTTCGCGGCCGGCGTGATTATTCCGGACCACCCCGACGAACGACACCACCGCGCCTCGCCCAGGGCCGCTGACGGCGTTGACAAGCGCGTCGACGTCGACCGGATCAGCCGCCAGCACGTTCATCGTCTTACCCGCCCGCCATGGGCGGCAGGACGGCGATCTCATCACCCGGCACGGGACGATAGTCGAGAGCCGCCTGTTCCATGTTGACCGCGACCAGTGGTCGTTCGGGCAGCGCCGCGCCGCCAGGAAGGCCGCGCAAGTAGGCGACGACCTGGCCCAGGGTCCCGGCGGCAGTCGCTGGGACCTCAACCCGGCTGGCACCAACCAGATCGGCGTACCGGGCAAAAAGCAGAACAGTTACCGTAGGCATGGGTTCCTGAAAACTAAAGCGGGGCCGGCCCGAGGCCGACCCCGCCGATTCCGGTGTCGGGCGGGTATCAATCGTCGGCGTCGGAGAAGTCCGAGGGCGGCAATGCGCCATCGTGCTCCTCCGCAACCAAAGCCCGTAACTCCTTACTGGGCTTGAAAACTGGCACCGGCCGCGCAGCAACCTCCACCGGGTCCCCAGTTCGAGGGTTCCGGGCCATTCGCGTCTTCCGACGCCGAATCTTGAAGGTCCCAAAACCCCGAACCTCAATGTTGTGCTGTTCCTTAAGCGCGTTCTTGATGGAATCCAGGAACGCGTCAACCACCCGAGCGCAGTCTTTCTTGGAGATGAGCGGTCCGGCGGTCCTGGCCATGGCTGCCGTAACCTGCTCCACCAAATCAGCCTTCGTCATTCTCCCCCCTCGAAGGTCAGACGGGGCACCCACCCCGTCCGGGGCGGCGCGTCTTGAGACCGATACTATGGGCTTAACCCTTGTGTGTCAAGGGGTTGCGTCCTTGCAACGCCTCAGGCCCCCATCAGATCCATGAATTGCTGGAAATGAGGGAAGGCGTCATGGGGTCCCGGCGCTGCTTCCGGATGGTATTGCACCGCAAAAACCGGGAGCGATTTGTGTCGAACGCCTTCAACGGTGCCATCATTGAGGTTAAGGTGAGTCACCTCGAGATCCGGCGCCCCAGGCACACCATCGGCCGCCGATCCTGCGACTGCAAATCCATGGTTCTGGGAGGTGATCAGGACGCGGCCTGACACCAGATCCTTGACCGGATGGTTCCCGCCGCGATGGCCATAGGGCAGCTTCACCGTGTGACCACCAAACGCCCACCCCAAGAGCTGATGTCCCAAGCAGATACCGAACGTCGGCAATCCGGATCCGGCCAGGTCATGGATGTTGCTGATGGCATACCCCAGCGCACCAGGGTCACCGGGGCCGTTGGACAGGAACAGTCCATCGGGCTTGCGGGCACGGATCGCTTCCGGGGTCGTGTCGCATGGCACGACGGTCACTCGGCAGCCAGCCTGGGCCAGCATCCGGACGATGTTCCGTTTCATCCCGAAATCAATCGCAACGACGTGCGGTCCCTTCCCACCCCCGGTTTCGCCGTAGACCTCGCGGGTCCCGGCTTTCGAGGCCAGATCGAGCCCGTCCATCGACGGCGAGCGGAGGAGGGCCGCCTTGAGTTCGGGCGTCGGACCAGCCCCGGCCGCGATCAGACCACGCATGGCCCCGCGCTCGCGGATATGGCGAGTCAGTCGACGCGTGTCGATCCCCTCGATTACCGGAATCCCGGACTCGGCCAGCCACCCCGCCAGACTGCCCGTGGCGCGCCAGTTGGAATACGTCCGGGCCAACTCGCGGACGACGACACCGGACACCTGCGGGCGGTCCGATTCCATGTCACCGTTGTTGATCCCGTAGTTGCCGATCATCGGCGCCGTCATGACAACGATCTGGCCGATGTAGCTCGGGTCCGTAAACGTTTCCTGGTAGCCGGTAAGGTTCGTGGTGAAGACGACCTCGCCGAAGGCGGGGCCCGCCTCGTGGACGGTGGTGCCCGCGTACCACGTCCCATCCTCGAGTAGAACGAAAGCGGGGCGCTCGGTCATCCGAGCGCCCCGTGACTTTCAACACGCGATGTCATCAATGGGTTCTTATTTGGTGGTGGCGGGCTTGGCCGTCGTCGTCGGCAGCGGGGCCGACCCCGTGGTCGAAGCCGCTCCCGTGCCCGGAGCCTGACCCAGCGGAGCCGGGGCGATTGGAGCCGGAACCGATCGGAGCCGTTGCTGGACGTCGGAGGCGCCGACGCTCGACCGAGACGCCAGCAGCGACAGGACGAGGGCCAGGAACATGAAGATGCCGCCGCACCACCAGGACAGGGTGTGGAGCAGCGTTACGGCCTGGCGGCCGCCGAGCACGAGGTCAGTCGTACCGCCGCCGAGAGACGCGAGGCCGCCGCCCTGACCCGCCTGGAGCAGCACCACGGCCGCGAGGAGCAGCCCATCGATAACCAGGAGGGTAAGTATCAGTCCGTAGATCATATTCCGGTCTTGGGAAAGCCACCAAACCTACTGTCGTGACATGGGTTACGTCAACCTCGCCGTTCCGACGATCTTGCGCCACCCAGCCGGATCGAGACTGGCACCCCCAACCAGCACCCCGTCAAGTTCCGGTTCCGCCAGGAGCTGCCCTGCATTCGCCAGGTTGACACTCCCGCCGTAGAGCACCTTGGGTGCCGGATGCCCGCGCCTCTCAAGGGTGCGCCGAATGGCACGATGAACGGCCGCGGCATCGCTCGGGGTGGCCGTTTTTCCCGTGCCGATCGCCCACACCGGTTCGTAGGCCACGGTCACGCGTGCCAACTGGGACGAGTCGAGGCCATCGAGACCCGCATCCAGCTGACGGAGGACGACAGCCTCGGTCGTCCCGGACTCCCGCTCTTCGAGCAGTTCGCCGACGCAGAGCAGCGGGTCGAGACCGCCGCCTAACGCGGCCCTCACCTTCCGGGCGGTATCCCCGTCCGTTTCACCGAAGACGTGCCGGCGCTCCGAATGTCCGACCAAAGCCATGGTAGCCCCCGCGCCACGGGCCAGGGGCACGGATGTCGCGCCCGTGAACGCCCCCTTAGCCTCCCAGTGGACGTCCTGGGCCCCGACCGCGACCGTCGGGTATCCTGCCAGAGCCCGGGCCGCCGCTTCAAGGCTGACGGCACTCGGGAAGAACCAATAGGAGCAGCCCGGACTCGGCGCGAAGCCGTCGAGAAACGCCCCCGCAAACGCCCGCGTTTCGCCGGGGTCGAGATGCATCTTCCAGTTGGCGGCGAAGATCAACGGGCGACCCATCAAACGTCGTCCAGCGCCGCGACGCCGGGCAGTTCCTTGCCCTCGAGAAACTCGAGGGATGCTCCGCCTCCGGTGGAGACGTGCGTGACCTTGTCCGCCAAGCCCGCCTGGGTAATCGCGGCCGCCGAATCCCCGCCCCCGATGACGGTGATCGCCCCTCGCGCGGTCGCGCCAGCCATCGCGGCCGCGATGGCCCGGGTTCCCTGGTCGAAGGGCTTGGTCTCGAACACGCCCATCGGGCCGTTCCAGATCACCGTCCCTGCCCCGGTAATGCGGCGCGAAAAGTCCTCGACCGTGGTCGGGTCAATGTCGAATATCGAAAAACCGGGAGGCACCGCATCGCGCCGCACCGTGAGCGAGGTGATCCCTTCGCGCAGTTCCGGCGCGATCACGACGCCCTTGGGAAGCACCAGCTTGGTTCCTGCCCGGTCGAGGAGGGCGTGCGCGAGGTCCACCTTATCGGCCTCGACCAGGGAATTCCCCGTCTCGAGCCCCATGGCCTTGAAGAAGGTATTGGCCATCGCCCCACCAATCAGAATCTCATCGACCTTCGGGAGCAAGGCGTCGATCAGGTCGATCTTGCCCGAAATCTTGGCGCCACCGAGGACAGCCACGAACGGTCGTTTCGGCTGGGCGAGCGCCTCGCCGAGGTACTTGAGTTCCCGCTCCATCAGGAATCCGGAGACCGCAGGCTTGAGGACATGGGCGACTCCGGCCGTCGATGCGTGGGCCCGGTGGGCCGAGCCAAACGCGTCGTTGACATAAAAATCCCCGAGCGCGGCAAACTGCTTGGACAGTCCCGCGTCATTGGACTCTTCGCCTGGATAGAACCGGGTATTCTCTGCCAGGGCGACGCCGCCTCTCGGGAGGCGTCGGGTGGTCGTGACCGCCGTCTCAGCGAGCGGATCCTCAATGAACGTCACCGGAGCACCGAGGGCAGTCTCGAGGGCCCGAACGCACGGCCGGATTGAATACTTGGGGTCGGGCCCACCCTTCGGCCGCCCGAAGTGGGACAGGAGGACGACCCTGGCCCCCTTGGCGCGGAGGTAGCTGATGGTCGGCAGCGACGCCCGGATCCGGGTGTCGTCCGTCACGACGCCGTCCTTGACGGGACAATTGAAATCCACTCGAACCAGGGCGCGCTGGCCGTCGAGCCGCGCCGGATCGAGCGAAGCGAGCGTCCGCTTCATGCGCCGTGAGCCCCGATGTAGCGCATCAGGTCAACGCACCGGGCCGAGTAGCCCATTTCGTTGTCATACCAGGACGACACGTGGATCATCGTCCCGTCAATCACCTGCGTCGAGAGCAGATCGACCGTACTCGAGGCCATGTTGCCGACGTAATCAACCGACACGAGCGGCTCGTCGCTGACCGCGAGGACGCCTTTGAGCGGACCGTCGGCCGCCGCCCGGAACGCGGCGTTGATGGCGTCGACCGAGGTCGCCTTTTCCACGACGCAGGTGAGGTCCACCAGGGACACGTCGGCGGTCGGAACCCGGAGGGCCACACCGTCAATCTTGCCCTTGACCTCCGGGATCACCAACGCCGTCGCCTTCGCGGCCCCGGTGGTGGTCGGAATGATCGACATCGCGGCCGCGCGGGCCCGGCGGAGATCCTTGTGCGGAAGGTCGAGAATCTGCTGATCGTTGGTGTACGAATGGACCGTCGTCATGAAGCCGCGCACGAACCCGAAGTTGTCGCGGACGATCTTGACGACGGGAACCAGGCAGTTGGTGGTGCAACTGGCGTTGGAAATGACGAAGTGCTTCGCCGGATCGAAGGCCGTGTGGTTGACGCCGTAGACGATCGTGATGTCCTCGTTCTTGGCCGGCGCAGAAATGACGACCCGCCGGGCCCCGGCCGCAAGATGCTTCGCCGCCGGCTCCCGGTCGGTGAAGTGCCCGGTGGACTCCAGCACCACGTCGATACCCAGCTCTTTCCAGGGGAGTTTGGCCGGATCCTTCTCCGACAGCACGCGGAGGATCTTGCCATTGACGTGAATGCCATCCGTCGCGGGCTCCACCGTCCCCGGGAACTTGCCGTGGACCGAGTCGTACTTGAGCAGGTGGGCCAGCGTCCTGGTATCGGTCAGGTCATTGACCGCTACGATCTCCAGCTCGGTCTGTCGGGACATGGTGGCGGCTCTGAGCACATTGCGCCCGATCCGCCCGAACCCGTTGATCGCCACCCGAATTGTCATTGGTTGTCTCCTGGAACCGGAAGTCGTTGAACGTCAGACCAATCTGTTGATCGCCGCGAGCGGCGGCTCGGCCCGTGCAAAGGTGACCGCACTCACCCGCTCTGCCCCGGCAGCGAGCAACGCCGCTGCGGCGGACACCAGCGTGGAGCCAGTGGTAAACACATCATCGACCAGTACCGCCTGCGCCGGCGGTCGGATCGCCTGGAACGCCGAGCGAAGGTTCGCCGCACGCTGGTCGGGCGTCAGCCGGGTCTGAGTGGGAGTCTCGCGACTCCGAACCAGACACGCCGGCGCGATCGCGAGGCCGGTCTGTTTTGCCAATGCGGCGGAGAGCTTAGCGCTCTGATTATAACCACGTGTCCGCTCCCGAGCCCGGCCGAGCGGCACCGGCACCAGCACGGCCCCGCGCCCGAGTGGGGCCAGGCCCATCATCGGTCGAGCCATCGCCGTGGCCAGGCGCCACCAGCCCTCGTATTTGAGCAAATGGACGGCTCGGCGGGCGGACCCGTCGAGCCAGACGGCGCTCCGCACCGAATCCAACCCCAGCGGCCACTCGGGGCAGATCCGGCAGGCCATGTCCCGGTCGAGTGGTTGCCCGCAGCGGTCGCAAACGGGGTCCGGGACCCGATGCCATCGACTGCGGCAGACCGGGCAAATCAGATCATCGGCGGGATCCCGTTCATGGCAAAGGAGGCAATCGCCAGGCAAGAGCCAGCGGCATGCGTCGACGGCAACTTCACGCCAGCGCGCGCCGAAGAGCCGCATCCATGACCTCTGCTGGTGGCTGGACCCGGGGGAACCAGCGCTGAAAGGCGGCGACGCCCTGCGCGAGCAGCGCCACCCGGCCGTCGACGGCGGGCCGCCCGGCCGCGCGCGCGGTGACAACCCACCGGGTCTCGCCGCGGCGGTACACCAGGTCGAGGACCGCGGCACCCGGCGGCAGGTCCGTCACGGCGAGCGGTGCGGGATCCGTGTCTTTGAGGCCGAGGGGAGTGCAGTTGAGAGCCAGACCGACCGGCCCGGTATCCTGCACGACGGCGCCCAACGACTGGCATTCAGCCTCGAACCCGAGCCGTCGCGCCGCCGCGCGCGAGCGCACCGTGATGGGTGCGCCCGCCAGGACGGCCGCCTGGGCCGCGGCGGCAGCGCTCCCTCCGGTGCCGAGAATGAGCCAGGCGCCCGGCGGGCGGCCCAAGTGGTCCCACCCCGCCAGGATCCCGGCGGCATCGGTTGAGGCGCCGATGACATGGCCCTGCTCCTCCCAGAACGTATTGCAGGCGATCCACGGACCGGGCTCCGCGGCCCGAGCCACCCGGGCGCCGAGGCGTTTGTGGGGCACCGTCAGGTTCCCGCCGCCGCCGGCCTGGCAGAGCGCCTCCATGAGCGAGGAGACCAGACCATCATCGCACCGGACAGCGACATAGACCACATCCATTCCGAGGGCCTGAAAAGCGGCGTTGTGCATCGCGGGTGACAACGAATGGGCGACGGGATTGCCGAGAAGCGCGAAGACCCGAGTCCGGGCGGAAATCATGGCCCGGCGTTCTCGACGATCCGGCCCGCCACGGCCGGCATGAGCTCAGTGAGCGTCCGCATCGTCGCCCGGTAGTCGTCGAGATCCCCGCCGAACGGATCCGTGATATCCGCGGGATGCCCGTTCAAACCGGCATACTCGCCGAACAGATGCGCTCGCCCGCCGCCGCCCAGCTCGCGCACCCGGGCGAGGTGGGGACGGGACATCGTCAGCACGAGGTCGGCTTCGTCAACCAGCGCCCGGGTCAGCAGCCGCGCCCGGTGGGCCGAGAGATCAAGTCCGCGCTCAAGGCCGACCAGATAGGATCCCTCGGACGCCGCAGCACCCTCCCAGGCGCCGGTCCCGGCCGACGACACCACCACATCTGGGCGCCCCGACGCCGCCAGCGACTCCGCCAGGATCGCGGCCGCCAAGGGGCTCCGACAGGTGTTGCCGGTACATACCACCAGGACTCGCATCAGGGCGCCAGCCTTCCGACGGCACGACGAAGCTCATCTCTGGGAATGGCACCTTCCCGGATCAACGCCGGGACGGCGCCGGTACAGTCGATCAGGGTCGACGGCGGCACATTGCCGAGTACACCGCCGTCGAGCACCAGCAGACGGCCGTCCGACACCGCCGCGGGAAATAACGCCGCGACGTGATCGGCGCCGGGGGCCGGTGGACCACCCGGACGGTTGGCTGAGGTCGAGGTCACCGGCCGGCCCAGCGCCGCGATCAAACGCGCCATACCCACATGCGATGTGTGCCGCACGGCGATGCCGCCTTCCGGGCCCCGGAGTCGCGGCGGCAACCGGCCCTCGCCGCCGGCAAGAACCAGCGTCAGAGGTCCGGGCCAGAACGCATCCGCCAGCGCCTTGGCCGAGGCGTTGAACTGCAGGCCGCAGTCTTCGGCCATCGACCGGCTCGATATCAGCAAGAGGAACGGCTTGCGAGGAGGCCGGCCTTTGAGGGCAGCAAGCCCATCGAGACCGGCGTCATCGGCGAGCGACCCAAGACCGTAGACCGTTTCGGTCGGATACGCGAGCAGGCCCCCCTCGGCCAGATGCGCGGCGACCGTCGGGATGGCCTGATCGACCTCCGGCTGATTCCGGAACGGCAGCATCATGCCAGCCCCCGCGCCGCCATCAACTCCGCCAATGAAAAATCATCGGGTGTCGTGATCTTGAGGTTGGTCGACCGGTCCATCACCAGCGCAACCGGCTCGCCCAGAGCCTCCACCGCGGCCGCGTCATCGGTCGGGTGGCCGCCCGCCAGCCACGGCGCGGACAGGGCGCGCGCCAGCAACTGGCGGGGAAAGACCTGCGGCGTGTGAGCGCGCCATAGACCGTCCCGAGGAACCGTGCGAACGACCGTGGGCTGGCCGGGATCCTCGCTCGCCAGCTTGAGCGTATCGGACACCGGGATGGCGGCGATGGCCGCCCGTCCCTGCCGTGCCAGCGCGATGAGTTGATCGAAGACGCCAGGGTCCACGAACGGCCGAGCCCCATCGTGAACCGCCGTAATCGGCCAGGCGTCCCCGAGCGCATCGAGGCCGTTTCGAACCGAGTCGACCCGCTCATCGCCGCCCGCGACCAGGTGGAGCCGCTCACCAACAAACGGGGCCAGCCAGGCCGGCGGCGATGCTACCGTTTCTGCCGGGAGCACCGCCACGACCCGACCAACGGCCGGATGGGCGAGAAACGGGCGGAGGGCCCGCAGCAGCACGGGCACGCCGCCGATTTCACGGAATTGCTTTGGGGTAGCCCCACCGACGCGGCGGCTCCGGCCGGCGGCCACTACGACCACTCCGACGTCAGGCCGCGAAGGCATGGACCAGTTCATCCACATGGTCAAGCGCCACCGTGCGAATCCCGCCTGCCCCAACATGGCGCCCGGAGCCGAAGGCGCGCTGGAAGCCGAGCCGGCCTGCCTCAGCCAGGCGGCGATCGACGCCGCCAACCGGGCGGACCTCGCCGGCCAAACCGATTTCACCGAGGAAGAGCGCGTCAGCGGGGGTCGGGAGGTTCTTGAGGCTCGACACCAGCGCAGCCGCCACCGCGAGATCGGCCCCGGGCTCCGTCAACCGGACCCCGGCGCTGACCTGCACGAATACGTCGAGGTCGCCGAAGTTGTGGCCCGCCCGCCGCTCCAGCACCGCCAGGAGGACTGCCAGGCGCTTGGGGTCGAGACCGGTGGCGACCCGCTGGGGCGTACCGTAGCCGGATCGCGCCGCCAACGCCTGGACCTCCACGAGTACCGGACGGGTTCCCTCCATCAGCGCCGTGACCGCGCTGCCGCTCGTGCTGGCGGAGCGGGCCTCCAGGAAGAGCGCGGATGGATTGGGCACACCGATCAGGCCCCGCTCGGTCATCGAGAACACGCCCAGCTCGTCCACCGAGCCGAACCGATTCTTCGTGGCCCGGAGCAAGCGGTAATTGAGGGAAGTCTCGCCCTCGAAGTACAGCACCGTGTCGACGATGTGTTCGAGGGTCTTCGGGCCGGCAAGCGTCCCGCCTTTGGTCACGTGCCCGACGACGATGACCGCGACACCGGAGTCCTTGGCAAACCGCATCAGTCGGGCAGCTGACTCCCGAACCTGGCCTACGCTGCCGGGCGCGCTCTCGAGCGTATCGGTGAACACAGTTTGAATCGAATCGAGGATGAGCAGATCGGCGCGGACCTCGCGGGTGACGTCGAGGACGGTTTCAAGATGGGTCTCGCCCAGGACCAGGACCCCACCGGCCGCCTCGGTCAGCCGGTCCGCCCGGAGCCTGATCTGCTCGGCCGACTCCTCACCGCTGGCGTAGAGCACCCGGCGCCCGCTCTCGACCATCCGGGCCGCGGCCTGCAGCAGCAGCGTGGATTTCCCGATGCCCGGCTCGCCGCCGATCAGAGCCATCGACCCCGGCACCAGGCCGCCGCCGAACACGAAATCCAACTCGGGAATACCGAGCGTCCAGCGAACCAGCCGGTCGCCCTCGACCTCGCCTAACGGCCGGGCTCGGCGACCCGTGCCCTCCGGCCGCCCCACACGTTTCGGCGCCACGACGACAGTGGTCGGCTCTTCCGCCACCGCGTTCCAGGCACTGCAGGCCTCACAGCGACCGACCCACTTCGGGTGCTCGTGTCCGCACTCGGCGCAGCGGTAGACCGACCGGGGCCGGGCCATCTCAGTACGCAGGCTCCTCGCGGGCCGAGAAGTTGTCGAACCGGGTGTACTCCCGGGTGAACCGGAGGCTGATGTCCCCGGTGGGTCCGTTGCGGTGCTTGGCCAGAATGATTTCCGCGACACCCTTCTTGCTCTCGTCCTCCCGGTCGTAATACTCCGGCCGGTGGATGAAGATCACGACGTCGGCGTCCTGCTCGATCGCGCCCGAGTCACGAAGGTCGGAAAGCTGCGGCCGGCGGTCCCCGCCCCGCTGCTCGGAGGCGCGCGACAACTGGGACAACGCCATCACCGGCACATCCAGCTCGCGGGCCAGCGCCTTGAGCGAACGCGAGATGTCGGAGACTTCCTGGACCCGGTTGTCGGCGTACTCCGGACTTCGCATCAACTGGAGGTAATCGACGATGACGAGGCCAAGGTCCGAGTCGGCCTTGAGGCGGCGGGCCTTGGAGCGCATTTCGAGGAGAGTGATGGCCGGCGTGTCGTCGATCCAGATCGGGCATTGCTGCATGACCCCGGCCGCCCGGGCCAGGTTGGTGAAGTCGCGGTCCTTGAGCATGCCTCGCCGAACGGCCTGGCTGTCCACTCGGGCCTCGGCACACAGCATCCGCTGGACCAGGGAATCTTTGGACATTTCAAGCGAGAAAATGGCTACGCCGTGCCCGTCCACCGCCGCCTGGGTGGCGATGTTGAGGCAGAACGCGGTCTTGCCCATCGAAGGACGGGCGGCCACGATCACCAGCTCGGTCTTCTGGAATCCGGACGTCATCTCGTCCAAATCTGCAAAGCCGCTCGGAACTCCGGTAACCGATTTGCCGCTCTTCTGGAGCGATTCTATGCGCTCCATCGTCGGCCACAGCATCTCCTTGATCCGGATGAAGCCGTCAGCCCGGCGCTCCTGCGCGATCCGGAAGATCCTGGCTTCGGCGTGATCAACGAGTTCCGCGGTCGACAGCCGGGCTTCGTATGCTTCAGAAACGGTCTGGGTGGAGGCTTCGATCAACCGCCGGAGGATGTTCTTTTCCTTGACGATCTTGGCATGGTGCTCGAGGTTCGCCGCCGTCGCGACGGAGTCGACCACCTCGGCCAGATACTCCATCCCGCCGACGATTTCGAGCTCGTTACGCCGGGAAAGCTCGTCCCGGAGCGTCACGTGGTCGATGACGACCCGCTGCTCGCTGAGCGCCACCATGGCGCGGAACAGTCGCCGGTGTCCCTCTTTGTAGAACATCGAATGATCGACCAGTTCGGCCGCCCGGAGGGCCGCGTCCTGATCGAGGATCATCGCGCCGAGGACCGCCTGTTCGGCTTCCTGGCTCCACGGAGCCCCGCGAAGGGTCGGCTCAGCGGTCAACAAGCTGTCGGGCAATCCGGACGTCATCCCAGGTGGGCTTCTTCCAATTTGGGTTGCGGAGCAGTGCGGCCGGATGGTACGTCACCACCAGCGGGATGCCGTGATAAGAATGCACCTTTCCTCGCAAGTCGGCCAGAGACCGCTTGGCATTCAGAAGTGCCTCGGCCGCGGTCGCCCCCAGCGCCAGGATCACCTTCGGTTCTACCAGCCGGAGCTGGGCCGCCAGATACGGAGCGCAGGCGGCCATTTCGTCGGGTAGCGGCTTCCGGTTCTGAGGGGGACGGCATTTCACGACGTTGCAGATGAATACCTGATCCCGGGCCAGCCCGATCGCCCCGAGGATGTCCGTCAGCAACTCACCTGCCCGGCCAACGAACGGACGTCCGGTCTCGTCCTCCGTCTGGCCGGGGCCTTCCCCGACGAGCAGCAGTCGTGCCTTGGGATTCCCCTCACCCGGGACGACCCGGGTGCGACCCTGACAGAGAAAGCACTTGGTGCAGCCGCCAATGGCTTCGGCGACCTGGTCAAGCGACGCCCATGCGGGCACGGTAGGGTCACCGGCAGGCGCCACAATGGTCAGGCCGGCCTCGGGAATCGGCGGCGCTCCGATGCGCCAATCCTTCGGCTGTCGGGCCGGACCAGCAACTCCCCCTGCAACCCCGGGCCGAGTCTTTCCCTCCATCAGGACCTCGTTCCCGCCGATTTCGGCCTGCTGGCGAAGATAGCGGCGCGCCAGTTCATCCAAGACGTGCCTCGATTCGGTCGAGGATCGCTTCGGCCACTGCGGCCTTGCTGGCCATCGGCACCTCGACGTGCGCGCCACCAGCCTCGATGATGATCACGTGGTTGGTCTCCACCTCGAAGCCCGCGCCCGGCTCGAGCGCGTCGTTGGCAACAATCAGATCCAGCCCCTTCCGTTCCAGCTTGGCCACGGCCTTGTCCACGGCTCCGCCGGTTTCCAGGGCAAAGCCGACAATGATCGCGCCGGGCTTCCGAAGGGCCCTCGTGCCCGCGAGAATATCGTCCGTCGGCTCGAGAGCCATCATCAGTGACCCCTTGGTCCGCGGGCGTTTGCGGTCGGCATTTTCGATCGGCCGGTAATCCGCCGGAGCCGCCGCCATGATCAGGACGTCGGCCGCCGGCAGCGCCCGTCGAACCGCCCGGTCGAGTTCGGCGGTCGTCGTGATCCGTTCCACGTGCAAGCCAACCGGCAAGGGCTCGGCCGACGGCCCGGTGATCAGCAGCACGTCGGCGCCCCGGTGCCAGGCGGCCTGGGCGAGCCGGAACCCCATCTTGCCGCTCGACGGGTTGGTGATCAGCCGAACCGGGTCAAGACGCTCTCGGGTCGGACCTGCCGTCACCACAACCTTGCGCCCCCGAAGCGAGGAACCACGCGACAGGCAGCGGATCGCGTGGTGCCAGATCGTCTCCGGCTCGCTCATCCGGCCCGGCCGGTCCGACGGCCCTTCCGCCAGGGCCCCCCGTTCCGGACCGACCAGGGCGTATCCTTGCTCGGAGAGAAGGGCGATGTTCGCCTGCGTCGGGGCCGCCGCAAACATCTCGTCGTTCATCGCGGGCGCCAGCAGCGCGGGGGCGGTTCGAGCCAGCATCATGGCGGAGAGGAAATCGTCGGCCAGCCCATGGGCTATTCGGGCCAGGAAATCGGCCGTCGCCGGAGCAACGATGATGAGGTCTGCCTGCTGGCCGAGCCGGACGTGGGCCAACGCCCGGCCCGGCTCCCAGAGCGATGTCAGAACGGGCTGCCCAGACAATGATTCGAACACGAGCGGGCGGACAAACTCCGTCGCAGCCGCAGTCATGACCACGTCCACCCCGGCCCCGGCCTCGACCAGCCGGCGAACGAGATGGCAGGTCTTATAGCTCGCAATCCCACCCGTCACGCCGACGACGACGTGACGGCCTGCCCACATGGTCAGACCTCGGAACGACGGCGCCGAAGTTCGCGGAACGACAACTCGCCGGCCGCCAGCTTCCGAAGGGCCAGCGTCGTCAGCTTCTTGTAATGATGGGTCTGCTCGAGCTGGATCTGCTTTTCCTTCGGCAGTTCATTGACCATCCGGGCAAACCGGGCCGCCACGAGAATGCTCCGGTACTTCGTGCCGGCGTGCTTCGCGGCGTCGGTCGGGGTAATGATTTCCATGGGTGCTTCCTCAGGTCAGGCTGCGTCCACCGGACGCGGCGTTTCAGCGGCCGCAGCAAGACCGCGCTGCAGATCCGCCAGTACAACATCCAGATTTGCGAGCCGTCCCGGCCGCTTCGATTCCACGTCGAGGATGGCCGCGACATTGGCCACCGCCTCCACGAGATCATCGTTCACCACGACAAAGTCGTACCGGTCGGCGATCGTCAGTTCACGACTCGCGATGGCAACCCGGCGCCGCAGGGCCACATCGTCCTCGGTCTTCCGGTTCCGGAGCCGTTGCACCAACTCCTGAGCTGACGGCGGCAGCACGAACACATGCACCGCATTCGGGAACCGGCTCCGAAGCTGCTCCGCTCCCTGCACCTCGATGTCCAGTACCACATGCCGCCCGGTCGCCAAGCCGGCCTCGATCTGCGACCGGAGTGTTCCATAGAGGTTGCCGCCGTACTCGGCCCACTCGAGGAACTCGTCCGCCGCAACCCGACGCTCGAACTCTGCCCGGGTCAGGAAGTAGTAGTGCTGACCCTCGACCTCGCCGTCGCGTCTGGGCCGGGTCGTGGCCGAGATCGAATACACCACGTCTTCCCGGCCCGCCAGCAGATGCCGCGCAATCGTGGACTTGCCGCCGCCGGAAGGCGACGACAAGACCAGCAAGAACGGCTTCACTCTAAGTTCTCGAGCTGTTCCCGGAATCGCTCCAGCTCCCCTTTCATCTCGACCACCACGTGCTGCATGGCGTGGTCGTTCGCCTTCGACCCGATCGTGTTCACCTCGCGACCCATTTCCTGGGCGAGAAAACCGAGCTGCTTGCCCACCGGCCGGTCCGACCGCAACCCCGCCAGCGCCGCGTCGAGATGGGCACCCAGCCGTACGATTTCCTCCGTGATATCGAGCCGGTCGGCGATGAACGCCAGTTCCTGTGCCAGGCGCTGTTCATCGACTGTACGGCCGTCGAGCAGTTGAGCGACCTGCCCCTTGAGCCGGTCCCGCTCCCGCACCAACCGGTCTGGCGCCCGAGTGGCCACCGTGGTGAGATGGCTGCGAACCGAGGCCAGGCGTTCACCCAGCTCGCTGCCGAGCGCCGCCCCTTCCCGTCGCCGGGTTTCCTGAAGGGCCGTGACCGCTCCAGAAACAACCGCCTCGACTTCGGGCCACGTCACCGGCGACGCGCCATCAACCTCGGCGGTGAACACCTCCGGCTGGCGGGCCAGGAGATCGAGCGTCAAGCTGTGTTCAAGCCCCGCGAGTGACTCGAGGGCGCGGAGCCTGGTAACGGCCTCCTGCGCACCCTCGACATTCAGACGGAGCCCACCGGCCGCTCCCAGAGGAACCTCGAGCCAACGGACGGACACCGCAAAGTGGCCTCGCTCAAAATCCCGGCGCAGGCGCTCCCGGATTTCGCCTTCAAAGGCCGCCAACTCCGAGGGCGCCTTCAGGGCGAGACTCAAGTAGCGGTGATTGACTGTCTTCACCTCGACCCGGAGGATCCCACCGGCAACGGAGCCTTCCGCCGCCCCGAATCCGGTCATGCTGTTCGGCACCACTGGCTCCGTCCTGGAGAGCCCGGAAAAATAGCCTTCCCGGTGGTCGGCTGGTAGACCCGATCATTTCGACGCGGCAGAACCGGATTCCCTCAGAACGGGGGCGACCAACTCACTGGCGGCAAAGGGTTTGGCGAGGCTCGACAGGCCTCCAGACGCTCAATTGGAGAATTCCCACCGGACCCCAAAGGTGCTGGCCAAGCGGAGCATTGGAAGGTCCGGGAGGTAGCCGAGCCGCGAGGCCTGGAGATTGACCCGGTCATAATAGGCGATGAAATCGCCGATCTTGAATTGAATCTGAGCCCGGAAGAACGTGGCCCCCTTGAGCGGGACCGCCGCCCCGACGCGATCCCGCCCGAGAATACCGGTCCCCCACGTTTCCATGCTGCCCTGGAGCTTCAGAGCGAAGATGCCGCTCCGGAAGGTCGGCAGGAATTTGCTCTGGATCGTCGCATTCACGATCGAGTGCGTCGGAGCCTGTCCCTCGGGATTCCCGCCGACCGGGTTGCTGTACCATCCGTCGAATACCAGCCACTGCTTGGGGGCGAGCCGGGCCGACACCGTCAGCCACTTGGTCGGCCCACTCGCGCCGATGGTATCGATCGTCCGGTAGGTCGCGTATGCCTCAGGTCGAAACCCGCCGGTCCGCCAGTACCCCACCTCCGCCGAGGCCCGGGCCCCGCCGATCGCGGCCAGTGCGGCGAGGTCCGTCGACGCGATGGCTTCCGCATCAAATCGAGCCGGGGTGGCGACCCAGGACCCGGTCCTGGCGAGGGCCGTGGCCCGGATTCCAAGCGGCAACACGAGGCCGGCCCGGCCGGTGAGCCATCGACTGGTCCGGGCTCCGTCGTGCCGCTGGTAGACGGCTTCGAGCGCGGCGGCCACGCCGCGAACCGGGGTTGAGGCCGCGCTGGCCCTGATCTCGGCTGGCGTCCAGCGGGTCCGATACCAGACCTGGCCCTCGAGGCTGGTGGTCCGCCCCCGGGCCGACACCATGCCTCCGATTTGCGTCACCGACTGGTCGAGGTAGCGAACGTGGCGATCGGGCGACGAGAGGGCGAGCGCGGTCGAGTCCTCCCGCCACGAGCTCGCCCCCGCGAGCAGGGCAGCCCGGAAACCGGTCCCGTCGCGTTTCGGCTGGTAGACGACGCTCGCCATGAAATCGGATCGTTTCCCGGCGAGCCCCTGGATCAGCGTATCGCTGGCGCCGGTAATACTTCCATCCGGGCCGGTCGTCAGGACCGGCTCGCGCCTCGGGCCACCGCGGAACAGCTGCACCATGGCCTGCACCGGACCGCCCGGAACGAAGCTGGCCTGAAGACACGTCTGGGTGTTGTGGACGGCCCCCTGGTCCCCAGTCCTGAGCGGTGATGCGAGGTATTCGCCTGCCACCACATAACCGAATCCGCCGGCCGACCGTTTCTCGAGCGACCCGAGGTACCTGGCGATCTGCAGGTCACCACTGGCCACCCCGACCCTGGTCCGGGGCGGCAGGCGGTCGTGCCGGCGAGAGAACAGGTGGACCCGGAGCTGGCCAGGGAGCCGTTCGACCTCAACTCGATCGAAGAAGCTCAAGGGCAGCAATGATGGATCCAGCCCGAGGCTGTCAGGCCCCAGCGCCCGGAGCGGCATTCCATCAACCAGAAACTCAGCCGACGCGGTCGTCCTGCCCTGGTAATTGATCGGCTCCGGTCGCCCGATCCACCCCCCGCGCCAGACGAAGACGCCAGGCACCTTGCTGAGGAGATCCGACACCGTCTCGGCGTTGTGCCAGTCGATGGAATCGCGATCAAACACCAGGCGCGACAGCGCGGGCAGCAGGGCCGGCCGGCCGAGCCGCACGAACACCGGCACTCGGGTCCGGCCCTCCTCGTAGGTCTTGAGGAAGAGGGCTGAATAGTCGGTGGCGGCGGTGTCCGCACGGGTGCTGTCGGCCCGGAGCGAGTCCGCCCGGGTGGAGTCCGGACGCTGCGCCAGTGCGGGACCTCCGAGGAGGAAGCCGAAGAGCAGCACCGTGACCAACTCTCTCACGGTACCGCCGGCGTGGCGGGAGGTTCGACGGGATAGTGTCCGGTGTTCGGGGCGTCATCGCCGTTCGGACGGCGACCCCGCCCGCTCGTTTCCACTCGGAGCGAGAACTTGTTGTCGTTGTCGGTACCGAGGACCAGTTGGCCCCGGGGAATCTTGACCTCGAACGTTGCCCCATTCCATCGGCCCGGCAGGAGCGTGATCTTGCCGGTACTCCGATTCACGAAGGCAACCCGCCCCGACCCGTTGTCACGCAGATCGACAAAGGCGTCCACGCCAATGTCGCCGACCTGCGTCCCGGTGCCGCTGCTCTGGTCGAGATCGAAGTCGAGGAAGCCATCGAGCCCGTCCGGGGCCCGGTCGCTCCAGCGGCTGACCGACGAGCCAAACTCGAGATGGAGGGTGACCTGATCGCGATCCACCGTGCCGGAGACCACGAGCAGGTCCGGCGCCGCCACCGCCCCGGGATTCTCCGTGGCGGCCGTGGTGTCGCCCTTGGGATCCGCGAAGGAAAAATCGTAGGCGACCTCGGAGGCGGGCGCGGTGGTCCCACCACCACAACCGAGGCCCAGGACCGCCGCGATGACGGCCAGCCACCCGCGGAGCACCGTTAGGCGCCGGCCCGGGCGAGGACGAACTCCGCGAACAGGCGGACTCCGGTTCCGGTCGGCCCTTTCACGAGGGCCGCGTCGTCCCGATCGGTGTAGGCCGTGGCCGCGATATCGAGGTGGGCCCAGGTGTACCCCTCGACAAACTCCTTGAGGAACCACCCGGCGGTGATGCTGCCGGCGGCGCGTCCACCCGAGTTCTTGACGTCCGCGATGTCCGACTTGATCAGGTCCCGGTACTCATCCCAGAGCGGGAGCGGCCAGGCTCGCTCGTGGGCCCGACGGCCGGCCTGGAGCACCTCCTCGATCAGCGCCTCGTCGTTGCCCATGACGCCCGCCGCCACCGGCCCGAGGGCGATCCCGATCGCGCCGGTCAGCGTCGCGATGTTGATCACACAGGCCGGCCGATACCGCCGGGCGTACGACAGCGCATCCGCCAGGAGCAGCCGGCCCTCCGCATCGGTGTTGATAATCTCGATGGTCTTGCCGAAATGACTGGTGACCACGTCCGCCGGCCGATACGCGTTGGCGGACGGCATGTTCTCGGCCGACGGGACGATGCCGATCACGTTGAGCTTCGGGCGGAGATGCCGGAGTGCCTCGAAAGTGCCCAGGACGGCGGCCGCACCGGACATGTCGTACTTCATGTCCTCCATGCTCTGGGCCGGTTTGATCGAAATCCCGCCGGTGTCGAACGTGATCCCCTTCCCGACCAGCACTACCGGAGCCCCGGTGCCACCCTGGTACTCGAGGACGATGAATCGGACGTCATTGGCGGAGCCCTGCCCGACGGCCAGCAGACCGCCGAGCCCTTCCTTCTCCGCCCCGGCCCGGTCGAGCACCGTGCAGCCGAACCCTGCCTCCGCGGCGAGCGCCTGCGCCCGGTCGGCGAGGACGGCCGGCGTGAGGACGTTAGGCGGCAGCACCTGGAGGCCGCGGGCGTAGCGGTGGCCGGCGCCGATCGCGGCCCCGATCGCGTACCCCCGGGCGGCCTCCGCCGGATCGTCTGCGCCCGCAAGGATCTCGAGGGCGTCGAACGCCGGCTTGGGATCTTCCGGCGGCCGCTTCATCTCGGAAAAGTGCCAGGCCCCTTGCGCGACACCTTCGGCCAGGGACTGATAGCCGTCCGCCACTGACACGGCTCCGCGGCATTCGGGCGGACACACCAGCGCGGCGGTCGGCGCACCAAGCAGCCTCGCCCGCTTGGCGCCGACCGCGGCCCCTCGCCGGAGGGCCGCAGTGCCGGGGTCTTTGCCGACCCCGACCAGCAGGATGCGACCGGGGGCGCCAGCCGGGTAGACCACCGCGGTCTCATCCTTCTTGCCGGCGAAGTCGCCACTGGCATACACCCGGGTGAGCGCACCACCCAACTGCTGGTCGAGACTGGTGAGGGCGGAGGGAATCGTGCCTTGCGAGACCACCGCGATGAGCAGCGGGCCGCGATACGATTCGAGTGAGGCAGATGAAAGCGAGGTCGAGAACGGCATCGGCGAGCCAACCGTCGGAAAGCGTGAAGACCGCGACCAGGGGGCGAGGAGAGCGGAACCTAAACCAAGGCAGGACAAAAGAAAACGGCCGTTGTACCTTGTGACGGCCCCATGGCAAGGAGCGGATGGATGACCACCCCAAACGACAAGTTTTCCCTGTACGATCTTCGCGTCGAAGTCGTCAGGAGCCGGGGACGGATGCTCTGTCACGAACGGATTGGCGACTATTTCGAGGTACGGGGCGGCCGGGTGGCATTTCCCGCCGGCCAGGAGTTCCCACTCTATGCGCTGGCGGCCCTCCTGCCGCTTCTGCCCGCCAAACAGCGGGAAACGCATCCGAACGACTGGATGACGACCGACGCCGACATCGCCTGCCCGGATGTCCACTGCGGCGCCGTCTTCAGGATCAGCCGAACCGGACGGCGGATCTTCCACCATGGCGAAGAGTCCGGCGAGCCACTCCCCGGCCGGCCATGATCCCCCTCACCACCCTCGGTCCCGAATACCAGATACCCCGGATCATCCTCGGGGGCTGGCAACTGGCCGCCGGCCACTCCGCCGGGCCCACCGACCAGACGTCGATCTTCGAATTCTGGGACCGGTGTCTCGACCGGGGGCTCAACACGTTCGACTGCGCCGACATCTACACGGGAGTTGAAGCCTTGATCGGCGCCTACGGACGGCGCCGTCGCGCGGGCGGTCAGTCCCGGCCTCAGGTCCATACCAAATTCGTCCCCGACCTCGACGCGCTGGCGACCATTGACCGCAGGTACGTCGAGCGGATCGTGGACCGCTCCCTGACCCGCCTGGGCGTCGACCAACTTGACCTGGTCCAGTTCCACTGGTGGGATTACCAGGTGCCCGGCTACCTCGAAACGTTAGGCCTGCTCGACGATCTTCGGCGCGACGGCAAGCTTCGCCTGATCGGCCTGACCAATTTCGACACGCCCGGCCTGCGGGCGCTCGCCGCCACCGGGATTCCGATCGCGTCGATCCAGCTCCAGTACTCCATCCTCGACCAGCGCCCTGCCCGGGGGCTTTCGGCAGCGGCCCAAGGGGCCGGAATTCCTCTGCTGTGTTACGGCACCGTGGCAGGCGGCTTCCTGAGCGACCGCTGGCTCGGGGTCGATGCGCCCACCGAGGCCGAGAACCGGTCCCTGGTGAAGTACCGGCTGATCATCGACGAAATCGGAGGATGGCTCGCCTTCCAGCGCGTCCTGGAAACGCTCCGCCAGATCGCCGACAAGCAGACGGCCTCAATCGCACAAGTCGCGATCGCGTTCGTGCTGGGCCAGCCCGGGATTGCCGCGGCGATTGTCGGGGCCCGTCACGGGGGACATCTCGACGAGCTCGAGCGAGCCGCGGGTCTCCACCTCGACCAGGGCGACCGCGCCACCATCAGCGCCGCTATCGGCCCGGTCCCGGGGCCGCCTGGAGACGTCTACACGGCCGAACGGGCCCCAGGGGGCCGGCATGCCGCGATCATGAGGTACGATTTGAACGCGCGGGCGATCGACTAGAATCAGACGGCGAGGCGATCCTCATAGGGCACCGTCTCGCCATGTTCGAGATGGCGGGCCAGGATCCGGAGATACATGGCCCAGCAGTATGATGACGTTCGGAAGTGCCCGCTTGCTTCGGCCCAGCCTTCGTGGCGGAACTGCACGTCGGTCCCCAGCGGTGACGCGACCAGGTCGAACCCGATTACCGTGCCCACCCAGTCAGGCATCGCCGACGCAATCCTCCAGACCAGACGCCGATCGGGAATCATCTCGATTACCACCGCCCGCCAGTCGTAATCCGGTCCGAACCAGAGCTCGTACTCCTCGCCAACTGCGGCCCGGCCCCTGGAACGACTGGTCCACCACTGATCGAGGCCGGAGGGCTCCGCGATTCCCTTGAACACCACGTCCGGTGGGCGGCGAATCACAAAATCGTGCAGGATGTCCGGCATGACGTTCAGGGTGCCTGGTGGCTGGCCGACGCCACGATCCGCGCCTCAAGCGCACGTTCGTAGACGCCGGTGGTCGCGCACCTGGCGCGGTCGGAATACATATCGGCCTTCGACCAGACCGCCGTCACGTGAATCGTGCTGACCTGACCCGCCGGGGCGACCAGGATCCTGATCTCGCCCCGCGTGGCGAACCCCCGGTCGCGCGGTTGAGCCGATCCCTTGACCCGGCCGCAGTCGCTCCACTCGGTCGACTGAGGCCGGCCGACGACGAGCGATTGGGAGATGATCAGTCCGGTCCCCTTGTCACGGGTCGCGGTCAACAGGTTCGACTGGGCCAGCGCGTCCAGGACGAGGTCCCAGCTTCGGCCGATGGAGGTTGGAACGGCCACGGGGGCACGGTCGGGGAGCGGCTCTGGCGCCACGTAGGCGTAGCCGCAGCCCCAGGCACTCGGGAGAAGGAGGCAGACGCCCGCGAGGGCAGCTCTCGACATTGGGACTCCAGGCTCGTTGTGCAATGGCGGTCAGACTGTCGCAACCTGCGCGAGCTAACATGCCGGCCTTCAACCTACCCCGATGGCCGCGCAGACAGCACCAGGGAAGGCCGACCTAGAAAAAGGCCCCACTCGTAGCCATGAGTGGGGCGGTCGCTGCCACTGCCCGTCGATCACTATGCCCGAGGCGAGAGTCGAACTCGCACGCCGTTGCCGGCGGTGGATTTTGAGTCCACTGCGTCTGCCATTCCGCCACTCGGGCCCCCAACGCGAGGAATATGGATCGGGCCCGATGGTCCGGCAACCCGCCGCCCTACGGACGGAAACGCCCGCGCCGGGGCCCCGGTAACTGCTGGCGGGCTTCCTGCCGCTGATTACGGATTTCCTGGACCCGCTGCAACAGCCGGTCACGGAGGAGGACATACTGGGCCCGCTGCACCGGGCTCAGCACCGTGGCCAGGTCCGCCAGTTCATCGCGAAACGTCTGGGCGTATGCCACTCGGTTCAGGGTCAGACTGTCCACCAGTCTGGTGACCGCGGACTCATTGGCTGCCACGCCCGGCCGCATCGCGAAGGTCAGCTGCTGGCGCAAGTCACGTTGATCCTTTTCAATATTTCTTCGCTTGGCCCCCCACTTGGCCAGGATCGACCGGGTCCGGGAAGCCTGATCACCGGTCAGTCCCAACTCGACCATGAGCCGGTCGGCAAAGCGCTCCTCAACCATTCGCCGCAGGTGCTCAGCGCGAGGGCCATCCACCTCTGTGCTGTCCTGGGCCCGCGCCGAGACACTGATTCCGAGCACCAGCGCCGCCACGATTGCCCACGTTATGCGTGTCATCGTCACCCCTCCCAGGAGCGGAGAACCCGCTCCAGTTCTTCCAGGTTCAGATCCTCAGTGCCGCCCGGCTCCGACTTCTCGACCCCGGGCGCCGACGGGAACTCCCGGAGCAACGCCGCAAGCTCCTGGGCCGACAAATCATCCAATTCCGACAAGACCTGGCCCGCAACCACCGTCGTCCGGTCGGCGGTGGGATTCGCCGGATCGACGGATCGCCATCGGGGCAGGGCCACCGCCAGCACCGCGGCCGCCGCGATCGCGAGTCCCCAGTACACCGTGCGCCGTGGCGACCGGATGGGAATCACCTGGGTCGACGCGCCAGCCGCGGTCATCCGTTCCCGGACCCGCAAGGCGATCGAAGCCGGATCGACGGGGGGCAACCCATCTCCAAGCCGACGGACCCGGCCCACGAGCCGCCACTCCGCGGTGCAATCCGGGCAGCTCGCCAGATGAGCCGCCTCATCTATGGTCCACTCGCCTCGGCGAGCCGCCACCATCGGCATCCGCTCGGACAGCTGTTCGCAGGCAGTCATCGGGCCACCTCCCTCAACCGCTTCATCGCATGGTGATAGTGAACCCGCGCCGAACCGGGCGTCGTACCAAGTGTCTGGCTGATCTCGTCGTATTCAAGGCCCTGCTGCGCCCGGAGCAGAAAGACCTCTCGCTGGAGGCGCGGCAGCTTGTCCAGCTCGGCCATCAGCCGTTCCTCGAGTTCGTCGGCCCCAACCTCGCCTTCGGGATCGGACGGGTCGGCCACATCATGATCCTCGATCGGCACCCATTCGCGCCCCTTGCGGCGCCGGTGGGCATCCCGGGCCAGGTTGGTTCCGATTCGGAAGAGCCAGGTCCGGAATGACGAATCGCCCCGCCAGCCATCGAGCGCCCGAAACGCCCGGAACATGGATTCCTGCACCAGATCGTCGACCTCGCTCTGCTCCGCCCCGGCCGAATACAGGAACCGCCCGAGGGGGCTGGCGAGCCGTCTCACCAACTCCTCGGCGGCCGGTTCCGCCCCGGCGCGGTAGTCCGCGACCAGCTCTTCATCGGTCCGCTGATTCATTGGCTATGAGGTAGACGCAAGACCGGGTCCTGCGTTAACTGGCCATCCGCCGCCGGCTCATCGGCCCTGCCCGCGAGCGCTAACTTGTTACCGACCCACCCCTTAGATTGCGGCCCGTTCATCATCTCAAGGACGCTCCATGCGCCGATTCGCCGCGCTGACCGCCGCCCTGCTCTGGCCCCTGGTCGTGGCCGGTCAGGTGCTACCCAGGATACCGGTCGAAACCTACCGGCTCGACAACGGCCTCCAGGTAATCCTGTCGCCCGACCATAGCAGCCAGGTCGTCACCGTCAACATCTGGTTCAACGCCGGTTCCCGCAACGAGGTCCGCGGCCGCACCGGGTTCGCCCACCTGTTCGAACACATGATGTTTCAAGGGTCGGCCAACGTCAAGAAAGGCGACCATTTCGCCCTGGTCGAACGCGCCGGCGGACAGACCAATGCCAGCACCGCGGAAGACCGGACCAACTATTTCGAGATGCTGCCGTCGAACCGGCTGAACCTCGGCCTTTGGCTCGAGGCGGACCGGATGCGCTCGCTGGCCGTCACCGACTCGGCTCTGGCCAATCAGCGCGAGGCGGTCAAGGAAGAGCGCCGGCTCCGGGTGGATAACCAACCCTACACCGCGGCGTTCTTCGAAGGGATTTACGCCCTTCAGGACAGTACCACCTGCTTCCCCTACGCCCATTCGGTCATCGGCTCGATGGCGGATCTGAATGCGGCCGGCACCGGAGACGTCAAGGCATTCTTCGACCTGTACTACGCCCCGAACAACGCCACGCTGGTCATCGCCGGCGACTTCGACCGGGGGCAGGCCAAGGCCATGGTCACCGAGTATTTCGGTACGATTCCTCGCGGGTCCGAGGCACCCGCAGTCACCTGTGACGTGCGTTTCGGCACCGGACAGATCAGGAAACCGTGGCCGGACCAGAAGGCGACACTCCCCGGTGTCTTCATCGCCTATCGCGTCCCCCAGTACGCCGACCCCGACTATCCCGCCGTCGTGCTGCTGGCGTCGATCCTCGGCCAGGGCGAGAGTTCCCGGCTCAACAAAAGCGTGGTTCGCGAAAAGAAACTGGCCCAGGCCGCCTTCGCGTTCCTGAACCCGTCCGCGCCCCGGCGAGGGCCAGGGGTATTCCTGGCCGGCACGATCGCCAACCAGAACGTGACGGCCGAGACCATCGAGACCGCCGTCATGGCACAGATCGCGTCGCTCGCGAAGGACGGCGTCACCCCCGACGAGCTCGACAAGGCGAAGAACGGCTACCTCGCGAACAAGATCCAGCAGCAGCAGATCTCATATTTTCTTGCCGAAGCAATCCAGGAAGCCACACTGTTCCTCGGCGACCCGAATGGCGTCAACACCGACCCGGCCCGGTATCTCGCGGTCACGGTGGACGACATTCGCCGGGTCGCGGCCCGCTATTTCGTTCCGGACAACTCACTGGTGATGCTGGTGACTCCGGCAGGTGCCCGATGATCCGCCGCGCCGTCCTTCTCGCCCTGCTGGCTTCGGTCGCAACCGTCGGCCATCCCGTCATGGCGCAGACTCACGCGCCGGATCCGTTGCCGCTCACGCCCGCGGCGTTTCCGCCGTTCCGCGAAACCGTGCTGCCCAACGGCACGCGGCTGATCGTGGTCGAGAACCACCGTCTCCCGGTGTTGTCGATATCCCTGTCATTCAGCGCGGGCCGCGTCGCCGACCCGGCCGGCAAGGAAGGACTGGCCGAGATGGCGGGCGGGCTCCTGACCAAGGGAGCTGGGCGCCGGTCCGCCAATCAGGTCGCCGAGGCCATCGAGCGAGTCGGCGGCGCGGTCAATGCCGGCGCCGGCACCGAATTCCTGACCGTCTCGGCCGGGTCGCTCTCGAAGGACGCGGCCCTCGCTTTCGAGCTCGTAGGCGATGCCGTGGTCCGTCCATCATTCGACAGCACCGAAATCGGACTGATGCGAACCCAGACGTTATCGTCCCTTGATCTGGAACGCTCCCAGCCAGGCTCGATTGCCAACCGGATACTCGACGGGATGCTGTTCGGCAACCACCCGTACGCCAGGCACGCAACGCCGGCCTCGGTGAAGGCCATCTCGCGAGCAGACCTGATTGCGTTCCAGAAGGCCCGGCTCAAGCCCGCCGGCGCACTACTGGTCGTGGCCGGCGACATGTCGCTGGCGCAGGCGACAACGCTGGCCACGAAGGTGTTCCGCGGCTGGACCGGCGCCCCGGCGCCGCTCCCGCCACCACGGGCCCTGCCAACCCGGGCCGGCACCGACATCGTACTGGTCCACCGCCCAGGCTCGGTGCAATCCAACATCCTGGCGGCCAACCTCACCTACCGGCCCGGGGATCCGCGTCACTATGCCGCGGTGGTCGCGAACCGGGTGATCGGCGACGGCGCTGACTCACGACTGTTCAAGATCCTCCGGGAGCAGAAGAGCTGGACCTACGGGGCCTACTCTGCCCTCGAACGGCGGCGGGCCACCGGCCATTTTGTGGCCTCGACGGAAGTCAGGACCGAAGTGACGGATTCCGCCCTCGCCGAGATGCTGCGCCAGCTCCGACGCATCGGTGCCGAGCCGGTGCTGGCCGAAGAATTGGCGGCCGCCAAGTCGGCGATCACGGGGAGCTATCCGCTCAACGTTCAGACGGCCGAGCAGGTTGCCGGAGCGGTGACCAACGTCCGCCTCTATGGCCTGGGACGGGACTACCTCCAGACTTACCGCGTGAAGATCGGCGCCGTCACCGGGGCCGACGTGCAGGCTGCCGCGCGGGCCCTGATCCGTCCTGACGCCATGGCGATCGTGGTCGTCGGGGATGGGGCGAAGATCCTGGAGGGCCTGAAGAAAATCGGCCCGGTCAGTGTCGTCGATGTCGATGGCAAGCCACTCGCGGAATCCGACTTGAACCCCGCTCCACAGAGCTTGCCGGTGGCACTGGGCCAGCTGGTCGCATCGCGGGACAGCTTCGTCATCAAGATCCAGGGCAACCAGCTGGGATGGTCCGCCACGACCGTCGAGGACATCCCCGAAGGCAAGCGACTGACGGAGCACACGAACATCGGCGGCTTTGTCGAGCAGCAAACCATCGTTGACATTGCCGCTGACGGGGCGATGCTCAAGGTCCGACAGACCGGCAAAACACAGGGACAGCCGACCGCCATCGAACTCGACTACGCCGCGGGTCGGGTCAAGGGCAAGGCCAACACCGTCACCCAGGACGGGCCCAAGACGTTGACGATCGACACGACCGTGACCACCGGCACGATTGACGACAACGCGATTCAGGGGTTGCTGCCCGCGTTGCCCTGGAATCCCAACGCCACCTGGTCGTTCACGACGTTCAGCGGCGGGCAGAACGAAGCCAAGGTCACCACCCTCAAGGTCGTGGCGACCGAGGCCGTGACCTTGCCCGGCGGCCCGGTGGACGCGTTCAAGGTCGAGATGTCCGGCGGGTGGCAGGGGGCGACCTTCTGGGTCACCACGGCTTCCCCACACCGCCTGGTCAAGATCGCGATCGCCAATACACCGGTCGAGATCATTCGAGTGAAGTGAATGGGTTGACTCCAGCCAACAGGAGATCGGCAATGAAGCGATGGCAGTGGTGTGTAGCGATGGCCGGGCTGGCCTTGAGTACCGCCGGCAGGGCGGCGGCCCAGGCCACGGAACAGTTCAAGGACACCTTGAGCTTCGACCGGCCGCAGTATCCGTCCAGCTACCGGCGACGTACGAACCCGCCCGTGGTGATTCGAAATGCCACGATCATGACCGCGACCGGGGCCGAACTCAAGAACGCATCGATCGTGCTTCAGGACGGCAAGATCGTTTCGGTCGGTGAGGCCGGCTCCCTCCCAGCGGGCGCCCAAGTGATTGATGGCACCGGCAAGTTCGTAACCCCGGGCATCATCGACACCCACAGCCACATGGGAGTGTATTCTGCGCCAGGCAGTTCCGCCGAACAGGATGGGAACGAGGCGACCAACCCGGTAACCTCCGAAGTCTGGGCGGAACATTCGATCTGGCCGCATGACCCGCAGATCCCGCTCGCGATCGCCGGGGGCGTCACGGTCGCCCAGATCCTCCCGGGATCGGCCAACCTGATCGGGGGCCGTTCCGCGGTCATTCGCCTGGTACCGGCGCGTACGGTTCAGGAGATGAAGTATCCGGGGGCCGCCTACGGCGTGAAGATGGCCTGCGGTGAAAATCCGAAACGGGTCTACCAGAACCGCGGGCCCTCCACCCGGATGGGCAACATGGCTGGCTACCGCGCCGCGTTCATCCAGGCCGAGCAGTACCGGCTGCGCTGGGACAAGTGGCTCAAGGACCGGAAGGGCGAACCGCCGGCTCGCGACCTCCGGATGGAAACGCTGGCCGGTGTGTTACGAGGTGACATCTCGGTGCAGAACCACTGCTATCGGGCCGACGAGATGGCGCAGATGCTCGACCTCGCCCAGGAGTTCGGCTTCAAGATCCGTTCCTTCCACCACGGTGTCGAGGCCTACAAGATCGCCGACCTGCTGGCGAAGGCCGGCACCGCCGCATCGGTCTGGTCCGACTGGGGCGGCTTCAAGATGGAAGCCTACGACGAGATCCTCGAGAACCTGGCGCTGATCACTCAGGCCGGTGCCCGCGGGGTGCTTCACACCGACAGCCCCGACGGGATCCAGCGCATGAACCAGGACGCCGCGAAGGCGATGTACGCCGGAATCAGGGCCGGCATTCCGATCACCCGTGACCAGGCGCTCCGCTGGATCACGGCGAACCCCGCCTGGGTGTTGTCTATCGACCAGCAGACCGGGACCCTCGAAAACGGCAAGACCGCCGACGTGGTCCTCTGGTCGGGCGACCCATTCTCCGTGTATTCGAAGGCTGAGAAAGTCTGGAACGACGGCTGGCTCGTGTTCGATCGACTCGACAAGAGCCGTCAGTACAAGACGGACTTCAATCTGGGGCAGACCGATCCGGGGGTGGGACGATGAAACAGGCTTACGGAACCCGGTGCCTGATCGGACCGGTCGCGGTTGCTCTGGCAGTCACCGCGATGGCCGGCCAGCCGGCCGCCGCACAAACAATCGCCATCACGGGAGGCACGGTCTTCCCAGTTTCCGGCCCCAGGATCGAGCATGGCACGGTCGTGATGTCGGGCGGCAGGATCGTGGCGGTCGGAGCCAACCTTGCCCCGCCGCCGGGGGCCACGGTGATCGATGCCACCGGGAAGTGGGTGACCCCGGGACTGATCCACGCCAACGCCAACGCCGGCGGTGGTGTGGCCGGGCTGTTCGCCTACAGCGAGCAATCGAAACAGGGCGAGGTGAACCCATCCTTCAACATGGCGGAGGGCATCGACCCGGCCGCGATCACGATCCCGATCGCAAGAACGGGCGGGATCACAACCGGGATTCTCACGCCGAATGGGTCATTCCTGCCCGGTGTCGCCGTCGCGATCGACCTCGCGGGCGACCGATTGGACCAGATGATCGCGCGGTCGCCGGCCGCCCTGATGCTGGACCTGACCGACAACAGCAAGGGCGCAGGTGGCGGTGCCCGGGCCGGGACCCTGGCCCGAATCCGAAAACTGTTCAGTGACGCCCTCGAGTACGATCGGCGACGGGCTGAGTTCAAGCGCGGGGCGACGCAGGAACTGTCGGCCCCGGCAGCCGAACTCGAGGCCCTGTTGCCGGCCCTCCGCGGGACGGTCCCGGTCCTGATCAACGCCAACCGGCGAATCGACATCGAGAACGCCCTCAAGCTGGCCCGGGAGTACCACCTCAAGTTGATCCTCAGCGGCGCCATCGAAGGCTGGCAGGTCGCAGGGGCCATCGCGGCCGCCAACGTCCCGGTCGTGATGGAGCCCAATCGAGACATCCCGAGTTTCGACGGCCTCGGCGCCCGCCTCGACAACGTGACGCTCCTCCGTGAGGCGGGCGTCAAGGTCGCCATCGCGCAAGGCGATCCGGGCGGCGAACGCAGCCTGCGGTATGCCGCCGGCAATGCCGTTCGAAACGGCGTCTCCTGGGACGACGCCCTCAAGTCGATAACGTTGTGGCCTGCTGAGGCCTTCGGGTTGGTACAGTACGGCGCCCTGGCAGCCGGAAAGGTCGCCAACGTCGTGATCTGGTCGGGTGATCCGTTTGAGTTCAGCTCGGCGGCCGAGAAAGTCTTCATCCGGGGTCGCGAAGCGTCCCTCCGGACACGGGAGAACGAACTGCGAGACCGGTACCGGACGTTGCCGCCGGCACGATGAACACTGGAGCGACGGCGTCGATTCGTCGGGGCGGCGTGCCCGATGGCGAGGCCGTCGCCCGTCTTCACATTGACAGCTGGCGGGCAACCTACCAGTCCGAACTGCCGGCCTGGTACCTCGACGGGCTCGACCTTACGGCGCGAACGGCCCAATGGCGGAGCCGTATAGCCCAGCCAGGGGTCCGAATCCTGATGGCGGTTTGCGGGGACGCTGCCGCCGGATTCGCGGCGTTCGGCCCGAGTCGGGACCCGGACCTCGACCCGTCGCTCTGGAGCCAACTGTACAACTTCCACGTTGCACCGAGCCAGCGGGGCCAGGGCGTGGGCCTTCGCCTGTGGCAGACCATGCTGGCCGAATCGGTGCCTTCGGGATCGACCGGTCTGACGCTCTGGGTGGTACCCACCAATCAGGGGGCCCGGCAGTTCTATGAACGGAGGGGACTCCGGGCCGACGGGCAGACGCAGTTCGAATCACTCGCCCCGGGCGCCGGATTCGAGGAGTTGCGGTATCGGAGTACCTTCGCGGAGATGCAGGGATGAGGATGCGGGTGACGGCCGCCGTTTTGGTATTCGGATTGGGGGCGTGTGGGGGTGGGGGTACTACGGACCCGACACTGCCGCTGCGGGGCCATTTTACGACCAATGCGACGGTTACCGGAGACTACACGCTCGCGATCTACGCAGTTTCCGACAACGGACAGGTCTCGGGATACGGCTGGGCGGGAATACCCGGGAAACCATCACCACCGATTGAGCCACTGATCGTGACGGGGCAGCAAACGGGGCGCGCCGTGAGCCTCACGCTGGCCATCGCCTCCGAAGCCGCCTCCGGTGGTCTCTTCGGAATATTCTCCGGGGCGAACGAGAATGGCGGCCTGCGAGGTACGCTCAGCCGATCCGCCCAGTCCTTCGGCGTGACCTTCCTCCGCACCGACACCACCGCGACGGGCCAGTTCGACCTCACCTACAGCAACGGTCCAGTGGCCAGTGTCACGGGTCGAACCGGGTTTGGCACCAAAGGCGGTTTCAAGCTCGAAATGCTGGTCGGGGACGAAGCGACGCCGATCTTGACGATCAGCGGCCCAACTTTGCCGCCAGTCGGTACAACTGCAATCGGGCCGGCGCTCTCAGCCGTGCTCCGGCTTCCCGGCGCCGTTCCCCAGACCCTGACCTCGGGCTCGATTCAGATCGACCGGAGCAGCGCCCTGACCGTGATCGGTCAGTTCGACGGCCAGGGAACTGTCGGCCGGGTGCCCGTGAGCGCCCACGTCAGGTTCAGCGCCGGCTGCCCGACTACCTGCAACTAGCTCACAACCTCCGCATCGCCGGGTTCGGCGGGCGGCGCCGGCTTCTCGTCGACGTGAACGGGATCATCGTCCATGCCGTCGAGTTCCCGGTCGATCTTGGCGATCTTGGCGGACACATCGTCCATCTGCCCGAAGATCGCGTCGATCTCCCCCTGATTGACCTCCCCGCCGCGTTCCTTCTTGTAGGTCATCATGCCGAGACGGTAGGCGATCTTGCTGCGGACGGCGACGAGACTCGAGCGTTCGACATGCAGCTTGCTCGACTCGACGGCCTCCTTGACCCGGTCACCTAACTGATCAATTTCGGTCTTGAACCGATCGAAGATGGACACTTGGAACCTCCCTGGTGTGGCGCTTGCGGGCGCACCCCCGGAGGGAGGGCGACCCGATCCACGACGGACGATAACAGGGCGGGCGAGGTTTGAAAAAGAAAAGGGGGCGGCTTTCGCCACCCCCGGGGTCCGTCGGCAACCAGCGACCGTCAGTTGGCCGCGGCGGCCTGGGGATAGACCGAAATCTGCTGCTTCCCCTTCGAGCGCCATTCGAACGTCACGAAACCATCGACGAGCGCGAAGAGCGTGTCGTCATTGGCGCGCCGGACGTTCTTGCCCGCATGGAACTTGGTGCCCCGTTGCCGAACGATGATGTTGCCCGCGGTAACCTGTTCGCCGCCGTACCGCTTGACGCCGAGGTACTGGGGGTTGCTGGTCCGTCCATTCCTGGAGGAGCCGACGCCCTTCTTGTGAGCCATATCAGCCTACCTTCACGTCGGTGATGCGGACTTCGGTGTACTTCTGCCGATGACCGGTTTTCCGGCGATAGTTCTTGCGTCGTTTGAACTTGAAGACATAGATCTTTTCCCCCTTGGTGTCCCCAACGACCTCAGCCTCGACGGCCGCATTGGGAACCAACGGAGTGCCAGCCCGGATCGTGGTGCCATCGGACGTAAGAAGCACCTCGCTAAAGGTGATCTTGGCGCCCGGCTCGGCCTCCATCAACGGGAGACGGACCTTGTCACCCTTTTGGGCTTTGAACTGGTGGCCTAAGGCCTTGAAAATTGCGTACATCGGGTAATTCCACGTTTTGAGAAAGCCCTTAAAGCTAGACGGAGAAAAGGGATAGGGCAAGCCCCCCCTTTCCCGAATCAGGCGACGGCGTAGAGCTCGGTTACATCGCGCCCCCCGGGGCGGCTCATCAGGCGGAATTCGTCCGGGTGCATCGTGGGATCGTCCCGGAGTTCAATGTCCAGGCCGGCGATCTTCCCTATCGCACCGATCACCTTGGGCTCCTCCTCGCGGAGGTAGAGGGCCACCTCGGGGTGAAGCCGAACACAGATCAGCTTTTCCCGTCGCTCGAGCCCGCACCGTTTCAACGAGCGCTCGACCCGGCGGGCAACCACTTCCGGCGTGAAGACCCGGCCGGTCCCCTGGCACTGGGGACATTCGGCCGTCATGGAGGCCTGGAGGGACGAACGTACCCGCTGGCGGGTCATCTCGACCAGGCCCAGGTCAGACACGGCGAGAGCCTTGGTCCGGGCCCGGTCGCGCCCGAGGTGCCCCCTCAGCTCCTGGAGCACCCGGTCCCGGTTGCCCCGGGATTCCATGTCGATGAAATCGCAGACGATGATGCCGCCCAAGTCTCGGAGACGGAGTTGCCGGGCAATCTCCCGGGCCGCCTCGAGATTGGTCTTGAGAATCGTCTTCTCGGGATCCTTCTTGCCGGTATAGCGACCGGTGTTGACGTCGATCGAGACCAGCGCCTCGGTCGGCTGAATGACCAGGGAACCGCCAGTCGGCAGCTCGACCCGGGGTTTGAACAGACTTTTGATCTCAGCTTCGATCCCGAACTTGTCAAACAGCGGCAGCGGTTCGTCGTACTCGTGGACTCGGCTCATGAGTTCGGGATCGATCTGCTCCAGATACTGCTCCACCTCCTGGTGAACCTCCTTCGAGTCCACCCACAGCCCGTCGACCTTGTCCGAAAACACATCGCGGATGAGTCCGCGGGTCAGACTGGCTTCCCTTTGCAACAGTGCCGGCGCCCGCCGAACATAGAACTGTTTCCGCTTGACCTTCTTCCATTGGGCAATCAGGGAGTCGATTTCCCTCTTGAAGTGCTCCTCGGTCACGCCCTCTGCCACGGTCCGAATGATGACGCCTCCAGCATCCTCGGGCAGCAGTTTAGCGACCATCTCCCGGAGCTTCGAACGCTGCTCCCGGCTTTCGATCTTGCGGCTGACTCCGACGCGCGAGGCGTACGGCATGTAGACGAGGAAACGCCCGGGCAGGGAGATCTGGGCGGTAACCCGGCAGCCCTTGGTGCTGATGGGCTCCTTGGTCACCTGGACCGGCAGGGTCTGCCCCTTCTTCAGGATCTCGGCGATGTTCGGAACGGCCCGGCGGTTGGAAACTTCACGCTGGCGAGGCTCGCTCGGACGACTGCCTCGGCGACCTTTGCCGTCGCCCTCCTCATCCGCCTCGGCCTCTGGGGCCTCGGCCGAGTCGGCATCGGGAATATCGTCGATGTCGTCCTTGTCGGACGGTTCGTCGTCTTCGTCAGGCTCCAGCAGATCGGAGGCGTGAAGAAAGGCACTCTTCTCGAGGCCGATATCCACAAAAGCCGCCTGAATTCCTGGCAAGACCGCGTCGACCCGGCCCAGATAGATGTCGCCGACGATGCGGCGATGGTCCGGACGATCCACCATGAGTTCCGCCAGGCGGTCGTCCTCGAGAATGGCAACCCGGGTTTCCCGGGGGCCACTGGTGATGAGAATCTCGCGCTTCACGCGAATAACCCCAATCCGGGCGATCGGTGCCGGAGTCAGCAGACCCCGCCATCCGATCGAGCCCGGCCATCAAGAGGTGGATGGCCATCGGGGCAATCTGCCCCCACGGCCGAACGGTTCCATTGGTCGACTGACGGCGGCGCGGAAAGCCGCGCTCGGTTTCGGGTCTGAGCCGTGCCAAGCCCGGGCGCCGCGAACGAGCCTGGACAGCCACCGACACTTTTTGGTCGGGGGCTGTCCGGGACAGGGGCGGGTGGCCTTGAGAGGGAGGCATGGGGCGGCTCAGCGACCGGGTTCGCCACCGGTGGCCAAGGATGCGAAACAGCGACCTACCGCAAAGCGTCAACGCCACGGCCGCCCCCGATGGGGAGCGCTTCAACAGGGCCGGGAGGCCACCGACGGCGATCGACATACGGTAAGTATATATGGGAAAGGGGGTTAGGGGGAAGTCACCAAAACACAGCAGGCGGCTGCGTCAAGCCTCGCCGCCCGCATCCAAAAAGCCGTTGCCCTGAATCAGCCGTCTACCACGCTACCAAGGATGTGCCGGGCGATCACTATCCGCTGGATTTCGCTGGTCCCCTCACCAATTTCGCAGACCTTGGCATCACGCATCATCCGCTCGACGGGGTAATCCGTGGTGTAACCATAGCCGCCGAACACCTGGACGGCCTGGGTCGTGGCCCGCATCGCCAGCTCGGAGCAGAACAGCTTGGCCATCGCCGCTTCCTTCTTGAACGGCTTGCCGGCCTGTTTGAGGCGCGCGGCCGTGTAGAGGAGGTGGGTCCCTGCCTCGATTTCGGTCGCCATGTCCGCCAGCTTGAAACTGATTCCCTGGAAACTTCCGATATAGCGGCCGAACTGTTTCCGGGTACCGGCATACTCCCGGGCCGCCTCATAGGCCCCTTCGGCGATGCCCAGGGACAGGGCCGCAATGCCGATGCGGCCGGCGTCAAGGGTCTTGAGGAAATTCACGAATCCCGCCCCGCGGGGGCCGAGCATGTTCTCCTTCGGAACGATCGCGTTGTCGAAATGGAGCTCGCGGGTGTCGCTAGCCCGCCAGCCCATCTTGTCTTCCTTCTTCCCAGCATTGATGCCGGCAATCTTCGGCAGATCGGGGGCGTGCCCGGCTCCGACACGCTCCGTCTCCGCAAGGTCAACGGTGTCCTTGGTGACGATGAAGCTGGTGATGCCCCGGTGGCCCGTCCCCGGTTCGGTCCGCGCGGTCACCGAAAAGATTTCACCGACGCCGGCGTGGGTGATGAATATCTTGGAGCCGTTGAGGAGGAAGTGGTCGCCTTTGTCCTCGGCGGTCGTGGCCGTGCCGCCGGCGTCGCTCCCGGCGCCAGGCTCAGTCAGGCCGAAACCGCCCATTACGGTTCCGGACGCGAGGAGCGGTACATACCGGCGCCGCTGCTCCTCGGTGCCGAACTCGACGATGGGCGAGGTTCCGAGATTGGTGTGGGCGCTGATGGTCAGGCCATGAGAGGCATCGACCTTGGCCATTTCGTGGATGGTGACGTAGTAGGAGATCTGATCCATCCCGGCCCCGCCGAGTTCGTCCGGCCACGGCACCCCGAGCAACCCGAGGTCGCCCATCTTCTTGATATTGTCCCATGGGAACGTCGATGTCCGGTCGAGTTCCCGAGCGACGGGGGCCACGTGAGTCCGGGCGAACTCGCGAACCATTTCGCGGACCTGATGATGTTGTTCGGAGAAGTAGAGCGAGTCGTCCATGATTCCAATCCGGCACGGGAGAGGCAGAACCGTCGTGGCCGAATATAGCAACCCCCGCGCCGGGTTCCGATTACCTTGGAGTCACCTCCTCCGGCAGAGCCGATGACCATGGACCAGGAACTCGCCAGCCGCCTGACCGCGATCGAGTTGCGGATGAGCCGACTGCGCCTGATCACGCTGCTGTCCTTTGCGGTGGCGGCGGCCGCCCTCGGATGGGGCCTGATGGCCCGTGCGGACCGGATTGTCGAGGGCCAGATGTGGATCGCCAAAGATGCGGCGGGTGTGGTCCGGGGCATGTTCGGCGTCTCGGCCGACGGGGTCGGGCTGACCATGTATGACTCGACCGGCCAGATGCGGCTCGACGTCGGCCTGGCCCAGGGCGGATCGCCGGGCATCCTCATGCTGTCGAAGCACGGCGAGCCGGTCGCGACCCTGAACATGACAGAGGGGACTGTACCGACCCTCCGGCTCAGCAACATCGCCGACAGCCTCCGCCTCGAGATTGGTCCGCGGCGAGAAGAGCCGGTCCGACTTCGAGCCCGTGAGCGGCCGGACACGATGATCGCCCGGCGCCCAACCCATTGAAGCGATGGAACGAAAGCCGTGTCAGCTCCGTTCTGGGAACTGCGGTTCCTGGCCTGTATTCTGATGCTCATTCCGAGGTAGTCATGCGTTTGTCGATCGGTCTATTGGTACTGGCGTTCTTGGGAACTCGGCAGGTCCAAACCGGGCAGGCCCAGAGCGGCATCTTTGTCCTGAGTTCCGGCAAGGACACGGTCAGCGTGGAGCGGTTCCGCCGAAGCGCCGGGCGCCTCGAGGCCGAAATGCTGGTGCGGATCGGATCGGTCCGGCTGGCGTATGACGCGGCGCTCACCGCTGACGGCCTGGTGACGACGTTGACCAACCAATTCTGGCAGGCGACGGATTCAGCCAAGGCTCCGCCCCGGCAAACGGCGACGATCCGGTTGTCCGGCGACTCAGCGTTCGCGGACATCACGGCCGGCGGCCGCACGGCGACCCAGCGCCTGGGCACCAGGCTCGGTGCCCTACCCTACATCAACCCATCGTTCGCGTTGATGGAGCTCGTCGTTGCGCGGGCCCGCACAATCGGTGGATCGCCGGCGACCGTGCCGGTCTTCATGGTGAGCGGGGGCCAGACCCTTCCGGTCACGGTCACGCCGGTCGGCGCCGACTCGATGGTGTTGTCAATGGCAGGCGGGGAGATGCGATTCCGAACCAACGCCGCCGGCCAGATCCTCGGCGGCACCATTCCGGCCCAGAAGATGACGATCACGCGGGCCGCTGAAGGGGCCGTGGGGATGACGGTGGAGAAGCCGGACTATTCGGCCCCCGCCGGCGCGCCATACCAGGCGATCGAGGTCACGGTGCCGACCCCGATGGGCCACACACTTGCCGGCACATTGACCCTGCCGCGGGGAGCGACGCGAGGCCAACCGGTCCCGGCCGTGGTAACCATCACGGGTTCGGGACAGGAGGACCGGGACGAGGCGATCCCGCTGTTCAGTGGCTACCGGCCGTTCCGGGAATTCGCGGACTCTCTCGGGCGCCGAGGCATTGCGGTCCTGCGAATGGACGATCGTGGATACGGTGGATCCGGCGGCAACGCGGCAACCGCCACGAGCGAGGATTTCGCCCAGGACATCCGGGCCGGCCTGGCGTACCTCCGCACCCGTCCCGAGATCAACGCCAGCCGCCTGGCCGTGATGGGGCACAGCGAAGGCGGGATGATTGCCCCGATGGTGGCCAAGCAGGAGCCCACCCTCAAGGGCATCGTACTCCTGGCAGGCACGGCGTACACCGGACGGCAGATCCTCAACTTCCAACTGGGGAACGGCGTGAAGAACGACACGTCCCTTCATGGCGCCAAGAAGGATGAGGCATTGGCTGCTGTGAAGGTCCGCGTCGACTCGATGGTGTCGACCAATCCGTGGCTCAAGTTCTTCGCGGACTATGAGCCGCTCATCACCGCTCGCCAGGTTCGCACTCCCGTGCTGATCCTCAACGGATCGCGGGATCAGCAAGTGACCCCCGATCAGGTCCCCCTGCTGGAGAAGGCCTTCAAAGCCGGGGGTAATCGGGACGTCACGGCCAAGGTGCTACCCGACCTCAATCACCTGTTCGTCCACGATCCTGACGGGTTCCCCGGCCGCTACACCGAGCTCAAGTCCTTTGCGGTGGATCGGGCCACCATCGGCCTGGTCGTCGAGTGGCTGGCCAAGCGACTGGCCCCACCCGTTATCTAGGCCGCCGAGGTCCAACGGCCGGTCGCCGTCGCTTGACCCGACGGGGCCGGCCTTTTCGTGCCCGGCAACCAAGCGGAGAATCTCGTCGCCATACAGGGCGAGGAAACGTGGACCAACCCCCAGGAGCGTGGCCAGGTCCTGGCGAGACGATGGCCGCTGGTCCGCGATGGCAGTGAGTAGCGCCTGCGGGGCGACCCGATACGGGGCAACCGCGAGACTGCCTGCCCGTTCGGTGCGCCAGGACACGAGGCGGTGCAATACAGCGTCGGCGCTCTGGAGTGGGGTCGTGACGACTGCCTGTATCCCCAGGGCGGCAAGAACGCGCACCCCGATCCGGTCCGCGACGATGGAGCCTACGCCAGGGCGACCGGCAAGGTCATCGACCGACGCGGGAGGCACGGCGGCGAGCCCAATCAAGATCCGGTCGTCCAGTAAGGGCGCGCGCCAAGGAGACCCGCCGCTACCGAGGGCGGAACGCAGGGCGGAAAGCCGGCGCCTGATGGCCGGGTTCACCGGCGGGAGGGGCGGACCGCCGCAAACATCGCACCCAGAACAACGCACGAGGCGTTCGCCGAAATAGCTCAGGATCGCCGCGCGCCGGCAGCGTCGGGTGGCCGCATACCGCCGGACCGACTGGATCCGGTCGGTCGCCGCCCGCCGACGGGCATCGACGGACCGCCAATCGACCGGCCCCCGCTCGGGTCTGAGCTCGTGCCGTAGCCGTTCCGCCGAGGCCTGAACCGCCCCAGGCAAGCGGGCCATCTTCGCGGGATCATTCCAGACATCATGAAGGAGCCGGCGGTCCGGAAAGGTGACCGAGAGTTCCCGAGTCGGCAGAGCGGCATCACCGGGTCCGTAGAGCAAGACACAGCGCGCCGGGGCACCGTCCCGCCCGGCCCGGCCGGCCTCCTGGTAGTACGACTCGGGGGTGGCCGGCATCCTCCAATGGACGACCAGGCGTACGTTCGGCTTGTCGATGCCCATTCCGAACGCGCAGGTCGCCACCACGATCTCCAACCGGTCCGCGATGAACCCCTCGAGAACCTCCGCGCGCCTCTCCTTGGTCAATCCGGCATGGTAGGCGGCGGCCTTGAAGCCGCGGGAGCCGAGAATGCGAGTGAGCGATTCCACCTGATTTCGGGTCGGGGCATAGACAATCGCAACCCGGTCGTCGATGGCCAGCAGGTCGAGAAGCCGGGCCAGCCGGTCGCGGTCATCCCGCACCGGCACGACGCCGAACCAGAGATTGCGACGGTCGAACGACGCGAGGTGGAGGTCGTATCCGCCGCGAGCACCGAGGCCCAGCACCGACGCGATGGTGCTGCGGACCGCGGCGGTGGCGCTCCCCGTGAGGGCCACCGCCGGCGGATTGCCGAGCGCGCGTCGCAAGGCCCCCAGCCGAAGGTACGCCGGCCGGAAGTCGGCGCCCCATTCGGCGATACAGTGGGCTTCGTCGATCGCAAGGAGGCCGACCCGGGCTCCGGCGTGTGCGAGTTCCTCCGTCAGTCGGCGAGCCCGTTCCGGGGCCACATAGAGCAGGCGAACGGCGCCATCGGCCAGCTCGGCCCGGACCCGACCCTGCTCTCCCTTCGACTGGAGGCTGTTGAGGGTCCGGGCCGGGAGGCCGCGGACTCTGGCCGCCTCGACCTGATCCTGCATCAACGCCAGCAACGGGGAAATCACGACAGTCAGGCCGGGGCGGACCATGGCCGGGATCTGGAAACACACCGACTTGCCCGCTCCGGTGGGCAAGACCGCCAGCGTGTCCGTACCGGCCAGCACCGAGCGAATGACGCGATCCTGGGCGGGGCGGAAGGAGCGATATCCGAAGTGATGAGCGAGGATATCGAGGGCGAGGCGGCGAAGGACCTCTGGCGGGGCCGGCAGCGATTCAGTCATGCCCAACGATGGTGGCGGCCGGCCCGAGCGCGGTAACCATTCAGGCTGTGAATTGAATCAAATCACCGCATTTGTTCCCGGCGGCCGGCCACCAATCGGGCAATAACGGCAACGGCGATAACAACGATCGCAGCCCAGACGATCCGACGGTCATCGCGGAGTACGCCGACAAACGCGAGGATGAACCCAGCGACGGACAACGCAAGCCGGTTTCGATTCATCGCATGATTGGCGGCAACGGGTCCGGCAGCCCGCCCTCCCTGGCCCAGAGCCGGCCCCCAACATCGACGACCAGATTGCCGAGGGGAAAGAAGCCGGAGGGGAGCGGCCACGGAGATTTCGGCAGCAGGAATCGGACGGACCCGGTCTGGCCCGCGGTCAGGGAGAAGTCAGCCGAGTCGATCGGATCGACCAGTTCCGGGGACTCGGCGAGAAATCGAATCGAGAGCCGCCCCTCCCAAGTTCGGTCCATGCGTTCCGCTGGAGCAGGCGCGAGGATCAGCGTCGCCTCCTGCCCGCTGTGGGTCGAGTCGATGTCGATCGCCAGACGGCCAAGCGCGTAGTTCAGCGGCGCCTTGCCCATCAGTTGACCGGCAGCATCGACGACGGTGAATCCGAAGTCCGTGAAGATCGGCCAGGACTCCCTGGCCATCGCCAGATCGATCACCAGATGGTGAGCCCACTTCGGGATGGTGAGTGGAATGCGACGTTCGGACAGCACGGACTGGCTGATCGTCAGCCCGCGCTCGGCGCCGATCAAGCCGAACATGGTGGTGCCGTTGGCCGGGGCGCGGGTTCCACCGGTGATCGTCGCCACCACTGTGTCACCGGGACCGCGAGAAGCTCTGAGGAAGACGGGCGAACGCTCGACGACCACTTCGACCGCCGCCCCGGCCGACGGCGGGGCGACAGCAACGGCTTCATACACGCCGGCGACGACGTCGCGGCCGCTGACATCGTATGCGGCAGCCTGATCCCCTTGGCCCCCCGGTCGCCCATTGTCGTCCCGGAAGGGCTGCCCACCCGGCTCGTGCAGAAAGGAGAGCACCTCCTGGCCTTTGGCGGTGACGCCGAGGCGGACCTGGAAGGGACGAGCGGAGTCGGCCGGGAACGCCACTCGGAAGGCGCCGGCTGCGGTGAGCGTCGCCCGGGTGGTCGTGGCGCTGTCGTTCAGGGGAATCGGGGTCACGACGGTCGCCGGAATCCGGAACAGGGGGCCGATGGTGGTGTCGGTTGCCCACCCGGTCACGACACCGCCGAGTACGCCCGGCACCATGCCCTGCCCCCGTCGGACCTTGATTCCGAATCCGGTGCGGGGTGGTGTGAGCTGGACGGTGGCGGGAACCTCGAGCCATCCGACACTGGTCGTCAGGCGGACCAGGCCGCCTAACGCACCGTCGAGGGTCACGGCAATGGTCGTATCGGCCTCCGGCCGTTCTCTTCCCCTGAGAAAGAGCGCGCCGGCCGGGCGACCGCCGGCCGCGGCGCGCAAGACCGCCATCGCCGGCAGGCGGCGCACCACCCGATCGGCCGCGACCACATCGAGCAACCCGCCCCCCTGATCGACCGCCAAGCTCCCCGCCATCGGCCGGCCGGTCGCCACGACGGCTTGCTTCACCTGGGCGCCGGTCCAGGCCCGTCTCTCCTGTCGGAGGCCGGACACAATCAGCGCCAGGGCTCCGGCCACATGGGGCGATGCCATACTGGTGCCGTTCTTGTTCTCCTCGCCGGTGTCCCAGCGGGGCACACTGGAATAGGCGATACCGGGCGCGAGGATATCCGGCTTGGCCAGTTCCCCGCCACGGCTGCTGAAGAACGCCACCACATCGCCGGTCCCGGCGCTGCCCATGAACGCCGGCGGGTAGGTGGCGCCGACCGAGATTGCCCGATCGGCCGATCCGGGGAATCCCATGGTCGAGAGCCCGGGGCCGTCGTTGCCGGCACTGGTGGCGAAGATCAGTTCGGGGTTCGCGGTCAGTACCGAATCGATCAAGGCATCGATCCGGGCTGCGCCCTCTCGCTCGTTTCCGACTCCGAAGCTCATGTTCAGGACGAGGGGGAGCTGGCGCTGACGGGCGAATTTGATGGCGTAGTCCATGGCCGCCAGCATACTGCCCGCAACCGAAATGCCGCCGTAGGCGTTGTTGGCGATCTTGAGCCCGAGCAACTGCGCCCCCGGGGCGACCCCGTCGAATCCCTGGACGCCGTACAGATCAGCCCCGGCGGCGATCCCCGACACGTGGGTTCCGTGACCGCTGGTGTCGAAGACGAGGTCGAGGATCGGGACCGGGCCTGGCGCGAAGTTGGCCGCGATTCCCAGGGGACTCGGCCGGCCTGAGGTGGTCCAGCCGAAGGTTTCGCGGGCCACCAGGAAATCATGCACGGGCTTTTCGTCCGCGAGCGACCGGTCGCCATTGGTGTCGGCGAACAGCACCCAGCCGTCAGGCGCGCGGCCGACCAGTACGGCCAGGGTGTCGGCATTGTCGCCATCGCCATTCAGATCGCTCGCGGGCATTTCGCCCAGCGCACGTTCTGTCAGGATACCGCCGGCGAGCGACGCGGGGGCCACGAGACTGAGGACCCGCCGGACGCCAGCCAGATCGACCGGGCCGATGCGCACTGAATCACCGCGCACGGTAACCGGGGTCAGGGCGATCCGCCCCTCGCCGGAGAAATCCCGCAGATCAAGCACCTTGTTGGCGCCAGCCGAGGTCAGCTGCAAACCGCCGACGGACGGGTCGATTCCGCTGTCGAGGATACCGATGAGCACGCCGCGGCCGTCGTAGGTGGGATGGGCTTGTCGAAACGCCCATGCGTTGGTCGAACCGAGCGGCATCAACCCCCGCCGGAAGGCCTCCGACGCCGCCAATACCGGCCGCCTTATCGGCGGTGGGAGCGGCGTGACCTCGACCGGCGGAAGCGGCACCCGGCCCGGATCGACATTGGGCTTCGGAGTGGCGGTAGGGGTCGGGCGGGCGCAGGCGGCGAGGGTGAGGAACAACGCCAGCCGGAAGTCACGAGTTCGCATGGTCGTCCAGCCTCGGGAGCACAAAGGCACCCACATGGGGCCCGACGAAATTGGCCGAGACCTCGAGCAGGAAGGCCAACTGGGCCCGAGTTTCCTCAGGCAGGACGATCCCGTCAACCTGGCCACGAGCCGCCGCGTGCCGCGCATCGAGATCCCGTTCATAGTCGGCGCGCATCTGAGCCATCGACGCCTCGACCTCGGCCGCGACGGGCTTCCCCTCTTTCCGGGCCTTCTCGATCGTGGGCCCATGGACCGCCATGACGGCCGATTCGCCTTCCATAACGCCCATCCGCCCAGTCGGCCAGGAGACGATGAAATCCGGATCGAAGCCCTGGCCGGCCATGGCATAGTACCCGGCCCCCGAGGCGTGATTGACGGTAAGGACGATCCGGGGGACCCGTGCCGTGGCCATCGCCTCGACGAACTGGGCACCGGCCCGGATGATGCCCGAATGCTCGGCCTCGGGACCCACCATGAAACCACTCACGTCCTGGACAAACAGGATGGGCATGCGTTCCCGACTCGCCGTCTCGATGAAGTAGGCCACCTTCTCGGCGCTTTCGGTGTAGATGATCCCGCCGAACTTCGGCCGTTCGCCAGGCCGGGGCTTGATCAATCCCCGTTGATTCGTGATGACCGCGACCGGGTGCCCGAGGATGCGGGCGTGACCACAGATCATTTCGGGCGCGACGGCCGGCTGAAACTCGTCCAGGCGGCCCTCGTCGAGCAGGCACCCCAAGACGTCCCGCATGTCGTAGGATTTTCGATGATCCTGGGGGAGGAGATCGTAGAGATCGGTCGCCGGGCGGGCAGCGTCGCGGGGTTCGGTGATCCGGTGGTTCACGCCCCCGACCCGTGGCAGCCGAGCGAGGTATTCCCGGATTTTCTGCAGGCACTCATTGTCGTCGGCGGCGAGATAATGGGCCACCGCGCTCCGTTCGGTATGGGTCCGTCCGCCGCCTAACGACTCGCCATCGACGGTCTGCCCGGTCGCGCCCTTGACCAGGTTGGGTCCACCGAGCCCCATGAAGCTGGTGCCGTCCACCATGTAGATCACGTCGGACAGCGCCGGCAGGTAGGCGCCGCCGGCGACGCAGCTCCCCATGACGGCGGCGATCTGCGGCACGTGGAGGTAGCGCCGCATGATCGAGTTGTAGTAGAAGATCCTCGCGGCACCATACTGCCCCGGGAAGACGCCGCTCTGGTACGGGAGGTTCACCCCGGCGCTGTCCACCAGATAGATGATCGGGATCCGCTGGCGCATGGCAATCTCCTGCGCCCGAAGAATCTTGCCGATCGTCTCCGGCCACCACGAGCCGGCCTTGACCGTGGCGTCATTGGCGACGACCACAACCTCCCGGCCTTCCACCCGGCCCACGCCGGTGATCACGCCCGCGCCAGGCGCCTGGCCGTCGTACCGGTCGTAGGCCACCAACAGCCCGACCTCGAACCATGGGCTGTCAGGGTCGAGCAATCGGCGGACTCGCTCGCGAGGGGACAGCTTGCCCTGGGCATGCATCTTCGCCACGCGCTCGGCGCCGCCACCCGCCTCGAGGGTTCGGGCAAGGACGAGGTATTCGTCGGTCAGGGCGCGCAAACGGCTGGGCTTGGTGGTCACGAGCGTGGCCTTCGAGATCGGAGACAGAGGAACCTAACCGCCCGGGCGAACGGGGTTCAAGCAATCCGGCCCGCTTGTGCAATCGGGCGGTCGGACGCAACCTTGGGGAGTTTCTCTGCCCCCCGGTCAGGACGGATCGGCGCTCGGCTGTGCCGGCGGAAACCGCTTGGCGTTCCGGGCCCTGGCTTTCGCCGCCTCGACCGCCCGATCGCGAGGGGCGGCCGTGGTCACCAGGGACCCCAGCAGGGTGCGAACGGATGCGGACACCTCGGCGACCGCCCGGTCGAAGGCCGGCCCGTTGTGCTGGGACGGCCGGGTGAATCCACTGACTTTGCGGACGAATTGCAGGGCCGCGGCATCGACCTCGTGGTCGGTGACCGGCGGCTCGAAGTGGAACAGCGTCTTGATATTGCGGCACATGGCGAGCGGCATCCGGTAAGGGGAACCACTTTCAAGGTACCATGGCTGACACGAAGAACAACTCCGCAGGCGCCGCGGTTCTGGCGAGCTTTCTGGGCTGGACCCTCGATGCGTTCGATTACTTCCTGGTCGTGGTGGCCCTCACCGCCATCGCCCACGACTTCGGGCGCCCGGACAAGGATATCGCGCTCACCATCACCCTGACCCTGGCCTTGCGCCCGGTCGGTGCGATCATCTTCGGCTTGCTGGCCGACCGGTACGGGCGACGGCTGCCACTGATGATCAACCTGGTGTTCTTCTCGATCATCGAGGTGGCATCGGGCCTGGCCCCGGATTTCCGGACGTTCCTGATCCTCCGGGCCCTGTTCGGCATCGGCATGGGCGGCGAGTGGGGGGTCGGCGCTTCACTCGCAATGGAGAAGGCTCCCCACAAGCGGCGAGGTATCCTCTCCGGCCTGCTCCAGGAGGGGTACGCCTGTGGCTACCTGCTCGCCGCGGTCTGCTATCTGGTCGTCTTCCCGCGGTGGGGCTGGCGGCCGCTCTTCTTCATCGGCGGGCTTCCCGCGCTGCTGGCGATCTTCGTTCGATTCCGGGTCAGTGAATCCGAAGTTTGGCAGAAGACCCGCCACGCCGACTGGGGCCAGCACGGCCGAGCCATTCTGTCGAACTGGAAGCAGT
>JANMXA010000206.1:0-3227 GCA_031394255.1 Gemmatimonadota bacterium
TACTGTCCCACCAGATGGGCCACGGTCCGCTCGCTCAATCCCCGGCCGCTGCCGCGGGCAAACAGTGTTTCGACTCTATAGGCATCGCCACCTGGCAGCGGTTCTGTAGCGGTTCGGGATTTGCTCGGGTCGTGGGGGATCGGTTTGGTACCGAGGCTGACCTGGATCTGATCGACCGCGGTGAACGCCATGCGGCGGAAGGTGGTGAGTTTCCCGCCCGCGACGGTGATCAGCCCGCGCCGGCCGGTCGTGACGCTGTGTTCGCGCGAGCGGGCTCCCGGTCCCGATCCCCTAGCGTCGCGTAGCAGGGGCCGGAGCCCGGCCCAGGATACCGAGACGTCCTCGAGCGCCAGCCGTGCGTTCGGGAAGATGGCGTTGGCGGACCGCAGCAGATAGAGCATATCTGCCTCGGTGGCGGCGACGTGGTCGGGCGAATCGCCGCTGTCCGTGTCGGTCGTGCCGATGTAGGAGCGGTCACCCCAGGGCAGAACGAACATGACCCGCCCGTCGATCGGCGACAGGAAGGTGATGGCGTGCTGGTGGCCGATCCGGTTCCGGGGGACCATGACGTGGGCCCCGCGGGTCGGGGCCAGCAGCGGAGGCTCGGCTGGATCCTCGAGCCGCCTGATCTGGTCCACCCACGGCCCCGCCGCGTTGACCACTGTCCGGGCGTGGACGGTGCCCTGAACTCCGGTCAGCCGGTCTTCGATCGTGGCTCCGCTGACCCGCTCGCCCTCCAGCTCCAATGCGGTCACACACATATAGTTGGAGACCAGGGCGCCGTGGGCCGCTGCGGACCGGAGAACCGCGAGGGTGAGGCGGGCGTCGTCGCATTGGGCGTCCCAGTACAGGGCGCCGCCGGCGAGGCCTCGCTCCCGGAGGAGCGGCTCCTCTTCCAGGACCGCTCGCTTGCTCAAGGCCCGGTGCCGTCGCACATTACCGCGGAGCGCCAGCACATCGTACAGGGTCAGGCCGAGCTCGATCTTCCAGCGCGACACCCGGTCGGTTGCGAACACCGGGAAGAGGAAGCTGAGGGGCCGGACCAGGTGGGGCGCGATCCGGAGGAGCACCGATCGCTCGATCAGCGATTCCCGAACCAGGGACCACTGGCGGTGTTCGAGGTAGCGGAGGCCACCGTGGATCAGGCGACTGGACCGGGAACTCGTTCCCGAGCCGAAGTCGCCCCGGTCGACGACGGCTACCGACAGTCCGCGCATCGCGGCCTCCCGGGCGATGCCGGCACCCGTGATACCGCCGCCGATGACGAGCACGTCAAGCCGGCGGGCGGTCAGATCCCAGATTGTGGCACGAGCGGAAGGATTCATACCCTGTCCATCAATACACCGATTCCGGCGCTGGGGTTCGAGCAACGGCCCAGCTATTGGTTTACCGCGAACGCCGGACTGATCCGTCCCGGCGTCCGGGTCCTCGATCTTGCCTGCGGGAACGGGCGCCACGCCATTGCGGCCGCACAACTCGGCGCGGATGTCGTGGCGGTCGACAAGGACCCCGCCAAGCTCCGCCAGGCTCGCGATGAGGCCAGCCGGCGGCGGCTCACCGTCCGTTGGGTTGAAGCCGACCTTGAGGCCGCCTGGCCCGACTTGGGCCAGTTCGACGTCGTCCTGCTCTTCAACTACCTCGACCGGCCGCGTATGGCTCGCGTCCAGGATGCCCTGAGACCGGACGGCCACCTCGTCTTCGAAACCTTCCTCGAGGTTCAACGCCAGCTCGGATGGGGTCCGCAGAAGGAGGCCCACCTTCTGAAATACGGCGAGGCCCCATCGCTGGTCGCGCCGCTGGTCGTTGTCCATGGCCGTGAGGCCTTCGAGCCGGCCGACGACGCGCAGTGGGCCGCGGTGTCCAGCGTGCTCGCCCGCCGAAGAAAATAACCATGACTTCGCGGCAGGCGGTCATCGTCGCCGGGGTTCGGACCCCCTTCGCGAAGGCCGGGACGGTCTTCCGCGGCGCTGGGCCGGTGGCGATGGCGCGTTTCGCGACACGAGAGCTGCTGTACCGGGCTGGCATCGACGGCGCCCTGATCGACGAAGTGATCTTCGGTCAGGTCGTCCCGAATGTCTCGGCGCCCAACGTGGCCCGGGAGGTGAGCCTGCTTCCGCAGTTTCCCCGAACCATCCCGGCGTACTCGCTGAACCGCGCCTGTGCCTCCGCCGGTCAGGCGATCACGGCCGCGCACGACCAGATCGTTCTCGGCCATGCCGACGCCATCATCGCGGGTGGCGTCGAATCTCTTTCCGAGGTGCCGATCCTCCATTCGCGGCGGATGAGTGAGCTGCTGGTTCAGGCGAGCCGAGCCCGAAGCATCGGTCAACGCCTGGCCATTTTTTCACGGATCCGGCCCCGCGATCTGGTGCCGGTAACCCCGGCGATTGCCGAGCCGTCCACCGGCGAGTCGATGGGGCAGTCGGCCGAGAAGATGGCGAAAGAGAACGGCATCGGCCGCGAAGCCCAGGACCGGGTGGCGTTCATGAGTCATCAGCGGGCCGCCGCCGCCACCGAGGACGGTCGCCTTGGGGCCGAGATCGCTCCTTGGTTCGGCGGGCCGGCCCGGGATGAGGTCACGGCATCCGACAACGGGATCCGGGCCGACACGACCCTCGAGGCGCTGGCGGGCCTCAAGCCGGTGTTCGACCGGAAATACGGAACGGTCACGGCCGGTAATGCGTCGCCGCTGACCGATGGCGCTGCGGCCACGCTCATCATGGAGCGTGAGAAGGCGCTGGCGCTCGGCCTCACACCGCTGGCGGCGATTCGAAGCTATGCCGTTGCGGCGGTAGACCCTGGCTGGCAACTCCTGATGGGGCCGGCGTTTGCGGTGCCGAAAGCGCTTGACAGAGCCGGGATCACCCTCGCCGACGTCGGGCTGGTGGAGATTCATGAGGCGTTCGCCGCCCAGGTCCTCTCCAACATCGAGGCCTGGGCCTCACGAACCTGGGCGGACAAACTCGGGCGGAAGGCGCCCGTCGGAGAGATCGATTGGGATCGAACGAACGTGATGGGGGGATCGATCGCGATCGGCCACCCGTTCGGGGCGACCGGGGCCCGGATCGCCACGTCGCTCGCCAATGAGATGGTTCGCCGCGATGTCCAGTTCGGCTTGATCTCGATCTGCGCCCAGGGCGGTATGGGCTTCGCGATGGTCCTGGAGCGGAGGTAGCGTGCCGATTCTTTCGTGGTCGGTGACCCCGTCCGGCATCGGGATCGTGACC
>JANMXA010000207.1:0-9950 GCA_031394255.1 Gemmatimonadota bacterium
AACCGGTGAACGACGGAACGTAGGGGCGGTCGTAAGGCCGCCCCGAACGAAACGGGCCCGCGCCCGTCGGGATCAGGCGGGTTCGACCTCGCCGGGCATCGAATCTTCCCATAGCGCGAAGACGTTTCCCTCCGGGTCGGCAATCATCGCCATGATCCCCCACGCCATCTGCGTCGGCTCCGACAGGAACTTGACGCCCCTCGCGTGCAGATCCCCGCAGAAATGAAGCAGTCCCGGCACGTAGAACGTGATCCCGGTGTGCCGGCCCACCAGCGCCTTCGCCTCAGGATGGGTAGCGGGATGGACGCCCAGGTAGGGCGGCTCGGCCAGGAACTCAGCGCCGAAAGAGCCGGCCTTGTTCACCGGCAGGCCCAGGGTGTCGCGGTAGAACGTGATGGCCGGTTCGAGGTCATTGACGAACACGGCGACGGAATGCATCTGTTTGATCATGAGTCGAGCGAGGCGAAGGCGTGGGTGAAGTTCCGCCGCATCCCGGCCAGGCCGGGGCGTTCGAGCGGCGTGTCGCCGAAGCGGTCGGCGAATTCCGTTTCCGTCATCCGGTCGAAGAACCCGGGATCCTGCCGAGGCACCGCGCCCCGGTCCTGATACGCCACCACCGGCGAGGGCGCGGCGAACCGTTCGTTCCACGGACACACATCATTGCAGATGTCGCACCCGAACGCAAAGCCCTGATACCGGGCGGCCAGCTCGGGGGGCGGCTCCTTCTTGTATTCAATGGTCAGGAAGGAGAGGCAGCGGGAGGCGTCGAGCACCCGGGTTTCGAGAATGGCCTCGGTCGGGCAGGCCTCGATGCAACGAGTGCAGGTGCCGCAGTGATCGGTCTCGAGCGGCGGTGTGGGCTCGATCGCAAGATCCGTGAGGATCGCGCCGATGAAGAAGAAGGATCCCGTGCCGGGCCGGATCAGCATGGTGTTCTTGCCTATCCACCCGAGCCCCGCCCGCGCCGCGAGTTCCCGCTCGGGCACCGGGCCGTCATCCGCGTAGGGCCGGACGATGGTGGCGCCCCGCTCAGCGAGCCAGGCACCGAGCCGCCGGAGCCGGTCGAGCAGCTCCACGTGATAGTCGCGGCCCCGGGCGTATTTGGCGATTCGAATCCCTGTGCCGGGCGGATCGGGCTGAAAATAGTTGTCGAGCACCATGACGGCCCGCACCGCGCCCGGGACGATGTTCGCCGGCGCCTTCCGCTTGGCGGCCTGGCGATGGAGGTAACGCATCGTCCCGGCGTGGCCGCTGGCGAGCCAGCGGTCGAGGACGGCGCCATGTTCGTTGGGATCGAGCGTCGCCACCCCGGCGGCGAGGAACCCGAGGCGATTCGCTGCCGCCTCCACATCCATGGCCGTCGTCACGCGGCGTCGCTTCCGGTCCGCCATGCTCCGGTGATCAGCCGGGCGCCCCGCTGGAAGGTGAAGTAGGACCAGGCCCATTCGAACATGACGAGAACCCGGTTCCGAAAGCCGATCAGAAAGAAGATGTGGACGACGACCCAGAGCACCCCGGCGATGAAGCCCGCGGTCCGGATTCGGCCCAGTTCCGCCACCGCACGGCCGCGACCGATCACGGCCAGCTGCCCCTTGTCGCGGTAGCGAAATGGCGGCCGCGGGCGCCCGGCCAGATCGGCCAAAATTACCGCGCCCGCGTGCCTCCCCATCTGAATGGCTGCCGGGCACACCGCCGGGACCGCGGCCGGCTGGCGGTGCTGGTGGGCCGCCGCGTCGCCGAGGACGAAGATCTCGGGATGCCCGGGCACCGAACAGTCGGCCTCGACCTGTACCCGCCCCTGACGGTCCCTCGGCCCAGCGACGGTGGCAAGGAGCGGGCTGGCCTGATTGCCGGCGGCCCAGATCACCGTGGCCGCGGGGATCCGCCAGTCAGCTGCCGTCACATAGCCCGACTCCACGCTGGTCACCAGCGTCTCGGTCCGGACATCCACGCCGAGGTCGCGCAGCACGTCCTTCGCGCGGGCGGAGAGCGTTGCCGGATAGCTGGCGAGCAGCCGCGGGCCACCTTCGAGCAGCATCACGGTCGCGTCGCGCGGATCGATCCGCCGGAAGTCTCGCCGGAGCGCAAACCGCCGGATCTCTGCCAGCGCACCCGCCAGCTCCACGCCCGTCGGACCACCTCCGATTACCACGAACGTGAGATGGCGTTGGCGCGCGACCGGGTCGGCCTCGCGCTCGGCCCGTTCGAAGGCGGTGAGGACGCGGCGCCGAATTTCGAGGGCGTCTTCGAGAGTCTTGAGACCCGGCGCGAGCCCCTCCCACTCGGGGCGGCCGAAGTAGGCATGGCGAGCGCCCGGCGCGAGGGCCAGGTAGTCGTACGCGACCGTGGATCCATCGGCGAGGTGAACGACGCGGGCGCCGGCATCCACGCGGACCACCTCGCCGAGGAGGACGTCGACGTTCGGCGCCTGGCGGAGAATCGACCGGATCGGCGAGGCGATGTCTCCGGGAGAGAGCGCCGCCGTGGCGACCTGGTAGAGCATGGGCTGGAACAGGTGGTGATTATTGCGGTCGATCACCGTCACCGCCACGGCCTGGCCCGAGAGGGCTTTGGCGAGGTAGAGACCGGCAAACCCGCCGCCCACCACCACCACACGCGGCTGGGTCACAGCCGCATCGTCTCGCGCCGCCAACGCGCAAACCGGATCACATCTTCGGCGGGGGGTACGGCCGCCTCGTCGCCGTAAGCGGTGTACATCCGCCAACGGAGGTAAACGGGATCGGGAAGCGGGAGGAATGGCGCGGTCCGCCACCAGTACCGGCGGCGGAAGGCCCAGCCGGTTTTGATAAGGTCGACGGCCAGGCGGGGGTTCACCACGGCGCGGGCGGCGAGCGACAGGGCGAGGTCGCTCCAGCGGCGGGGCGGACTCACGTCCGCCCCAACGGGCGGGGCGGTTCGGCCGCCGGAGGGTTCCGACCCGGCGAAGGCGGTACGGCGGTTAGAGGGCTCCGACCCGGAGGGGGCGGTTCGGTCGTCAGATGGTCCGGGCATCGGCGCAAATATAGCCCGGCGGCGGACTGGCCCGGTGCCCCGGGTATGTCCGGTGTCCGGGTATATTTGGCGATGACCCGCCCTGAACCGCCGATGCCGACCAATCCACTTGCCCACAGCGCCGGCCCCCAGGGCCCGACCGCCGACGAACAGCTCCTCGGCCGAACCCCGCCGGGTGAGCGGCCCGACGCCTTCCGGAAGACCGACCCGTGGCGGGTGCTTCGGATCATGGGCGAATTCGTCGAGGGGTTCGAGCGGCTGGGCGACATCCAGAACGGCGTCACCATCATCGGCTCGGCCCGGACCCCGGCGGACGATCCTTACTATGCTGCGGCGGTGGCCACCGCGCGGCTGATCGCCGAGGCGGGCCTCCCTGTCATCACGGGCGGCGGGCCCGGAATCATGGAGGCCGGGAACAAGGGCGCGGTCGAAGGCAACGGGCTCTCGATCGGGGTGAACATCGAGCTCCCGTTCGAACAGGACACCAACCCGTATGTCCGGCGGAAGATGTTCTTCCGGTTCTTCTTCGTCCGGAAGACGATGCTCGCCAAGTATTCCCGGGCACTGATCGCCTTCCCCGGCGGCTATGGCACCCTGGACGAGCTGTTCGAGTTCCTGACCCTGATGCAGACCGGCAAGATGCCGCGCCTTCCAGTCGTGCTCTACGGAACGCCGTACTGGGGCCCGATGGTCAACTGGCTCCGGGACACGATGGCTGCCCAGGGGAAGATCAACGCCGAGGATCTGGGCATGTTCACGCTGGTGGACACGCCGGAGGCCGCTGCCGCTGCAATCATTGGACAGCAGGGCTGACCGCGGCCTCGCCCGGCACCGGCGCCGGGCTTAAACTTCCCGCCGCCCGGGCCACCAGATTCGCCCGGCCCCGAACCAAACCCCGTGCTCCGAGCGAGTGTCGTCATGGCGAAGGCCCGTCGCAACCCGGATTTCCTCCGCGGTCCCAAGATCAACCCCAAGCCGATCAGCGGCCGGGAAACGGTGGCCGAGCTGGTGGACAACGCCTTCCTGGCCTACAACGCCGGGCGGCTCCGCGAGGCCTGCCACCTCTTTACCGACCGGATGCTCAAATCCAACGTGACAGTCGGGATGAGCCTCACCGGCGCCATGACGCCCGCCGGCCTCGGCATGAGCACCCTCATCCCGCTGCTCGAATCAGGTTTCGTGGACTGGATGATCTCGACCGGGGCCAACCTCTATCACGACGCCCATTTTGCGCTGGGCCTGTCTCTCCACCAGGGAACGCCCTTCGCCGACGACGTCGAACTCCGGAACGACGGCGTGGTCCGGATCTACGACATCTTCTTCGACTACAAGGTCCTCCTCTCCACCGACGCCTTTATCCGCGAGGTGTCGGCCCGGCCCGAATTCCAGCGCTCGATGTCGAGCGCCGAGTATCACTATCTGCTGGGCGGGTACATCCGGCAGCGGGAGAAGGCGTTGAAGCTCGGGAAGCGGTCGCTCCTGGGCGTGGCCCACGATCTCGGCGTGCCGATCTACACCAGTTCGCCGGGTGACAGCTCGATCGGGATGAACGTCGCCGAGCAGGCGCTGGCGGGAAGCAAACTCCGGTTCGACGTCAGCGCGGACGTGAACGAGACCGCAGCCATCGTCCTCGAGGCCAAGCGGGCGGGCGGCAAGAGCGGCGCCCTGATCGCGGGCGGCGGCAGCCCCAAGAATTTCCTGCTCCAGACCGAGCCCCAGATCCAGGAAGTGCTGGGCATCGACGAACGGGGCCACGACTTCTTCCTCCAGCTCACCGACGCCCGTCCGGACACCGGCGGCCTCTCGGGCGCCACGCCGGGCGAGGCAGTCAGCTGGGGCAAGATCGATCCCGACATGCTGCCGGGCACGGTGGTCTGCTACCTCGACAACACCGTCTCGCTCCCGATCCTGACCGCGTACGCCAAGGCGAAAATCGGGAAGCGCCGGCTCCGGCGGCTCTACCACAGACGGGAGCAGATGATGGCGCGGCTGGTGAAGGCGTACCAGGCGGCCCTCAAGTTCCGCAACGACCGGGCGCATAAGGCCAAGAAAGTGAAGTCGTGAATCCCAAGCGCTACGCCGGGTACGCGCTCGCGATCCTGACGATCACCAACCTGTTCAACTACCTCGAGCGGAACGCGGTCTTCGCGCTGTTCGAGCCGATCAAGCGGGATCTCCATCTGTCCGACAGCCAGCTCGGCTGGCTCGGCACGGCGTACGTGCTGGTCTTTTCACTGGCCGCGCTGCCGCTGGGCCTGCTGGGCGATCTCCGCTCCCGCCGGGCGGTGATCGCGGGCGGCATCGTGCTGTGGAGCGTGGCGACGGCGCTCTCGGGCCTGTCGTTCGGCTTCGGTTCGCTGTTCATCGCCCGGGCCCTGGTGGGTTTCGGTGGCGCGGCCGCCGCGGCGGCCACCGCCTAGCTGGTGGCCGACAACTTCTCCGGCCCCAGACGGGCCTTTGCGATGGGCGTTTTCATGGCGGGCCTGGCGGTGGGCGGAGTGCTCGGCATCCTGATCGCGGGGCAACTCGAGGCGCTCTACGGCTGGCGGGTGGCGCTGCTGGCGTTAGGCATTCCCGGTTTCGGCCTGGCCGCGCTGGTTCTCCGGCTCACCGATCCGACCCGGCCGCTGCCGACCTCGAGCCTCCGTCAGGAAATCGAGGCGATCGGCGTCGGCGTGGGTTCGATGCTGATGACCTGCGCCCCAATGCTGATCGGGCTGGGCCTGGGCGGCTTCGTGGCCTTCCTCCTGCACCAGCGGGGTTCGTCGTCCGCGCTGGACGCCGCGGTGCTGCTGACCCTGGCCAGCGGGGGGGTGTTTTGGAACATCTGGCTCTGGATCCGGCGGAGCGGGGCCGCCCCGCTCACCGGCCCGGGTGAGGAAGTGCTGAACGCGGCGGCCAGCGACCTCAAGCGGGCCTTCCACGCCGTACTGTCGACCCCGACACTGGTCTACGTGTTTCTGGGCGGCGCGCTGATTTCCTTCGGGATGAACGGCATCGTGGCCTGGGCGCCGACCTTCATCACCCGGGCCCTCGGCCTCTCGACCACTGAGGCCACCCGGATGCTCGGCGTGGCGGGCCTGGTGGCGGGAACGATCGGGACGCTGCTGGGCGGATGGCTCGCGGACCGGCTCCAGAAACGCTATGCCCATGCCCGGGTACTGGTCACCGGGGTGAGCTTTCTCCTCGGCGCCCCGCTGGCCGCATTGCTCCTGACCCTGCGGGATCCGGCGCTCTTCGTCCCGGTGTTCTACGCGGCGTTCATTCTCCTTACGATGTACAACGGCCCGCTCACCGCCACGATCTTCGACGTGGTGCCGCCGCGGATCGGGACGACCGTGGTGGGCGCCTACCTGCTCTTCATTCACATCGCCGGAGATTCGGTGGCGTTTCCGCTGATCGGATCGCTGTCGGACCGCTTCGGGCTCGACCGGGCGATCTACGTCCTGCCGGCGGCGGCGTTGCTGGGCGGGATCGTGGTCCTGGGGGCGGGGCGATACGTGGCGCGGGATTCGGAGCGTGCCGTGAGCCGAAGTCAGGCCGATCAGTCCGCGCCCGCCTGAACCGGGCGCCGGATGCCGGGCGAGGGCGCCGATGCGCCCCCGCCCTCGCCATGCCTATTGCTTGGGCCGCGCGGTCGGCGGCAGAATGGCGTTCAACCGGAGATACATCGCCGCCTGGGAATAGTGGTCGGCCCAGTCCTGGGCCAGCGCGATCATCGCCCGGGCCCGGGTGGCCTTCCGGCCCCCGAAGAACGACACCGAATCGCCTAACGTTGTATCCCCGATCTTCGCAATCACTCCGGCGCAGGTTTCGAACGACTTCCGGAGCCGGGCCACGAGGGAATCCTTGGGCGCCGTGGCGCCGGCCGCCGATTCCGACGGCTGGGCGGCCGAGCCGTCAAGGGCACCGCAGAGCGTTTCGTTCGACCGGGCCTCGTGCGCCAGGATCTCGCCGAAACTCATCTGCTCGGGGGTGGGTTTGAAGCCGTACTTGTCGGCCGGAAGCAGCTCGGCCGCGGCAGGCATGTTGGTTGAGGCCCGCTGCCAACTGATCGTGAGCGCGGCGGCTGCGGCATCCTGGGCGCTGGCCGTCGACGTAACGGTCAGGAGGGTGACGGCCGCGAGGGTGGCCAGGCGTTTCATCGGTCTGCTCCGGAATCTGGGGAGCCCAAAACTAGCCGTCCGGCGGCGCGGGGCCAGGGGCCGGCTCGCGCCCAGGCCATGGGGCTCTAAACACCGGGACCGGTTGCCGCTATCATCCCCAGGTACCCCGGCCGCCGCCCTCCCCCGCTGGAGAAGCACGATGCGAGCCCAAACGATCGCGACGATCGTGTCCACGCCGACCCCGGAGATCCGATGACCCGCCCCGACGACATGACCCGTCGTGATTTCGTGACCGCCGCCGCGGCCACCGCGGCCCTGACTGCCGGCTGCCGCTCTGCCGCCCCGCCCCCGCCGGCGCTGACCTCCGCCGCGTTGATCGAGCTCTCCGCGGTGGACGCGGTGGGCGCCATGACCCGGGGCGAGATGACGGCCGAGCGTTATGCGGCTGCGTTGCTCGAGCGCTGCCGGGCGGGCCAGGCGCTCAACGCCTTCATCACCCTCGAACCGGACCGGGTGCTTGCCGCCGCCCGCGCCGCGGACAAAGTTCGGGCCGCCGGCGCCCCGTTAGGTGCCCTCCATGGACTCCCGATCCCGGTCAAGGACAGCGTCAACACCAAAGACCTCCCGACCACGGGCGGCACCCCCGCCCTCCGGCACTTCCAGCCCGCGGAGGATGCCCCGGTCGTGGCCCGGCTCCGCGAGGCCGGCGCCTCGGTGCTCGGCAAGACCAACATCCACGAGATGTCGTTCGGCTGGACCAGCAACAACCTGGCGTTCGGCGCGGTCCACAACCCCTATGATCCCACCCGGATCCCGGGCGGCAGCAGCGGCGGCACCGCCGCGGCGGTCGCGGCCCGGATGGCGCCGTTAGGCGTCGCCGAGGATACCCAGGGGTCGATTCGGGTGCCGGCGGCGATGTGCGGGCTGGCCGGGTTCCGGCCCACCACCGGCCGGTACCCTTCGACCGGCGTGATTCCGATCACGGCCCTGTTCGACCAGGTGGGGCCGCATGCCCGCACGGTCGGCGATCTGGTGCTGTTCGACCGGGTGGTCGCGCGGGACGACTCGCCGATGGCGCCGGCCAGCCTCAAGGGACTCACGCTCGCGGTGATCAGGGATTTCTATTTCGAGGGCCTCGACCCCGAGGTGGCCCGGCTCACCGAGCAGGCACTGGCCAGACTCAAGGACGCGGGGGTCGTCGTGGTCGAGGCGCCGATGCCCGACCTCGGCAAACTGATCGGTCTGGTGACGGGGCCGGTCCAGAGCCACGACGCGTGGTACACGGTCAAGCAGTACCTGGCCGAGTTCCGGACCGGCGTCACCATCGAGCAACTGGTGGCGGCGGCGAGTCCCGACATCCGGGGGGCCTTCCACGACTTCGTGATCCCCGGCAGCCCTCACGCGATTTCGGACGCGACCTATCACACGGCCACCACCGTCCATCTCCCGCTGCTTCGGAGCCATTTCAAGGACCTCTACGCCTCGACCGGTGCCAGTGCCGTGGTGTTTCCCACCACCATGGTGCCGCCGGTGACGATCGGGCAGGACGTGACGGTGACGATCGGCGGCAAGCAGGTGTCGTTCGAGACCGCCATCAGCCGGAACATCAGCCCGGGAAGCACGGTCGGACTCCCGGGTCTGGTGCTGCCGGTGGGGCTGACCGCGGCCGGGCTCCCGGTCACGATCGAACTCGATGGACCAACCGGCTCGGATCACCAACTGCTGGCGATCGGACTCGAGGTCGAGAAGCTGCTGGGCCGGATTCCCGGCCCGAAGATCGGCTGATGCTGTTGGCGGCGGGAATCGAACGGCCGCTTGGTCCTCAGCAACTCGTGGCGGCGGTGAGCGCTGGCCGGACTCCTGTCGCGGCGGGAGGGCGCGCCGGGAAGCGGGTGTTGGCGTCGTGCGCGGCTCGCTGGAGAAGGCGGATCGTGGCCTCGGGAAGGTTCAGTGAATACCCGCTCGAGAAGGCGACCGCCGGCAGGTTGCGCGGGTCCCGGCCGGTGATCCGCTCATAGATCTCGAGGGCCGCGAGGAAGGTCCCCATCGGCGCGGGGTGGAAACCGTCGGGGCCGTAGAGGGGGAGGGACGGGTCTTCCCGCCAGGCCGAGCGCCACGCCTCCCCGGCGGGGAGAAAGACGCCGTTCACCGCGGCCGCGGCCTCCGAGAACGACTCCCTGACATCATCGAAGTGGGCCTCGCGGGACCGGTCGGGCCAGACCATCATCAGCGCGGGGACGGCGCCCACGGCGCGGATCTTCTCATCGAACATCCGGGTCCAGAGGATCAGCGAGTCGCGGCAGATGCCGGGGACCGAGGTAGGCCCCTGCTGGAGCACCACGAACTGCCAGCCGCCCTTCTTGATGGCCGCGGCGGCGTGAGTGGCGCCGTTCAGGTGATCGATCAGCGCCAGGTTGGGGCCGGTTTCGGAGGCCACCACGACGGTGTCTCCCGCCGCCCGGGCGATCGCGGCGACGGTGGCCGGCAGGTCATTGGTGTAGGTGAGGCTGTTGCCGACGAAGAGGACGTGGATTCCGCCGGTGGGGGGCGGGTCGGCGGTATCGGTGGCACAGCCGAGCAGCATCGGGGCAAGGGCCAGGAGACGGCGAGCCCGAATCGTTCCAATCAGCATCGCGAGCAGTGACGGAGTCATACTGTCTCTACGGCGGGGCTCCGCGGCAGTTTCCGTGGCGGCCGGGGTCGTTAGCTTTTCGTCCTCATCCTTTCGCGAGATCCGATCAATGCGTTGTCTTCCGTTGCTGTGCCTGCTGGCGCTGGCCGCCTGCGAATCGACCCCCAAGGCGCCTCCGGCCGACCCGGCCGCCACGCCCG
>JANMXA010000208.1:0-32330 GCA_031394255.1 Gemmatimonadota bacterium
GCGCGTTCGCCGCCACCGCATCGGCGAGCTGCTGAGCCCGGGTCAGCAGTTGATCGGCCGGGACGAGCTCCGTGAGAAAGCCGGCGTTGAGGAGCGTCGTGGCCGGAACCCGTTCGCCCGTGAGCAGCCACTGGGCTGCCCGGCCGTGTCCCACCAGGCGGGGGAGGTAGTGCATCACGCCATTGGTCTCGAAGAGGCCGCGTTTGACTTCCGAGAGCATGACCTCAGTCGCGTCGGTCCCGATCCGGATGTCGGAGGCAATCGACAACTCGGCCCCGACGCCAACCGCGATCCCGTTGATGGCCGCAACGAACACCGCTTTACTCTCCACGATCCGGCGGGTGATGTCCTGAAAGAGCTGCAGCTCGCCGCGGGCCTGGCGGACCGTGGCGTCACCGTTGGTCGAGCCCATCTCCTTCAGGTCCGCGCCGGCACTGAATGCTCGGCCGGTGCCCGTCATGATCACCGCGCGGAGATCCGGGTCGGCGTTGATCCGGCCCAGTTCAGCATGAAGCGCTTCGAGCGCGGCGGGATCCAGGGCGTTGAGCCGGTCCGGCCGGTTGAAGCGGAGCAGGGCGGTGTGGTCGGAGGTGCGTTCGAAGACAATGCGGTCGCTGGGCATGAGGCTCGGGCTCGCGGATGGTCGGGATGGCTGAAAGCAACAGCCGTTACGTTGCTTCGGTCAAGCGGCTCGCCGTTTCCAGCCTGGGTCGAGGCCCCGGCGCGTGCGGCCTCGTTGCTCAGAACCTTGGCTTGGCCACGAGGTCCATCAGTCGGTTGGACAGCGCTCCGGCGTCCGCCCGGTCGCCGTTCACCAGGACGACGATGCCGATCCCCTCGTCAGGGGCGAGGAGCAGGTCGGTCCGGAAGCCCTCATCGCCGCCGCTGTGCATGACGAGGTGACGCCCCCGCTTGGTGGCCAGCAGCCAGGAAAGGCCAACTGCCAGGCTGTCGTACGGCATCGCGACGCCGGCCCGTTTGGCCCGCGCGCCCAGCGTGGCCATCAGATCACGCCCTGGCTTCCACATCTCCTCGTACGAGGGAGCCTGGAGGATCCTGGCCCCGTCGAGTTCGCCCCGGCGGAGGTTGGCCCGGGCCCAGCGCAGCATGTCAACCACGTTGGAGTGCAGGGTCGAACTGGCCGCGTGGCGGCGGTTATAGGGATAGTCGACGTCGCGCCGGTACCGGCCGGCCGAATCGGGGCTGTGTCCCCAGGCCATCAGCGTCGAGTCGATGTCCGTCATCAGCAGCGTGCTCTTGGACATCCGGAGCGGCGTAAGGATGTGCTGCTGGACATAGGTCTCGAACGGCTGTCCGCTCACCTTCGCGATGACGTCAGCCAGGACCTCAAACCCGATGTTGCTGTATTGCCAGACCGCGCCGGGCGCCGCTATCAGGGTCGAGTCGCTCAGGCCCCTGACGTAGCGTTCCAGCGAGCCGTCGTCGTACTCGGGATGGTTCCACCGGTAATCGGTGACGTCCGGCATGCCCGCCACGTGCCCCAGCAGCTGCCGGATCGTGATGGTGCGGGCCCGCTTGTCCTTCATCGTGAAGTAGGGGAGATAGGCGGTCACCGGCTGGTCCAGCCCCACCCGGCCCTGCTCCACCAGTTGCATGATGGCCGTCGCCACGAAGGGTTTCGTCACCGACGCCATGTGAAACAGGGTCCGTTCGGTCACCGGAGCGCCGCCGGTGAGCGACGTGACGCCAAGGCCGGTCTCGAAGACCAGCGAATCGCCGCGCCAGACCCCGACAGCGAGCCCCGGTACCTGAAGGCTGTCGACGAAATGCCGGGTGACTGCCGCGAGACTGTCCGCCAGCGCGGACGTGGCCGAAGGGACGGGAGCGGTCCGGCCGCAGGCCGTGACCACGAAGGCGCAATTCAGCCATCGACGCATGAGCTGTTCCCGGGTCTGGGGGAATGAGGCCGCCGAGGACGGATCGGGCCGGCATCATGTTTCAAAGTTGGCCTGTCCGGTTACGTTTCCGCCAGCCGGAACGGGTTTCTCCCTCCAACCGCGATGGATGCCACATGCGCCGCACCCTTGCCACTCTGACGCTCCCACTGCTTTGGGCGGCCCCGCTCGCCGCCCAGGCCGACGACCAATACATGGCATTGGCCAAGAAGGTCCTCGCGACGACCCCGCTGATCGACGGGCACAATGATCTCCCCTGGCGGATCCGGGAGGACAAATCGGGGCTCGCCACCGACGTCGTGGGCTACGACCTCCGGAAGAAGGCGCCCGGGATGACGGACTTCGATCGCCTGGCCAAGGGCATGCTGGGTGGCCAGTTCTGGTCGGTCTATATCCCGGGTGAGATCAAGGACTCCGGCTACGCCCGCGTGCAGCTTGAACAGATCGACATCGCCAAGCGGGTGATCGAGCGCTATCCCGACAAGTTCCAGTTCTGTACCACCGCGCTCTGCCTCCGGCAGGCCTTCGCCGAGGGCCGGATCGGCTCGATGCTCGGCATGGAGGGCGGCCACGCCATCGAGAATTCGCTGGGGGCGCTCCGGGCCTACTACGATCTGGGCGCCCGGTACATGACGCTCACCCACAACGTCACCCTCGACTGGGCCGACGCCGCTCTCGACAAACCGACCCATCAGGGCCTGACCCGCTTTGGGGAAGAAGTCGTCCACGAGATGAACCGGCTCGGCATGTTGGTGGACATCTCCCACGTCTCGCCGGGCGTCATGAGTGATGTGCTGCGGGTTGGCGAATCGCCGGTCATCTTCTCGCACTCGGGGGCGCGGGCTATCTCCGACCACCCTCGGAACGTTCCCGACTCGATCCTGGCGCACCTGCCCCAGAACGGCGGGGTCGTGATGGTGCCTTTCGTGACCTCTTTTGTCTCCCAGAAGTCCAACGACCACGGCCGCCAGCGAAGTGAGAAAGCGGCGCAGTTGCGCACCCAGTTCTCGGGGGATACGGCCCGCGTCAACCGGGAACTGAAGGCCTGGGACGCCGCCAACCCGCCACCGCGGGTGACCCTCGGCGAGGTGGCCGACGTCATCGACCACATCCGGAAGGTGGCGGGCGTGGAACACCTCGGGATCGGGAGCGACTTCGACGGCATCGAGGACACTATTGATGGCCTTGAGGATGTGGGCAGTTTCCCGCGGCTCTTCGCCGAGTTGGCCCGACGAGGCTGGTCCGAGGGGGACCTTCGGAAGATCGCTGGTGAGAACGTGCTCCGAGTTATCGAGGCCAACGAGAAGGTCGCGGCCCGGCTCCGGAAGGAACGGCCGGCTTCGATCAAGACCATTCAGCAGCTCGACAAGAAGTCGATTTCCTGAAGCCGGGGGCGACGATGCGGATCATCTGGTTGGGAGTGCTGCTAGGCTTGCTTGCAGCGGGCCGCGTGGAAGGGCAGTCGGAGGACGCGCTCCGGCGTTTCTTCGAAGGCAAGAACGTCCTGGTCAAGCTCGACATGCCCGGCAGCGAACGGGGCGTGGATGTCCATCCCGGCACCGGCCAGCCGATCGATTTTCCCCAGCATGCCAAACGCCTCAAGGAATTCGGCACTGCGATCCGCCGGGGGGACGAGATGCTGATCACGAAGATCAAGCTCAAGAAGGATCTGATCGAGTTCCAGCTCGGCGGCGGCGGGTACGGGACCTTTGGCGATGACGCGGGTACGTCCGTGTACACGCCCGGCGCCGAGAAGTCCCAGCGGGAGAAGAACCTCGAAAAAGACGTCGGCGGCATCTCCGATCCGTCGGCCCGAAGGAAGGCGCAGGAAGAACTCGACCAGCTGAGGAAGGACCGGGCCCGGGCTGACGCTGCCAATCGCGCGGCCACCGCCCAGGCCAGCCAGCTCAAGCAGGCGAACGTTCGCCAGCGGCGGGCGGAGGGCGGGTCGCGATTCAACCTGCGTTACGATCCTGTTGTTCCCGAGGAGGCAATGACGCCCGACGGGGTGATGCGAGCGTTGGCCGAGTATGTGGACTTCGCACCGTTGCTGGCCGGCGGTCGCCCGGGGTTGCACGGCGGCGGAGACCAGATCGCTCCCCAGCCGGGAGGCGGGCCGGAGGCCCTTCGAAAGGGGATGCTGGTCGAGGAAGTCGACCGGGTCCTGGGTCGCCCGGAGGGCATCACCCAGCGGATGGAGGGGACCCTCAGAGTCAGTCTCTCCATTTATGCCACCAGGGACCGGCGTGTGGAGGCGGAGTTCGTGGAGGGCGTACTGGTCAGGTTCACCATGAGTTCGCGCTGAGGCCCGATGGACCGCCGCCGGTTGATTCACAGCGCGGGAGTCGCCATTATTGGGACTTCTAATTCCGTCAACTTCGGTCGGGATTCAAAATCACGTTTCTGGAGCGAGCCGATGCCACATACTCTTCCGCCGTTACCCTACGCCTATAACGCGCTGGAGCCGCACATCGATGAACAGACGATGCGGATCCACCACGACAAGCACCACGATGCCTACGTCAACAACCTGAACGCCGCCCTGAAGGACCACGGGGCCCTGGCCGATCTCCCGATTGAGCAGTTGATCGGGAATCTGGGACAGGTACCCGAGGCGGTCCGGACCGCGGTTCGCAACAACGGCGGCGGCCACTACAACCACACGCTGTTCTGGGAACTGATGACCCCGGGTGGCGCGAAGGAGCCTTCCGGCGACCTCGCCGCCGCGATCAATGCGGCGTTCGGGAGCCTGGCGGCGTTCAAGGAGCAGTTCCAGAAGGCCGGCCTCGGTCGGTTCGGCAGCGGGTGGGCGTGGCTGGTGCAGACGGCGACCGGCGTGGCCATCGAGAGCAGCCCCAACCAGGACAGTCCGGTCATGGAGGGCAAGAAGGTCGTCCTGGGCTGTGACGTGTGGGAGCATGCCTACTATCTCAAGTATCAGAACCGCCGAGCCGACTATCTCGGCGCCTGGTGGAACACGGTTAACTGGACCATCGCCGGCGCCCGGTTCGGGCGCTAAGGAACCATCATGTCATTGCCTGCCATCGGGTCTCCCGCTCCTGACTTTGCTCTTCCGTCCACCGGCGGCGCGGAGGTCAAGCTGTCCGCGCTGCACGGGAAGAACGTGTTGCTGGCGTTCTTTCCCCTGGCGTTCACCGGTACCTGTACCGCCGAGATGTGCGCGTTCTCCGAGGACTACGCCAAGTTCCAGAGCGCCGACACGGTCGTGCTCCCGATCAGTGTCGATTCCGTGCCGACCTTGAAGGAATTCAAGGCCAAGGAAAAGATGACCGTCGATCTCCTCAGCGACTTCAAGCGCGAGGTGAGTCGGAAGTATGGCACGCTGCTCGAGGACAAGTTCTTCAGCAAGCGGGCCTATGTTCTGATCGACAAGACCGGCACCGTTCGCTGGGCCCACGAGGAGGCCGAACTGGGCCAGAAGCGGGACAACGCCGATCTCCTCACCCACATCAAGGCGCTGAGCTAGTCTGAGCCGTCACTACCCGGCCTTCGAGTCCCCCGATCCCGCCCTCAACCAGGCTGTCGCCTGGGCGATTGGGCGGCTCGGGGGACATTTGCGTGTGGACCCGGCGGCTCAGGACCCCTTGGCCTTTGACGATCCGGCCGGCCTGATCGACGACGCTCGGCGCTGGTACCGGGTTCGCGACGACGGGATTCTCGACCCGCCCGAGTTCCTCGGCCGGACGCTCCGGATCTTCCTGGGGGCGGAACTGGATGCCGGTGGCGGGCGCCTCGAACTGATGCCGGCGATCCCGCCCTCGTGGAAATCTCTCGCGGTACGGCGGCTCCGGGCCCATCGGACCCTGGTGGACGTCGACGTCCGGCGGCGAGCCGAATGGGTGACGGTCCGGCTCGCCGTGATGTTCGGGCCGCCGATCGCCGTCCGACTGAGCCTCGGGGAGGACGAACCGGTGTCCCGGATCACGGTGGACGAGATCCCGCTCCAGGGGGATGCGGCCATTTTCACCGCCTCCGGCGAACATGAAGTGACCATGTATCTCGGCCGGCCGGGTTCGCAGTACCAGACTTCGGCGGATCGGCGCTAACTTAGGGTCGTCCATGTCGACGACCTTCGGCGGTACGGCGCTCGAGCTGCTTGGCAGCGTGGCCCGCATCCTCAACAGCGGGCTCCCCCCCGACGACACCCTTGGCTCGGTGGCGGGTGCGCTGCATGACGGTCTCAAACTCAAGTCGGTCTGCATCTGGCGCCGAAACGCGAGCGCCACGCTCTGCTCCGGCATGGCGAGCCCGCGGCGCGAGGTGCATGCGCCATCTCTCGACGACCTGCCCCCGGTTGCTCCGGGAACCCGCCGGATCCCGCTGACCCACGCCGGGCTCCGGCTCGGCATGCTCGATCTCGAGGCCGATCCGGATGGGCCGGATGTCCTCGCGGCAGTCGTCGCGCTCCTCCAGAACCTGCTGGCCCCGTTCCTCGACGCCGTGACGCTGGCCGAGGATCTGGCGCTCGAGGTGGCCAGCCGGTCGCGCGAGATTTCGGAACAGCGGCGGTTCACGGCCCTGGTGATCGACAGCCTGCCGGTCGGCCTCTACGTGATCGATCGCGCCTACCGGATTCAGTTCTGGAACCGGCGCCGTGAGGCGGGCACCCAGGGGCTCCGGCGGGACGAGGTGGTGGGGCGCGCGGTGTTCGACGTCCTGACCCGCCAGCCCCTCGCCGAACTCAAGAGCGAATTCGACCGGGTGTTTGAGACGGGTGAGTTGATCACGGCGGAAATGGTGGTGGATCAGGGTGGCGAACGGCGGGTCTACCGGATGTCCCGGATCCCGATGCGGCTCGAGGGCGACGCGATCACCCACGTGATCAACATCGGCGAAGACGTCACCGAGGCCCGAACGGTCGAGCAACAGATCCACCAGCACGAAAAGCTGGCTGCGGTGGGGCAGCTGGCCGCGGGGGTCATGCACGAGATCAACAACCCGCTCGCCACCATCGCGGCCTGCGCGGCGGCCATCGACGCCCGCCTGGGCGATCAGGTGGAACCGATCGTGAAGGAGTATCTCGACATCATCGACAAGGAAGTCCAGCGGTCCAGCAAGATCGTCGACGGCCTGCTCGAGTTCAGTCGGCCGCAGTCCACCGGACGGCCCAAGGTCCTCGTCGGGCTCGATGGGCTGGTCGAACGGACCCTGTTCCTGCTCAAGCACCACAAGCGTTTCCGCCGGCTCGTGGTCGCCACCGAACTGGGCTCCGCCGGCGCCCAGATCAACGCCAACGATGAGCAGTTGATTCAAGTCCTGATGGCGCTCATGCTGAACGCCCTGGACGCCATGGGTGACGGGGGCTCCCTCACCCTGCGGAGCCGCCTGATTCCCGGGCGGGCCGAGGCCGCGATCGATGTGGTCGACACCGGGGCTGGCATCCCCAAGAGTGAGTTGCCCAAGATCTTCGAGCCCTTCTACACCACCAAGCCGCCGGGGCAGGGGACCGGGCTCGGATTGTCGATCGCCTACGCCATCGTCCAGGACCATGGCGGCCGGATCGAAGTGCAGAGCGAGCTGGGATCGGGGAGCGTGTTCTCGGTGATCCTGCCGACGAAGGGCGGAGTGGCGCCATGAAGATCCTGGTGGTGGAAGACGACCGGATCGTCGGCCAGTACGTCAAGCGCGGCCTCGAGGAGCACGGCTATCACGCCGACCTGGTGGAAGACGGTCTCGAGGCGCTCCGGTTCATCTCCGGCGGCCACTACGACCTCATGATTCTCGATCTACGTCTCCCCGGGATGACGGGGTACGAGGTGCTGCGAACGATCCGGGACCGGGGCGTCACGACACCGGTCCTGGTGCTCACCGCCCAGGACGCCGTGGATCACAAGGTCCAGGCGCTCCGCGCCGGGGCCGACGATTACGTGACCAAGCCGTTTGCCTTCGAGGAGCTGCTGGCCCGGGTCGAAGCGATCGGCCGCCGCCCGGCCCAGCTCCGGTCCACCGCCGTGACGGTCGGCGACCTGGTGCTCGACACCACCACCCGCGAGGTCCGGCGGGCTGGGCGCCTGCTTGATCTCACACCGAAGGAGTTCACTGTCCTCGAGTACCTGATGCGCCACCCCGGGCGGGTGATGTCGCGCACCCTGATAACGGAGTATGCCTGGGACTACCACTTCGATCCCGGGACCAACATCGTGGATGTGGTCATCAACCGGCTCCGCAAGAAGATCGATCAGCCGCAGGACAAGAAGTTGCTTCATACGGTGCGGGGCGTCGGCTACGTGGTAAAGGCCTGAGGTTCGATGCGCTCCATCCGGCAGCGCCTCACCGTCGGCTTCATTGTCGCGCTGGGTCTCTCGATTGCCCTGTTCGGGACCATCCTCTACTACGATCGCCGTCAGGCCAATCTCCAGGAACTCGACGCCCGCCTCCAGGTCGAGGCCGACTTCACCCTCCGGATCATTCACGAGGTGTCGCGGAGCCTGGGCCGGCTCCCGCCGATTCTCGAGAGTGTCCAGATGTCGTTCCAGAACCTCCGGCACTACCTGGTGCTGGTCGGGAGCGACGGCTCCACCGTGTTGTCGATCGACCCGCGGGGTGAACTGGATACCAAAGCGGTCGAGCAACTCCGGGACCTGGCCCTTGCCGCCCCCGGCCCGACCCACGGGACGGTGGAGGTAATCAAGGGCCGCCCGGCGATTCGCTACTACGTCGTTCCCCTTGGTGAAAGCGATCCAGCGCTCCGGATGATGCTGCTTGGCGCCAGCGTTGATGAAGTCCTTTTCGGGCCGGCCGCCCTGGCGCGGTCGATGCTGTTCATCGCCCCGGTCCTCCTCCTGGTGTCGGTTCTGGTCGGTTCCTGGCTGGCGGGGACGAGTCTCAAGCCGCTCGAGTCGACGATCGATGATTTGACCGAGATCACCGATGGCAAGAGCCTGCACCGTCGGCTGCCCGTGGACCCTCAGGCAACCGACGAATTGGCCCGGCTGTCCCACGCCTTCAACGCCATGTTTGCCCGCCTTGAACAGAGCTTCGTGGCCCAGCAGCGGTTCGTCGCCGAGGCCAGTCACGAACTCAAGACCCCGCTGATGGTCCTCCGGGTCGGCGTGGAACGGGCGCTCACCAATCCGAAGACGCCCGCCGAGAGCCTGGAACCGCTCGACGAATCACTGGAAGAGATCAACCGGATGACCGAGCTGGTCGACAGCCTGCTCACCCTGGCCCGCGCCGACGAAGGCCGGGCCCCGCTCGCCGTCGAGGCTCACGACCTCTGCTCCCTCGTCGATGAAGCGGCCGAAACCGCCCAGATCCTCGGCGAGGCCAAGAATCTCACGATCGAGTTGGACATCCCCGATCGGCCGGTCATGCTCGAGATCGACCGAAACCGGATCCGCCAGCTCCTGCTCAACCTGGTGACCAACGCGGTCAAGTACACGCCGGCGGGAGGGGAAATCGGGGTCGGGCTGGCCGACGGGGCCGATGCGGTCGAGATCGTCGTTCGGGACACCGGGATCGGAATTGCCAGCGGCGACCTTCCCCACATCTTCGATCGCTTCTGGCGGGCCGACCCGGCCCGGGCCCGGGATACCGAGGGCACCGGGACGGGGCTGGGCCTCGCGATTACCAAGTGGATTGCCGAGGCTCACGGGGGGTCCATCGCGGTCCAGAGCCGCCCTGGCAAGGGCACCATTTTTACCGTATCATTGCCGCGTTCCCCCGTTGGCCAGGGAACGTCGGTCAGCTAATCAATCTGTCATTGTTTTGTCATCTGGCGGTCAGCGGGGTGCAACCCGGGGCTGCTTGATTATCGCTGGGTACCGTAGACTCTAGCGGAGGAAAGCATGTTCGAGAACCTCATCGAGTCCCAGCCCAAGCGGAGCAAGTCTGCCAGCCAGACGTTCGCATCGTTGGTCATCCACATCGCGCTCGGGTATGGCGCGATCAAGGCGACTTCCGGTGCGGCCGAAAAGCTGAAGGACATCCTTCAGGACACTACCATGGTCTTCCTGAAGCCGCCTGAGCCGCCACCACCACCTCCACCGACGACGCCGCCACCGGACGCGATCGTCACCGCGAATCCACCGCCGATGGGCTTCCAGATCGTGATGCCCCCGACGGAGATTCCCAAGGACATTCCTCCGGTCAACCTCAACGAACGGTTTGACGCCAAGGATTTCAGCGGCAAGGGCGTCGAGGGTGGCATTGCCGCCGGTGTGGCGGGCGGCTCCGGCCCGGTGTCAAACCAGGAAACGTTCGTCGAGGCGGAAGTGGACGATCCGGTCCAGCCGATCAACTTCCAGAAGCCGAAGTATCCGCCGGTGCTCCAGCAGGCGGGCATCGCGGGCAGTGTGGACGTCCAGTACGTGGTAGGGATTGACGGCCGGGCCGAGGAATCGTCGTTCCGGATCCTTCGCAGCACGAACAAGGCGTTCGAAGCGCCGGCGCGCGAAGCGATTCTGAGCTCGACCTTCAAGCCGGCCAAGATCAAGGGCCAGGCGGTCCGCCAGCTGGTCCAGCAGCGAGTGTCGTTCACCATTGGATCATGACCGGGGCGCCCGAATGGGCGCCTTTACGAACGCGAGCATTCAACTCTCACGGTAGAAGGAGTCGAAGATGGGTGTAGACATTCTGACCCTGTACGAGCACGCCAACGGCTTCGCTCGGGGCATTGTGTGGGTCATGTTGTTCATGTCGTTCTTCTCGATGACCATCGCGATCGGCAAGCTGTTCCGGATCCGGAAGAGCACCACTGCCACTCGGAAGTTCGCTCCCCTGTTCTCCCGGGCCATTCAGGAAGAGCAGCTTGACCAGGCGATCTCCCTGGCCGAAAAAAACCCGAACAGTCACGTCGCCAAGGTCCTCGGTGGGGCGCTGGCCGAAGTGAAGCCGCTGCTCCGTGACCGCGCCACCATCACCGCCGCCGACATCAATTCGGCCGAGCGGGCCGTGGAACGTCAGATGCTCATCACGCTGTCCGACTTCAAGCGTGGCACCGGCATCCTGGCCACGGTCGGCTCCACCGCGCCGTTCGTCGGTCTCCTCGGCACCACGATGGGTATCGTCTCGGCCTTCAACGCGATGTCCGCGGGCGGTGCCTCCGGCGGTCTGGCCGGCATCGCCGGCGGTATCTCGGAAGCCCTCATCACCACGGCGCTCGGTCTGATGGTCGCCATCCCGGCCGTGTGGTTCTACAACTACTTCACCACCAAGATCGAGAACCTGACGGTCGAGATGACCTACAGCTCGAAGGAACTGATCGACTACCTCATCAAGAGCGTCGGCAGCGAATTCGGCCGCTCGATCTTCACGAAGGAGTTCCAGGCCCAAAAGGCGGTGAGCGGAAGTGGCCACATCAGCTAACAACGCCCTGGCGGGGCACAGCCAGGTCAAGGCTGAACCGAACGTCATTCCGATGATCGACGTCATGCTCGTGCTGTTGATCATCTTCATGATCGTGACGCCGCTGATTTCCAATGGCTTTCAGGCCACGATGCCAAAGGGCGAGAACCTCGACAAGCGCCCCGAAGGCGATGGCGAGGTCGTGCTCGGCATCGATCAGAACGGCAAGTATTTCCTGAACGGCGCCGGGATTCCGGCGGATGCCCTGGGCGACCAGCTCAAGAGCATCTATGCGGCCCGTCCGGACAACAAGATCATGTTCTTCCGGGCCCACAAGGATCTGACGTTCGACAAGATCCAGGACGCCGTGGAAATTGCCCGGCGGGCCGGGGTCCGGGTCATGGCCGCGATCACCGAGGTCGAGACCGGGGGCCTTAACGTCTTCGGCGACAAGAAGAAGAAAGGCTAGCCACTATGGGAATGTCCGCAGGCGGTGATTCGAGTGGGTTGAGTTCGGAACCGAACGTGATTCCGATGATCGACATTCTGCTGGTGCTGCTGATCATCTTCATGATCACGCAGCCGTTGTCCCGGATGGCGATCGACGTTCAGGTGCCACCGTTGGAAGTGGCCCCCAACTCGGGTCCGTCGTCCCAGATCGTGCTCAATATTCTGCCGGACGGGAATTATGAGATCAATGGGCAGCCCGTACCAAACGGGCAGCTTGATACCCAGATCCATGCGATCTACGACAACCGGCCGGCCAAGCTGATCTTCATCAAGGCCGCGCCGACCCGGACCTATCAGGACTGGATTCAGGCCTCCGACGTTGTGAGGGGGGCCGGCGTTCAGGTCATTGGGTTCACGCCGAAAGGCTGAGCAGGTCCCGCTGGACAAACAGCCAAGGGGGACGGGCATCTGCCCGTCCCCCTTTGTTGTGAGCCTCGAGAGAAGGAGTTCCGATGCGCCCCTATGTCCTCGCCGAATTGACCTGGGAGACGGTGCGAACCGCAAGGTTCGAGGTGGCGGTGCTGCCCTGGGGAGCGACCGAGGCTCACAACCGCCACCTCCCCTATGCCACCGACACCGTCCAGTGCGAAGCCGTCGCGGCCAGGGCGGCGGCGATTGCGTGGGACGCCGGGGCCCGGGTGCTGGTGTTGCCCGCCGTGCCGTTCGGGGTCCAGACCGGCCAGCTCGACATTCCGTTCTGTCTCAACCTCAATCCCTCGACCCAGACCGCGGTCTTGCGGGACCTGATCGGCTCGCTGGAACCGCATGGGGTGAGGAAGCTCGTGATTCTCAACGGCCACGGGGGCAACGATTTTCGGCAGATCATCCGGGAGCTCCAGCCCGCCACGTCGATCACCCTCTGCCAGGTTCACTGGTACCAGGTCGAGAAGCGAGACGGCCATTTCAGCGCGCCTGGGGACCACGCGGACGAAATGGAGACCAGCGTCATGCTTCACCTGGCGCCCGAATTGGTCCGGCCCCTCAGCACCGCGGGCCCGGGGGCGACGAAACCATCCCGGCTCGCCGCCGTCCGCGATGGGTGGGCCTGGATGCCGAGGCCCTGGAGTCGGGTGACGGAGGACACCGGATCCGGCGATCCCGGTGGCGCCACCGAAGCCAAAGGCGCCGGGTTCGTCGCAGTGACGACCCGGCGCCTGGGTGAGTTTCTGATCGAGTTGGCAGCGGCGGACCCGGCTGATCTCTGGGGCTGAACTGGCTCGGGACCCGCCAGCCTGGATCCATCCAGGATCCTGCCGCCGAACTAGTTGATCGGTTTACCGCCGGCCTTGAGCCCCTTGATACGCTCCGCCACCAGCGCCACGAGCGGCTTGGGCAGCGGTGCGTATTGCAGATCCCCCGCCATCTTCTGGGCGTCGTCGGTGATCATCCATTCGAGGAACGTCTTCAGCGCCTTGGCCTTCACCGGGTCCTTGGTATCGGGCCGAATCAACAGCCACGTAAACGAACTGATCGGGTACGACTCGGCCCCGGGTGCGTTGGTGATCGACACCCGGAAATCGGACTTGGCGTCAAATTTGGCGCTGGCCGCGGCCGCCGTCACGGACTCGAGCGACGGTACCACCAGTTTGCCTGCCGCGTTCTTCACCTGGGCATAGGGCAGCTTGTTCGAGATCGCATAGATCAATTCCACGTACCCGATGGCGCCCTCAGTCTGTTTGACCTGCTGGGTCACGCCCTCGTTGCCCTTGGCGCCCAGGCCGGCCGGCCAGTTGACCGAGTTGGCGTTGCCGATCTTTTCCTTCCACTCACCGGACACCTTGCTCAGGTAGTCGGTGAAGATGAAGCTGGTTCCCGAGCCGTCCGAGCGGTGCGTCACCAGCAGATCGAGGTTCGGCAGGCTGACGCCGGGATTCATGGCCGCGATCCGGCGATCATTCCACTTGGCCACTTTGCCCATGAAGATGTCGGCCACGAGCGGGCCGTCGAGCTTGAGCTGAGCAGCACCGAGGGCCGGGAGGTTGTAGGTGAGGACCACCGCGCCGAGTACGGTGGGCACATGGAGCACCTTGCCCTGCACCGCGGTCATCTGTTCCATGGTCATCGGGCCGTCGGTGGCGCCGAAATCGACGGTCCCCTCAGTAAACTGGCGGATACCGCCGCCGGAGCCGATCGACTGATAGTTGATCTGGACTCCGGTCTTCTTGTTGTAGGTGTCGAACCACTTGGTGTAGATCGGGTTCGGGAAGGTGGCGCCGGCGCCCGTGAGCTGCTGGGCGGCGGCTGGGGCCACCGCAAGCCCAAGGCATGCGGTGGCCGTGATGGCAAGGATGGTGCGTTTCATGGTTGGGAGTCCGAGCTCAGAAGTTGATCTGCGCATGGAGGAAGAACTGCGACCGCGTCGCTGCCTGGGCCGCGGTCGGCGTGCCCTGGTACGACAGGTTATCGATGTCCGCGGTCAGCCGGAGGTTGCTGGACCAGGTGTAAGTCACGCCGCCAATGATTCGGTTGAGCCGGTCGGTATTGGACGCCGCGGTCGTGTTGGGATCGGTCTGGTCCCAGCGGGCCAGGACCGAAAACTTGGATTTCGGAAACTTGTACACGCTGAATACGCTCACGACCCGACCGGGCTTCTTGGCGGTTGCTGGCGTGGCGACCACGCTGTCCTGGGTACCGCCGACCTGAGCGGCTACGGTCAACGCCTTCGAACGGTAGGACAGCATCCCGATGAAACGGGTCCGGGTGCCCCCGCCCGTGGGCTTGCCAACCTGACCGTAGCCGGTGAGCCGCAGGCCGCCATCCCGCCCGCCCTCATCGGTGCCTGCCAACCGGACCGAGACCCGACCCATCAGGTCCTTCCGCTGGTCGCCAGGAGTCTTGTTGTAGTTCTCACCGTTGTAGACCCCGACCTGCATGTTGACCTTGTCGTAACCCCAGTTGCCGTCCACCCCGAAGCCGAAGTCCGATGACGACATGTAGCCGGCCCGTTCCATCGCCATCTGACCTTGTACCCGGTAATCCCAGAGGTGCTCTTCCCAGTCAAGCCAGGGCGTGTGCATCTGACCGATCTTGTAGGTCAGGGCGCTCTTCTCGGGATTCCAGGTGACGTAGGCGTACTTGAGGCGGTAGTTGAGCGACCCTGCTCCGGACCCGTCGGTAACCCGGTAGATGTCGGCGGTGACCCGGGTGCCGATGCCGTAGGCGAACTTCCCGTTCACGTTGATGTAGGCCCGGGTGATGTCGAAGTTGTTGACGTGGTTCGCGGTGTCTTTGAGCTGGTAGAGGAACTGCGCATATGCCACTCCGCCGACCGTCACGGTCGGGGCCTGTGCCGCCGCCCGACCCGCCACCAGTACCGCCAGACCCAATCCGACCAGTCCCGCCCGCTTGATGAACACGATGCCCCCTCCAGTGGTGAGGGGCGGTCGCCCGATGCGGCCGCCGTTACACGCACCCGAATAAGCGGGGGTTCGGTCACTCTCCTGTGTTTGTTTTGTAACGATTCAACTACAATCGATCGTCTTTGGCCATTGAGTCACAACCAAACAACGTTCAGGTCACCGTGACTCCGGTCGGATTGGGGTCGGCAACGGTCGAATCGTGTATTCTGCGCCCGCCTCAGCGGGGAATTCTGCGATGCCAGCCTGGTTCGGCTTCACTCGGAAACGCCCTTTCGGGCCCTGGCCGTCGAGCGGGGCTGTGGTCCGGACCCGGCAGAGCCCCGAGCGGGCCGGTCGAATGGTGGCCTGGCGCAGGGTACCACGGTCCCAATCGAGGTCGATCTCGAATCCGCCCCTGGCCCGCAGTCCGGTTACTCGGCCCTGGGACCATTCTGGCGGGAGAGCCGGCAGCAGGTCGAGCCAGCCCTGATGCGATTGGAGTAGCATCTCGCCGACGGCCGCCGTCGCACCGAGGTTGCCATCGACCTGGAGGGCCCGCCCGCAGAGCGAGAACAGGTTGGGGAGGGAAGATCTCGTCAGCAATCCGCGAATCTGGTCCAGCGCTGCCCCGCCATCGCCCAGCCGGGCCCGGAGGCCGGCCCGCCAGGCGTAGGACCAGCCGCAGCCGCCGACGCCGCGGCGAGTGATCGTCACCCCGGCTGCCTTGGCCAGGTCGGGCGTGCTCCCTGGGGTGATCTCGCGCCCGGGGAACAGCCCCCACAGCGGCGACAGGTGGCGGTGCTCCGGTTCGATCTCGTCCCAGTCATCGAGCCATTCCTGGATCTGCCCGTGCTTGCCGATCTGATTCGGTGCCAGGCGCGGACGAGCGGCCCGGACCTCCGACAGCAGGCTCGTGTCCCGGCCGAGACGCGTCGCGGCTTCGTCGAACATGGCGAAGACCTCGCGGATGATCTGCATGTCCATGGTCGGTCCGGCCGTCATGGTCCTGGCGGTCAGCGGGCCGCCGCTGACCTCGTCGAAGAACTCGCCGTTGCCGGGCCAGCCGGGAAAATTTTCGGGCGAGTTCGACGGGGCGGTGACCAGCCAGCCCTTCGAGGGGTGCGGTACCAGGATGTCCAGGAGGAAGCGGGCCTGGTCCCGGAGCAGGGGGTAGATCCGGTCGAGGTCGGCTGGGTCGGCGCTGAACCGGTAATGCTCGTAAAGATTGGTCATGAGCCACGCGCCGCCGACCGGCCAGGCCCCCCAGGAGGGACCGTCCATCGGCGTGGTCGAGCGCCAAAGATCGGTGTTCTGGTGGACGACCCAGCCGCGGGCGCCCCAATGCTCCCGGGCCGTCGCCGTCCCGGCTTCGGCCACTTCGCGGACGAGCTTGTCGAGGGGTTGCTCGAGTTCCGCGAGGTTCGCCGACTCGACCGCCCAGTAGTTCATCGGGAGGTTGATGTTGATCGTGTACTTGGAGTCCCACCAGGGGTTCGGGTTGTCGTTCCAGATGCCCTGGAGATTGGCGGCTTCGGTGCCGGGCCGTGAACTCCCGATCAGCAGGTATCGACCGAACTGGTAGAGAAGGGCGGCCAAGTCTGGGTCGGGGTTGGTGGCAAAGGCCGCCAGCCGGCGATCGGTGGGAATGGAGTCGCGCCCGGAGGCCGGGCCCAGACGGAGCGACGTTCGGCGGAACCAGTGGCGGTATTCGCGCAGGTTGTCGTCCCGGATGGCGTCCGCGCTGCGCACCGCGACCGCGGCCAGGGTCTTCGCGACCCGCACGGCCGGATCGCCACTTACGTCGCGATAGTTCACGAAGCTGGTGGCGGCGGCCAGGACCAGGACCGCCGTATCGGCCTCGGCGACTCGCAGGGTGCGATAGTCGACCGACCGGCTTCCCCCGCTGGTACGCGCGACGAGCCTGGCCTCATAGGTGAGCTTGCCGGCCACTCCCAGGTAATCCGTGCTCTTGCCGCGGAGGCGGAGCCCGTCCGGCGGCGTTCCATCCATGAAAAAGTAGTCCGTGCCGTAGTTGGAGTGGGCGTCGTTGCGGGTACCGTGGAGTTCGGCGAGGAATGAAATCGCTCCGGGGCGGTCGGCACTCAACCTGACGACGATGACCTGATCCACGGCACTCGCGAAGATCTCGCGCAGGAACCTGATCCCCTTCCAGGTATACCGGACCCGAACCGTGGCATGGTCGAGGTCGAGCTCGCGCCGGTAGTCGGTGACGCTGTCCTGGCCCGGGAAGACGAGGTCGAGGTCGCCCAGGGACTGATACTTCATCTGCTCGTACGGCTTGCCCATCATCGTTCGGCCAAAGAGATCGTGGGCCTTCGCGATGTCGCCGGCAAACAGCAGCTTCCGGATTTCCGGGAGGGACCGGGCGGCGCCGGGGACCACCGGGTCGTAGGGCCCGCCGGACCAGAGGGTCTCTTCGTTGAGCTGGATCCGTTCGTGGGCCACTCGCCCGAAGACCATGGCGCCCAGTCGGCCGTTGCCGACCGGCAGCGCCTGATTCCAGGTGGCGGCAGGCTGGCGATACCACAAGGTGAGCTGGTTGGGGGTCGGGGCCTGGCTCTGGGCGGCGAGGCGGCCGGCCGTCAGTAGGAAGCACAGCCCGAGGAATCGGTTAGACCGCATGGGGCTCCTCGTTCAGCATGGTCTGCATGAAATCCGGCACGAATGGTGATGGTTCAAGATACAGCAAAGGCCCCGATTGCTCGGGGCCTTCGGACCTGCTGGGGGAAATGCTAGCGGAAGTCGGGGGCGCCGGGGTTGATGCCGCACTGGCCGCCCTCGTCCACCACGGTGCCCTGGCCGTTCCAGTAGAAGGTGCTCTGGCCGGGGACGATGAGATTGCTGCCGAGATGCAGGACCTGGTGCTGGCTCAGGCCGCGGGCGATCGCCGCGGCCGGATTCCGGGTCAGGAAGATGGTGACGTGGTCGTCGGCCGGGCTCGAGTCCGTGCCGGTCCCGACGATCGGGTTGAGGTTGACGTCCTTCCAGTCGGTTTCGCCTTCCCGATAGATGTCGCCGGCGTATTCGGTCCCGGCGACGCAGTTGCCGAAGCTCGTGGCCGGCTTCATCCGGATCACGTCGGACATCTTGATGGCGACGCACTGATAGGCCCCGGCGGCGGGCGATCCCGAGAACAGCACCGGGTTGGAGTAGAAGTCCTTGTTCTGCGGCGTGGCGCCGTGGTCGTCGACGAGTACCGGGGCGGAGCAGTCCTCGTTGGCACTGATGTAGAGCGCGTACATCCCGATCGTCAGCGACGAGGGGTCGCCGGTCGTGGCGCTCGGCGCCGCCATGGCGGCGGAGGTGCCTGGTGCGGCGGCGGCGGAGCCGTGGACGGTGAAGTTGGCGGAGGGCGCCAATCCGTCGGTGGCGGTGGAGCAGGCGGCGAGGGTCACGAGGGACGCGGCGGCGGCAACGCGGATACAGTCAAACATTGAACGGGCCTCGAATGAGTAAGGGGTCGGTCGGTTGCTGGATCATTTCGAGGCAACGAGTGCGCCACGTTGCCGGGCAGGGCCGGTCGGCCCCGAGGGAGGTCGGTCGGCGCCCGATGGGTCACCCGCCTCCGGCCGCCGCAATTGCCGACGTGACAACGAGATTCCAGCGCGACGGCTCGCCCGTGCCGGACGGGTCCGTGGAGCCGCCTGTGGCGGCCGGGTCCTGGCCGCTCGCCGGGGTCGGCGCAGAACGCGAGGACGACGTTAGGCGGCGCCGATCCGGGGCTCAAGTTCCGGCCCCGCCGAGCCGATACCACGCCGGTGCCGGGGCAATCCCGTCGAGCCGTTCGGGGTGGGTATCTTGGGGTTCGCCCCGGCGGCGCCAACCGGCCCGGGTTGCGCGAATCTTTTTCCCCGGCCGGGACGTCTCCTAAGTCGATGTCAGTCTCGCCCTCCGCATTGCCGCCGATCGGTCTCGGCCTCCCCGCCGCCCGTCGATCTCCCCTCGCCGCGGTGGTCGCCCTGTTGCTCCATGTGGGCCTGCTGGCGCTGTTGATTCGGGTGGCGCCCCTCCGGAACCTCGACTACCAGGCCAGCCAGGGCCAGCGGTCTCCGACGAGTGGCGGGGGCGGCGGCGGGGGGGGCATTCGGATGATCGCCCTGCCGGCCCTGGCGGCGGCGGTGCGGACGCCCCAGACGACCGTGGCTCCACCGGTGGCGCCCCCGGTTCGCGTTCCGGAGCCCGTTATCGAGACGCCGGACCCCGTCGTCGCGCCGCTGCCCGATACCCTGCCGAGCCGGTCGACGGCCAGCCCGGCCTCGGGCTCCGGGACGGGTACTGGGACCGGTTCAGGCTCCGGGACGGGCACCGGTTCGGGGTCCGGTTCCGGCTCCGGCGACGGGTCGGGGAAGGGAGCCGGCAGAGGCCCTGGGGGTGGGGACGGTGGCACGGCCCGCCCGCCGGAACCCCGGCAATTGATCCTCCCTCCCACGGACATTCCGAAGGTGTTACGGGGGGCCACGATTTCGGTTACCTTCCTGGTAGGCCCCGAAGGCCGGGTGGAGGACGTTCGCTTCTCGCCTGAGCCGGAGGATCGTGGTTTCGCTCGCCAGCTCGAAGAAGTCATGCGCAGTTACCGGTTCCGACCGGCGCGGGGGCCCGATGGTCTTCCAGTCGCCGGGACGGTCACGGTCGATCTGACCTTCTAGTCCAAGGCCCATGTCACTTTTCGCACGCAAGCCCATCACCGCCGAGCGGGACCGAGGGCTGGTCCGAGTGCTTGGCGTCGGCGACCTTGTCATGTTGTCGATCGGCGCCGTGATCGGCGCCGGGATCTTTGCCTCCCTCGGGACCGCCGCCGCCGGCGACATTGCGGCCGACGGGACCGTGATCCGGGCCGGTGCCGGCCCCGCCCTGATCATCTCCTTCATCCTGCTTGGTGTGGTGTGCGGGCTCGCGGCTCTCTGCTACGCGGAACTCGCCTCGATGATCCCCACCTCGGGATCGGCCTACGCCTACACCTATGCGACTCTTGGGGAATTGGTCGCGTGGATCATCGGCTGGGCCCTGATCCTCGAGTACGCCATTGGCAACATTGCGGTGGCGATCGCCTGGAGCGGCTACCTCGATTCACTGCTCGGTGGTTTCGGAATCCACCTCCCGGCATGGCTGAATCACGGCTATCTCCAGGTGTCGATGTCCACGATTCCGGAGATTCACGGCCTGCTGGCGACGGCGCCGCATCTCTTCGGCATGCCGATCCTGATGAATCTCCCCGCGGCGCTGATCGTGCTGGCGGTGACGGCCCTGCTTTGCGTCGGCGTCAAGGAGAGCACCCGGGCGAACAACATCATGGTCGGCATCAAGCTGCTGGTGCTCCTGCTGTTCGTGGTGGTCGGCACGATGCACATCAACCCCGCCAACTACCACCCCTTTGCACCGAACGGGTTCCGCGGCATCCACCAGGGCGCCGCTATCGTCTTCTTCGCCTATATCGGGTTTGACGCGATCTCGACGGCGGCGGAGGAAACGAAAGACCCCCAGCGAAATCTTCCGCGGGGCATCCTGTACGGCCTGGCCATCTGTACCCTGATCTATGTGATCGTGGGCGCCGTGGCGACCGGTTTGGTGCCATACATGCAGCTCCGGTCCGCCGATCCGCTGGCCCACGCGCTCGAACTTGCCGGACTCAAGACGGCCGGCTGGATCGTGTCGCTCGGCGCGGTGGTATCGATGACGGCGGTCCTGCTGGTGTTCCAGTACGGCCAGCCCCGGATCTTCTTCGCCATGGCGCGGGACGGCCTGCTCCCGAAATGGGCGGCCAAGATCCATCCCAAATGGCGCACGCCGCACGTGACCACAATCGTCACCGGCCTGGTGGTGGCGTTCGGTGCGATCTTCGCGGAAGAGAACACGATCTACGAGCTCACCAACATCGGGACCCTGGCCGCGTTCGCCCTGGTCTGCCTCGGCGTGCTGGTGCTCCGGGTTCGCGAGCCCGAGCGGCCACGGCCGTTCCGGGTCCCGTTCGTGTGGTTCGTGGCGCTGGGCGGCTCGGCGGCCTGTCTGTTCGTGATGAAGGGCCTCCCGACCCGGACCTGGATCATGTTCTCGATCTGGCTGGTGATTGGGCTGGTGCTCTATTTCAGCTACGGCTATCGCCACAGTGTGGTCCGGACCGGCAAACCGGTCGTGGTTGATGAACTGGACGGCGTCGGTCACTGATGTCGGGTGGCCTGGCGGGCGTGGTGGAGCGATACCTCAGTTGCCTGCACGAAGGGCGTCACGCGGAAATCGTTGGCCTCTTTACCGAGGCCGGCATCGTGGTGTCGCCGTTCCTGGGCCGGGTGCCGGCTCGGGAATTCTTCCCGAAGCTGGCGGCATCATCGACCCGGAGCGTGATCACCCCCCACGACATCCTGGTCAGCGCCCGGAACGAGCGGAGGGCTTGCGGCTATTTCCGCTACGACTGGACCCTGAAAGACGGTGTAACGGTCAGCTTCGAGTGCGCCGACCTGTTCGAGTTCGATCCGATCATCGACCGGATTGCCGTGATGACGATTCTCTACGACACCCACCCGATCCGACAACTCGTCGGAGACAAGTACAGCTGAACCCATGAAGCCGGTTCTGATCGCCGGCGGCGGGATCGGCGGACTGACTGCCGCCCTCGCCTTGCACCAGGCCGGAATCCGGGTCCGGGTGTTCGAGGGCGTTCGCACCATCCGGCCTCTTGGCGTCGGCATCAATCTGCTCCCCCATTCGGTGAAGATCCTGGCGGACCTCGGCATGCTGCCCGCCCTCGCCGCGACCGCGATCGAGACCGAAGCGCTGGTCTATTTCAACAAGCACGGGCAGAGAATCTGGTCGGAGCCGCGGGGCATCGCGGCGGGGTACGATGTGCCCCAGTTCTCGGTTCATCGAGGGGAGCTCCAGCTTCTGCTGTTGCAGGCGGTCGAGGCCCGGCTCGGGGCGGGGTCGGTGGAGACCGGGCACCATCTCACCCGGTTCGATTCGGGCCCGGACGGCGTCACGGCGGTCTTCACCGAGAGCCCCGGAGGTTCCGAGATCGCCCGGGTCGCGGGCTCGCTCCTGATCGGCGCTGACGGGATCCACTCGGTGGTGCGCCGGACCTTCTATCCCGACGAAGGACCGGCGGTGTTCTCGGGGCGAACCCTGTGGCGAGCCGTAACGGAGAGCGAGCCGTATCTCGGCGGCCGGACCATGGTCATGGTTGGCCACGAGAACCAGAAGTTCGTCTCGTATCCGATCTCAGGGGCCGAATACCGGCGGGGCCGCTCGCTCACGAACTGGATCGCCGAGCTCCGCGTCGGTGGCGAGACGCCCGGCCGCCAGGACTGGAACAAGGAAGTCCCGGCGTCGGTATTCCGGGAGCCGTTCGCAGGGTGGCGGTTCGATTGGCTCGATGTCCCGGGGCTGATCGACGGGGCGAAAGCGATTTACGAGTTTCCGATGGTCGATCGTGATCCGCTCCCTCAATGGACCTTCGACCGGGTGACGCTGCTGGGGGATGCGGCCCATCCGATGTACCCGATCGGTTCCAACGGAGCCTCGCAGGCCATTCTGGACGCGGCGGCGCTGTCGCGTCGGATCACTGAGTTGGGCATGACGGCGGCGGCGCTGGCGGCGTATGAGGAGGATCGCCGTGGCCCCACCGGAGCTATCGTCCTGGCCAATCGGCAGAATGGTCCGGAGCGGGTGATGCAGATTGCCGAAGGACGGGCGCCGAATGGGTTCGGGCACATCCACGATGTCATCCGCCAGGCCGAACTCGAGGAGATCGCCGCCCGGTACAAGCGCACCGCTGGCTTCAGCCGCGAGCAAGTCAACCGGAGCTGATCGGCGCCCGCCATCATGACCAAACGACTGCAGGTGTATGAAGGAGAAGGGGTCGTCGTCACGTTCGACCCCAACGTCTGCATCCACTCGGCGGTGTGCCTCCGCGCGCTGCCGGCGGTGTTTGACGTTCGCCAGCGCCGCTGGATTCAGCTCGAACAGGCCCAGGCGGACGAGATTGTGGCGGCAGTAGGGCGCTGCCCGTCGGGCGCGCTCCAGTCGGTTCAGTCGGGCCAGCCGCGAGAGGCCGGCCCGGTCCCGGTTGCGGCTCGGGTCCAGATCGGCGTCAAGCCGAACGGGCCGCTGCTGATTCGCGGCGCGGTCGATGTAACCAGAGAAGACGGGACCCTCGTGCCCAAGGAGAGCTGTGCGCTCTGCCGTTGCGGTGCCACCGGGACCGCGCCGTTCTGCGACGGGAGCCACAACCGGATCGGATTCCGCTCACCTTCCTGAGCAGGGGCGGTCGGCGTTCAGCCGAAAAGGCGGGGGCCGCCCAAGAGCGGGTCGATCGTGATCGGCGGCGGATACCGGGGGTCGAGCCGGCCGCGGACATGCGCGACCAGTGGGCTGCCCTCGGTGAGCAGGCCGCCGGCGAAGCCGAGCGGGATTGGCCCTGTCGGAAAGCGATCGGCCAGAGCCCGGAGCAGTCCGCTCAGCCACTCAGCCGCCCGGTCAACTATCGCGGTGGCGATCGCGTCGCCGGTCGCGGCGGCCGCCATGACCGCGCGGGCCAGGCCCGCCACCTCGCGCGGGCTCGCAATCGTCGACCAGGCGACCACATCACGGAAGTCCGCGGCTGAGATCGCCGCCGCAATCCCGGTGCTGAGCGATGTCGCCGGACCGCGCCCGTCGTGGGCCAGCCCCAAGGCGCGGAGCGCCTCAAGGCCGATCCAGTAGCCGCCCCCCTGGTCACCCATCTGCCATCCGTAGCCGCCCTGTCGTTCCGTCGTACCGTCGGGCCCTCGCCCGATCGCGATGGAGCCGGTCCCGGCGACGAGGACGACCCCGGTCGGATTGCCTAACGCCTCGAGGGCCAGGGTCACGTCGCTCACCACCACGACTCGGTCCGCGATGCGTTCGCGGGCCAGTACCGCCCGGACCTCCTCGGCGTCGGAGAGTCGGCCGGCGCCGGCTGCCCCCACCACGAGGCCGTCGGCCCGGAGGAGTCCGGCCTGGGCCAGGGCTTTCCGGGCCAGATCGGCGATGGTGCTGGCCGAGGTCATGGACCGGCCGGGGCGAACCGCCGCACCGGAGCCGGTCAGCGAGAGGATTCTTTGCCCATCGCGAGTGATCGCGACCGCGGTCTTGCTGCCTCCCACGTCTGCTGTCACCAGGATCATGCGGTTCGTCCTCCGGGGAACAAGTGAGAGCCCAGCCACCCGACCAGCACGCACAACCCGGTGCCGAGGGGGACGTACCATGGCCAGGCCAGGCGACTGGCCGGCCCAAGCCACAACACGCCATCGACCACGAGCTGTTTGGCGAAGATCACGACCAGCATCACGGCCATCGTGACGACGGCCGCTGCGGCAACGTTGCTGCCGCGGACCGCGGGAATGCCGGCCAGCAGGTAGGTGCCCAGAAGGGCGCCGTAGGTAACGGAGGCGATCGAGAGGGCCAGCACCACGACTGGCGTGTCGCTCCCAGACGCATAGGCATGGAAGCCGAGCGCGGCAACGACCAGGGCGACTCCCCAGACAGCGGAAATTGTCCGCCCGACCCTCATCAGATGGGTCGGCTCGGTCCGTCCGGTCAGCGTGGCGTAGAAGTCGTGGGTGAAAGCGGAAGCCAGCGCGTTGATCGCACTCGAATGCGAACTCATGGCCGCGGCCAGGATCCCCGCGATCACCAGCCCGGCGATGCCGGCGGGCAAGGCCTCGGCGACGAAGCGAGGAAAGATCTGGTCGGCCGGGAGACCACTCGGCGCGTGGCCCGCCGCCCAGATCGCCGACCCGGCCAACAGGAAGAGCAGGAACTGGAAGATCACCATCACGCCGGATCCAATCAGCGCCCGCTGGGCGTCCCGCAGCGACCGGGTGGCGAGCAAACGCTGCACGATCAGGTGGTCGGTCCCGTGCGACGCGGCCGAGAGCAGGGCGCCGCCCACGAGGCCGCCGAAGAACGTATACGTCGACGTGAAGTTGACCGTGAAATCGAAGGTTCTGAGCTTGCCGGCCGCCAGAGCCTGATGCAGCGCCGCCGCCGGCCCGCCCGCCATGTCCCACGCGATCACGAGCGCCGCCAGGCCGCCCGCCAGGTAGATCACCAACTGGATCACATCGGCCCAGACGACCGCCTTGAGTCCGCCAAAGTACGTGTACACCACCGTGACCCCGCCCATCACCATGATCGCCGTCGGCACCGACCATCCGGTGACCAGGGCGAGCGGAATCCCGCCGGCATAGACTCGGACGCCGTCACCGAGGAACCGGGTGACCAGGAACGCCGCGGAAATGAGCCGCCGGGTGCCCATGCCGAAACGGGTCTCGAGTCGGGCGTAGGCAGTTTCCTGCTGCCCCGTGAAATAGCCGGGGAGGAGCCACCAAGCCACCACGATCCGCCCGACCAGGTAGCCAAACGGGAGTTGCAGGAATGTGAGGTCGCCGCGGGCGCCGATTCCCGGCACCGAGATTACCGTGAGCGCCGAGGTCTCGGTCGCGACGATCGACAGCATCACCGTCCAGGTTGGCAGGCTTCGCGAACCGAGGAAATAATCGCCGGCGGTTTTCTGGTTCCGGGTGACCCAGAGGCCGACCACCACGGTCACGAAGAGATACGAGATGATGACGAACAGGTCGACCGGGCGCATGGCCCAAATTGAACCCGAACCGCTCATTCAACAAGATTGCCGGGATCCAGGCCGGGCCTTTTTGCGTCGGGGACGACCCGGGCCTATTGTAGACCGACTACCGGGAATGGCGGGAATATGCGGGTCAGACTGCTGAACGAATCGGAGACCAGGGCCTTGATCGATCCGGCGGCGGCGATTGGGGAATGCCGGGCCGCCTACGCCAGTCTTGGCCGGGGCGAGGTCGAACAACCCGATGTGATCACGATCAGGGTGCGGGAACATCAGGGCGACGTGCATGCCAAGGGCGGATTTATCCACGGGACCCGGCACTTCTCCATCAAGGTCGCCACGGGCTTCGCCGACAACCCCGAGCGCGGGCTTCCGACGAATTCCGGCGCCGTCTGGGTGTTCGACGCCGCGACCGGGATGCTCAAGTTGATGATCCTCGACAACGGCTTCCTCACCGAACTGAGGACCGGCGCGGCCGGCGCCATCGCCGCCGACCTGCTGGCCCGGCCGCAGATCGAGACGGTCGGCATCATCGGCGCCGGGGTCCAGGCTCGCTTTCAACTGGAGGCCTTGCTGCAGGTCAGGACGCCACGCCGGGTGCTGGTCTGGAGTCGTGATCCGGATCGAGCCCGCGCCTTCGCCCTCGAGGCGGCTGATCGCTGGGGCCTGCCGACCGAAGCGGTGGGTTCGCCAGAGGCAGTCGTCCGGCCCAGTGATCTGGTCATCACCTGCACGTCGTCATCGACGCCGATCGTCATGGCCGAGTGGGTCCGTCCCGGAACCCATGTCACGGCGATGGGCGCGGATATGCCGCACAAGCGCGAGCTCGATCCGGCCCTGCTCGCCCGAGCCACGGTCGTGCCAGACCGGTTGTCGCAGTGCCTCACCCAGGGCGAGATCCATCACGCCGTCGCGGCGGGTCGGTTCCGCGCCGACCAGGCCCACGCCGAGTTGGGAGCGATCTGCGCGGGGCTGGCTCCGGGCCGAACCCGGGACGACGAGATCACGATCGCCGACCAGACCGGTGTGGGTGTGCTCGACGCCGCGATGGCCAACTACGTGGCGACCCGGATTGACGACAGCCCGGTCGGACGCTGGCTCGACGCCTGATGGCCCCACGCTCGCTCCGGATGTCCCGCCTCGTAACGGCGATCGTGGCCGTTCTGTGGATCTATCTCGCGGTGAAGCTCTGGCCTCATGCGGCGGCGGTCGTCGGGATTGAGAATGGAGCCGGCCTGAGGCCCTCATTCGACTATCCCTCGCTCACTGGAGGGCGGCTCACCGCCGCGGATACTCGGGGCAAGGTGGTCCTGGTGAACTTCTGGGCCACCTGGTGTATTCCTTGCCGGGCCGAGATGCCACTCCTCCAGGCGATGTACGACCGGCATCGCGAGCATGGCCTGGTTGTGATAGGCCTCTCGGTGGACCGAGGGCCGGCTGAGGATGTGATGCGGTTTCTGGCCGAGCGGCGGATCAGTTATCCGGTGTCGATTGTTGGCCCCGATGCGGAACGGGCGTTCGGCGGCGTCGGCGGGTATCCAACCAGCCTCCTGGTCGATCGCACCGGACGAGTCCGCCAGCGCGCAGTGGGACCGCTCGCCATGCTTTCGTTCGAGCCGGCCGTCCGCCGACTGCTCGCCGAAGGGACCACGGCCCCCTAACGAAGAAGGGGAGGGCCGCCTGGCGCTCCCCTTTCGCTCCCGGTTCGGTCCGGTCAGGCGTTGAAGCTGGTGCCGCAGCCGCAGCCGCCGGTTGCGTTTGGATTCTCGAACGCAAAGCCGGAACCCTGCATCGACGACAGGTAGTCGATCTTGACCCCGTTCAGGTAGGGCAGGCTGAACCCATCGACGAACACCTTGATCTGACCGATCTCGAGCACGATGTCATCCTCGAGCGCCGCTTCCTCGATGTTCAGACTGTATTTGAATCCCGAACAGCCGCCCGGCAGGACGCTGATCCGGAGGCCGCCAGTCTCAACCGCGACCTTCTCCGCCGCCATGAACTTCAAGACTTCTTCGGTGGCCTTGGGCGTCAGGTGAACTGCCACGCCATCCATCTGGGTGTTGTCGGTCGTGCTCACGGTACCTCCTGGGTTCGGAACAGTCGAATTCCAAGTAGCAAGGTAGGAAATCCCGTCCGGGGAGTCAACGATTGGGTTCCAGTGCGGCCACCGCCCGGTCGGCCACCAGGATCCGGAGGGGGCTAAGTCGCGGGTTGTCCCGGGTTGGATTGACCCGGTTGGACAGGAGCACTACGACCAAAGCCCTGGTGGGGTCGATCCAGATCGAGGTGCCGGTGAACCCGGTGTGACCGAAACTCTCGCCGGAGAGGCGCGTCCCGGCACTGCTGTTCGGGGACGGAGTGTCCCATCCGAGCGCGCGGCTCGACCCGGCCACCAACTCCTGCCGCCGGGTGAAATCCAGGATGATGGCCTGGCTCAGCTCCGGCCCCCGGTGTGAGAGCCCGGGGTTCCGCCGGCCCAGAAGCCACTCGCCGAATGTCAGGAGATCGCCGGCGGTGCTGAACAGACCGGCGTGTCCGGAGACCCCACCCAGAAACGCCGCGTTCTCGTCGTGCACGTCGCCATGGATCAGCCGGCCGCGCCACGGGTCCCGCTCGGTCGGCGCCACATGGCGGCGCCATGACTTGGGGGGAAGGAACCGGGTCGACCGGAGCCCGAGCGGGTTGGCAACCATCCTCCGGAACAGCTCGTTGATCGGTCGCCCGTAGGCGCGCTCCACGATCCGGGTGAGCAGAATGGCGCCGAGATCCGAGTAGACCATCCGGGCGCCCGGCACCGTGTCGAGTGGGGTGGCGACGACCAGGGCCAGGGCACTGTCCCGGGTAGGCGCTTCCCGCCACAACGCCCGATGGGCCGGCAGCCCGCTCGAATGCGTCAGGAGACTGCGGACCGTGACGTTCTCTTTCCCGGGGCCGATGAATTCGGGGAGGTAGCGCTGGACCGGGTCGTCCAGCCGGATCCGCCCTTCATCCACCGCGAACATCGTGACGGTCGTGAGGGCCACCACTTTGGTGAGCGACGCGAGGTCGTAGACCGTGCGCGGGCCGACCGGCTCAGGCATCTCGCTGCCCAGCTGGCCGGCGGCATGAATGAACCGCCACCCGCCGACTGAAACCGCCACGACCGCGCCGGGGGCGGCGCCGGCTCGAACACCGGAATCGACGGCTGATGCCAGCCCATCCCACAGGCACGGAGTCGGGCCGCACGAGGGTGCCGGAACCGCCACCGGCGCCCGGTGGCATGCCCCGACGGCCAGCGCCGTGCCGAGACTAGCGACGAATCGTCGCATCGGTCCGGTTTCGGGCCGGCAGGATCAGGCCGTCGCCAATCCGGTATCCAGGCGGCAGGTCGATCGGAAGCCGACCGGTGATGGCCGCACCCGCGAACGCGTTGGCGACGGCTTCCTCGGTGGCGGGGTTTGTGGTCCACGCCAGCAGCAGCGCGTGAACGCCCGGCGTCTGGTTGAGGAGATAGGGCGATCCGAAGGACACCAGTATGGTCGGTCGGGTCCGGCTCGTCTCGTCGATCAGGTCGGCTAGTGCCCGGGGCATCGAGATGTTTCCTGAGCCGGACGCGACCCGAACGGCAACCGAGAAGACCGCCGTCGGTGTCTGCGCGAGCAACGTCCGGGCGGAGTCGTAGCTGGCGGGGCCGCTGGTGGGAACCAGACGGAATGTGGCTGCCTTGATGGCCCGCCGCGTCAGCTGACGAGCGAGCGTGGACGACCCGTCGTCGCCGTAACTGACCAGTGTGACGCTGGCGTTCCCTTGACGGATGGTCGCCAGGACGGCGTTGCTGTCGCGGACCAGGACCAGGGAGCGGGCCGCGATCGCCCGTGCGCTGTCGAGGAATTTTTGCTGGCCCACGATCACGCCGACACTGTCCAGGGAAACTGTGCGCCGCTTGAAGAGGCCGAGTTTCTCCTTGATCGCGATGACTCTGAGCACGGAGGCGCGGAGCCGGGCTTTGCTGATTCGTCCGGACTTCACGGCCGCCGTCATCGCGGTGATCGCCTCGCGCGGGTTGGCCGGCATCAGCAGCAGATCGCTCCCGGCCTCGAATGCCCGGACCGTCGCTTCGCCGCCGCCGTAGGTGCTGACCAGCGCCCCCATGTCGAGGGCGTCGGTGACGGTGAGGCCCCGGAAGCCGAGCGAGTCACGGAGCACCCCGGTGAGGACGGCGCTCGATAGCGTCGCCGGCCGGGTCGAATCGCCGGAGAAACGGGGCAGAGCGATGTGCGCTGACATGACGACGTCCACACCCGCCGCGATCGCTGCCTTGAACGGCACCAGTTCTACGGTCGACAAGTGCTCCCAGTCGGATCGAACGATGGGTAGGGAAATATGGGAGTCGGTTTCGGTGTCGCCGTGGCCGGGAAAATGTTTGACGGTCGTGAGCATACCGGCTGACCTGGTGCCCTTGATGGCGGCCACGACCATCCGGCCGACCGTCGCGGGATCGCCGCCAAACGACCGGGTGTTGATGATCGGGTTGGCCGGATTGTTGTTGATGTCGGCGTCTGGCGCGAAGGCCAGGTGGACGCCGACCGCCCGTCCCTCGACGCCCGTCACTCGCCCCATCAGTTCGGCGTCCTCGACCCGCCCGCCGGCCCCGACCCCCATGTTGGTGGGGAACGGTGTCGCGCCGGGGAACCGGAATGCCGCGCCGCCCTCGAGGTCGCTCGCGATCAGCAGCGGCAGCTTCGATCGTCGCTGGAGGAAGTTCAGTTTCGAGGCGACGTCCATTGGCGAGCCGATCGAGATGATGATGCCGCCCACCCTGAGCGAATCGACCCACATCCGGGCCATGGCGAGGCCATCAGCGTCGAACCCGACATAGTTGCCGAGCAGCCACGGCATCACCAGTTGGCCGACCTGTTGTTCGACCGGCATCCGGGCGACCATCTTCCGGATCCGGGCACTCGGCTTGGGTTGGGCCGCGGCGGCGGTGGCCACGGTGGCCGTCAACAGTCCGATGAAAACAGGGCGGAGCGAATGGCGCACGGGATTCTCAGCTGGTTAATCGTGATGATACTGGCCGCCGGCGGGTCGAAGCCGCCAGTCCGGCCCGGCCTCGAGGTCCTCCTCACCGACAGTCTGCATCTGGTAACCGGCCGCCGGGTCGGGTTGGTGACCAATCAGGGCGGCATCGACCGGCAGGGAATCCACGCGGTCGAGCGGTTGCGCTCGGCGGGCATCAACCTGGTGGCGCTCTACAGCCCCGAACACGGGTTCCGCGGGGCGGCGGACCCCGGTGAGGCGGTGGCCTCGACCGTGGATTCCGCGACCGGCCTACCAATCTATAGCCTCTATGGCCGAACGTCGCGGCCCACGGACGACATGCTGCGCGGCGTCGACGTCCTGCTGGTCGATCTCCCCGATGTGGGGACCCGGTATTTCACCTTCCTGGCCACCACCATCGAAGTGATGCGGGCCGCCGCCGCGAATCGGATTCCGGTGATCGTGCTCGACCGTCCCGATCCGATCGGGGGCCGGATTCAGGGAAACGTGCTCGATACCGCGTTTCGCTCATTCATCGGAAGCCTGGCCATCCCGATGCGCTACGGGATGACGCTCGGCGAATTGGCCCGCCTGGCCCGCGGGGATCTGTCGCTGTCAACGGAGTTGCGCGTCGTGCCGGCCGCCGGCTGGCGTCGCCGCGACGATATCGTCGATCTGGGGTTCCCGTTTCCGTCGCCGAGTCCGAATCTCAAGGATGTCGAGAGTCTGTTCCATTACCCGGGGATCTGTTTGTTCGAAGGGACGGCGTTGTCGGTTGGGCGGGGGACGGATTACCCGTTCCACCAGATCGGCGCCCCGTGGCTGGACACGACCCGGGTGCTTGCCTTGCTCCGGGAGGCCCGGCCGAAGGGGGTTCGATTCGAAGCGGTCACCTTCACGCCGATCAGGCCGGGCGACCAGAAGTTCGCCGGTGTGACCTTGCCCGGTATTCGGCTCTTCATCTCCGACCGGCGGAAGTATGACCCGATCCGGACGGCGCTCGAGATGCTCACCGCGGTCCGCACGATTCACGGGGAACAGATCGGTTGGATCCCCCGGCACTTCGACCGTCTCGCCGGCGGCTCGGCTCTTCGCCAAGCCATCGAAACGGGGCAAGCGCCCCGCGCGATCATGGCCGGGTGGAAGGACGGCCTGGCCGGTTTCGCCCGCCGCCGGAAAGACGTGCTGCTCTACCGCTGAGGGGACGCCTAGTGCCCGGGCCGATTCACCCGGGTGGCATGGTATCGCTCCATCAGCCACTGCCCGTTGCGTTTCCGGAAGATTGCCGACTCCAGGAAGTCGAGGGTGTCCGGCTTGCCTTGCGCGGGCGTCCAGACCTCGCGGTTCCGGAAGCTCGTCCAGGCCACCGAGTCGGTAACCACTGTTCGGAAGCCGCTCAGGGCGGCGGTCTGGCTTCCCGCGGCGGCACCGTCCACGAGTTCTTTCACCAGTGTCGCACCGCTGATCACGGTCGTGTCTTCGAAGATGAAGAACTCGGGCAACAGCGGGCTGGCGATTCCGGCCGAGTCGTGGCGCTGCATGGCATCGTACCATCGGGTCAGGACCGCCTCGACTGCGGCGGGTGGGTCGACGGGGCCCCGGTCGGGCGTGGCCGGCGCGGCA
>JANMXA010000209.1:0-45931 GCA_031394255.1 Gemmatimonadota bacterium
TCAAGTACGAAGAAGGCCAGCCCGTCGAGTTCGAAGTGGTCGTCGAGGTCCGGCCGGACGTCAAGCTGTCCCGGGTGGGAGGATTCACGATCAAACGGACCGTGCCGCCGGTCACCGATGAGGCCCTGACGGAGCAGCTCGACCAGATTCGTGAGTCGAAGGCGGCCTGGCTCCCCATCGAGGGCCAGGCGCCGGTCGAGGGCAACATGGTCCGGATCGAGGTCGCCGCCATTGAAGACGGCGAACGCAAGCCGGCCCAGCCCTATTCGATCGTGATAGGTCAAGGTCAGGCCCTGCCGGCCCTCGAAGAGAAGGTCCTCGGCCTGAAGCCCGGGGAGTCGGCGGAGACCGACATCAAGTTCCCGGATGACCACCCCGATGAAAGCCGCCGGGGCCAGTCGCGCCGGGTCCACCTCACCGTCCATGAGGTGAAGCGCCAGGAGCTGCCGCCACTCGACGACAGCTTCGCCAAGTCCGTTGGCGATTTTGACGATCTCGCCGCACTCAAAGTGGCTGTGAAGGCCGACTTGGCGCGCGCGGCCGAACGCGAGGCGGATGCCGGGGTCCGGGAGCAGTTGCTGAACGAGGTCATCGGCGCCAACGGGATCGAAGCGCCGCCGTCGCTGGTGAGCCGGGCCCTCCACGCCTACCTCCACGCGTACAACATCCCCCACGAGCGGGAAGAGGCGTTCAACGCCGAGTTCCGCCCGATTGCCGAGGCCCAGGTCAAGCGCGAACTGGCGCTCGGTTCGATTGCCGAGGCCCAGAAGCTGTTCGCCACCGAGGCCGAACTCGATCAACGAATCGCGGCTCTGGCCGCGGCACGCGGAGTGCAGTTCAACGAGATCTACTCGCAGCTGGAGAAGGGCAAGCGCCTGGCCGAGCTCGAGCGCGGGATCACTGAGGATAAGGTGTTCGACTACTTGAAGTCGCAGTCGACGATCGAGGAGGGATGACCGCCGTGACCACCATGCTCTATCCGCCCTACATCATCGAACGTTCGCCCCGTGGCGAGCGAACCTATGACATCTTTTCGCGTTTGTTGATGGACCGGATCGTCTTCCTGGGCGCTCCGATCAACGACGACGTCGCGAACATCATCATTGCCCAGTTGCTCTTTCTCGATGCCGATAATCCCGAGAAGGACATCTACATGTACATCAACTCCCCGGGCGGCCACGTTCATTCGGGGATCGCGATCTACGACACAATGCAGCACCTCCGGGCCCCGGTGAACACGATCTGCATGGGGATGGCCGCCTCGATGGGCGCGTTCCTCCTGGCCACTGGCACCAAGGGCAAGCGCGCCGCCCTGCCCCACGCCCGGATCATGATCCACCAGCCGTCGGGCGGCTCGCAGGGCACCGCGGCCGACATCGAAATCGCGGCCCGGGAGATCCTCCACACCCGGACCACGATGAACCGGCTCTTCGCCCAGCACACCGGCCAGTCGATCGAAGTCATCGAACGGGATTCGGACCGGGATCGCTACATGTCGGCCGAGGAGGCCAAGGCCTACGGGTTGATTGACCAGGTATTCGCTCCGAAAACCCCTGTCGGTCCGGTTCTCGCCCCCTGACCCGGGCTTTCCCGCTGTCACCGGCCGGCCGGCGTCTCGATGCCGGTCGGCCTTTTTGTCTGACAAGCCATTGACAAACAACGACTTAGGCTGTCAGGGTCGGGCTGAACCCGGGTGGGCCGCTCTTGACGCGGACCGAGGCCCTTGGCGACTTTTCGCCTTACAGATCAGGGCCCGGATGTGCCGCCCGGATCGGGATGCCTCCTCAACGCCGACGTGAGACGAATGTCCAACGACAAGCACCTCCGCTGTTCGTTCTGCGGCAAGTCGAAGGATTCGGTCCGGAAGTTCATCTCCGGCCCGTCGGTCTATATCTGCAACGAGTGCATCACCCTCTGCAACGAGATCCTGGCGGAGGACGAAGAGCGGGACGTGGTCGACAATATCACCCATGTCCCGACCCCGACTGAGATCAAGAACGTTCTCGACCAGTACGTCATCGGCCAGGACCGCGCCAAACGAACCCTCGCGGTCGCGGTCTACAACCACTACAAGCGCATCAACGCCTCCGCCGGCCGGGATAACCAGGTCGAGCTCGACAAGTCGAACATCCTTCTGCTCGGGCCAACCGGTGTCGGCAAGACGTTGCTCGCGCAGACGTTGGCCCGGATCCTCGACGTGCCGTTCACCATTGCCGACGCGACCACGCTCACCGAGGCGGGGTACGTGGGCGAGGATGTCGAGAACATCCTGGTCCGCCTCCTCCAGGCCGGCGAGTTCAACGTCGCCGAATGCGAACGGGGCATCGTCTACATCGACGAGATCGACAAGATCGCCCGGAAGTCCGAGAACCCGAGCATCACCCGCGACGTCTCGGGCGAGGGTGTTCAGCAGGCTCTCCTCAAGATCCTCGAGGGTACGGTCGCGTCGGTGCCGCCCCAGGGCGGCCGCAAGCACCCGCAGCAGGAATACATCCAGATCAACACCAAGGACATCCTGTTCATCTGCGGGGGCGCCTTCGACGGGCTCGAGAAGATCGTGCAGGGGCGGCTGGGCCGGCAGCAGATCGGCTTCAACAGCAACACGTCGACGGAGTTTGGTCCGAAGGAAGTCGACAAGAAGAGCCCCTTCGCGTTTGCCGAGCCCGACGACCTGCTCCGATTCGGACTGATCCCGGAGCTGGTGGGCCGGCTACCGGTAATCGTGGCACTCGAGTCGCTCGACGAAGAGTCACTGGTCCGGATTCTGGTCGAGCCGAAGAACTCCATCACCAAACAGTACCACAAGCTCTTCGAGCTCGAGGACGTCGGACTCACGTTCGATCATGAGGCGCTTCGCGCCGTGGCCCGGAAGGCCCTGAAGCGCGGCACCGGTGCCCGCGGCCTCCGCGCCATCCTCGAGAGCGTGATGACCGACATCATGTTCGAGATTCCCTCGCGCGATGACATCCGCGAGGTCGTGATCACGCCGGAGTCGATCAACGAGCACGTACAGCCCCTGGTGATCACCGAGCAGCGGCGTCAGGTCAAGGAAGCTTGAACGACTCGTACGCGCCGCCGACCGACCCCAAAACCGTTCTCGCGACCCTCCCCGTCGAGTTCGTCGGCAGTTTCCCGGATCCCAACCATGTGCTGGACCCCGCGCTTCCCGAGGTGATGTTCCTCGGACGTTCGAACGTGGGCAAGTCGAGCCTGATCAACGCGGTCGTGGGCCGGAAAATCGCCAAGACCAGCGGCACGCCGGGCAAAACCCAGCTCCTGGTTGCCTTCCGGTTCCCCGGATTCTATCTGCTCGATCTGCCCGGCTATGGCTATGCCAAACTCAACCAGAGCGAACGCCACCGCCTGAGGACCCTGGTCGACGGCGCCATCCGGACCCGCCCCAGAGTCCGAACGGTGGTCTGGCTGCTCGACATCCGCCACGAGCCCTCAAAGGACGACCTGGCAATGCGTGACCTGCTGGCCGAATCGGGTCGCGAGGCGATCGTGGTCCTCACCAAGTCTGACAAGCTGACCCAGTCGCAACGGATCCAGGCCGTTCGGGACCGGGCCCGAACTCTCGACGTCGACCCCGACGACCTGGTGATGACATCGAGCGCCAAAGGCACCAGCATTCCCGAACTCGCTGAGCTGATTCAGGACGCCGCCGGCGAGACCTGAGCCCGACCCGGATTTTGAGCCCTGCCATGGACACAACCTCCTTCACTCTCCTCTATCCGGCGATCGCCGTGATCGCGTTTCTGTATTCCGTGGTGGGCCACGCGGGAGCATCAGGCTACATCGCGGTCATGGCACTCGCGGGCCTCGCGCCCCGCGACATCCGGCCGGCGGCGCTGGTGCTGAACGTGCTGGTCGCGACCCTGGCCACCTGGCAGTTCCATCGGGCCGGCCATTTCCGCTGGCGATTGTTCTGGCCCTTCGTGGTGCTGTCGATCCCGGCGGCGTACATCGGTGGCGCGTTGCCGGTTCCGGCCGAGGTGTTCAAGACGCTGGTGGGTACGGTTCTCCTGCTATCGGCCGTCCGGTTCCTCATCCAGACCTCGGACCGCGCCCAGACGTCGCCGCCCCCGCTCCCGATTGCGCTAGCCACGGGAGCCGTGCTTGGCCTCCTCGCGGGGATCACGGGAACCGGGGGAGGCATCTTTCTCACGCCGGTCATGCTGTTCGCCGGTTGGGGCAAGACCAAGGAAACCGCCGCGGTCTCAGCACCCTTCATCCTCGTGAACTCACTCTCCGGCCTGCTGGGGTTCATGCGCACCGGCGCCCCCGTGCCGGAATTCGTCTGGGGCCTCGCCGCCGTCGCCGTCGTCGCGGGGCTGGCCGGTTCCTACCTCGGGAGCCGCCGGTTCCCGGTCCGGACGATCCGGCTGACACTGGCGTTCGTGCTGGCGATCGCCGGAGCGAAACTCGTCTTCCATTTCTAGTCCGGTCGCCACACCTGCCACGTTTCACCCCCGAAACATCGACGAGCCGCCTGCAACCTTTTCCTTCCCGGTGGCGTCTGGATGGAAGGAGACGCACCGTCTCCCCGGCGGCCGAGACCGGCGCCGGCATCCAATTCAACGATCGGCGGGGGTTGCCCATGACGGGATATAGCGTGATGCTGGTGGTCGTGTCGTCTCTGTTAGGCAGGAGTCCGGCGGGAATGGTGTCAGCCGGGCCGGATCGGTCGCCCAAGGCCGTGGCCGTGCTGGACCTCAACACGGCGAGTCTGACCGAGTTGCTCGAGTTCGACGGGATCGGCCGGATGTACGCCGACAAGGTCTACCACGCCCGCCCGTTCCGGGCCCGCTCCGAACTGGTGAATCGGCGCATTCTGCCGGTCTCCGTCTACCTCGCGATCAAGCACCGCCTCTACACGTCGCCGATTCGAGCCGAGGCGGCCTCCGAGGCGCTCGAACCGATTCCAGTCGGCATGGCTGATTTGAACCGGGCCACCGTCGACGAATTGGCCCGGATTCCGGGGATCGGCATCCTGTATGCCGATCGCATTGCCCGGGGCCGGCCGTACCGAACCGAGTACGACCTGGTCGGTCGGCGCATCATGCCCTTGGCGGTGTTCGGCCGCATTCAAAGCAGGATCGCCGTCCAGCATTAGCCCCCCGCTCGGCCAGACCGCGGCGGCACCAGACCGCCGCGGCCCCGCGTTACAAAGCCGTCAACCCTCCCCCATTCGTTACACAAATGTCGCTCAGTCATGGCCTTTGATATGGCCGTGACCGGTTTGTTGCATGTCCGTATCCATTTCTCGACGAGCGGCCGCGAGGTTTGACCCCATTCGTGGAGCCGATGTGCTCCGCCGTTCTGCCCCGAACCACCGAGTGACTAATGAGCAGATGCGTGATTCGCCTTGCGGCCGTCGCCGGACTGTTGTCCGGTAGCCTGGCCGGCGTGGTTTCCGCCCAGGCAACGGGACGCCTGGTCGGCAAGGTGGTGGATGCCGAGAAAGGGGCCCCGCTTGCCGGAGCCACGGTGGAGGTCGTTGATCTTCCGACCCCCCGACGTGCAGTTACGAACATCGACGGCCGGTACCAGTTTAGCGACCTCGCTGTGGGTGAGATCAGCGTCCGGGCCCGGATGATCGGTTATACGCCCAAACTGGTCACCGGCATCCGGATCACCGCCGCCAACCCCGCCATTCTCGACCTTACTCTGAACGCCGAGACCGTCCAGCTCCAAGAACTCAAGGTCACCGCCGAGGCTGAGCGGGGCAGCGTCAGCAAGGCCGTCGAGGAGCAGCGGAACGCCACCAACATCATCAACTCGGTGACGGCCGAGCAGATCGCCAGGAGCCCGGATGGGGACGCCGGCCAGGCGGTTCAGCGGGTGAGCGGCGTCACGGTCCAGGACGGCAAGTATGTGTTCGTCCGCGGCCTCGGTGAACGGTACACGACCACGGCGCTCAACGGTGCGCGCATTCCCAGCCCTGAGCAGGAACGCAAGGTCGTACCGCTGGATCTCTTCCCGTCAGGCCTGCTCGAAGGCATCACGACCTCCAAGACGTTCACCCCCGATCAGTCGGGCGATTTCAGCGGTGCTTCGGTCAACCTGAAGACGCGTGAGTTTCCGGCCAAGCGAGTCGTGACGTTCTCGGTTTCCACAGGTGCCAACACGGCGGCGACCGGCAAGAACATCATCAAGGCTCCGACCGTGGGCCGCGAATGGCTGGGCTTCGCCGGTGACGCCCGGAAGCTGCCCAGCGCGCTGGCCGCCGCCGGCGACCTTTCGGGCGTGACGGACGCCCAGCAGAACGCCCTGATCGCCTCGCTCCGGAATTCGTGGAGCGCCACGAAGGGCACCGGTTCGCCGAACGGATCCTTCGGCGTTTCCGTCGGCGGCGAAGATCCGGTCTTCGGCCAGCGAATCGGCTATCTGGGCTCGTTCACGTATTCGTATGGCCAGGAAATCCGAGCCGACGAGACGAAGAGCTCAGCCAAGAACGGCTCGAACCCGGGCACCGCGCTCCCGTTCAACGCATACACGGGGTCGGGCGCCCGCAGCAGCGTGCTGTGGGGAGGTCTTGCCAATCTGAGCGCCGCGATCGGATCGACCACCAGGATTTCCCTCAACAACACCTACACCCGGAGCGCCGATAATGAAGCCAGCGTGCTGACGGGTGAGAACGAGGAGTTCGGACAGGATTTCCAGTTCACCCGGCTCACCTTCGTCGAGCGCACGATCCGATCGCACCAGGTCACCGGCGAGCACCTCTTCGGCGGCCGTCACCTGGTCAACTGGAGCGCCACCTACTCGGCCGTGACCCGCAACGAGCCGGACCGCTCCGACGTCGGCTACCAGGTCTCGACCCAGGGTACTCCGACGCAGTGGTTTGGCCAGTCCCGCTTTGCCACCCGAACGTTCAGCGACCTCGACGAGCACGGGGCCGACCTCGGCGGGAGCTACCAGCTGGCGCTGGGCCCGAAAGGCCGCCCGGTGATCTTCAAATTCGGCGGCGCCTACCGGACGGTGGACCGGACCGCCAATACTCGTGCCTATGACATCGTTAACCGCACGCTGATTTCCACTGACCTCGCCCAGAGTCCCGAGAAGATTTTCGACGGCCGGGCCGCCCTCGCCGGACAGCTCCTCCTCAGGGCCAATTCCAACGGCGGCCGCTATACCGCGTCGGACGAGATCGACGCCGGTTTCGCCATGGTCGAAGTGCCGATTGGCCGCCGGATCAAGCTGATCGGTGGCGGCCGGGTGGAACGGTGGAACCTCGAGGTTCTGACGCGGACGGTCCAGGGCAACATCGTGGCTGCCCGGCCGAAGGCCACCGATGTGCTGCCGTCCCTCGCCATGAACATCGCCCTCAATCCCAAGCACACGCTGCGGTTGTCGGCAAGCCAGACCCTGTCGCGGCCCGAGTACCGGGAACTCTCACCGGTGCCGTACTTCGAGCAGGTGGGCCTGCTCACCACGTTCGGCAACCCGGACCTGCGGAGGGCCCTGATCCAGAACTACGACGCGCGCTGGGAGTGGTACCCGAACCCGAACGAGACCATCAGCGTTGGACTGTTCGCCAAGCGGTTCGAGGACCCGATCGAGAAGATCATCATCCTCCAGGCGGGGGCCCCCGCCCTGAGCTACGTCAATGCGAAGAGCGCCAACAACTTCGGCGCCGAGCTCGAGGTCCGGAAGAACCTCGGCTTCATCGGCGAAGGGCTGCTGCCGTTCTCATTCTTCAGCAACCTGACCTTGATGCGAAGCCGGATCAAACCCGGCAGTGATGTGCTGACGAACGACAACCGGCCGATGGTCGGTCAGTCAGGGTACATCGCGAACGCCGGCCTCAACTACCTGCACGCGTCCGGCAAGTTCAACATCACCGGGCTCTACAACGTCGCCGGCCGGCGAATCGCCGAGGCGGGCGCCACCGGCCTCCCGGACACCTATGAAGAGGCCCGCAACGTGGTCGATCTGACGGCCCAAGTGACGGTGCTGGGCGATCTGTCCGTGAAGATCGACGCCAAGAACCTGTTGGACACGCCCTACAAGTTCACCCAGGGTGATGTAGTGCGGCAACGGTATCTCGGCGGGCGAGTGTTTGCTGTCGGGTTCAGTTGGCGGCCGTGAGTCTACACCAGAATGTGACGTAGATGTGATCGGTTCGAGGTGTCTCGGCCGATAGTTGGGGCGTGGATTTCGTCGCCCACTTACTCGTGAGGATTGCAATGACCCGAAGGATCCTGTCGTTCGCCCTGTTCACCGCCGGCCTCCTGGCCGCCGGTTGCAGTGATTCCACTCCGCCAGTCGAGCCGACCGCGCCGCCGGTTCCCACCGGGCTCGCCGTAGCCCAGTTGTCGCTGACGTCAGTCCGGGTTTCCTGGACGGCCTCCACCGGCGCGGACCGCTACGTGCTCGAGCGGGCTTCGGCCGCGTCGCCCGGCGTGTTCACCGCCGTCGGCGGGACCATCACGACGACCAGCTATGACGACAACGGCCTGACCGCGGGCGTGACCTATAGCTACCGCGTCGCGGCGGCCGCGGGAACCCTGGTCAGCGCTTACGCTTCACCGGTCAACGCGACGACCGGCCTCAAGGCGGCCACCATCGGCGCCAACATCACCGCAAGCCGGACCCTGTTCAAGGACACCGTCTATACGTTGAGCGGCTACATCAAGGTTACCAACGGTGCAACGCTGACCGTACAGCCCGGTACCAAGATCATCGGCGACACCACCAAGGCCGGCTCGTCCCTCTGGATCCTCCGGGGCTCCAAGATCGACGCGCAGGGCACAGCGTCGGAGCCGATCGTCTTCACTTCAGCCCGCTCGGCCGGGAACCGCAAGCCCGGTGACTGGGGTGGGATCATCATCATCGGCAACGGGATCATCAACCGGACCAACGCCACCATCCTCACCGAGGGCGGGGCAGCTGGTGTGGCCGAGAACTACGCCGGCGGGGCCGACAACGCCGACAACAGCGGCAACCTCAGGTACGTGCGGATCGAATTCGCCGGCTACGACATCTCCAACGGCGCGGGCCAGGAGCTCAACTCGCTCTCGATGTACGCCGTCGGCAGCGGCACCCGGATCGAGTATGTGCAGACGATGTCCGGCCTCGATGACTCGTTCGAGTGGTGGGGCGGCGCGGTCGACGTGCGATACCTGGTCTCGTACGAGTCCGGCGACGATCACTTCGACTGGACCGAGGGCTACCAGGGCCGGGGCCAGTTCATGATCGCGCTCCAGACCCAGCGGCTCAACCCCGCCGCCGGCACCGGGGTCTTCTCGTCCGACCCGCGCGGCTTCGAAGGTGACGGGTGCGATCCCATCGCCGGCAGCGGCTGCATCGTGACCAACACCACCACCGGCGCCGGCCCCGCCGCCGCCAGCACACCGTACTCGCGGCCCGTCTGGGCCAACTTCACCATCATCGGCCCGGGCAACCTCGGCGGTTTCCCGACCGACGGCAACGGCGCCGTGCTCCGCCGCGCCACGGCCGTGACCCTGTTCAACGGAATCATCGCCCGGTGGCCGGGCGTCGGGCTCCAGATGCGGGACGCGTTCACCGACTCGCTCCGGCTCCGGGACTCACTCAACATCGCCAACGTGATCCTGTCGGAGAACGGCCCGTTGGCCACGCCGACCCACTACGACGCAGTCGGGCAGGATACCGACCCGTTGATCAGCGAGGGCAGCCGGCGGTTCGCCCAGGCCGCGAAGTTCGCGACGCAGAATCACCGGACCGGCACCCAGGCGGCGGCGCTTTTCAACAGCCTGAACCCCACCGGTCTCGACTGGACGCCCAAGACCACGGGCGGCCAGCCCGACCCGACCACCGGCGGCAGCACGGTCGTTCCGGCCAGGCTGAACGCCCGAGTCGCCGGCTACCCGTATTCGGGCGGCTGGGTGAACACGACCTATGTCGGTGCGGGGGCTCCGGGCGGGCCGAAGTGGTGGGATGGCTGGACCGTCTACTACATCAATTGAGTTGTTGACTTGATGCGTCGGTTTGTCAGGGAACTTTGCATGATCTCGATGCTGGCGGCCACGGTGGCCGCCACATCGGGGTGCAGGCAGAGGGAGGCGGCGGCAGCTCGGCCTTCGAGCCAGGGAACGGCCGCGACGGCCGTCGACAGCACGCTCCCCCGAGAGGAAGCCCTTCGTCGATTCCGTGAAGGCACCGACTCGGTCACTGAATTGGCTGGCGGTGCCCCGAGCCGCGACGCGTTGATCCGGGCGTTCGTCAAGGCCCTCGAGTCCCGGGACTCTGCGGCATTCCGTTCGCTCACCATGACCCGGAACGAATACGCGTGGATCTACTACCCCACCACGCCGCAGGGTCTGCCACCTTATGATCTCGCTCCCGGATTGCTCTGGTTCATGCTGGAGACCCGGGGCCGGATCGGGCTGCAGAAAGCTCTCGAGCAGCGAGGCGGCCAGAAACTCCGGATGGTTCGGAGCGCCTGCGACGGCAAGCCGAGCGTCGAGGGGGACAACGTCATCTGGGGCCCCTGTACCGTTACGCGGCGCCAGGACCGTGGCGACCTCATCACCGAACGGCTATTCGGACCGATCATCGAACGGCACGGCCGGTTCAAGTTCGTGAACTACGCCAACAAGCTGGACTAACGCCAAACGGCAGTACTGCGGGGCCCCCGAAACACCCGGTCTTGTCTGACCGTCGTGACTTCAGGGGCCTCGCTGGCTATCATGGGCCCGGGAGCCCATGCATCGAAGACTGCTGATCCATTCGCTGGCCCTGACGCTGCTCATCGGGGCGGAACACCGACTCGTGGCCCAGGCGCACCCGGCGGCGGACTCCGCCGCCGCCGCCCGTGCCGCCTGGAAAGAAGCGGTCGCTGCCCTGCGGGACGGCGACGACCAGACCGCCTGGCAACGCGCCCTTGCGGCGAGCCGCCACTGGCCTGAGCAGACCGCCTATCTCCGCGGGGTCGCAATGGTCGCGGCCCGCCGCGATGATCCCACGTCTTTGATCTCGGCCCTCGACCAGCTCACCGCATTTCAGGCCGACGCCGGCGTCAGCCGGGACTCGATCGTGGCCACGCTCCGCGACCGGCCGGCCGTCGCCAGGGCGCTCGCCCGGCTCACCGCCGCCACCGGCCCGATCCGGCGCAGCGCCGTTGCCGCGACACTGGAGGACAGCACGATCTTCGCCGAGGGCATGACAGCGGACCCCGCGACGGGAACCCTGTTCGTGGCGAGCGTTCGCCACCGGACGATCTACGCCATCGGGCCCGACGGCCGTGCTCGCGACCTCGGCCTTTCGAGGCATCCGAAGATCGGCGCCATCCTCGGGGTCCGATTCGATGCCGGCGCCCTCTGGGCCACGACCGTCGGCCTCCCCCAGAGTGCCAACTTCGAGCCCGCCGATTCCACCATCGCGGCGCTCATCAGGATCAGGCCCGCCGACGGGGCCCTGATCGGCCGTTGGGATCTCCCAGCGGCCCTGCCCCACGTCCCCGGCGATCTCGCGATCGGCCCCAATGGCGATGTGTTCGTCACCGACTCACGTTCACCCTGGCTCTACCAGCTGGCCCCGGGCGCCGACAAACTCATCGGCCGGACCGATCCGCTGTTCCGGTCCCTCCAGGGGCCGGCCCCGGCCCCGGACGGCCGCACGATCTACCTGGCCGACTATTCGCACGGGATCCTCCGGTACGACCTCGAGACCGGCGTGGCGACCCGCCTGGCCGTGCCCCGCGGCGTGACGTCGTTAGGCGTGGACGGGCTTACGCTGAGCAGGGGGGCACTGATCGGCGTTCAGAACGGCGTGGAGCCCGCCCGCGTCGTCCGGTTCGGACTCGATCCCGCCGGCCGCCGCATCCTCTCGGCCACGACGATTGACCGCCGACTGCCCGAGGCCGACCAACCGACCATCGGAACGATGATGGGGCGCGATTTTCTGTACGTGGGGGACAGTCAGTGGGATCAGTACGACGACAGGGGAGCGAGGAAGCCAGGCAAGGCGCTCAGGCCCACGATCATTTTGCGCCTTAGAATACCCTGAGGACATCCTCCAGCGGACCGGCGCCCCCCGACCCAAGCAGTACCGCCACATCCTCGAGGCCGCGGCGTTCCCGGGGCCAGGCGAGCTCGCGTTGGGCCTGCTCCAGGGGGAGCCACCGGGCCGCCTCGTGTTCATGCGATAAAACGACGACCGCCTCGGCTGCCATCACGGCGGCGAACACCGGGATCAAGGCCACCTGATCGGTCTTGTGGAGATAGAAGGCTTCCATCCGGCTCAGATTGTAGAGCCGCTCCGCCGCGCAGCCCGTCTCCTCGCCCAGTTCACGCACCGCCGCCGCAACCGGCGTCTCGCCGGCCTCGATGTGGCCATGCACCGCCTCCCAGGCTCCGGGGCACCGGACGGCACGGCTCCGCTTCAAGACCAGGGCCTCGAGTGCACCTCCGACGTACCGGACCGGGTAGACGTCGACGTACCGGACGGCGATGTCGTTCAGTGGGCGCGGAGACGACTGAGCGTCGCCTGGAGCCGGGCCGCGAGGGCCCGGGCCCGGAACGGCTTGGTGATGAAGTCGTCGGCCCCGAGTTCGAGGACCCTGACTTCATTCTCCTCATCACCCTTGGCGGTGAGCACGATGACCGGAAGATTCCGAGTGATTTCCCGGGAACGGAGCTGGGCGAGAACGGTGTAGCCGTCCACCCCCGGCAGGTTGAGATCGAGAATCACGAGATCGGGATTGCCCCGATCGACCTCAGCCAGCGCTTCGGCGCCGTCGGCGGCCTCGAGGACCGTGTATCCCTGTCGCTCCAGCAGATCCCGCATGACGCGGCGGAGCTGGTCCTCGTCGTCGACGAGGAGAATCACGGACCCCTTCCGGGTAACCTCGAACCGGGGCGGCGGGAGATCCGTGTCGTCGATCAACTCGAAGGCGCCGGCCAGCGGATCGAGAGTCAGCGATGCCATCGGGCCCGGCGTATGCCGGGCGCGCGGCACTTCCACCGGCGCCGGAGCCGGGGCCGGCGTCCGACGAGACTCGGCCGCTTCAGTCCGATCCTCACGGGGTGGATCGGTGACCCGAAGCACCTCCTCGACCGAGGTCTCGCCATTCAGCATGTGGTGGATGGCGCTTTCGAACAGCGACCGCATCCCCTGTTTCCGGGCCACTGCCGCGATCTGGTCGGCGTTGGCACCACTGCTGACCAGTCGTTCGATCGTCTGGTTCATGACCAGGATTTCCACGACCGCGAACCGGCCGCGGTACCCGGTCTGGGCGCACTCCGCACAGCCCACGGCCTTGTAGCGGACCGCGGTCGCACCCACGTACCGGGCGAGCGCCTCGGGCACGGGGTCGGTCTCCACCAAGCGGCAGGTCGGACAGAGGCGGCGCATCAGCCGCTGCGCCACGATCCCCCGCAACGCCGAACCGATCTTGTACGCCTCCATCCCGATGTCGAGCAGACGGGTGATGGTGTTCGGCGCGTCGTTGGTGTGCAGAGTGGAAAGTACCAGGTGGCCGGTCAGCGACGCCTGGACCGCGATCTGCGCGGTTTCCCGGTCCCGGATCTCACCGATCAGAATGACGTCGGGATCCTGGCGGAGGATCGATCGAAGGGCGGCGGGGAAATTCAGGCCGGCCTTCTCGTTGATCTGAACCTGGACGATCTGCTCGCCGAGCCGGTATTCGACCGGATCCTCGACGGTTATGATATTGACGCCGGTCTTCTGGACCGTGCGGAGGGCGGCGTACAGTGACGTGGTCTTGCCCGAGCCGGTCGGCCCCGTCACCAGGATGATGCCTTCCTTGTGGGAGAGCAGCCCGGCGATCGTCTGCCGTTCGTCCGCCTGATAGCCAAGGTTGTCGAGGTCGAGCAGGGTCGCCCGGGTATTGAGAATCCGGATGACGACCTTCTCGCCTAACGAAGCCGGCAGGGTCGAGACCCGGAGATCCACCGGATTGCCGTTGACCGCCACCCGGCAGCGGCCGTCCTGGGGCCGGAGCCGGTCGGCGATGTCCATCCCCGACATGATCTTGATGCGGGAAATCAGCGGAATGCCGGCGGACCGCGGAATCTTCATCACCTGCCGGAGCACCCCGTCGATGCGGTAGCGGACGATGACGCCGGCCTCAGTCGGCTCGACGTGCACGTCGCTCGCCCGGCTCACGATGCCGTCGGCGAGCAGCGTATCGACCAGCTTGATGATCGGCCGGGCCCGCGCCTCGTCGGGACTCCCGACCAGATCCTCGGGCTCATCCGCCAACTGAGTGAGTTCGTTGTCCTCCGCAATCCCATCGAGGAGCCGCTCGACCAGATCGTCGGGCCGATAGATCTCCTCGAGCTTCTCACGGATCCGGACCGGCGAACAGATCGAGAGCCGGACCTCGAGTCCGGTCGCGAACGCCAGCATCTTCTCGGCGTCCATGTCGAACGGATTGGCCGTCGCAACGTCGAGCCAGCTGTCGGTGGCCCGGATCGGAATGACCTGGTACCGGCGAGCCAACTGCTCGGGCACCAGTTCAGCCCCTCGGCGGTCGACCTGATTCAAGTCCGCCACCGGCATCCGGAACCGGGTCGCAACGGCCTGGAGCACCTGGTCCTCGGTGAGCACCCGGCGCTCGAGCACCGCCGCCCAGAGCGATCCGTTGTCCGGCGCCTTGGACCGGAAATCCGCCAGCGTCGCTTCCGGGAGGAGCGACGCAAGGGTGGGTACCAGCCACTCGTCGGCGAATTGCTTCACGGGTCAAAGTCCGTTCTGGGAGCGAAGATCAGGTCCAGCCACAAAGATAGGCGCACAATCAGAGGATAGGCCACCACCTCCGGTCGATGTCGATCCCAACGGTGGTCACCCTTCCGGCGCCGAAACCACGCCCCACCTCAAGCCGGATCGCCCGGTCGAAGAGCTGCGCGGTCAGCCCAGCCACCAGCCCCCATCGGGCCCCGGGGCTCCACGGCCCGTCGACCCGGCCAAAGGTCCGCCCGACCGCGACGAACGGCCCTAGCAGCATGGTCGGCACCGTCCGTCCGAATGCGCCCAACCCCACCGAAGGCCCGGGCAGCGCCCATCCGCGGTCGAGCCGGCCCAGTACCAGCGCGCGGCCGGCCGACGACCTGAACGGTTCGCCAGGGAGGGTGCCTACGCCGCCCAGCAGGAAGGCCCTCCGGGCCGGAAGCCCGCCGGTCGATGCCCCACCGACGCCCTCAACCCGCCACTCCCCGCCGGTCACTTGGCCGGTCCAGGCGATCCCAGCGGCCACCCGGCCATAGGTGGTTGGTCCGGCGCCGACCTCTCCCCGCAGGTCCACCGCCAGGCCGGACCCGGTGCCACCTGGCCCACGGGCCAAACCGAGGCGCCCGATCCAGTACGGGCGTGATCCAAGCGCCGGGTTGGCCCGGGGGTGACCCCAGACCGAACCTGCGCCCCCCTCGACCGAGACCGGCCGCTCCCAGACGGCGTCGGCCTGGAACGTGGTCCCGCCCGATCCAAGGGGCCCGCCGACCCGGAGCCCGACCCGGTCGAGCATCACGTAGTCACCGAGATCCCGGCCGCCGACCAGGCCGGCGATCGTGTTGGCCGGGGAGCTGGACGGCGGCTGGTCGCCGACGTCCACGACCCGGTGAGATCCATCCAGACCAACCGCGATCGACCCGATCTGGCGGGAAAGATCAACGCCACCCGTCAATCGACCGTCACCCAGCCCCACCCCAGCGACGGCCGTGACCCGGTCCAGCCCGCAACCCTGGCCGGACAGGCCGGCCCCGACCCGTGGCCCCTCAACTCGGTTCCAGCGGAACAGATCGCTGGTCCGGCTCAGGCCCAGGCGAATTCCCGCGGGCCTGGTCAGCCGGTGCCCAACGACCTCGCGGGCGGCCGCCCGGATCCGGGCTAGGTCGGCGCCTTCCATCGGGGTGAGGGTCGAGTCGAGCTGAGCCGTGAGCGGCCCCGTCCAGCTCGGCCCCCCTGGGGCCCGGAGCCCCCCGATCCACGACCCGGGACCACGAACCGGGGGTTCGGCGTTCACCCGGTAGTCCCCGATGTCCCAGCGCCCCCGGATCACCCCTCGCAAGGGAAAATCGACCACGGCTGAACGCCGCCGGATTTCGATTTCCTGGTGATAGGGCAGCCAGTATCGGTCGTCGACCAGGGACCGTTCGAGCCTAACGGTCAGATCCTCGAGATTCCGGTCTCGAAAGGCGGCGGCCGTGAAGGTGAACCGGAACCGCACCACCTGGGCCCGCTCCACGTCCAGATAGAGCGTCCCGGCGACCCCCGGCCGCGACGGATCGCGGGGCCGGACGTCGATCCCCGCCAGCACCAGCCGGCGCCCCGCCGTCGAAATGCGGACCGTGTCGCGCAGCCGGTAGTCGTACCAGTCGGGCCCATCCGGCGCCAGCGGGTGGACCACGTCCGATACCTCGTCCCCGTCCCCGATCCGAATCCGGGGCCCGAAGTCGTTCGACACGATGCCAAGATGGTCGCGGTGGTAGGCCAGGTCGGTCGGGAAGAACGTCGAGTCGCGCCAGGCCCGGATCACCTGCTTGCTCCGGTCCGGCCTCTCCCAATACACTTCGACATCGAGTTCGTCTGCGCGCACGAGCCGGGCGCCGGGCCCGAAACGGGGGTCGAACTCCGCGTGAAAGGTGAGGATCCCGTGAGCCCGCGCGGAGTAGGATTGCAGCGAGGCATCGAGGGCGTCGGCGGCGCGTTCCTGCACCGCGCGGCCGACGAGAGCCCGAACCGCGCCGTCGTTCCATTGCTGGGCCGCGACCCGCGGCACCAACACCATTACCAACAACCAGCAGGCACGATGCGGCATCGTCGGCACAATATACTTCTGGCCCTGACCGCGTTCGCGGCCCTCACGGGGTGCGGCGGCAGGCCGGCGTCCGCGCCGGCGCCATCCGCCCGGGGCCCGGTTGCAACGCCGCCACCCCGGCCCACGACCCTCGACTCGGTGTTCGTCCTCGAATCGAGCGGGAGCCAGCCGGACGACACCACGCTCGCCATCGCCGGCGGGCGGACCCGGACCGTGGTCATCCGGCGCGAAGCCCCCGATAACAGCCTCTTTGCCCGCCTCACGTTCCAGACCGCGCCCGGCGATTCGACCCGGATCACCATCCGGCCTCGGCCCGGCCTCTACGGTTTCGATCTGGTGGTCGACCGGCCGCTCCCGGCCGGAGTGGCCGTCGCCCTGAGCTACGCCGTTCAATTTGTGGCCCCCGCCGGCGCCCGGAGCCGCTACGGCAACGACCTCGAGTTCGAACGGGCGCTGTTCCTTGCCCGAACCGACAACGGACGAGTCGATTTCCTGCCCTCGATGCGCCCGGCCTCCGACGTCATCGAGTCGGTGGTGCCCGGTCCCGGCCGCTACCTCCTGGCCGCGCCACGATGGTAGCCCGGCGCTGGCGGCTCGCGGCGATCGGCGTCGGCGGCCCGATCGACGTCGAACCCGGTACCCCGCTGATCGTGGGCCGCGGGGCCGAATGCGATGCGGTCATTCCCGACGTCACCGTGTCACGCCGGCACGCCGAGGTTCGCGCCACGGATGCCGGTATATCGGTGCGAGACCTCGGCAGTTCCAATGGTACCGCCATCAACGGCGCCCGCGTCTCCACCGGCGACCTGATTCCGGGTGACACGGTCGTCTTCGGCAAGGTCACCTTCCGACTCCTCCCGCAGGAGCGCGAGCCCGCCGTTGCCGACACCGCGCCGGAGGGCATCAAGATTCACCCGGTCGCTCTGGCCGCCGATGCCCACACCAGCCTGGAGTCGATCCAGCTGGCGCGGATCCTCGATCTCGCCCGTCGGCTCTCGGGTGAATTCGAACTCGACAAACTGATCGCCGCCGTGGTCGACCTCACCTTCGACCTGTTGCCCGTGGACCGGGTCTCCCTCATGCTGCTCGACGACGCCTCCGGCGAACTGATCGCCGCCCGATCCAAGAGCCGACTCGACGAGTACGCCGGACTCCGGGTGCCTCGAACCATCGCCCGCCGGGCCGTCGCCGACCGGGCCCCGATCCTCACCGAGGACGCCCTGGCCGACGCCCGCTTTGCCAGCGGGTCCGTGCAACTCCAGAGCGTCCGCGCGGCGATCTGCAGCCCGCTCATGGCCTCGAAGGACCGGGTGCTCGGCGTCCTCTACGTCGACAGCCTGACCGCCGCCCGCAGTTTCCGCGAAGACGAGGCCCGGATGCTCTTCGCCTTTGCCGGTCTGGCCGCCGTGAGCCTGGGCAAACTCGCCTACGCCGATGAGCATCGCCGCGAGGCGGTGGTGCGGAGCAACTTCGAACGATTCTTCGCGCCAGGGGTCGCCGCCCGGATCGCCCGGGAGCAGGGGTCCATCACGCTGGCAGGCGAACGACGTCCCGCGGCCGTGCTGTTCGCCGACATCCGCGGCTTCACCGCCCTGGCCGAGACCATCGCGCCGGACATCCTCGGGACGCTCTTGACCGAATACTTCACCGAAGTCGCCGACCTCGTCTTCGACCACGGCGGCACCCTCGACAAGTTCATCGGCGATGCCGTGCTGGCCGTCTGGGGAGCGCCGATCGGTGCTCCGGATGACGCCGACCGGGCCCTCGCCGCGGCGATCGCCCTGCAAGCGCGAATGCCGGCGCTCGACGCCCGCTGGATGGCCCGGGGGGTCGGACCCCTCGCGATCGGAATCGGGATCAACTACGGCGAAGTGTTTGCGGGGTACCTCGGCAGCCAGCGCCGGATGGAGTACAGCGTCATCGGCGATACGGTGAACGTTGCGTCACGTCTCTGCGGCGATGCCGGCCCGGGTGAGATTCGCGTCGCCGGCGCCTTCGCCGACCGGCTGTCGGTCCGTCCCACTCTCACCCGCGTGCCCGACGTGGAGCTCAAGGGCAAACGCCAGCCGGTGGCCGTGTTCCGGCTCGACGGTCAGCCGCCGAAGCGGTAAGGCCGGCCCGCCGCCGCGAGTAGCTCGAGCACCAGTCGCACCGGCAGGCCCATCACCCCGAAAAAATCGCCCTCGATCCGCTCCACCAGCGCCGCACCGAACCCCTGAATGCCGTAAGCTCCGGCCTTGTCCATCGGCTCGCCCGTGGCGACGTAGGCCTCGAGCACCGCGGTCGTGGCGGGCCGGAAGTAGACCGCCGTCACGTCCTGGGCCACGTGTTCGACCCCGCGGGCCACCAGGCAGATCGACGTCACGACTTCGTGGCGCCGCCCGGCCAGGCGGGACAGCATCCGCACCGCGTCGGCCGCATCAGCGGGCTTTTCCAGAATTTCGTCGTCGATCACCACGATCGTGTCCGCCCCCAGCACGAACTCCCCCGGCACCGCGCGCGCCTTGTCCCGGGCCAGACGACGGGAATAGGCGGATGGGGTCTCCCGCGGCAACGGAATCTCCTGCACGTCGCTCACCGACACCACGACCGGAATCCCCAGCATTTCGAGCAGCTGCCGGCGCCGGGGCGATTTCGACGCCAGGACCAGGGGAGCCTCACCCATGATTCCGCTCCAGCATCAGGGTCACCGGCCCGTCGTTGTGGATCTCGACCGCCATCTCGGCCCCGAACGTCCCCGTCCCGACAGCCAGGCCACGAGACCGGAGTTCAGCGCAGAACTGTTCGTACAGGGGAATCGCCTGTTCGGGACGAGCCGCGTCGATGAACGACGGACGGCGGCCCTTGGCCGCATCCCCGTAGAGGGTGAACTGCGATACGACCAGCACTGACCCGCCCACCTCGGCGAGCCCCAGGTTCATCTTGCCCTCCGCGTCCGCGAACAGCCGGAGGCCAGCCACTTTCTCCACCATCCACGACACCTCGGCCGCCGTATCAGCGTGAGTGAACCCGACCAGCAAACAGAAGCCCCGCCCGCATTCGCCCGTCACGGCGCCGCCGATGGTCACCGAGGCACGGGACACTCGTTGCAAAAGGACTCGCATGTCAGCGGCCCCGCGGCCGGGTTGCCCGGGCTGCGGCGGCGTCCAGGATCTTTCGCCGAGCCGCCGCATCGAACACCCGCCCATTGGCGATGACCGTCACGATACTCCGGATGTTGCCGATGTCCGCGAGCGGGTTGGCCGACAGCAGCACGGTGAGTCCGGGCCGAACGGCGCCCCGGTCCACCTCCACCACATTCACGTTGTCGATGACGACAATCTGGGCGGCGGCCGACCTGGCCCATGCCAGCAGCGGCAACAGCAGGAAGCGAATTCGCATCCGGAAAAGGTGGCCCGCCGCGGGGCGGAAAGAAAGCGGGCGAGCCTCCGAGATCGGAAACCCGCCCCACCCGCCTTACCTCGCTCGACTACTGCCGCGTCGCCTGAATTTCGAGCGCGATCTTCACCTCGGCGCCGACCAGGACACCGCCGGCCTCGAGCGCCTGGTTCCAGCCGAGCCCGAAGTCGTGGCGGTCGATCCTCGTGGTGGCGCTGAAGCTCACCCGGGCGCCGCCCCACGGATCCTTGCCTTGGCCCTCGTACACCGCGTCGAGCACCGCCTCACGGCTCACGCCCTTGATGGTGAGGTCGCCGATCAAGCGGAAGGCGTCGCCCGGGCGGGCGAACTGGCCCTCGATCCGACGGCTCCGGAACAGGATCGCGGGGTGATTTCCGACGTCGAAGAAGTCCGGCGACTGAAGGTGCTGGTCCCGCTGCGCCTGCCGGGTATCGACCGAGGCGGTCTCGATCGAGGCCTCGACCGCGGGCCCGGCCGGGTCGAGCGAGAGCGAACCGGTCAGGGCTCCGAACCGGCCTTTGACGGTAGTGATCATCATGTGCTTGACCGAGAACTCCACCAGCGAGTGGGCGGAATCGATGGTCCAGGTCGTGGGTACGGCAGCCGTGCTGGTCATGGACGATGCTCCTTGGTTTATGTGAGAACACCCTGTGTTATAACACTCATTTAAAAAAGGGAGAACCTATCCCGCCGAGCCCCGGCGAACCTCATCGAGCAGTTCGATCAACCTGCCCAGCCTCGCCTCCGGCATGTGCCCAAACCAGCGCCGGTGGGTGGTGGTGAGAGGGCCCTCGAGGTCGCCGAGCAGCTTCTGACCCGCGTCGGTGATCCTGGCGGTGACGAAGCGCCGGTCCGGATTGTCCCGGTCCCTTGAGACCAGGCCTTGGTCCTCCATCCGTTCGAGCAGCCTGGTTGTGTCCGGCCCAGGCGATACCATACGATCCCGCACCTCGTTCCGGCAGAGTCCGGCCGCCCCAGCGCCCCGGAGAATCCGGAGCACGTTGTACTGTGTCGGCGTGATCCCGTGAGGCCGGAGGGCTTCGGCGAAGGCATGTTCGACCACGGCGGCCGTCCGGGCGAGTCCCACCGCCGCCGCGGCCGCGAGGCTCGGGAACGGCTTGGCCTGCTTCAATTCGGCCTGCAGTTGCGAACTCATGGGTTCAGTGTAAGTGTTTGAACACTTACCGTCAAGGCCCACGAAAAACCCGGTTGCCGGAGATCCCCCCGTCACCAGGACCGGAGCCCAACCCCGCCCCGGCCCCACTCGCCCCTTCATCAGAACGAGAACCGAAACCCTGCGGCCACCGGCCAGAGCCACGAGGTCTTGGGCGAATCCGAGAAGGCAATATCGCCCTGCGACTCAGCAGGAACTCGACGCCGCGCCCAAGCCGATAGCCCAGTTTGGCGCCAGCGTTGATGGCGAAATAGGTGTTCGTCGGCCCAGTGTTCGGGCTAAACGACAACGCCCCGGCCCCCAGGTTCACGGCCACATGCCACTTGCTGCCTGGCTTGGAGACCACATAGCCGACTTTGCCAATGAAGTGGGACACCGCGATGTCACCACCTCCGGTGCCTTTGAGGTCATGGGTGCCGAAGTCGGCATCGGCCTGAACCAGCCAACGCTCCCCAACCTTGAACCCGAGCCCGAACCCACCGCTCGGCCCGACCTTCGCCGCGTCGGCGATCTTGAAGTCGGAATGTTGAGCCCACCCCGGACTTCGAGAAGGACCTTCCGGTCGGACGACTGTGCCGCGACCGAGGTGAACGGACCTGACGAAGCCAACCCGAACAGCACCAACGGCCCGCGTCGGCACTACTCGACGGTCACGCTCTTGGCGAGGTTCCGCGGCTGGTCGACGTTGCAGCCCCTGAGCACGGCCACATAGTAGGAGAAGAGCTGGAGCGGCACACTGGCCAGAATGGGCGTCAGCAAATCGTGCGTGCGGGGCAGGGCGAACGTGTCTTCGGCCAGCTTGGCGATCTCGGTGTCCCCGTCGGAGACGATGGCGATGACGCGGCCCTTCCGGGCCTTCACCTCTTCAATGTTGGACACGATCTTCGAGTAGACCGCGTCCTTCGGCGCCACGATGACGACGGGCATGTTCTCGTCGATCAGCGCGATCGGCCCATGCTTCATCTCCGCCGCCGGATAACCTTCGGCGTGGATGTAGGAAATTTCCTTGAGTTTCAAGGCCCCTTCCAGCGCGACCGGGAAGTTGACGCCACGCCCGAGATAGAGGCAGTTGGTGGCCTTGTGATACTTCTTGGCCAGTCGCTCGACCTGTTCCGCCCGGCCGAGGACCTCGCGAATCTGATCGGGCAGCTTGTTCAGCGCCTCGATGAATTCGCGGCCCTGCAACACGCTCATGTTCTTGAGGCGGGCCATCCGCAGCGCCACCATCGCGAGGGCACCGACCTGGCTGTTGAACGCCTTGGTGCTGGCTACGCCGATCTCGGCGCCGGCGCGGAGGTAGAGACCACCATCCACCTCGCGTGCGATGGTCGAGCCGACCACGTTGACCAGGCCAATCGCCCGGGCACCGCGCCGCTTGCCTTCCCGGATCGCGGCCAGGGTATCGGCCGTCTCACCGGACTGGGAAATCGCAATCAGGAGGCAACGATCGTCCAGCACGGGATTCCGGTACCGGAATTCCGAGGCGTACTCGACTTCCACCGGGATCCGGGCCATCTCCTCGATCATGTACTCGCCGATCAGGGCGGCATGCCAGGAGGTCCCGCAGGCGGTGATGATGATCCGGTCGAACCGCTTGAGTTCGTCGTCGGAGAGCTTGAGGCCGTGGAGGCGGGCGGTGCCCTCTTCCTCGAGCAGGTGCCCGCGGAGGGTGTTCGTCAGACTGTCCGGCTGCTCGAAGATTTCCTTGAGCATGAAGTGGGGAAAGCCGCCACGTTCGATCGTGGCGAGGTCCCACTCGATCTGATTGATCGGCTTGTCGACGTGGGTCTCGGTCAGATTGCGTACGCGGTACCCGTCCCGTTTGAGCACCACCATCTCGCCGTCGTCGAGATAGACGACCGACCGCGTGTGCTCCAGAATGGCCGACGCGTCGGAGGCGACGAAATACTCGCCGTCGCCCACACCCACCAGCAGCGGCGACCCCTTCCGGGCCGCGACGAGCGTATTGGGTTCATCGGAGCAGATCACGGCAATGCCGTAGGCGCCTTCAACGTCCCAGAGCGCCGACGCGACCGCGTCTTCGAGGTCGTCGGTGTAGTACTCCCCGATCAGATGGGCGAGCACTTCGGTATCGGTTTCGGACTGGAAGGTGTGGCCGCGATTTTCCAGGGCCTTTTTGATCGTGCCGGCGTTCTCGATGATGCCGTTGTGGATCACGGCAATCCGCCCGGTCTGGTCGAGATGGGGATGGGCGTTCGGAGTGGTCGGGGCACCGTGGGTGGCCCAGCGGGTATGACCGACCCCGACCGTGCCTTCCGGTATGTTGCCCTTCAACCGGTCGACGAGCGCCGAAAGCTTGCCCGCCGCCTTCTGAATCTTTACCCCGTTGCCGTTGATGATGGCGATACCGGAGGAGTCATAGCCCCGGTATTCCATCCGTTTCAGGCCATCGATGAGAATCGAGGTGGCCTGACGGGGTCCGACATACCCGACGATTCCGCACATGGTTATACCAGACCCCGACACGTTGCGATTAGTTCATTGGCCTGCGCCTCAGACGGCGCCTCGGCAATATACCGGATGATCGGCTCGGTACCCGAGGGCCGAACATGCACCCATCGGTCCGCCCAGGCGAGTCGCAGCCCGTCCCTGGTGTCTTGTTTCGCGTCAGGAAACCGCGTTGCAATGGCTCGGTAGAGCGCCTGCAAATCAGCCCCGCGCGGTGACTTGGCCTTCACGATCCGGTAGCGTGGCGCCGCCGCAACGATTTCACTCGGGCGCCTTTTCGCGACTGCCAACTGTTGCAAGATCAACGCCACACCCAAGGGGGCGTCCCGCCCGATGTGGAGCTTTGGGAGAATGACACCGCCGTTCCCCTCTCCTCCGATCAGGGCATTCTCGGCCTTGATGGACGCCGCCACGTTGGCTTCCCCAACCGGGGCCCGGACGAACCGGGCGCCGCCCTCGTGGGCCGCATCCTCGACCACCAGAGAGGTGGACAGGTTGGCTACCACCACGGGCTGGACTCCGCCGGCCGGACGGCTGCCCAGAACGGCCCGGACCGCAAACGCGAGCGTGTAGTCCTCCCCGATTGGCTCGCCATGCTCATCGGTCAGCGCCAACCGGTCTACATCGGGGTCGACCGCCATGCCGATGTCGGCGCCCGATTCGCGAACCAACCGGCTCAGATCACCGAGATTCTCGGGAATCGGTTCAGGTTCATGGGGGAAGCGACCGTCCGTTTCGAGATGGATGGCTGACATTCGACAGCCGAGACGTTCGAGAAGGAGGGGAATGACGGCGCCACCGGCTCCGCGAACGCAGTCGAGCGCCACGTGGAACCGCTTCGACCGGACCAGGTCGACGTCGATCTCCGGCAAGGCCAGGACGAGCTTCAGGTGTCGTTCGATCGCGTCGGGATCGATCCGGACCGAACCGATCCCGCTCCAGTCGGCGCGTGGCATTCCCTGGTCGGCGAGGGCGCGGACTTGGCCGCCGGCCTCTGCGTCGAGGAAGATGCCATCCGGGCCCACGAGTTTGAGGGCGTTCCACGCGATCGGATTGTGGCTCGCGGTGAGGATCAGTCCCGCGCCGGCGTGATGGTGTTCGACCGCAAGCTGGACCGTCGGGGTCGGGACCACGCCCACATCGATCACGTCGGCTCCGACGGACATGAGCCCGGCCATGGCCGCGTGGGAGAACATCGGGCCGCTGGTCCGGGCGTCGCGGCCGAGGACGACGAGTGGCCGGCCGCGGCCCTTGGCCCAGGCACCGAGCGCCGCGGCATGTCGCGCCACGAGTTCCGGGGTCAGATCGGTCCCCACGATGCCCCGCATTCCGGACACCGAGATCATCAACGTCGAGGAGGTCATAGTCAGGCGATTTCGATCGGAAGTTTACTGGAGTCGGGAAAGGCGCGCAGAAAGGCCGTGACCACGTCGGGATCAAATTGGAGACCGGCGCACCGCTGGAGCTCTTCCATGGCGACGGCCGGGTCGCGGGAGGCGCGATAGGCCCGGTTGGTGGTCATGGCGTCGAAGGCATCGACGACGCACACCAGGCGTGAGACTATCGGAATGGCTTCGCCCCGCAGGCCGTCCGGAAAGCCCGATCCATCGATCCGTTCGTGGTGGTGGCGGACGATCTGGAGAACGACGGGATGGTCGCGCCGAAGCGGCTCGAGAATTTCCTCGCCCTCGGTCACGTGTTTCTTGATCTCGTCGAACTCCGCGGCGGTGAGCGGACCCGGCTTGAGGAGCACGGCATCCCGGGTGCCGATCTTGCCGATGTCGTGGAGATCCCCACCGAGCCGGATCTGGTCGAGGATGTCCCCCGTGAAGCCCAGCATGAGGGCGGTCTTCACGGCGTACCGACTGACCCGTTGCGAGTGGCCCCGGGTGTAGACGTCCTTCTTCTCCAGCATCCGGACCGCCATCTGAACCTGGCCCAGGAACTGTTCCTTGTTCTTGTGGTCGAGCTCACGGAGCTGGGTCTCGAGGCGTTCCTGATAGCTCTGCTGCAGGTAACGATTCTCGAGTACTAGCCTGCGCTTTTCGAGGGCATTCTCGACCCGAGCCCGGAATTCCTCGATCAGAATCGGTTTGGCCAGATAGTCCACCGCGCCCTGCTGGAGCGACTCCACTGCCGTCGTCACCTCGGCCACCCCGGTGAGCATCAGGACGGCGGTGTCGGGATAGCGGCGGAGGATTTCCTTGAGCAGGGTGAGCCCGTCCATCTCGGGCATGTAGATGTCACTGATGACCAGCGGGAGTTCCCCCATCTCCTCGAGGACCGCCAGGGCTTCCCGACCGTTCGCGGCCTCGGTTGGGACGACGCCCAGGGCGTTCAGGACCCGGGCAAGGGTCCGGCGCACTTGCGTATCGTCATCGACGATCAGCGCCCGGGGGGCGTCCGCGATCCGCGGGTTCCGATTGGGATGTTCGATTGGCATAGGCGTAAAGTATTATCGGCCAATGACTTCATCAACGAGAGCTTCCGGCCTTACCGGCCGCCGGTTAGGTTGCTGCACCTTCCTTAAGCAAGAGTCATGACCCGAATTCGCGCTGCCGATAAGAGCCACCGGCCCGGGACCCGGGCGATCCACGCCGGCCGGATTGACGACCTGAATGCCGGCGCGATCATGCCGCCGATCTACCAGACATCGACCTACCGGCAGGAAGCCCTCGGGGTCAACAAGGGGTACGAGTATGGCCGGACCCAGAACCCGACCCGGGAGGCCTTCGAGCGGAACGTGGCCAGCCTGGAAGGGGCCGAGTACGGCTTTGCGTTCGCCTCGGGGCTCGCGGCGATCGACGTCCTGATGAAGCTGCTCAAGTCAGGGGATCACGTCATCTGCGGCGAGAACGTCTACGGCGGGACCATGCGGCTCATGGTCAGGGTCTACGAGCAGTTCGGGCTCACCTTCTCGTTCGTGGACATGCGGGACGCCGAGGCGGTGGCCCGGGCGATCAGGCCGACCACCCGGATGGTGTACTGCGAGACCCCGACCAACCCGATGATGTTCCTGACCGACTTGAAGGCAGTCGGCGACATCACCCAGGCGCACGGGCTCCTCTTTGCGGTCGACAATACCTTCGCCAGCCCGATCCTCCAGCGGCCGCTGGAATTCGGCGCCGACCTGGTGATGCATTCGACCACCAAGTACCTGAACGGCCACAGCGACATGGTGGGCGGAATCGTGGTGACCCGGCGAGACGATCTGGCAGAACGGCTGGGTTTCCTGCAGAACGCGAGCGGCGCCGTGCCGGGCCCGATGGACTGCTGGCTGGCGCTCCGGGGCACCAAGACCCTGCCGCTCCGGATGAAGCAGCATGAGGCTAACGGGCGCCAGATCGCCGAGTGGCTCACCACGCAGAAGAAGGTTCAGAAGATCTACTATCCCGGCCTGCCGTCCCACCCGCAGCACGACCTGGCCAAGCGGCAGATGAAGGGCTTCGGCGGGATGATCTCGTTCGACGTCGGCGACACGGAGTTGGCGCGGAAGATCCTCGGCGGGACCCGGATATTTGCCCTGGCCGAGTCGTTAGGCGGAGTAGAGAGCCTGATCGGGCATCCGGCCTCGCAGACCCATGCGGCCGTCCCGGTGGCCATGCGGCAGGCGATGGGGCTCACCGACAGCCTGGTCCGGCTTTCCTGTGGCGTCGAGGAAGTCGAAGACCTGATCGAGGACCTGGCGCAAGCGATGGGCTGACCGCGGGCTCATCCTGGACCGTTCCCAACGGCCTCCGTCCCATCGCGGGCGGGGGCCGTCGTGCTTTCGCCTCGCAACGTTTTTTCCGGAACCCGAGTCTAACGGCTACGAACTGATCGGCCGACACCGCGCCGGGCTCGGTTCCGTACGGTCCAAAGACGAGGTCCACATGCGAAAGTCCACCCTGGCCCTGTTGGCCGGCGCAGTCTATTGCGGGGCAAGTCGTCCGGCGGCAGCACAACACGTCATCGCCGCCGGCGGACCTGAGAGCGGGTCGGCTGCAGCCGCGGTGGCCCGGGCGATCAGGGCCACGCCGGCGCCCAAGCTGGACGGCCAGCTCGACGACCCGATCTGGCGAACGGCGATCCCGATCTCGGGATTCGTGCAGCGGGACCCTAACGAAGGCGAGCCGGGCACCGAACCCACCGTGGTCAAGGTGGCCTACACGGACGACGCATTGTGGATCGCGGTGCGGTCGGATGACTCCCACGCCGGAAACATCGCGGCCCTGTTGAGCCGCCGGGATGAGTGGTCACCGTCGGACGAAGTGACGGTGATGATCGACTCGTATCACGACCGGCGGACGGCGTACGCCTTCACAGTCAATGCGGCCGGCGGCAAGCGGGACACCTACTACTACGCTGACGGTGAACGGGACGACCGGTGGGACGCGGTGTGGGACGCCAAGGTGAGCATCGACCGCACCGGCTGGTCGGCGGAATTCCGGATCCCGTTCAGCCAGATCCGGTTTCCGAGTGCGCCAAATCACGTATTCGGGTTCAACGTGTCCCGGCGGATCAACCGGGTGAACGAGACCCAGTACTGGAAGCTGATTCCGCGGAACGCATCAGGTTTTGTGTCGCTGTTCGGTGATCTGGTCGAGGTGGACGGTGTCCATCCTCCTCGCGGAGTCGAGGTCCTTCCCTACACCGCCGCAAGCACCCGGACTCGGCCGGCGGAGGCGGGGAACCCGTTCCAGACCGGCAGCACCCGGACGGCGACGGCGGGCGGTGACTTCAAGCTTGGCGTGAGCTCCGCGATGACGCTCACCGGCACCGTGAACCCCGACTTCGGCCAAGTCGAAGCCGATCCCGCCGTCGTCAACCTCTCGGCCTTCGAGACCTTCTACCCGGAACGCCGTCCGTTTTTCACCGAGGGATCGGACCTGTTCCGGTTCCGGCTCGCGGACGGGGACGGCGACAACGCGACCGAGGAACTGTTCTACACCCGCCGGATCGGGCGGGCGCCCCAGGGGGCGGCCGACCCACGAGGAGGGTACGCCGCTTCGATCGACCGGACCTCCATCCTCGGCGCCGCGAAGCTGACCGGGCGAACGCCGGCCGGCTGGTCGGTCGGGCTCCTGACGGCGGTAACCGATCGGGAGGATGCGGCGGTGATCGATGGGACCGGCCAGAGGTTCCTGGACGCGGTGGAGCCCAGAACGTTCTACGGCGTGGGGCGGGTCGAGAAAGCGATGCGGAAGGGGCAGACGGTGATCGGCCTGTTCGGCACTGCGGTCGAAAGAGACCTTCCCACCAATCTGGATTATCTCCATTCGAGCGCCCATACGGGCGGGCTGTCGTGGTCGCACCGCTTTGGCGGGAACAGCTATCAGTTCAGCGGCCGGCTGGTGGGAAGTCTGGTCAATGGTTCGAAAGAGGCGATGCTCCGCACCCAGGAATCCTCGGCGCGCTACTTCCAGCGGCCCGACGCGGACTATGTGGGAATCGACTCGAACCGGACCTCGCTCTCAGGGTACGCGATGGCGCTGAACGGGGGGCGCACCGCGGGGAAGTGGCGCTGGAACGTCGGACTCGAAGCCCGGTCGCCGGGGTTCGAAGTGAACGATGTCGGGTTCATGCAGCAGACGGACTGGATCAGCCAGGGGGTGTGGGTGAACCGGCGGTGGCTCACCCCGGGTCGGGTGTTCCGCCGGTTCAACGTCAACCTGAACCAGTGGTCCTCGACGAATTACGGCGGCGAGCGCCGCAACCTCGGGGGCAATGTCAACCTGAACTTCACGCTGCGGAATTTCTGGAACGGCTACCTGGGCCTCAACCGGAACTGGAAGGGGCTTGACCCGACCCAACTCCGCGGCGGGCCGTCGCTCCGGAACGCCCCGGCCTGGAATGGCTGGGGCGGATTCCAGACCGATGAACGCAAGGCGTTCCGGTTGGGCGTGAACGGCTGGGGGTTCCGCGAAGACCAGAGCGGTTCCTGGGGTACCGGCTTCGGGCTCAACGCTTCGTTCCGGCCGGTGCCGAACGTGGACTTCCTGCTGTCACCGCAGGTGAATCTGAACCATGACCGGACCCAGTACCTCACCACTGCGACCTGGTCCAACGCCCCGGCGTACCTGTTTGCCCAACTGGATCAGACTACGGCATCGATGACGCTCCGGTCCAACGTGATCTTTTCGCCGAGCCTGTCGGTGCAGCTCTATGCCCAGCCGTTCGTGTCGAGCGGGCGGTACGGTGTCGTGCGGGAAGTGATCGCACCGCGGGCTGCTCGATTCGATGACCGCTTCGACGTTCTGGGGAACGATCGGGCGGGGCGCAATGCGGCAGGAGAACTGGTGGTTGACTTCAACCGGGACGGCAGCGGAGATCTCAATCTCGGCAATCCGGACTTTACGGTACTGTCGTTCCGATCGAACGTGGTGCTCCGGTGGGAGTATTCGCTGGGCTCCACGTTCTTCCTGGTCTGGCAGCATGGGCGGAGCGGGTTCGACAGCGATGGGCGGTTCCGGTTCGGGAACCGCCTCGGCGATCTGTTCCGGAGTGCGGCGGATAACACGTTGCTGATCAAGCTCAACTACTGGCTCAGTCTGTAGCGGGGCCGTGGCCCGAGTAGCGGTGCCGGGTGCCACCCGCCCGCTCAGCACCCATCATGGCGCGCGGCGGGGTTCGACAGCGCGCTGGCCGTGCAGAGCCAGGGCTCACTGGTCACGCTGTTCCGGAACCTGGTGTACCTGGGCGGGGCCAGGCTCGAGGCCGGCGACCGGGCCGGAGCGCTCGCGGCGTTCGATCGGGCCGACCGGCTGGTCCCGGCCCAGAACCTCGAACCCGTGTATCACCTGTACCTGGGATATGCCTACCTGCAGGCCGGACAGCCAGGCCGCGCGGCGGCGGTGGCTGCCCGACTGGCCCGGGCCGTGGATACCACCCGGCTCCGGGACCGGGCCGCCCTGCGCACACTCGAGCGACTGATCGCCGGCACCGGAGCAACCCGCCGCCGGCGATCGCGCCGATCCCGGCGGACGCCGACCCCGAGTTCGGCGATGAGCCGGGTGAAGTTGGGGTAGTTCCGTTCGTTGTAGACGATGAAGCCGGAATCCACGGCCCAGGCCCGGCCACCACGCTCCACGGACCAGGTGTGGACATGGCCACCGATTGGAGCATCGGCCTCGAACACGGTCACCTCATGGGTCCGGGCGAGCTCCCGGGCGGCGACGAGGCCCGAGACGCCACTGCCGACAATCGCGATCCTCATCAGGCGGCGGCCAGAATCCGCTTGGGAACGGGACGGAGGTCGCGGATCACCCCAAGCCACTGCAGGACGACTAGGCCGTAGTAGGTGATGTCGATCTCCCACCAGAAGAAGCCCTGGCGCGCGGCCCCGGGATACTTGTGATGATTGTTGTGCCAGCCCTCGCCCAGCGTGACCAGGGCGAGCACCAGGCTGTTACGGCTGTCGTCGCCGGTGTCGTAGCGACGGCGACCCATCCGGTGCGCGAGGGAGTTGATCAGACTGGTGCCGTGGAACAGAGCGACCGTGCTCACGAAATAGCCCCAGATCAACCAGGGCGCCCCGCCAATCAGGAAGAGGGTGGTGGCCAGCAGTACTGGTACGAGGATGTCGAACCGGTCCAGCCAGCGGAGTTCGGGATATCGGGCAAAGTCCCGGACTTCTCGAAGATCGGTCGGGAAATTCTCGGCCGAGGTGATCCAGCCCATATGACTCCACCAGAACCCATGCTGACGGGGGGAATGGACGTCCTGTGCGGTATCCGAGTAGCGATGGTGTTTGCGGTGATGGGCCGCCCACCAGAGCGGGCCGCGCTGGGTGGCGGCTGAACCGGCGAGGGCCAGGATGAACTGAACCGGACGACTGGCGCGGAAGGTCCGGTGGGAGAAGTAGCGGTGGTAGAAGCCGGTGATGGCGAACATGCGGACCAGGTACAGCGCGATGGCGACGGCCACCGCCTCAGGGTGCCACCCAACAAAGAAGACGCCGAGGCACAGGGCGTGGAGGGCGATGAACGGAACGACCCGGACCCAGTCGACTCGCTTTGCCGCTGTCCCGCCGGGTTCGACAGGCACCGGAACGGCCGAAGTATCGAACCAGCGGCTAACGGCCTGGACTATTCGGACCAAGGAACCAGGATTTGTCATGTTCCGGCGCAAATGAGGAAGCAGAGGATACGACAGAAGCAGCAATATGTCAATGTTTTGTACTGATTTTAACGATACAATACTTAGACGATTGAAATGGTGGCCTTGGGCCCGACTCCGCCGAACTCGGCTCCCCCTGACACCTCGATCCAGCCATATTCGTACGGTCGCCACCTTTACCTACCGAGTGACTCCATGACCGGCCTTCCAGCCCCTCGTCCCCGCGTGGCCCTGCCCCAGATCGCGGCGGTATCCTGGGAGCACCCCGCCGACCGTGCCGCCCTCCAGGCGATGCGCGCCGTTCCGGGTTTCGACGACGTCGTCCGCAAAGTGGTCGGCCTGCTCGGCGGTGAGCGCGGCATCCGGCTGCTGTTCCAGGGCAACGCGGTCCGCTGTTCTCCAAAGCAGTTCCCGAGGGCCCACCAGCTCCTGATCGAGGTCTGCGCGACCTTCGACTGGCCCAAGGCCCCCGAGCTCTACGTGTCGCAGACCCCGGTCTTCAACGCCGGCGCCTACGGCGTCGATGACCCCTTCATCGTCCTCCACTCGGCCGCGCTCGAGCTGCTCGACGACGAGGAACTCCGGGTCCTGATCGCCCACGAACTCGGGCACGTGATCAGCGGACACGCCCTCTACCACACGATCGCCGCGATTCTCTTCAACGTGAGCCTGGCCGCCCTGCCGATGCTGGCCGGCCTGGCGCTGCTGCCGATCAAGCTGGCGGTGCTGGAGTGGTCGCGGAAATCGGAGTTGTCGGCCGACCGGGCGGGCCAACTGGGCGGCCAGAACGTGATCGCGTCGCAGCAGCTCTTCATGAAAATGGCCGGCGGCTACAAGAAGGCCCTCGACTCGGGCCAGATGGATCTGAACGAGTTCATGGCCCAGGCCCATGAGTACGCCAATACCCACGAGGGGATGGACATCCTCTACAAGGTCCTGAACACGTTAGGTCTGAGCCACCCGATGTGCACCATCCGGGCGGCGGAGGTCCAGGGCTGGCTCGCCTCGGGCGAATACGACCGGATCCTCCGGGGTGAATACACCCGCCGGGGCCAGGAGGCCAAGGACCGCCCGCTCGGCGCCGACTTCTCGGCGGCGAAGAACTACTATTCGGACGCCGGCAAGGAAGTGATGGGCCACGTGCAGGACGCCGCCAAGCGGGCCGCGCAGGCCGCCAAGGACGCCTTCAACAAAGCCCGCGCCGGCGCGTGAGGGTCCTGGTCGTTGGAAGCGGCGGACGGGAACACGCTTTTCTCTGGGCCATCCGCCGCGACCTGCCGAACGCGCAGCTCTGGTGCGCACCCGGCAATGCCGGAACCGCTGAACTCGCCACCAACGTTCCCGTCGGGGCCGACCAACTGGATCGGCTGGTGGCTCTGGCGGATGAGCAGCGAATCGATCTCGTCATCGTCGGCCCGGAAGGGCCGCTCGCCGCCGGACTGGCGGACCAACTCCGCGCCCGGAAGATCGCGGTATTCGGGCCGAGTGCCGCCGCAGCCCAGATCGAGGCGTCGAAGGCCTGGGCCAAGGATGTGATGACGGCGGCCGGGGTGCCGACGGCCGTGAGCATGACGTTCGGCGAACTGCCCGGGGCCTACAAGTACATCGACGCCCATCCCGAGCCTCTGGTCGTCAAAGCCAGCGGCCTCGCGGCCGGCAAGGGCGCCGTCGTCTGCGCCACCCGGGCCGACGCCCGCGAGGCCGCGCGGCAGATGCTGGGCGACGGCGTGTTCGGCGAAGCTGGCCAGGTGGTCGTGATCGAATCGTTCCTCGAGGGTGAGGAGCTGTCGCTTATGGCGCTGACCAATGGACGGGATATCCAGATTCTCCCGGGCGCCCAGGATCACAAGCGCCTGCTCGAAGGCGATCGGGGACCCAATACCGGCGGCATGGGGGCCTACAGCCCGGTCTCGCTCGAGACGCAGGCATTGCTTGCGAAAGTCCGACGTCAGGTGCTCGAGCCGACCCTGGCCGAAATGGCCCGGCGGGGCGCGGCGTTCTCGGGTGTGCTTTACGCCGGATTGATGGTCGATGCCGGCGGCAATCCGTCGGTGGTCGAATTCAACTGCCGGTTCGGCGACCCCGAGACCCAGGTCATCCTGCCGCGGGTATCGGGCGGCCTGGTGGCCGCCCTCCACGCCTGCGCCACGGGAGCGCCGCTGCCTCAGGTGACGGTGAGCCCCGAGGCCGCCGTGACCACGGTGCTGGCCGCCAAAGGTTATCCCGATCGACCGGACAAGGGTGCGGTCATCACCTTGCCGGCGGACCTGCCACCGGGAGCCGTAGTCTTCCACGCCGGCACCCGCCGTGACAACGCGAACCGGCTGGTCGTCAACGGCGGCCGAGTCCTCGCGGTAACGGGCATCGCGGGAAACTTCGCCGCGGCGCAGCGCATCAGCCGGGAGGCGGCCGAGGCGATCCGGTTCGACGGCCGCCAATACCGGCGCGATATCGGCTGGCGCGAGGCCGCTCGGCGGGCCTGACATCTCCCCGCTCGGCCTGAGTAACACCGCTGGCCCGGCCCGATTGACTCGAGTGCCCAAGGACGGAACGGAATGCTGCAGCGACTGAGCCCTCGCGCCATGGCGGTATCTCTGGTCGTGCTGATCATCGGCTTCGACCAGGTGACCAAGCGGATCGCGGCTTCCGAACTCCGGGGCGAGCCCGGCCATTCCTACCTCGGTGACACGATCCGGATCCAGTACGCGGAAAACGCCGGCGCGTTCCTCAGTCTGGGCGCGACGCTCCCACTGTGGGCGCGGACCGCCATCTTTTCCTTCGGCAGCGCGCTCCTCCTGGGCTACTGCGTGTACAGCGCGCTCCGGAATGAGTGGCCACGAATCGCCCAGATCGGGCTCTGTCTGATTTTCGGGGGCGGCGTGTCAAACCTGATCGACCGGATCGCCCGGGGCTGGGTAATCGATTTCATGAACGTCGGGATCGGGTCGCTGCGGACCGGCATCTTCAACGTGGCGGACATGGCGCTGATGCTGGGCGTGGCGCTGGTGCTGTTTACCGGACACCGGCCCGTCGATGCCACTCCGAAAAGCGCCTGACCCCACCACGCCGGTCGTTTTCCCGAGCGGGGCCACCTTCAGAACGTGGCTGGCGCGGAATCACACTCACCGTTCCGAAATCCTGGTCCAGATCCACAAGCGTCACGCGTCCTCCGACGGGATCACCTATCCCGAGGCCCTCGACGAGGCTCTCTGCTACGGCTGGATCGACGGGGTCCGTCGCCGGCTCGACGATCGAACCTTCTCGATTCGTTTCACCCCTCGGAAGCGCACCAGTATCTGGAGCCTGGTGAATGTCAGGCACGTCGAGCGCCTAATCGCGGCGGGCCGGATGACCAAGGCCGGGCTCGCCGCCTACGGGGCGCGCGAGGCGAAGCGCACCGGCATCTATTCCTTCGAACGGGCCGAACCGGCCAGGTTCACTCCGGACATGCTGCGGCAGTTCAAGGCCGACCAGGCTGCCTGGGCCTGGTTCCAGTCCCAGGCTCCGTGGTACCAGCGAGTGGCGATTCATCGGGTCGTCAGTGCCAAGCGGGAGGAAACCCGGGTCCGCCGTTTCGAAGCGCTGCTCTCGCTGGGACGCAAAGGCCGTTAGTTGCGGCTGGGGACCGAGCCCTTCAAACTCCTGGCGTTATGCGATTGATCTTCGCCTCGATGCCGTCACCTGCCGGCCGCGTTGGGCTGGCCGCCGCGCTGGTGGCACTGCTCGCCGGCTGCGCACCCCGGCGCCCGGACATCGAGACCGTGCTTACCGGCGTCACCGTCGTCACGCTCGACTCCACCCAGCCCGGCGGCACCGCGCTGGCCGTTGGAGGCGGGCGGATTATTGCAGTCGGCAACGCCGACTCGGTGCTGGGCTGGAAGGCCGGCCTGGCGCCGCTTGCCGATCTGGGCGGGGCGATCATCGCGCCGGCGTTTGTCGACCACCACATCCATCTCTACAACGTCGGCCTGGCACTCCTCAACTCGGCGCTCAAGGAACAGGTGTTCCTCGATTTGTCGGGCGCCAGGTCGATCCAGGAGATCGCCAATCGGGTCAAGGCCCGGGCGGACTCATCGCCCGCGGGGACCTGGATCACCGGGGCCGGGTGGAGCCAGGGATCGTGGGGCACGCAAGCGCTGCCGACCCTGGCCGAGATCTCGGCCGCGGCCCCGAACCATCCGGTGTTCCTGGCTCGAGCGGACGGCCATGCCGGCTGGGTGAATGCCCGGGCGCTCGCCCTCGCCGGGATCAGCAAGACGACGCGCGATCCCGAAGGCGGCACCATTGGGCACCTGGCCAAGGGCGATCCGTCCGGTATCCTGCTCGAGCGGGCCAACGACGTGATGGTGGCCCTGTTCCCGCCGACCAGCGACGACGACGTGATGGCCGCGTACCGGATCGCGGCGGACACGATGGCCGCCCGCGGCGTGGTCGAGGTCGACGACGCCGGACCGCTTCCCTCCCCTGGCGTGGTGGCGCTCGACGCCGACCTCGGCCGATATCTCGCGCTGCTGCGGCGAGCCGACTCGACGGCGCCGTTCCCGATCCGGATCAACCTGATGGTCCCGGCGCCGAGCCGACTGGCGGATTCGCTGTTGGCGGGCGGGGACGCGGCCTTCATCCTCTCGCCCCGAATCCGGGTGACCCATCTCAAGCTGTTCGCCGACGGAGCGTTAGGCAGCCGAGGAGCCGCGCTGACCCACCGGTACGCGGATGACTCGACCACGCGCGGCGTGGCCCGGATGACGGCGGACACCATCGCGGCGCTGGCCAGGCGGGCGCTCGACCGGGGCCTCGGGGTGGCCACCCACGCCATCGGCGACGAGGCGGTCCGCCGGACGCTCGACGCCTACGAGAGGATCCTAGCCGAACAGCCGGCGCTCGACCGGCACCGGCTCAGGATCGAGCACTTTTCCTATGCGCGCGACGAGGATTTCGCACGGGCGGTGCGGCTTGGCGTTGTGCTCTCGGTCCAGTCCGACTTCAACGCGGCGCCCGACGAGCGCCCCGGTCTCGGCGGGATGCGGGTCGGCGAGCCGAACGAAGCGAGGGTCTACGCCTGGGACCGGCTCTACCGGGCCGGCGCGGTGCTGGTGGAGGGGAGCGACTATTTCACCGAGCCGGGCCCGGCCATGGCGCCGTTCCTCGCGACGCTGGCGCGAAAGTACGCCGCCGGATCATCTCGACCCGACGCCATTGGCCGACAACTCGCCTGGCGGCTCAATGCCCTTCGCGTACCGCCGACCGGAGTGGGTCACGATGGCGTGCTCCGAGCAGGCGGGCCAGCCGACTTCATGGTCCTCGACCGGAACCCCTTCTCCGGGCCTCGCACCGCTATCGAGAGGATTCGGGTCCGCGCCACATTCCACGACGGCCAGGCCGTCATCGCCGACAGCAGCATCCGGCGCGCCCTGGCTCGGCCCTGATCGATGCCGGAGCTTCCCGAAGTCGAAACGATGGTGCGGGACAACGCCCCGCTGCTCACCGGCCGCCGGTTCGATAGCGTCACCCTCACCCACGCCGACATCCTGACGGGCGTCTCCGCCCGGGCGCTCACGACCGGGCTCCGAGGCGCCCGGGTCCTGGGCCTGTCCAGGCGGGCCAAGAACGCCGTGATCACGACCGACCGCCGCCGCCTGGTGATTCAGCCGGGCATGACGGGGGCGATGTTCGTCAAGTGGAAGCCCACGCCGGACGACGTGAAGTACGGCGTCCTCCGCATCCTGCTCGATGACGGACGGACGTTCATCTACCATGATGTCCGGCGCCTCGGGCGGATCCGGTGGCTGGACGAGGCCGGGTACCAGCGATTTTCCGCGGCGATCGGGCCCGAGCCGTTGGACCTCGACTTCACGCCGGAAGCGTTAGGCCGGGCCCTGGGCCGGTCCCGGGCCGCCGTCAAAAAGGTCCTGATGGACCAGAAGGCCCTGGCCGGCGTCGGGAACATCTACGCCAACGAGGCGCTGTTCTTCGCGGGCGTCGACCCGTCGAAACCGGCCCGGGCGCTGACCCGTGACGACCATCGCCGACTCCACCATCACCTCGTCCGGATTCTGGACCAGGCGGTTCGGGCCAGCGGGACGACGATCAGGGACTATCGCACCGGGAAGGGGGAACCGGGTAATTTTCAGCTGGAGCTCATGGTCTACGGGCGCGAAGGCGAGCCGTGCCGCCAGTGCGGGGCCCCGCTGGCCGGCACCCACGCCATCGACGCGAGGATTACCGTCTTCTGCTACCGGTGCCAGGCGTGAACGCATGACGGCTACCGCCACCCTGCTACCCCCCACCACCGACCTCCCGACCCTTCGCGGCCGGGTGAAGGCGCTGGCGGAACACCGGCCCGGCATCTACCGGATGATCGACCCCCTGGGCCGGGTGATCTACGTCGGCAAAGCCAAACGGGTCAAGGCGCGGCTGCTGTCGTACTTCAGCGCCCAGTATCCGGACGACAAGGCCGCCAGGATCCTCCACGCCGCGGCCAACATCACCTGGGACTACGTGCCGAGCGAGTTCGCGGCCCATCTGACCGAGCTCAAGGAGATCCGGAAACACCGCCCGCCGTACAACCACCACATGAACCGGCGCCGGAACGCCGCGTTCGTGACCATGACCCACGGGTCCGCGGCGCGGCTGGCCGTGACCGCCTCCACCACGCGGCAGGACTGCCGGTACTTCGGCCCGTTCACGTCGCCGACGCGGGCCCTGCTCGGGATCCGCGTGCTCAACGATCTGCTCGGCCTCCGCGACTGTGCCGAAAAGATGCCGGTCGTATTCCCGGGCCAGGGCGATCTGTTCTCGGAAGCGAAACAGGCGGCCTGCCCACGCTACGATTTCGGCACCTGCACCGGGCCCTGCGCCGGTCTGGTCGAGGAACACCGGTATCGAGCCCAGGCCGATGCGGCGGTGCGGTTCCTGGGCGGGATGCAGGTCCAGCCGATCGACCGGCTCATCGATCAGATGGTCGCGGCGGCGGAGAAGCAGGACTTCGAGGCGGCGGCCCGGTGGCGGGAGAAGTTCGAGGCGCTGGAGTGGCTGATCGCCGCTCTGGCCCGGGCCCGGTCGGCAATCGAGGTGCTGACCTTCATCTATCGCGAGCCCGGCACCTTCGGCGATGACCGGGTCTATCTGATCCGCCACGGCCTGGTCCGGGCGAGTTACCCGTTCCCAGCCACGCCCATCGAGCGGGAAGCATTCCGCGGCGTGATCGACGAGGAGATCGCGCGGCCGCTTCCGCCCGCCGGGCTGCTGGACCACGCCACGATTGAGGAGATGCTGCTGATCATGTCGTGGTTTCGGCGCCATCCCGAAGCGTGGCGACGGACGCTGCCGATCGACCGCTGGCTGGCCGGCGAGTCGATGGTTTAGTCTTCGTCCAGATCGGTGATCGGCACCAGGCGAGCCCGGGGAGGAATCCCGGGCTCGAGTTCCATGATCCCCACCGACGCGGGCAGATTGAAGCGCCGGGCCCCCGCCCCGCCAGGATTCATCACCGTCACCACCTGGTCCACCACGGCAAGGAGCGGCCGGTGGGTGTGGCCGAAGATGATGACCTCCGCGTCCGGATACGCGGCGTTGATCGCCTCGGGCGTGGGGCTGCCAAATTGGTGCCCGTGTACGATCACGAACTTGAACCCGTCGATCTCCTCTTCCACCACCTCGGGCACCAGGTGCCGGACGTCAAAGCCATCGGTGTTCCCGAACACGGCCCGGACCGGGGCGATGGCCTCGAGTTCGGTGAGCAGCTCCGGCGTTCCGATATCGCCGGCGTGGAGGATCAGGTCCACCTCGCGAAAGACCTCAAAGACTTGAGGCCGGAGAAGGCCGTGGGTGTCCGAGATGATACCAAGCCGCATCGTGTGCTCTGGCCAAGGGGTGCCTTCATGGTATTATCCCCATCGCCATGACGCTACGCCTGGGGCTCCTGCTGGTGGCGGGAACGACGCTCGCCGTGCCGGTTCGCTCGGCGGCGCAGAGCGCCGTGCTCCAGGGGATCGTGCGGGATCCTGAGCATGGCACCCCCGTGGCCGGCGCGCGGGTCGTCCTGGGCGCGTGGCTGGGCGGGTGGACCGGTTCCGACGGCCGGTTTTCCTTCAGCGTGCCGAACGGACGATACGCTCCGGTGGTGGACTGCCCTCGCCGGCACGACAACCCCCTCGCCGCCGGGGCTGATTCAATCTTCGTCTCCGGCCCGGGCGCCGATCTCGAGCTGGCCCTCTCCCATGGCGCCGAATGCCTGACCCCGATGTCGGCGACGAGTTATGGCGAGTTCCTGGGCGTTCTCGTGGCCGAGGGCAACGTTCGCCTGCTCCGGCTCTGCGACGGTCCCAACTACCGCGTCGCCATCGATTTCCCGCCAGTCGTCTGGCGGGACCTGGTCTTCAAGGCCACTCGCTCCGAGGACGCCAGGCATCCCGACCTCGCCCTCTCGGTCCGGGGCCGATTGAGCGGCCCGGGATTCTTCGGGGCCGACGGATCCGCCGGCTACCTCATCGAAGTCGAAAAAGTCCTGTCGTTTGAGAAGCGGACGCCGGGAGGGTCCTGCCGATGACCGGTCGGGCGGGCGCGATCGCTGCCGTGCTGATGGTCGGTCTGGGCTCCGGGGCCCGAGCGCAGATCTCGATTCGGGGCAGCGTCATCGACCCGGTCAGCCGGAAACCGGCCCGCGGGGTCCGGGTCGAATTCGCACCGAGCCTCGCCGCCTGGACCGGTGACAGCGGCCAGTTCGCGGCCACCCTCCCAGCCGCAACCTACCAAGTCAACCTGAGCTGCCCCCGTCGTGATGCGGCCCAGCTCCGGGCCCAGGGACCTCGGTTCGTGGTCACCGAGCCGGCCCGGATCGAGCTCGAGCTCCCGGGGGGCGTGGCGTGTCTCCCCGCGCTGTCGGCCACCGAGTACGGCGAATTCGAAGGGATCTACATCTCACGGCCTGGCGGCGGCTGGTTCCGCCTCTGCGGCGACACCACCTATCAGATCACCGCCACGTTCTCGGCTGCCGGGTGGAGCAGCTTGAACCGGCTCGCCGGACAGGCGACGAGTGCGAAGAATTTGGCGCTGATCATCGGGGTTCGGGGTGAGTTGGCCGGGCCTGGCGTTTTCGAGGGGGCCGACTATCGGATCGGAGTGGAAGTGGCGCGAGCGGCTCGATTCGGCCGGCCGGAGTCCTGCCGCTGACCTAGCGCGAGCCAAACCGCAAGCGAACGGCCGCGCCAACCCCGTGATCGAACACGGGCCGGAGCGCCATCGTGACCGTGCGGTGGTCAACCAATCTCCAGGTCGCTTCTTTCCGGGTTGACCCGAGAACCGCACCGATAACCACACCGATGCCCGCTCCAATCACGCCGCCGACTAGGGTCCGGCCGATTTCGTTGCTCGAATGCTGGAGGTCGGGATTGGTGAGGTAGCTCCCCAGGGCGAGACCGAGGAGGGCACCGGCGCCGAAACCGGCGCCCAGCCCAACGCCGATCAACCGGGTTCGCCCGCTGCCGCGCCCCGAAGCAACCTCCAGCCGGGTGATGTCGGAGCGAGCGATGGCGAGTTCGGGCAGCCGCGGATCCGTCTGCAGGACCAGGCTGTCGGCGGCGAGGCGGACCACTCGGGTCACGACCGGATCGGGCCCCAGTGCCGGCGCCACAACCCGAACAGGAGCTCCGGCTTTGAGGGGCTCCTGGGCCGCGGCGGGCAGCGCCAAACCGACGGCGGCGAGAGCACACCACGCCGCACGCATCAGGCGGGATCGCCCCAGCGGGGCGCGATTGCGATGTCGAAGCCGAACTGATCGAGGATCCGCTGGGCAATGAAATCCACCAGCTGGCCGACCCGGTCGGGGCGATGATAGAAACCAGGCGCCGCCGGCAGCACGGTGCCTCCCGCCTCGGCCAACGCGGTAAGATTCCGGAGATGGATCAGGGAGAGCGGCGTTTCCCGGGGAACGACCACCAGCTTCCGGCCCTCCTTCAGGGTCACGTCGGCGGCCCGTTCGACCAGCGACCGGCTGGTTCCGTGAGCGATCGCGGCGACGGTCCCCATCGAACAGGGGCAGACCAGCATGCCGCGGGTCCGCTGGGACCCGGACGCTGGCTTGGCGCCGCGATCGGCATCGTCGAACACGGTGATCGAGGACCAGTCGCCGCCGGTGGCGGCCGTGAGTTGGGGGAGATCGGCGATGCCGCACTCCTCCGCCAGCAGACGCCACCCGTGGCTCGAGACGATCAGCCAAACCGGCATCCTGGCCCGGGCCAACGCTTCGAGCACCCGGACCGCGTAGGGGGCCCCCGACGCACCGGTCAGGGCGAAAACCAGCGGTAATTCGGCCATGGCGAGAATCTAAGCCGATCCCGGCCTCCTGGCTCAGGCGCGACACCCGACCAGTGCCAGACATCCCGTTTCAGTCAACCTGACACTGAGGCCCATGATGTCGCTGCTCCTGATCTCCGTCCTGATGGCGCAGCCCGCGGCTCCGCTTCGCCACCTGACGGGCCCCGATCGAACCCTGCCCGCCCAGTTCACCCAGATCCGTGGCGTGGTCGAGCGGCCCGATGGCACGGTGCTGGTGGCGGACCGCCTGGCGGAAGCCGTGGTCATCGCGGACTTCACGACGGGCCGAACCCGGGCCGTCGGACGCGCCGGAGGGGGGCCGGCGGAATACCGGCTGCCGTCGGCACTGGTTCCGTACGCCGGCGATTCCGTGCTCCTGGTCGATGAAGGCAACAACCGGCTGGCGTTGATCGCACCGGACGGAGCGATTCGCCGTACCTTCGCGGCGGTGACCCCGGGAATCGGGGCCGGATTGTTTCCCCGGGCCGTGGATCAGGCCGGCCGCTACTACGCGGTCGTCCCGCGGTGGGTCCGGTTCGGGCAGGGCCTCGAGCTGGATTCGCTCCCGCTGATCCGCTATCAGCCCTCGGCCCGGCGCTCGGAACAGGTGACCTGGATTCACCCGGCACCGGAACCGGGCGATCCGCCTCACCGGGACCGGCCCCGGTTTCCGATCACGGTCTTCGGGGCCTCCGACGCGTGGGCCGCGGGTCCGGATGGGCGAGTGGCCGTGGTGCGGGCCCGCGACTACCACGTGGAGTGGATCGACGCCTCCGGTGTCAGGACCGTCGGGCCGGCCGTGGCCTGGACTCCGCTTCCAGTGACCCGGGAAGACCAACTCGACGCCATACGGACCCTGCTGATGAATTCGGGGGTTGGAGGCAAGGGCAGCGGCGATCGCCCGCCAGGCGGGCTCGAGGCCACCCCGGCGGACATGCTGGCGGACAAGGCGGTGGCGGAAATGGCGGACAACACCGCGTTCGCCAAAACCAAGCCGGCCTTCACCGATGCGGCGCCGCGGATCGGATCGGACGGGATGCTGTGGATCGAGCGCTCAGGTCGGCTGGCCGCGCCTTCACGATGGGATCTATTCGACCGGTCGGGGCGGCTGGTGTTCACGGCGGAGTTGCCGAAGGGACGGCGGTTGGCGGGCCTGGGCCGGGGCACCGTCTATCTGATAGCGGTTGATGCCGACGGAAACGAGACCCTGGAACGTTACCGGATGTAGTCCGTGACGGGGAAAGACAACGGCCCGCCAGTCGTGAGACTGGCGGGCCGTTGGTGTTGATTCCTCCGAGAATCAGGTGCAGCCCGGGCCGGCCAGGGCCGGATCTCCGGTGCCCTTCCGGGCATCGCACTCACCCGACGGAACCGGCAGCGAGGTCGCCACTGACCACGCGGCTGGCTCGTTGATGCCCGACGGATAGGTCAGCCGGAGGTTCGCCAGACCGGCGTTACCGAGCAGGCGTCGGGTGTCGACCCAACGGTGCCCCTCAAACAGCAGCGACAGACGGACCTGAGCCAACAATTCAGTCTTGAAGTCATTGGCGTCGGTGAAAGCGCCTCGGGGAGCCAGGCCGCCCGAGAGGGTCCGCACAGCATTGATCGCGGCGAGCGCTTCGCTCTGGGAACCCGCGAAGTACTGAGCCTCGGCGTACTTGAGAATCAGCTCCTCGTTCCGGATGATCGGGGACGGCGCGCTGAAACTGGCGTAGACGGTCGGCTCGATGTCGCTGGTAAATCCTTCGACCGCACCGGTCAACGCGGCAGGCCGGACCTTCTCCTGGTACCGGAGATCCGCGGTCACGTTAGGAACGGTTTTGATCGTGGTATTGATGTAGTTGAACTGGCCCTGGGCGGGGATGTACCCGTTGGTCACGTCGTTGGTCGCAGCCGAGTAGACGTGATACACACCCAGGCCGCGATTCGCCGTGGTGAAGCCGGCGACGCCGGTGAAGAACGAAGCGCCGAGGGCGGTGAGGGCGGCCTGGTAGCAGGGCGCGCCGCACCCGATGGAAGCGCGATACACCTCGACCCGAGCCTTCAGGGCTCGATTGAACTTGGCGAACGTGGCCGGCGTGGACGCATCGAAGCCGACGGCCCCCGGGGCAAACCCGCCGCCCGGGTTTCCGATGAACCCACCCGGGAGGGTGAACGGGAACGCCGAACCGCCGGCACTCAGAGCCGCGAGGCCCGAATCGAGAATGGCGGTGACGAACTTGTACCCGGAGTCACGCGAGACGAACGGCCGGACATCGGTCGGGGTCCCGGTAACCTGGGTCACCGTGCCAACGGTGTCCCGGGACAGGATCACGTGGAGCTGCTCCAGGGCCTCGAAGGTGTAGATGACACCCCGAGCCGCCGACTTTTCGGCGGCGGAGAGACTGGCACTGGACGTGTCGAGGACCTGCTTGGCCACGGCCACGTCCCGGAGGTTCCGGAAGTAGCCGCCCCAGAGCCCGCCGCCGTTCAGGGAAGGAACCTTCCAGTCGCGGGCCGGGCCGCTGATCGTGCCGCCGAACTGCGGCTGCATCAACCAGTATTCCCGTCCGTAGGCGGCGGCGCCGCCCAGCCAGCCCTGCTCGTTGTTCCGAGCCAGGCTGAGGATGCCGAGCACCGCGAGGTTCACGGCGGCACGGCTGTTCTGGGTCCCTGAGAGGTTCGGGGCATTCTTGTTCGGCACGGTCAGACTGTCGACCGAGCACGCCGACGACAGCACAACCGCCGCCGGAATCATCGCGCGCAGAGCGCGCTTCACATTTGAGTATCGCATCGGCTCAGAATCCCAGGTCGATGGAGAGGTAGAACTGACGGGAGCCCGGGAAGGACGCGAGGTCCATGGCCTGCCGGATGTTCTGGCTGCCGCGCCGGACGTTTTCGGGATCGAATGCCGTGTACTTGGTGAACATCAGGACGTTCCGGCCCTGGAGGCTGAACCGCATCGACCCGGCCCGGATCGCCCGGGCCCAGTCCCGCGGGGCTTCGAAGGAGAGGGAAACATCGCGGAGTCGAACGAACCCGCCGTCCTGAGTATAGACTCGGGCATCGCGGCCACCTTCCTCGTACGACCGGAGCCGGAACTGACCCAGCTTGGTGCCGGCCGGCAGGGCCGAGATGATTTCGGCCGTGGTGCCACGGGGCGCGTTATCCAGGGTGACTGCTTCGTCGTAATCCTTCGACACGCCGCCTTCGTCCAGGATCTCCTGCGTGAAGTTGAAAACGTCGCCGCCCTTGCGCCAATCAACACTGAACCCGAGGGTCAGGCGCTTGTAGGTGACCTGGTTGTTGAAGTACATCTGGAACGTCGGATTAGCGTCGCCGACGATCGAGTCGCGGGCCGTGACCGCGGTCGGGGCAGCCGCACTGCCGATGGCGCGGAGGTAGGTATAGCCGACGGGCTGCCGGACGCCGCCAATGTATGGGGTGAGACCCCAGATCTTGGTGGTTACCTGGCCGCTGATGATCCGCGGCCGGGTCGAGCCGGAGTTACCACCGGACGGATTGAACGGCGGGATGAACGCCGGCAGGTCCGTCACCCGTTGATTGTTCTTCTGGAACGAGGTGATCGCGGTCCACTGGAGATTGCCGCGGTTGTACGGGACGATGGTCAGGCCGGCCTCGACCCCCTTGGTCGTGAGCTTGCCGGCGTTAACCACCACCGCACCGAACCCGCTGCTGGGCGCCACGGCCGGGTTCAGGAGCTGATCGGTGAT
>JANMXA010000210.1:0-16126 GCA_031394255.1 Gemmatimonadota bacterium
TTGACCAGATTGGCGTCGGCGCCGGCGACCCGGCCCCCCACCGGGGCGTTCACGCCACCCGGGGCGGTGAGCAGCCGGATCGGGGTGGTGCCCCCCCCACGACGGTGCCGGCGGCACACTTCCAGCCCATCGAGATCGGGAAGGCCCAGGTCCAGCACGGCCAGGTCGTAATCGTTCACGCCAAGCGCCGCGAGACCGGAACCGCCAGTGGAGACCAAGTCAACGGCCCAGGAGGTGCCCCGGAGAGCTCGGCTGATGAGGTCGGCCACGTCGGCCTCATCCTCAACGACCAGAACCCTCATGCGTCAGGCCGGAGGCTTTTTCGCTTTCGGCTTGGCGTGCTCCTTGGCCTTTTCCTTGGCCTCATCAGCCGGGTTCTCATGTTCCATGGCCACCACGACGCCGGTCAGCGCGTCGACATTGACCTCCTCGATACCCCTGACCCCCGCCTGCTGAATATCGAAGGAGTAAATCAGCTTGCCGCCCTCCTTTTCGATCTCGCCACTCTTGATCGTGCCGGACGGAAACTTGGCCTGGGCGGTCTTCTGGGCCTCGGCTGGAGAGATCTTGGCCTGCTTCAGCAGGCCGGCCTTCTCCTCTTTGATCTTGAGGGGGGTTCTCTGAGCTCCGGCGGTGGAGGCCAGGACGACAACAAGGCCGACAACCATGGTCGGCACGCTAAAACGGGTCCGCATTCGCATCTCCTAGACTAAAAGAAAGGTTGACCAGGGAGCAACCCTGGCCACTGACAGCTTACCCTGTCATCATGACAGGGGGATGACGGCCCCGAGCGCGACACCCAGTCGTTGTCAGCGGGCAACCCGGGTCCAGATGACGATCGCCGCGGAGGCATCCGTCTGAAATTCGGCAGGAATCTGGCCCCCGCGGCGGTAGACCTCGATCGCCTCGAGGTCGGAGGGTGACACGAAGTCGAGGGCGTAGTTGTGGTCGTTTTCCATGACGCGGGATCCGTCGATCCACACGGCCACCCTGGTGCTCCCCCCAACCTTTCAGCCGAGGAATTCCACGGTGGACATCCCGCCGCTGCTCGAAACCCTCACGCTCGGGATCCCCTGGAGCAGGTCGGCCGTATGCATGGCCGAATCGAACCAGACGTTGTCGCCGCGAAGCCGGAGGTGCCGCTCCGCATGACGCGCCGGTAGAAGAACCCGTCGTACCGGTTGGTGAACGCATACTGTCGGCGATGGCCTTGAGTTTCGTGGACAGGATGGCGATCGACGCCTAGGGAACCGGACCGCCGAGCGAGTCGGTGACTCGGCCCAGAAAAGTTCCGGCCTTGTCCTGAGCGGCCAGGGGCGCCGCCTGGGCGATTAGCAGGAGCGCCCCTGTTACCGCAAACGAAGCGTGGCGAAGGCAAGTCCTTGGCAACGAACCGCCGGCGCTACACCCGGTCGTTGTCAGCACGCCAGGTCTTGATGGCGCGCTTGATGTCCTGGGGCTTGGCGAACTCGCCGGCCAGCGTCCGGCGCACCAGATCGGCCAGCTCTCCGTCCGAGGCAAACCGGAGCGACACGAACTGCTGCACGCCGAGTTCCCCGACCCTGGCCTTGAGATCGTCGGGCAGGAGCCGCCCCATCCGTTCCCGTTCCTCGAACCGGATGAGCCGGTCCTGGGCCTTGAGCGCAAAGACGCGGGCAAAGAACGTCGCCATCGTCAGCGCCAGCGCGCTGAAGAACTGCATCAGCGTGGCGACGGAGAATCCGGTCACCAACTGGTTGGCGGACCACACCAGGACGATCATGGTCAGTGGAACCGCCAGCCAGTGGAAGGCCGGAACGAACCGCGCATGGTTGCCGTAATTCTGCTGCTCGGCCATTGAAGCCTCGGGAAGTTGGGGAACAAGGGAAAGGGGTGACTGGTATTTACGACAGAAACCCGCGCCCGGCAATCCCGGTCCCTGCGATCCGACGCTAGCTTTCAACCAACCACCACCTTAGTCACGGACGCCCATGCGCCTTGCCGCCCTGCTCCTCTCGATCGCTCTCGCTCCGAACCTGGGCCTGGCCCAGAAAAAGCCCGCCGCCGTCGTGACCCTCCCCGACACCGGATCAAAGATCAACGCGGGCACCCTGGGCGGCTTCAAGTTCCGCAACATCGGGCCGGCCGTGACCGGCGGCCGGATCGGCGAGATCGTCGTCGATCCCACCGACCGGAGCACCTGGTACGTGGCGGTTCACTCGAGCGGGGTGTGGAAGACGACCAATGCCGGCACCACCTGGACTCCGATCTTCGACGGGGAGGGCTCCTACTCGGTCGGCTTCCTGACCCTCGATCCCCAGAACCCGCTCACGGTCTGGGTCGGGAGCGGCGAAAACAACAGCCAGCGGAGCGTAGGGTACGGCGACGGGATCTACCGGTCGACCGACGGGGGCAAGAACTGGAAGAACATGGGGCTCAAGGCCTCGGAGCACATCGGCACCATTCTGGTCGACCCCCGGAAGTCCGACGTGGTGTACGCGGCGGCCACCGGCCCGCTCTGGTCGTCGGGCGGCGACCGGGGTGTCTTCAAGACGACGGATGGCGGAAAGACGTGGGTCCAGGTTCTCAAACCCGAGAACGAGTGGACCGGAGCCCAGTCGCTCGCCATGGATCCCCGGAACCCCGACGTCATCTACGCCACCACCCATCAGCGGGCCCGGCGCCAGTGGGGATTCATCAACGGCGGCCCCGGTTCCGCGATCTGGCGGTCGACCGACGCGGGGCAGACCTGGGCCAAGGCCATCAAGGGTCTGCCTAACGAAGAACTCGGCAAGATCGGCCTGGCGGTCTCGCCGGTGGATCCGAACGTGGTCTATGCGGTGGTGGAGGCCGCCAACCGCCAGACCGGGCTCTACCGTTCCGCCGACCAGGGCCAGAACTGGGAGAAGATGAGCGGCTGGTCGTCCACCTCGCCGATGTATTACAGCAAGGTCTACCCTGACCCCAAACGGCTGGACCGGATCTATCTGATGGACACCAACCTCCAGGTAAGCGAGGACGGCGGAAAGACGACGAAGTCGATCCAGGGAAAGAACGTCCACGTCGACAACCACGCCCTGTGGATCGATCCCACCGATCCGAAACACCTGATCAACGGCAACGATGGCGGGCTCTACGAAACCTTCGACTGGGGCGCCACCTGGAACTTCAAGGCCGGCCTGCCCGTCACCCAGTTCTACAAGGTGGACGTCGACAACGCGCTGCCGTTCTACCACGTCTGCGGCGGGACCCAGGACAACGCCTCGCTCTGCGGCCCGTCCCAGACGAACAACGAGCACGGCCAGACCAACTTCGACTGGTTCGTAATCGTGGGCGGGGACGGGTTCCAGCCGAGGGTCGATCCCACCAATCCCGACATCATCTATGGCCAGTGGCAGCACGGCGAACTGGTCCGGCTCGACCGGAAGACTGGCGAAGCGGTAGACATCCAGCCTCAGCCCGCCGCCGGCGATCCTCCGGTCCGCTGGCACTGGGATTCTCCCCTCATCATCAGCCCCCACAACGCCACTCGACTCTACTTCGGTTCGCAACGGCTCTACCGGAGCGACGACCGGGGCGACAGCTGGAAGCCGGTGAGTCCGGATCTTTCCCGGCAGCTCGACCGGAACCGGCTCAAGATGATGGGCCGGGTGTGGAGCATGGACGCGGTGGCCAGGAACACCTCGACGTCGCTCTACGGCACCATCGTGAGCCTGTCGGAATCGCCCAAGCAGGAAGGATTGATCTACGCCGGCACGGATGACGGTCTGATCCAGATCACCGAGGACGGCGGAGCCACCTGGCGGAAGGCCGGGCCCCTGCCGGGCGTGCCGGACACCGCGTTCGTGGCCGACATCGAGGCCAGCCGGACCGACGCGAACACCGTCTACGCCGCGATCAACAACCACAAGGCGGGGGACTACAAGCCGTACCTGATCAAAAGCCTCGACCGGGGCCGGACCTGGGTCTCGATCAGCGGCAACCTGCCCGAGCGGGGGTCGGTGTGGACCGTGGTGGGGGATCACGTCACCAGCGGGCTCCTTTTCGCCGGGACCGAGTTCGGCCTCTGGGTGACGGTGGACGGCGGAAAGCGCTGGACTCAGATGAAGGGCGGGCTCCCGGTCACCCAGGTTCGCGACCTCGCCATCCAGCAGCGGGAGAACGACCTGGTGGTGGCGACCTTCGGACGGGGCTTCTACATCCTCCACGACTACACCCCGCTCCGGACCCTGGCCACCACGGTCGAGCAGGAAAACGCCCTGCTCCCGGTGCCCGACGCCAAGCTCTTCGTCCCCGCCACACCGTTAGGCGGCGGGCCCAAGGGAAGCCAGGGCGACGCGCTCTGGACCGCGGCCAATCCCCCGGCCGGCGCCGTGTTCACCTTCTACCTCAAGACCGAAGTCAAGACCAGAAAGGCTCGGCGCCAGGAGGCCGAGAAGGCGCTGCTCAAGAAAGGCGAGGATGTACCGGTGCCGAGTTGGGATTCGCTCCGGGTCGAGGACCGGGAGGAAGCACCGGCGGCGGTTCTGACCGTGACGGACGAATCAGGCGCCGTGGTCCGCCGGCTCACCGGCCCCGTCGGTGCGGGGTATCAGCGAATCGCCTGGGATCTTCGTTACCCCCCCTCCGATCCGGTCACCGGCACGGCCGGCGGACGTTTCGGCGGCGATGACCCGCCCGTGGGGCCGCTCGCGGCGCCGGGCACGTACCGGGTGCAGCTCGCGATCCGGCGCGACGGCGTGGAACAAACCGTGGGAAGCGCCGAGAGCTTCCGCGCGGTGCCGCTGCTCATGCCGACCTTCCCTGCCGCCGACCGGGCGCTGGTGGCCGAGTTCACGAAAGAGGCGGCGAAGCTGCAGCGGGCCGTGATGGGCGCGGGTGCCGCACTCGGCGAGATCGAGAACCGGCTCAAGCTGCTGAGCCAGGCGGTGGAGCAGACCCCGGCGGCGCCGGCCGCACTCCGCGATGGTCTCCGTACCGCCCGGGACAACGTGCTGGGTCTTCGTGCCGATTTCAGCGGGGACGGAACAGTTGCCGGACGAGCGGAGGCGGTCCCGGTGACGGTGGCCGGCCGGGTGCAGCGGGTGGTCGGGTCACTGTGGTCGGTGACGACCGGGCCCACGGGCACGCACCGACAGTCGCTGGCGGTGGCAACGGAACAGTTCGGAGCGTGGCTGCCCCGGTTGCAGGGGTTTGCGGCACAGCTCCGGAAATTAGAAGATCAGGCCGAGGCCGCCGGGACGCCGTGGACGCCGGGACGGGTGCCGGTCTGGAAGCCCTGAGGCCCGGCATTGGCGTCCGGCCCGGGTTGGGCGCGGCGAGCGGGTATGGGACGTCGCGATCGGCCTGCTCCAGACGGCGGAGCGGCCGGCGACGACGACGACGGGCCTGGGCGAGGTGGGACGACGCCCCTTCAGGGCCGGACAATCCCATGAGTTGACGTGCGAGGTCGGACGATCAAAGCCAAAGGCACCGCGCGCCAGTTGCTCCACTGCCTCAGGACACCTCCTGGTTCTCGTAGGGCGAGCTGCGACGAAATCCCGCCATCGAGAAGCATGGCGCGCTGGCAACCCAACGAGCGCATGAAGACGGCCATCTCCGGGACGGTGGGCCCGAACGGCAAGGTCTCTCCGGCCCGGCCGAGGCCCCCGAACCGGGTCAGCGCGACGATGATTGAGCCGTCAGTCGCGATACCCAGCGCGAGGCGGGAGTCGCGATGTTCCAGGTCGACGCCGCGGCCCGGTGCCTGGAGTTCCCAGGGCAGGCCCTCGCTCGTGGTCAACAGAGCCGGGTACGACTGAAAGCCCAACGCGGCCCGCCTTCGAGCCGCCGGCAGCTCGTCCGGCCGGGCCAGTGAGGCCGTCCCCGAGCTGTCGACGACGAAGCCCATGGCCAGGCTGCCGGCCCCCGGCGGGTTCGACTCCACCCCGTCCCGCACCTGCCAGCCCCAAGGAATTCCCCCGATGAACTGCCCGGCGTTGAACGCCACGATGCCATCGTTCGGAATGCTGTCGATCGTCCACGCCGCGCTCAGGCCGTAATCGCGGCTGGCTCGGTCGAGCCGGAAGTCGAGTTGACGAGGATCCATTCGGATCAGGATGACCCGAACGGCGGACAGCGGGCCGTGCTGCGCTAGGGGTGACTCGCTCTGCCAGACCCCGGGGCGCACTGGATGCCAGATCACGCCGAGCACCAGCAGCAGGGTCCGAACCGCGGCCGTCACTGGATCTGATTGATCAGTTGCACGAGACTCGGGCACTCCGGACTCAACGCACTGATTTCGCCGGGGCTGTACTGGTAGTAGTTCCCCGGATTGGCCCCCGCAATCTTGAGTTCCTTTCCCGGCGGTGGGAGCGCGCCGGCATTCTCGAGATACTTGCAGAAGACGATCACCCGCTCCTGCACGACGCGGTATTGCTTCACTTTCAGACACTTTCCACCGGCGCCCTTGCACTCACAGCAATCGCAAGCCGCGGCTTGGCCGGCTTGGTAGGCCTCCTCACCCAGATCGCTCACGGCCTTGTGATAGGTCTGGGCCGCATGCTTGCACTGGATCCGGAGCATCGTGCTGAACATGCCCGACCCGGAATGAGTGCTTCCGCAGGCGGCAAACATGTCGGTGCGGAAATGCCCGTCAGTGTCGTTTTTGGGCCGGGTGCAGGTGCCGTACCCGCGGTCGTGGCCGTTGCAGGCCTCGGTGAAGTCGCTCAGGTACAGGGGGCTGTTCGGCACCGCGTTGATCCCGGTCCCGAAAACCCCGCCCTCAGGGCCACAGCCGTTGACCGTCGGCGTGTAGTTCGGCTTCGTCACTGGATTCGGGCAGCCGGGATAGTAGAGTGACCGAATCCCGTCGGCACAATCATCCGCCACGGCACTGTGGGCACGGAGGGCCGGTGCGGGGCGCAGCCACGATCCGAAGATCGCGAAGGCCGTGCTCCCGGCCACCATCCTGACGGCATCCCGCCGGGACATCCCGCGGGCCACTTCCCGGGCAAGCCGGTCGAACCAATGGGTATTCATGCTAGAGCGGCCACGGGATGCCGAGGGCCTTCTCGGCGGTGACGCTGGTACTCTTGGCCTGCTTCCCCAACCGGACACTCTCCGCCCAGAGTTCGCCGGCGGTGTCCGGATCGACGGCGGCCAGGCTCTGGCGGAGCTTGTCGAGCGATTGATCGGCTTCCAGGAGCGTTCGGGCCGTCAGCTCCCGCGCGTTGATGCCGGCTGGTCCTCCGCCGCTCACGGCGAGAACGCCGGTACGGAGCGATCGGAGATGGTCCCGCATTCGGGTGATCGCCCGGCCCGGATCCTCGAAAGTTCCGCCCGTGGGAGGGTCTTCCGACCACGCCGAGTCGAGTGCTCGGCTGTCGGCCTCGATCCGCGGGCGAGCCTCAAGCAGCAGAGCCTTGAGTTTCGCGACCACCGGGTCCGGAGCAGGCTGCGTGTTAGCGAGCATCGACACTCACCTGATGGGGAGACGTTGCTCTTCGGTCACGCGCCGTAGGCCCCCCCTGGCGATGGCCGCCGGGAAGGCGGTAGCGGGTGACGACTGAGCCGACCAAACTGCGAATGGCGACGGCGCCCTGGGCGACGGGGCTGGCGATGGCGCCGTCATTGGAGATCAGCACGGCACTCGGGGTCAGATGAACGCCGAACTGATCCTCGATTTCGCCTGCCCGCTGCACCAGGACCTGCTCGATCCCGGCACCGCCGAACCTGGCCCGATTCGCTTCGAGGGTCCCCTGGCTGACGAGTCCGATCGAGAACTCGGCCCGGTGAGCCTCCTGCCAGAGGGCGATCTCCGGGACCAAGGCGGTGCAGGGGGCGCATCCCGGCTGGGCAAACACCAGCAGGACCGGATGTCCCGCGGCCAGCAGCGCGCCCAGTGAGGTCGACCCGCCACGCAGGTTCGCCGTCTCGAACGCGGGAGCCGGCGTCCCGATCGGCAACCCTTTCGGCGCGGGAGCCTCCCTGCTGGACGAGGGCGAGATGAGCCCCCGCTTGAAGAGTTCCTGCTCCAGGGCGTCGAGTCGAAGGAGGATTCGTCCGTGCTGGCGCATCAAGTGGATCCCGAACGTGATGCCGGCCGCCAACACCGTGACGGCGAAGACCGCCATCGTCAGGGCCGCCCACTCGGCGGCCCGAAACCCGTCGACCAGATCCAGGTAGCTGGGGGCCGCCTGTCCTCGCGCTCCGATGAGGACGAAGCCCGCGATCCCGGCTAGGACAATGTTGCGCCCGAGCGTCGGCCATCCCATCGGGGACGAATGCAGCTGGCCGAAGCAGCGGCAGTCGGCCCTACCGCCCCGGACGATGAGCATGATGATGCCCGCGCCGAAGAGGCCGAGCAGGACGAGAGCGCCCGCCGCGCCCCAGCTCGAGGTGCGGGCCGGGAGCAGCGCGCCGGCCACCGCCAACTCCGCCACCGGCAACGCCACCCCCAACGGGGTGGCCAGGAATCGGGACACGCCGAAGCCGGTGATCGCGGCCAGCGTCCCGGCCCGGTCGGCAAGCTTCGCCGCGGCGGCGAGGAAGAACACCACCGCGAGCGCGAGGCGCGCGATCAGTAGGCCGGCGACCACCGCAGCGCTCTCGCCGGGCATCAGGGGACCGGTCCGGCGGCGTCCGCCGCCTTGCGCTCGATCTTCTTCAGTTGCGCCAACCGCCAGGTTTCGTTGAATGGCTCGGGGTCGGGGCCACACGCCTTCAGGGTGAGTGCCTCCACAACCGTCGCGATCGTGGCGAACCGGCGTTGCACTTCATCGGGCTGGACGTCGGCCGGCATGTTCATCATCGATTGAGCGAGCTTCAGGCGCTCCGGGGATGAGGCCGCCGCCGCCTCACACTGCTGGTACTGCGCCGGCGTCTTCATCGCCGCCAGTTCTTTCCGGAACGCCTCTCTCAAGGCGATCTCGGTTCGGAGCCCCTTGGCGAATGCGGCGAGCACCTGGGGGGAGATCACCACCACGTCAGGGCCGTAGTCGATGGCGGTCGCTTGCGCTTGGGCCGAGGACCGCGCGACGGCGGCGGCGAGGACGACGGTGAGGGGAATCAGCCGGCCTGGTGTCAATCGCAGCATGTGTGTCGCCATGGACCCAAACCCTCCGCTAAGACTTCGCGGTGAAGGTGATCTCGATGCTGGCTTCGCCTTGCTGCTCTGTTGCCGGATCGAGATGGTCACCCCGGATGTAGGAATCCGGGACCACCGTGGGAATAGGAATTGCTCGTTCCCTCCAATGTATCCTTTCGGCGGCATGAGGGCGATCCGGCCCCGCCGGTGGGCCCCGGGCCGGGCAGTCGGGTCGCGCCCGGCTCGGGGGAGAGGTGGGTGAGGAACCGGTCGGCTCCCGGGAGGGCCGCTACGGTACCGTGATCGTTCCGGTCGCTTGTGCCGACAGGTACGTCGTACCATCGACCGCCTTGACCGGGCAGAATCCGGTCGCCGTGCAGAAGGCGTCGACGAGCGAATCGCGGCGCAGATTCCAGAAGGCGGTGAAGCCGCTGAGACCGGTAAGATCCGGGAGCCGCACGTCGTACGCCGTGGTTCCGCCGAGGAAGCCTCGGCTCGCCACCGCGGACAGGTCGGCGGGTCCATCTCGAACAACCGCCGGAGCAACGGCGCCCAACGGCCCCCAGAGGCTGGCATTGGCGCCCGCCCCGAGTTTGGGTTACTACTATGCAACCCTCTCCCCAACCGGTGAACTCCCGATGCACCCGTTTCTTGCGGAAGCAGTAGGCACGATGATCCTGGTCCTCCTCGGCGACGGCGTCGTGGCCAACGTCGTGCTCCAGAAGACCAAGGGACACAACAGCGGCTGGATCGTCATCTGCGTCGGGTGGGCCGCCGCGGTGACGCTCGCTGTCTACCTCGTCAATTCCATCAGCGGCGCCCACTTGAACCCGGCCGTGACGATCGCGCTCGCCGCCATCGGCCGGTTCCCGTGGGATCAGGTGCCCCTCTACATCGGTGGCCAGATGCTCGGGGCCTTCGTCGGCGCGGTGCTGGTGTGGCTCGCCTACCTGCCGCATTGGGCCGCGACCGACAGCGCTGCCGACAAACTCGCAGTGTTCAGCAACGCACCGGCGGTCCGTAACACCGGCGCCAACCTCGCAGCGGAGGTGATCGCCACCTTCGTGCTGATGCTGGGCCTCCTCGCCATCATGCGGCCCGAGAACCTGGTCCCGAACACCGGCTTCGACAAAGGATTCTCGCCGATCCTGGTGGGCCTCCTCGTAGCATCGATCGGTTTGTCGCTCGGCGGGCCCACGGGATACGCCATCAATCCGGCCCGTGACCTGGGGCCCCGGATCGCCCACGCGATCCTCCCGATTCCCGGTAAGGGTTCGAGCGACTGGGGCTACGCCTGGATTCCGGTCGCGGGGCCGATCGTCGGCGCGGTGCTTGGCGCCGTGTTCTTCAAGCTTCACTGGTGAACCGGGAACAACCCAGATGAAATACGTGCTCGCCCTCGACCAGGGCACCACCAGCTCGCGCGCCATCATCTTCGACCACCGGGGCGCGATTGTTTCCGACGCCCAGCGGGAATTCCGCCAGATCTTTCCGATTCCGGGCTGGGTGGAGCACGACGCCAACGAGATCTGGGCCACTCAGTCCGCGGTGGCCGGCGACGCCCTCGCCAAGGCCGGGCTCTCAGGCGCCGACATCGCGGCGGTGGGCATCACCAATCAACGAGAAACCACCGTGGTATGGGACCGCGCCACCGGCCAGCCGATCTGCAACGCCATCGTCTGGCAGGATCGCCGGACCGCCGGGGCGTGCGACCGGCTCCGAAAGGCCGGCAAGGCCGCGATGATCCGGCGCAAGACCGGGCTGGTGGTGGATGCCTACTTCTCCGCCACCAAGCTCCAGTGGATCCTCGCCAACGTGCCCGGCGCCCGGGCCCGGGCCCGAGCCGGGGAACTCGCCTTCGGCACGATCGACTCGTGGCTGGTCTGGAACCTGACCAGCGGACGAGCCCATGTGACCGACGTGAGCAACGCGTCGCGCACCATGCTCATGAACCTCAAGACCTGCGACTGGGACGACGAACTGCTCAAGCTGTTCGGGATTCCGCGGGCCATTCTTCCGGAGATCCGCGCCTCGAGCGAGGTCTACGGAGAGACCACCCTGTGGGGGGGTGCGATGCCGATCGCCGGGATGGCGGGCGACCAGCAGGCCGCCCTCTTCGGCCAGGTCTGCCGCACGCCGGGAATGGTGAAGAACACCTACGGCACCGGCTGTTTCATGCTGATGAACACCGGCACCAAGCCGATCGTCTCCCGGAACAACCTCCTCACCACCGTGGCGTGGCGGGTGGGCGGCCGGACCGAGTACGCCCTCGAGGGCAGCATCTTCATCGCCGGCGCCGTGGTCCAGTGGCTCCGCGACGGACTCGGCCTGATCAAGACCTCCTCTGAAGTCGAGACGCTTGCGGCGCAGGTGGATGACAACGGCGGCGTCTACCTCGTGCCCGCGTTCGCGGGGCTCGGCGCGCCCCATTGGGACCAGTACGCGCGGGGGTTGATCGCCGGACTGACCCGGGGCACCACGGCGGCCCATCTCGCCCGGGCGGCGCTCGAGGGCATCGCCTACCAGGTGCATGACGTGCTCCACGCCATGCAGTCCGACTCGGGCATCAAGCTCCGTGAACTCCGCGTCGACGGCGGAGCCTGCGCCAACAATCTCCTGATGCAATTCCAGGCCGACGTACTCGGTGTGCCAGTGGTGCGGCCTCGGGTGTCGGAAACCACCGCCCTCGGCGCCGCCTACCTCGCGGGGCTCGCGGTCGGCTACTGGAAGGACACCGCCGAGATCGCCGCCCAGTGGCAGGCGGACCGGCGGTTCACGCCGACGATGAAGCCGGCACGGCGAAAGATCCTGCTCGCGGGGTGGCGGAAGGCGCTGGGGCGGGCGCGCCGGTGGGAGGACCCGGCCTGATCGGTCGCCGGACCCGATTGCCGCCGAGGAAAATCACGGGGCCGGATCGCCCGGGCCGATCGAAGGCTGAACCCGCGCCTGGGCGAGCATCCGCTCGGCGAAGTCGACCCGCTCCTGGAGCTCGGCCAACTGCGCCGCCTGATGGGCCAGGGCGGCCTGGGTTTCCTCGATCATCGCCCCGTATTGTTCACTCTGGTCCAGCAACCGCTTCATATCGGCCGACGCGCTGCGGCCGACCGTGGCCGCGGCGATCGTCTTGACGATGCCGAGTATCGTGCCGCAGGCAATCACGGCGGCGATCAGGAACACCGGTCCGGTCATCAGGATCATCCTCTCTGGCTGGGGGCTCCGACCTGGAGTCGCCATCGGTACGGATCGAGCGAGCGGGGTGTTTCAGCCCGTTCGCAGATCGCAAAAGGCCTGGGTCAGATCACGGCGGCACGATTGGCCCAGAACGGCGCCCGCATCTCCCGCTTGAGGGTCTTCCCCGCCGCGTTCCTGGGGAAATCCTCCCGAATCGACACCCCGTGGAGCCGCTGGTACTTGGCCGAGACCCGTTCGTTGACCCAGGCTATGAGTTCCTCGGGAGTCACCGGCCCGCCCGAGCCAAGCAGCACGGCGCAGTGCACCACTTCGCCCCACTTGGGATCGGGCACACCAAACACCGCCGCTTCCCGTACCGCCGGATGCTGGGCCACGATCTCTTCGATGTCCTTCGGATACACGTTGACGCCGCCCGAAATGATCATGTCCTTCTTCCGGTCCACCAGGTACAGGAACCCGTCCTCGTCGAAATAACCCATGTCGCCGGTGTGAAGCCAGCCGTCACGGATGGCCTGGCCAGTCAGGTCGGGCCGCTTGTAGTATCCCTTCATCAGGAGCGGGCCCATGCCCAGGATCTCGCCGATCCCGCGGGGCGGCAGCTCGCGGCCCTCGTCATCGACGACCTTCATCCGGCAGAACGGCATCGGCGTCCCGACCGAGGCCGGCTTGCGCAGAAAATCATCCCGCTCCAGCACCGTGGCCGCGCCGCCTTCGGTCAATCCATAGAGTTCGCACCAGACGCCGGGCTTGGTCCGGTTTAGCCGTTCCTTGTGCTCGAGCAGCAACGGCGCCCCCACGGCCAGCAGCGTCACCAGCGACCCGAGCCGCTCGGCTGTGAATTCCGGCAACGCCATCATGGCCACCAGCTGCGACGGGACCATCATGCCGTGGGTGATCCGCTCGGCCACGATGGCCTCGAGACAGACCGCGGGATCGAACTTGCGGAAGAGGACGATCCGGGCCGCGTTGTACATCCAGGGGAGGAACATCAGCATCGAGCCGTTGAACACCAGCGACCCCGACTGGAGCATCACGGCACTGCCATCGATCCGGAATGGTCCGTCGAACACCAGCGGGTAGTGGGCCCGGATCTCGTGGCTGTGGACGATGCCCTTGGGTTCGCCGGTCGTGCCGCTCGAATACATGATGTTGTATGGATCGGCGGCCGTGACACCCGATGGCGGCGGCTCGGCATCGCTGGCCGCCCCGACCCAGGCCGCATAGTCGACAAAGCCGACTCGCCCGGGGTCGTCCGTCACGATCAGCCGGCCGGCGCCGATCGCGGTCAGGTCGCCGCGAATGCGCTCGATCTCGGCGGCCAGATCGCGGCACGTGACCAGCGCCACCGCATCGCTGTCCAGCACCAGTGAGGCCAGGCCGGCACCCCGAAGCAGCGGACTGAGCGGCACCGCCACCGCGCCCACCTTGGCGATGGCCCAATACAGCTCCACCAGTTCGAGCGAGTTGGGGAGGAATAGCGCGACCTTGTCACCCCTGGCGACCCCGGAACCCCGGAGCGCATTGGCGGTTCGGTTGATCCGGGCGTTGAGGTCGCGCCAGGAATATCGCGTCCCCTCGAACAGCAAGGCTTCGCGGTTGGGATAGTGACGGGCGTTCCGGGTCGGCAGAGTCCCGATATCCATGGTATCAACGCCTCGACTGAATTGATTGATTGTTGACGGCCCAGTTCCGGACGTAGGCCACGTCGTGCCGGTGAACCTCAGGATAGTCCGCCAGCGCCCGATCCGGGAAACCTACCGCGATTCCCCTGAGATGGGTGTCGAAGAAATCCAGGACGAATCGATCCACCACGCCCCAGGCCCGGCCCGGTTCGATCGGGCCCAGCCGCATCCATTTCCGCCGAGGCCACGATCGGATGAACCCGGTGAAGTCCGAATAGTCCCCATGGGTGGTACCGTCGGTGCGGAAACGGTAGATCGCCGGGTGGGTCCCCGCTTCGGTGAGCTTCTCGTACATGAAATCGGTCCGCCCGATCCGCGGGTCCGCTTTCGGGTTCCGCGCCCGGGGATCGGACTGGAGCACCATGAACGGCGCGGGAATGGTGGAATCCACTTGAGCCAGGTCCCACGCCATGGCATCGAGGTTGACCCCCGCCTTGCAACGCCGATCCCGGAGACAGAACCCCGCGGCGGTGCTGCCACCGAACGACATCCCCATCACACCCACCCGCCCCGTGTCGGCGCGGGCTACGATCGAGCCGGCCAACCCCGGCACCCGCGCCCTGGCGATCGCCTCGAGCAAGAAACCAATATCATCCCGCCACACCGGCGAGCTCGTGAACATTCGCACGCTGTCGAGGACCTGCGCTCGTGCGATCGCCATGCCGTGGGCGCGGGCCACGGGGTCGGCAGCCGACAGATATTCATCGAGACCCGGAATGGTCTCACCCTGGATCGCGATCGCCATGGTCCTGGATTGGTCGAGCAATGCCCGACGCCCGTCGGAGAACGCCACGCCCGATGCGTCGTACGGGTGCGCGATACTCAGAACCAGGTACCCGTGGCTCGCCAGCGTTTCCATCAGCACGGTATTCTGGGTGCTGAACGACCAGTAGCCGTGGTTGAACACCACGACCGGGAGCCGTTCGGTACCGGGAAGGACCGGCACCTCGGCTACGCTGCTGGTGCGGACCAGCTGGAGCTGATCCCAGAAGAAAACCGGAAGCCCGGTCTGTCTGGCAAAACTCCCGGCGTACAGCCGTGCTTCATCGCCCACGAGGTACCGCCGGGGCGGCGCCCCGACAGGAGGATCGGCTGGATACCAGGCGCGGACCTGGATGCGGCGCGGTTCCGGCGCTGGGGCAAACAGGTCGATGCGGGCCGAATCGACCAGATCGAAACTGGTCGTCCCGATCTTGAACGGGCCGGTGGGCCGAGGGAAATCGAGCGCGGGCAGACACCAGAACAGCCACGCAGTACCGACCGACAGCAGCGCGACCGCCACCCGGTCGATCCAACTGGCGAACGAACGAGGCACCGCTGGAACGGCGCGTTCAATCAGGACTGCGCGGATCAGCGGCGTGAAGGCCAGCGCCGCGGCGGCCACCACGCCCCACGCCTGCCAGCGCCCGTGGTCCACGGCATACAGGCCGAACCCCAGGGCCGCCAGCGCGGAGAACCAGAGACCGGCGTTCCGGGGCGTCGACTCGGTCGCCAGCGAGAGGCCCAGATAGGCACCCAGACAGACGAGCGGCACCAGGTCGAGCAGTCTCACTCGTGACCTTTGAGCATCGGGTCGCGGGTGACCTCGATCGGACCGCCGACTGTCGCACCGGCCGCCGTCACCGCAATCCGATAGCGACCCGGTACCGCATCAATGGGGCGCCCGCTGTCCGCCACCGTCTGAAGGTCCCAGCTCAACGTGTTGACGCCGGCCACGAGATCGGCGGCCCAGCGACGGACCTCCTTACCGGCGCTGTCGGCTACGGCCACCACGGCTGGACTCGCGACCGCCGCAGCCACCTGGAACCGGGCCACGTTTCGCCCGCGCCGCTCCCCGGGGACGGCATCCCACGGGAACCAATCGGCGACCGCCGAGCGGATCGGAAACAAGTGTAGCCCCACGCCGGAGGGAATCGCGGCCAGCCCCCGAATCGGCGCCAGGTCCAGCACCCAGGCACCGCGCCCATAGGAACCAAGCACCAGTTCCCCAACCCGGGCCTGAACCGCCAGGTCCTGAACCGGGGTCGTCGGCAGCGTGGCACTCAAGGATTCCCATCGGCCGCCACGGTCACGCGACACATACGCCCCGAAGTCGGTGCCGAGATACAGGATGTCAGGATTCGCCGGATCTTCCTTGATGACGTTGATCGCCTCCCGAGGCAGGTTCCCGGCGATCGAGCGCCAGGTGGCCCCGGTGTCGGTGGAG
>JANMXA010000211.1:0-8343 GCA_031394255.1 Gemmatimonadota bacterium
CGATGAGGTCTTTCGCCGGATCGCAAGGAAACCGGGGGTGTCGTACATGGCCCTCGTCCCGAACGAAGCCGGACTCGCCCGGGCCGCGGAGGCCAAGCCGGATCGCATTGCCGTGTTCACCGCCGCGAGCGAAACCTTCAATCGGAAAAACATCAACGCGACGATCGCGGAATCGATTGAGCGGATCGGCCCGGTCGTCCGCCGGTCGCCGGTCCCGGTTCGGGGCTACGTCTCAACGGCGTTCCATTGTCCGTACGAAGGTCGAATCCAGGCGGAGGCCGTGATCCCGGTGGCCCAGGCCCTGATCGACCTCGGATGCGCTGAGTTGTCGATCGGCGACACCATCGGCAAGGCCACACCCGATGAAGTCTCGGCTCTGCTCGAGCGGCTGATCCCGATGGTCGGAGCCGATCGAATCGCCATGCACTTTCACGACACATTCGGTCGCGCCGTGGCCAACGCGGAACGGTCGGCGGCACTCGGAATTCGAATCTTCGACGCAAGCGCCGGCGGGATCGGCGGCTGCCCCTACGCACCCGGAGCGACCGGCAACGTGGCGACCCAGGCGCTGGTCGCCCACTTCGGCGACCGGACCACCATCGACCAGACCGCCCTCGCGCGGGCGTCGGCCATCGTCCGTCCCTACCTCAGCGGATCGACGACCGGACCCGCGGCCGGTTAGATTCGCACCATGCGAACCCTCCCTGGAGTTCATGGGTCATGAACAAAGTCTTTCCCGACGCGAAGGCCGCCTGCGCCGACATCTTCGATGGCGCCATGATGCTGGTCGGCGGATTCGGCCTCACCGGCGTCCCGGATGAATGCATCGCCGCTGTTCGCGACCTCGGCGTGAAAAATCTCACCGTCGTGAGCAACAACGCCGGCACCACCAATCACGGTCTCGTCCATCTGCTTCGGAACGGGCAGGTCAAGAAGATGATGGCGAGCTACGTCGGTGAGAATGAAGTCTTCGAGAAACAGATGCTCTCGGGCCAGCTTGAAGTCGAGCTGATCCCCCAGGGCACCCTGTCGGAGCGGATCCGGGCCGGCGGCGCCGGCATCCCGGCATTCTTCACGCCGACCGGTGTCGGCACCTTGGTGGCCGAAGGGAAAGAGGTCCGCGAGTTCGACGGCCGGCGCTATGTGATGGAACGGGGCATCGTCGGTGACTTTGCCCTGGTCCGGGCCTGGAAGGGCGACCGGCTCGGCAACCTCGTGTTTCGGAAGACCTCCCGCAACTTCAACCCGATGATGGCGACCGCGGGCCGGGTCACCATTGCGGAGGTCGAGCACCTGGTCGAGCCCGGCGCCATCGACGGCGACCACGTGCACACGCCGGCCATCTTCGTCCAGCGGATCTTCCAGAAGCAGACCACCGAGAAGCTGATTGAACGCCGGACCGTGAGGGCCCGATGAGCGACGACATTCGGCAGGTGATCGTGGCCCGCGCGGCCCAGGAGCTTTCGTCGCTGAACGACACGACCGGCTACTACGTGAACCTCGGGATCGGCATCCCGACGATGATCGCCGACAACGTGCCACCCGGCGTCACCGTCGTCCTGCAATCGGAAAATGGAATGCTGGGCGTCGGCCCCTACCCGCTGGCCGGCGACGAGGACCCGGATTTGATCAACGCGGGCAAGGAGACGGTGAGCGAGCTGCCCGGCACCAGTTACTTCGACAGCGCCACGTCGTTCGGCATGATTCGGGGAGGCCACGTGGCCCTCTGCTTCCTCGGCGCCATGCAGGTCGACGCCCAGGGCAACCTGGCCAACTGGATGATCCCGGGCAAAATGGTGAAGGGCATGGGCGGAGCGATGGACCTGGTCGCCGGCGCTCGACGAGTCATCGTGGTCATGGAGCACACCGCCAAGGGGAATGCCAAGATCCTCGAACGATGCACGTTGCCGCTCACCGGCGAACGGTGCGTCAACCGGATCATCACCGAGCGGTGCGTGCTCGATGTGACCACGGACGGTCTCACGGTGGTGGAGGTGCTTCCTGGCTGGACCCGCGACCAGATCCAGGAGTCGACGGGCGCGAAACTCAGCTGGGCGTAGCGTCACCGAGCCGGTCGAGGATCAGCTCGGCGGCCTCGTCTGGCGCCATGGTCAGGGTATCGATTGTGAGTTCAGGGCAGGGCGGCGGTTCGTAGGGGTCATCGACCCCCGTAAAGTGAAGGATCTCGCCACGGCGGGCCCGGGCATACATGCCTTTGGGATCCCGCCGTTCGCATTCGTGGAGAGGAGTCGCGACGTAGACCTCGATGAAGCGGGTACATCGATCCCGGATCGCGTCGCGGCTGGCCCGGTAAGGCGACACCAGTGCCGCCACCACCACGGCCCCCTCCGACTCGAAACCGGCGGCCAGCGCACCCACCCGCGCCAGATAGGCCTCACGGTCGGGACGCTCGAATCCCGTCACACCGAACCGGGCCCGCAGCACATCGCCGTCAAGGTGCTCGACCCGTCTCCCCGCCGACCGAAGCCGTTCGGCGACGATCGTCGAGATCGTGGTCTTGCCCGAGCCCGGAAGCCCGGTCAGCCAGGCGACCGCGCCGCTCACTTCCGCCGGAAAACTGACATGACCCGCAGCCCCAGGCCTTTGACCTGGCGCCAGAAGAGAAGAATCGCGCCACCGGCAGCGGCGAGAATCGAAGTCAGTGGCGCCACCTGGTCGGGACCGATGTATAGCATTCCGGAAGATAGTACTGCCGGGACGGCTCCATTGCCCGGTACATTGCAGCCGTGACTTCGCCAATTCGAGTGTCTCGCCGGGGGAGCGATCGCTGGGCGCAGGGGCACCCCTGGATCTACGCCAGCGACCTCCTCAACGAAGCCGAAGGCCCGGGCCTCGTCGCCGTCGCGGACCAGCGGGGCAAGCCCTTGGGCACGGCGTTGTACTCCCCGCGTTCGGAAATCCGGCTCCGCCTCCTCGAGCGTGATCCCGGGACGCCGATCGACGCCGCCTGGTGGCGACGGCACCTTGAGCACGCCCTTGCCCGACGAACTGGGCTCGACACCAACGCCTACCGCGTGGTCCACGGCGAGAGCGATGGCCTCCCATCCCTGATCATCGACCGTTACGACCAGTGGGTCGTGGCTCAGCTCCTCAGTGCCGGCCTCGAGACCGAGCGGGAGAACATCCTCGCCGCCATCGAAGCGGTCCTGGCACCGAAGGGGATCCTGCTCCGCAACGACGTGGGAGTTCGGCGCCGGGAAGGCCTGGCCGAAGGGATCGAGCTGGCCCGCGGCAGCGTGCCCGAAGCCATTGAGGTGCGTGAAGGCACGGTGCGCTACCTGGCCGCCCCGTGGACGGGCCAGAAAACCGGTGCCTTCCTCGACCAGCGCGAGAACCGGCTCCAGGCCGGGCGGCTCATGCCCTTGGGCGGCCGCGGGCTCGACTGCTTCAGCTACCATGGCTCGTTCGCCCTGCACATGGCGACCCGGGCCGGCTCAGTCGTGGCCCTCGACACGAGCCGGGATGCCCTCCAGCGCGCCGCCGAGAACGCCACCCTGAACGGATTTACCAATCTGAGCTGCCGGGAAGCGGACGCCTTTGACGCCCTCCGCGACTTCGACCGGGCCCGCCAGCGCTTCGATGTGGTCGTGGTCGACCCCCCGGCGTTTGCGAAAACCAAGGCCGCCCTGCCCCAGGCCATCCGCGGCTACAAGGACGTGAACCTTCACGCCCTGCGCCTGGTCGAGCCCGGCGGCTGGATGATCTCGGCCTCCTGCTCGTTCCACCTCCGGTGGCCCGACTTTCTGACCATGCTCGCCGACGCCGCCCGGGACAGTGGCCGCCGGGTGACGATGGTCGAGCACCTCACCCAGCCCGCCGACCACGCCGAAGTGCTCACCATCCCCGAGACCGGCTACCTCAAGGCCGCCGTCCTCCGCGTCGACTAACCGCCCCCTCTCCCTTCCTGTTAGGCAGATTGGCTATATTGCGGCAGCCAACTCACCAACCTTGCCATTGTGCTGACCGCCACCCAACTTGAGGCCAGACAGGCCACCCCGCCCGCGCGGCGAGTCCGGTCATTGCCGTCCCTCGAGCACCAGTATCGGGCCTACCTGATGCAGCGGATCGAGGACTACAAGGACTCGATCTCCCGGTCGGAACTTCTCCGGCTCGGCGACGAAGCCGCCCGGGACCTCCAGGGTCCCGCCAACGGCCAGTTGCTCTTGACCGAGATGCTCATGCAGGAAACGGTCGACCAGCAGATCATTGAACGGCTCAAGCTTCCGTCCTATCGGAAATGGCGCTCGAAGATCCTGCCTCAGCGGGAAGCCCAGCGGGCCCCAACCCACTGGGGGCTCTCAGGCGGCGACCCGGTGTCGGACGTCTCACCCCGGCTGGAACCGGGAGACCGGGTTCTGGTCATCGGGGGCGGGGCCGAGGCGGCCGTGTATATGCTCGCCGCCCACGACACCGTGATTCAGTGCCTGGTCAGCGACAGCTCCACGGCCACCAAACTGGAAGGCAAGCTCGCCGGCGAATCCCTGAGCGGCCAATGTGACGTGTTCGTCGTCATGCTGGGCCAGTACTTCCCTCCGACGCTCTACGGACCATTTGACCTGGTGGTCATCGACGCCGCAGCCCTGAACCAGCTGCCCCGCGAGCGGCAACGGGCGTTGGTGATGTTTGCCCAACAGCGGACTGCCCCCGAGGGCCTCCATGCCGTCGTCTCGGCGGAGGCCGGCGTCGCCCCCGAGGGCTGCCTCATCCACTATCCTGACTGGCAACGGGTCCCCCCTGTGGCCGGATCCGAGTCGCCGAAGGGCCAGCAACAGGCGCTACGCGGCGTTCTCCTGAGTGGGCCGCCCATCCCCTCTTCCGGTCTGACCTCACTCCGCTGACCCCTGTGTGCCCCGTTCGGGCCCGGTTCGTCCCATTGGCTACTCTGCCCCTGGCGACCGGAGGTCACTTTGCCCGAATCGATCTCGAGTTCGACCCATCCCGTCGGTATCATCATTTCTCCGAGGACCTCCCGAACGACTGGAACCAGATTCTGGGCCTATCTCTGGACCGTGGAACGGGAACCCGACCACCCTCCGTGGCACCAGCGGGTTCCGGGAGAACGCCGTGGAGATCCCTCGGACGACGCCAGTACCTGACCCCCGGTCGAAGCGGTAGCCCCAGTACTCGGCTACCGCTTATTCTTAGCGGCCTCAACCCATCAGCCAATGCGAGCTATCGTCAAGACGACTCCCGGAGTCGGGATGACGATCGAAGAGGTCCCCACTCCCAAGTGTGGGCCGAACGACGTCCTCATCAAGGTTCACGCTGCCGGAGTCTGCGGCACCGACCTCCACATCTGGGAGTGGGATCGCTGGGCCAGTAATCGCCTCAAACCGCCGGTGGTCATCGGCCACGAGTTCGCCGGTGAAATTGTCGAGATGGGCCAAGACGCCCGGCGCGCCGGAATCCTCCAGCTCGGCGAAATGGTCACGGCCGAAGGCCACATCGTCTGCGGGCACTGCCTGCAATGCCGGACAGGCCTGGGCCACCTCTGCAAGCGGACCCAGATCATCGGCGTCGACCGCGACGGCGCGTTCGCCGATTACATCGCCATGCCCGCCGGGAATGTGGTGCGGCTCCATGGTATCCCGACCGATGTGGGCGCCATCATGGACCCCGTGGGCAACGCGGTGCACACCGTACTCGAAGGCTCCGAGGTGCCGGGCAGCACCGTGTTCGTGCTCGGCTGCGGCCCGATCGGTTGCTTCGCGGTTGGAGTGGCCAAAGCCGCCGGCGCGTCGATGGTCATCGCGAGCGACCTGAACGACATGCGGCTCGACCTCGCCCGCCGGATGGGTGCCCACGTCACCTTGAACCCGTCCCGCGACGACGTCGTGGCTCGGGTGCTCGAAGCCACCCACGGCAACGGCGTGGACCTGGTGTGCGAGATGAGCGGGCACCCCGTCGGTCATGCCCAGGCCTTCGCCGCCGCGAGACTGGGCGGCCGCGTGAATCTCCTCGGCACGCCCAGCAGGAGCACCGAAGTCGATTTCGCCAAGGAGATCATTTTCCGAGGTCTCACCGTATATGGCGTCACCGGCCGGAAGATGTACTCCACCTGGAACACCATGGGCCGAATGATCCGCGGAGGGCAACTCGACCCCATGCCGGTCGTCACGCACCGGTTTCCGCTCGAACGGATCGCGGACGCCATCGGCGTGATCAAGGACGGCAAGGCCGGCAAAGTCATTCTGGAGATCGCCTCGTGACCAACGCACTCGATGCTCGCCTCGGCAGCGCCCTGGCCCAGTTCAAGGCCGACGGCGTCTACAAGCGGCTCAATTTCCTCGAGGGCCCCCAGGGCGCCCGCGCCCGGATGGAGGGACGCGGCGAGGTCATTATTTTGTCGTCCAACAACTACCTTGGACTTTCCAACGAGCCTGGTGTCGTCGCCGCCGGCAAGGCCGCCTTCGATGAGTTCGGAGCCGGCTCCGCCTCGGTTCGATTCATCTGTGGCACCATCACCCTCCACCGCGGCCTTGAGGCTGCCCTCGCCCGGCTGGTCGGCACCCCGGCGTCGCTCTCATTCATGAGCTGCTGGAACGCCAACGAAGCCTTCCCTGGTACCATGCTGACCGAGGACGACCTCATCCTGAGCGACCAGCTCAACCACGCGTCGATCATCGACGGGATCCGGCTCGCCAAGGTCATCACGAAGTGCCAGACCGGGGTCTACCAGCACAATGACATGGCCGACCTCGACGCAAAGCTTCGGGCGGCCAGCGATCGCAAAGTGAAAATGGTCGTGACCGATGGCGTATTCTCCATGGAAGGAGCCATCGTCGACCTGCCGGCCATCGTGGAAGTCTGCCGCAAACACGGCGCGGTCCTCGTCGTCGACGACAGCCATTCGACCGGTGTGCTCGGGGCTACCGGCCGCGGGACCGCCGAACACTTCAACATGGTTGGCGACGTGGACATCATCACCACGACTCTTGGCAAGGCGCTCTCGGGCGGGGCTGGCGGGTTCGTGGCCGGGTCCTCCGAAGTCTGTGACTACCTGATTCAGCGGGCCCGGCCTCAGCTTTTCACCAATGCGCTTCCGGCCCCGGTTGCCGCCGCCGGCCTCGCCGCCATCGAGTACCTCGAGTCCCACCCCGAGCGGGTCCGGAAGCTCCGCGACAATACCCGGTACTTCCGATCCGGCCTCAAGGAACTCGGTTTCAAACCCCTCGACGGCGAAACCCCGATCGTGCCCGTCATTGTCGGTGAAACCGCCGCCGCCATCCGGATGAGTGAACTGCTGCTGGATGAGGGGGTGTTCGCCACCGGGTTCGGTTACCCCGTGGTGCCTCAGGGAACCGCTCGGGTCCGCTGCCAGATCTCGGCAGCCCATTCCGTCGACGACCTGGATGAGGCCCTCAGGGCCTTCGCCAAGGTGGGCCGCCGGCTGAGCCTGATCTAGACCGGGCTGAGGGCCTAGCGTTCGGCGGAAAGTCACGAAAAATGTCGGCCCGACCCGGACTGCCCGGGTCGGGCCTTTTTCGCATGACCAGATATCGGACACGACAGCCCATCTGGACGCTTGATTACAAAGCTATATTGTACAACGACTTAAATAAGCACATCACACCGTTACCTCCGTGTGAACCGGGAGTTTTCAGAGCATCATCTGCACGCCTTGGCCTGAGCACGGTGTTTGCCATAGGACGGGGGTCGGCTTTCACGATTCCTATGTCGGGAGGCGGTGCAATGCGTTCATTTCGAGCCTTGAGTCTGGCCACGTTGGGCCTCATGTTGGCCTCTGGTGCAGCTCAAGCCCAACAGCGCTGGGACGACAGCTTCAAATGGTACCTCGGCGCCCAGGCGGGCGTCATGGGGTTCTCGACCCAGACCCAGTCCCGCGCATGGGTCCCGACGGTCGGCGGCCAGCTCAACATCGTGGCCAAGCGGGCCGGCCTCTTGTTCACCGTCGATGAAGCCTTCGGCAGCAACGAGACCACGGGCTACACGGATGTCAACGCGCCCAATAACGTCCGCCCCGTGACGTTCAACCACCTGCGGAAGTACTCGGCCATTCTGACGGCCTACCCGGTCCGAGGACAGACCCAGCCCTATTTCGGCTTGGGCTTCGGCCTGGTCCAGGTCATCAGCCCATCGCCCGGCGGCTTCTTCAATTCGCCGGTCGAGGCCAACCTCGCCCAGAAGCTCGCGAACGACAAATCGACGGACGGATTCATCTCGTTCGTTGGCGGCGTCCAGTTCCGGCTCGGCCGGACGGTCGGGTTCGGTCAGTACCAACTGGCGTCGGCTCCCAAGGCAGGGCGGCTCCTCCGAGGCGCCACGCACTCGCTGGTCGGCGGCCTCCGATTCTCGCTCGGC